>NZ_CM132202.1:3368165-4041798 GCF_053653995.1 Peribacillus sp. JNUCC 23
CGACCTGTAAAGCACACTTTCCCTTCCTTCGTCCCCATGTAATGAAGATCTACGGATGAATTTCCGATTCGAGCTACCTTGACGTGAACATCGATTTCATCATCAAAAAACAATTGCTCGAGAAAATCACATTGTAGATCTGCGACAACAGGGATTTCTTCTCTCGCATTGTGTACCCAATTTTGCATAAAGCCAATGCTCTTAAAATATTCAATCCTTGCTTCTTCAAAATACATAAACGGAACGGTATTGTTTACATGTCCAAACATATCCGTTTCTGAAAAACGTACTTTAACCGGGTGTTTAAATTGAAAGGATGACGCCCATTCTTCCATATTATCGATATATGATATTCTGCTCATTCTATTCGCTCCTTTCTGTGGAAAAGGGACGGAGCTTCGCAAAATCAGCTTCGTACCGCCACCTTCATAATATGATAGAAATTAAGATCCCAAACCTTTTTCATCGTTAGGTTGGGAGGAGACGCACATGAATGTTATTTATGAATAGTTATTCATTTATTCTATTGATAAATCATCTATTTAAAAAGCCTATTACTTTAATAATCAAAAAGGCTAGATTACATCATCATCTTCTTCTAAAGGTTTTGCGTTTTTAGAATCAGCCTTCTTTTTCTTTATTATAACGTCATCTGTAACAATATCCTTCTCTTGTTTTTTAAAAGAAAGTAAAGCTGCCTGTCCATCACTAGGTGATCCATCGGAAAAATACATCGGAAAAAGTGAAAAAAACATGATATAGAAAGAGAAATAAATGAATTGGTAACAAAAAATAGAATTATTTAATACGTCCAAAAATATGAGTCCATTAATAATAAATATGCTGAATAGATTGAACAGCGCTCCTCCTAAATAAATCATCACACTTTTAAATGGATGATCGACTTGTAATTTATCGAACTCGCAGTGTCCATTCCAAAAGTAGTATTTTTTTATATCCATTTTCAAAATTGAAAATAATTTATTCCCGCAGCCGAGTGTAAGCTTTTTCCCTGTACCTCCAAATATCGCAGCACAAAATAGGTGACCGCTTAAGTGAATAAACGTGACGATCGGCATGATGAGAAAAAAAGAAAAAATGAATTTGGTAACATCTGCAAAATCAAACAAACAATTACCTCCTACAACGCAAATCTTTCTTTTTTGTTATACTACTCTCTACCCAGTGCCAATCGTAAATAACTAGAAAAAATTTTTACACGTATTTTCTAAGTTTTACGCATAAATGAGGGTTCACCATTTTCCATAATGAAAAAAGAACCCAATTCCGGGTTCTTTTTTCATTATTTTTATTAAACTTGATCGCTTCCGAAGAAGTTACGGAACGATTGTAGGGTTGTGTCACGGTTCAAGGAAGCGATTGAAGTCGTCAGCGGGATGCCTTTCGGGCATGATTGTACACAGTTTTGTGAATTCCCGCAGTTGGCTAAGCCTCCGTCTCCCATAATCGCATTAAGGCGATCTGAACGATTCATTTCGCCAGTTGGGTGCGCATTGAATAGACGTACTTGTGAAAGTGCTGATGGTCCAATGAAGTCTGAAGAGCTGTTTACGTTCGGGCAAGCTTCAAGGCACACACCACAAGTCATACATTTAGATAGTTCGTACGCCCATTGACGTTTCTTTTCTGGCATACGAGGACCTGGTCCAAGATTATACGTTCCATCAATTGGGATCCATGCTTTTACTTTTTTCAATGAATCAAACATACGGCTGCGATCCACTTGTAGGTCGCGAACAACAGGGAATGTGCGCATAGGACTTAAGCGAATCGGTTGTTCTAATTGGTCGATAAGTGCTGTACAAGACTGTCTTGGCTTGCCATTGATCACCATTGAACAAGCGCCACAAACTTCTTCCAAACAGTTCATATCCCAAGAAATCGGTGTTGTTGTTTTTCCGTCAACCGTTACCGGGTTACGACGGATTTCCATTAGGGCAGAAATGACGTTCATATTTGGACGATAGTCTAATTCAAAAACCTCTATATATGGATCTGAATCTGGAGTATCTTGTCTTGATATTTCAAACCGTACTGTTTTTGTCTTTGTCTCAGCCATGCTTTTCTCCCCCTCTTTTTAGTGAGTTGTCGTATAGTCGCGTTTCCGTGGTGCAATTAACGAAACATCAATATCTTCGTAATAGAACTCAGGAGCTGAATTCGGGCCAGTAAACTTAGCCATTGTCGTTTTCATAAATTCATCGTCATTACGTTCCGGGAAGTCCGGTTTGTAATGGGCACCACGGCTTTCATTACGATTAAGAGCACCTATTGTAATAACCCGAGCTAATTGGAGCATGTTTTGTAATTGTCTTGTGAAAGAAGCTCCTTGGTTGCTCCATTTTGATGTATCTAAAATATTGATATTTTTATACCGTTCCATTAATTCGACAATTTTATCGTCTGTTGCTTGTAATCGATCGTTATGACGTACTACAGTTACGTTATTTGTCATCCATTCGCCAAGCTCTTTGTGTATAACATAGGCATTTTCTGTTCCATTAAGCGACATAATGCCATCCCATTTTTCTTGTTCTTGCTTCACATAGCCATCGAATAAAGAAGATGGTAGAGATTCGCTTGTTTTCTCAAGACCAGAAATATATTTAACAGCATTTGGCCCTGCTACCATTCCACCGTAAATAGCGGAAAGAAGAGAGTTAGCACCTAGACGATTGCCACCATGCTGTGAATAATCACACTCACCTGCAGCGAATAAGCCTTTAATATTGGTCATTTGATCATAATCTACCCATAGTCCGCCCATTGAATAGTGAACAGCAGGGAAGATTTTCATTGGCACTTTACGTGGATCTTCACCCATGAATTTTTCATAGATTTCAATGATGCCGCCAAGTTTAATATCCAATTCTTTCGGATCTTTATGAGAGAGATCAAGATAAACCATGTTTTCGCCATTAATACCAAGCTTCATATTTACGCACACATCGAAAATCTCCCGCGTGGCAATATCACGCGGCACAAGGTTTCCGTATGCCGGATATTTCTCTTCTAAGAAATACCAAGGTTTCCCGTCTTTATACGTCCAAACACGTCCGCCTTCGCCACGAGCCGATTCTGACATTAATCGAAGTTTATCATCGCCAGGAAGTGCGGTCGGATGGATTTGAATGAATTCTCCATTCGAATAAATCGCGCCTTGTTGATAAACAATAGAAGCTGCTGATCCTGTATTGATCATTGAATTCGTTGATTTACCAAAGATGATCCCTGGTCCACCGGTTGCCATAATGACAGCATCGCCTGGGAACGCTTTTATTTCCATTGTTTTTAAGTCTTGGCCAACAATCCCGCGCGCTACTTGATCTTCATCAATAACAGCCCCGAGGAATTCCCAGCCTTCATATTTCGTAACAAGTCCTTCTACCTCATAGCGACGAACTTGTTCGTCTAATGCATATAGCAATTGTTGGCCAGTTGTCGCCCCAGCAAATGCTGTACGGTGATGCTGTGTACCGCCGAAGCGACGGAAATCTAGTAAACCTTCAGGTGTACGGTTGAACATAACACCCATCCGGTCGAACATATGAATAATTGATGGTGCCGCTTCACACATTGCTTTAACTGGCGGCTGGTTCGCTAAAAAATCGCCACCGTAAACTGTATCATCAAAGTGAATCAACGGGGAGTCCCCTTCACCTTTTGTATTTACTGCTCCATTTATGCCACCTTGTGCACAAACAGAGTGAGAACGTTTAACAGGAACTAACGAGAATAGATCTACCTGTTGTCCATGCTCAGCCGCTTTAATCGTAGCCATTAGCCCTGCTAGACCTCCACCGACGACAATAATTTTACCTTTACCCATTATTGCTCACTCCCTCATATCCGTTCAAAGCTTGTTAGCTTGCTCTGATTTATTCGAACCTTTTATACGAAAGCAAAAATTGCACGTAGCCCAATATAGCTAAGGACTAGGAATACAACTAATGTTATGTAAGTCATGATCTTTTGCGATTTAGGTGAAACAGTTAACCCCCAGCTTACCGAGAATGACCAAAGTCCATTAGCGAAATGGAAAACGGTTGAAAGAAGCCCTACAATGTAAAAAACAATCATGAATGGACTTGAAAAAATCGTTGCCATCATGTCAAAGTTCACTTCAGCACCAAGTGCAGCTTGAATTCTTGTCGTATACACATGCCAAATAAGGAAGATTAACGTTATAATTCCTGATACCCTTTGTAAAAAGAACATCCAGTTACGGAAAAAGTTAAATCTTCCTAAGTTGTTTTTAGCTGTAAAAGCGATGTAAATCCCATAAACAGCATGGAAAATCAACGGTAAATAAATGACAACAAACTCAACGACAATCTTGATTGGCGTGAATTCAATTAAATGTACCGCTGCATTAAAGGTATCCGCTCCTTTAGTTGCCATATAGTTGACTGTTAAATGGAAGATTAAAAACAGTCCAATTGGAACTACCCCAAGAAGTGAATGAAGCTTACGGTTCCCAAACTCTCGATTTTGCGCCACAAAGTGCCCCCCCTTAATTTGTGAAAACTCTCGCAAAGATAAAATCAATTCTCCCTTACCCCTGCATTTTCTAATTGTATGAAACTATTTAACAATCTTCTGACATGTCCATTTTACCCCTGTCTGATAATTGCGTCAAGAAAACGGATACAAGATTTCTTTTTTCAAAATAGAAATATTTTACTAGTTTTTTTCCTTATTCACCTAAGGAAAATCCCATAAGTCACCATTTATCCAACAATTTAATTTTAGATTTTCCTATAAAAATTAATGCTTCAACTCACAAAACGTATATAATAGTTGTATAGAAAGTGGGGAATACAATGGAAAAAGAAGCTCAGGCTCTGCAAGAATTATCTGATAACACTGAAATGCATATCCCGATTTTTGGCTACGAGTTAATTAGAGAAATACTATTAAATGATATTTTAGGCAAAGATTCTCCCCATGTTCTATACTGGGCTGGAAAACAGTTGGCAAGGAAATTCCCGCTTCACAACATAGATGAAACCATTAACTTTTTCTCTAGTGCCGGCTGGGGGGACTTAACATTGGTCAAGCAATCCAAAGACGAAATCGAAATGACATTAACTGGAATAATGGTTGAAAGACGGTTTGAATTGAACACCGCATGTCACTTTCAACTTGAGACTGGATTTCTTGCTGAACAAATCAGCTTACAAAGAAAATTCACAGCAGAAGGCGCCGAAGAAACGAAACGTCGCGCCCGCAGAGCTACGATATTCGTAAAATTAGATTTAAAAGACCCGATTGAGTAGATAAAGTGAAACTTCCATCAGTGGGGCGCTTGACTTTCCGTTAATGTGGGATAAGTAGATAAAGAGGATCGTTTAGCCATGCTTTGCATAGGTTTAACGATCCTCTACTCATTTTTTACGCTTTGACTACCGTTCTTTCATCAAGTTGAAATTCCACATGCAATGTTTCAACAGCCAGAACCATGTCTTTGTCTGGGATAACCGTAGAAACTTTGATTTCAGATGTGCTGACCATTTTCACTTGGATGCCTGCATCTGCAAGAATCGCAAACATTTTCGCTGCAACACCCGGATTAGAAACCATTCCCGAACCAACGATGCTCACTTTCGCTAAATTACTTTCCGTTTCAATTCTTTCAAACTGTAATTCTTTTTTATTACTTTCTAAAACCGTTAACACGTCACTTACGTCATCCTCTTTAATCGAGAATGTTAGATTCGTCGTACCAGTATCCGTAATGCTTTGGATAATAATGTCTACATTTAAGTGCTGCTCGGCAAGGGTTGTGAAAATGGTAGATAAGGAAGTTAATCTTCCAGTCAGTCCAAAAATGGTTACCCGTGTAATACTGTCTTCAAATGCAATCCCTCTAACAATTAAATTCTCTTCCATCGTTACTTCCTCCTCAATGATTGTTCCTTGTTCCCGTTCTATACTTGAGCGAACGACTAGCGGTATTCCATAATTCTTCGCAAATTCTACTGCACGTGGGTGAAGGACGCCTGCCCCAAGATTCGCCAATTCAAGCATTTCATCATAAGAAATCGATTGTAATTTCCTTGCTGATTTTACAAAACGAGGATCTGTTGTGAACACACCTGTAACATCTGTATAAATGTCACAGCGTTCTGCTTTTAAAGCTGCCGCTAATGCAACAGCGGTCGTATCGGATCCACCTCGGCCCAATGTCATGATTTCACCGCTCGCATCCACTCCTTGGAAGCCCGCTACAACAACGATTTTTCCTGCCGAAAGCTGTTCTTTGACCCGATTCGTCTCAATATCCAAAATTCTTGCATTCCCATGAATCGATTCAGCTTTAATCCCAGCTTGCCAACCGGTAAAAGAAACCGTGTCATACCCAAGTTCTTGTAATGCCATCGTAAGAAATGAAATCGTGACCTGTTCTCCAGTTGATAACAGCATATCCATTTCCCGTTTGCTCGGAGTATTACTGATTTCATTCGCCATCCTAACGAGCTCGTCGGTCGTTTTGCCCATTGCCGACACAACGACAACAACCTCATTCCCAAGAGCCGCTTCTTCTATTACCCGAGTTGCTACATGCTTTATTTTTTCAATATTTCCTACTGATGTACCGCCAAATTTCTGCACGATTAATCCCACTTTGTGACACCCTTTCCAGCTGTTTTTTTGCATACAAAAAAAGCAATGAGAATTATCTCATTGCTGTGGTAACGTAAATACATACGAATATCACAGTGAGATAGCCCTCCAGAACAAAATTGTTCTGACAATCTGCCATTTATTCAATGTCAGACCAGCAAAATCAAGCTATGAGACTTGATCGCTTCGGCGACTTCCCCTTTCAAGACTTTTCACAGAAGCTCATCCTTCTCCAAGTCTTTACTAATGAAACCCGCACCTCTATCAACACACGAAAAGCGTAAGCGCCTTGTTCAGCCTCAGACAGAGCATAAGGCAAACATCTGTATGGAGAGTGATTTTCTCTCCATCAGATGTTTGACTTATGACCTCAGCCGGGCTAGGCGCTGTAGCTAGACAATCAAATTTATTAAAAACGTATATTACTTTTAAAAATTAACTGTAGTATAGCATACCCAATTTTGAACAGCAAGATTATTCTTGCAATTTCTTTACAAGCTCTTGAGCGACAGATCGCGGAATGCCTGCCGCTTGAACTTCTTCTACCGTTGCTTCACGCATTTTCTTTACTGAGCCAAAATGCTTTAGAAGTTGTTTTTTTCGTTTCTCGCCGATGCCTTCAATTTCATCAAGCAAAGATTGAAAAGCATTTTTACCTCGCAGCTGGCGGTGAAAAGTGATGGCAAAACGATGCACCTCATCTTGAATCCGTTGTAGCAGATAAAATTCCTGACTCCTATGGTTAAGCGGGATAATCTCAAGTGGATTGCCAATCATCAGTTCAGATGTACGATGCTTTTCATCTTTTACAAGGCCTGAGAGTGGGACTTCTAGACCGAGTTCATTTTCTAAAATATCGCGAACTGCTTCAACATGCCCTTTACCGCCATCAATAATGATTAAATCTGGAAGCGGGAGTCCTTCTTTCAACACTCTCGAGTAGCGGCGACGGACTACCTCACGCATTGATTCGTAATCGTCTGGTCCTTTAACCGTTTTAATCTTGTATTTACGATATTCCCGTTTTTCAGGTTTTCCGTCGATAAAGACAACGAGCGCAGAAACAGGATTCGTTCCTTGAATATTTGAATTATCGAAAGCTTCAATTCTGTGCGGTGTATAAATGCCGAGCTGTTCTCCAAGCCTCTCCACTGCTTTAATCGTGCGATCCTCATCCCGGTCAATTAAAGCAAATTTTTCTCCCAACGCAATGCTAGCATTTTTACTAGCAAGATTGAGTAATTCTTTCTTTTGTCCAATTTTCGGGGTAAGAATTTTAACCTGTAATAATTGCTCCGCTAATTGTGTATCTACTGATTCAGGTAGAAAAATTTCTTTCGGCTTGAAATGATTTGCCTTTGAATAAAATTGCCCCAGGTATGTTAGCAATTCTTGATCAGGTTCATCGTATATCGGAAACAACGAGACGTCACGTTCAATCAATTTACCTTGACGAACAAAGAATACTTGTACACACATCCAGCCTTTATCATATGCAAAACCAAAAACGTCACGATCTGTATAATCATTGGACATCATTTTTTGCTTTTCCATCGTAACGACAATATGGGCGATTTGATCTCGATATTCCTTAGCCCGTTCAAAATCAAGTTCTTCAGCTGCCTCATGCATTTTATCAGACAACTCATTTTTAATTTCTTGATAGCCACCATTTAAAAATCGCGTAATTTCACCCATCATCGTTTTGTATTTTTCCTGTGGCACTTCTTTCACACATGGTGCGAGACATTGACCAAGATGATAGTATAAGCACACGCGATCAGGCAATGTATTACACTTTCTAAGCGGATAAATGCGGTCAAGGAGCTTTTTCGTTTCATTAGCCGCGATGACATTCGGATAGGGACCAAAATATTTACCATTATCTTTTTTCACTTTTCTGGTGATGATTAAGCGCGGATGACGCTCATTCGTCAGCTTGATGAACGGATACGTTTTATCGTCCTTCAGCATAATATTATATTTCGGATCATGTTTCTTGATTAAGTTTAATTCTAAAATGAGTGCTTCAATATTTGATGATGTAACGATATATTCAAAGTCTTCAATTTCATTGACGAGTCTAAGCGTTTTTCCGTCATGCGAGCCAGTAAAATACGAGCGAACTCGGTTTTTCAGTACCTTGGCTTTACCGACATAAATAATCGTTCCCTGGCGATCTTTCATCAAGTAACAGCCGGGATGATCAGGAAGCAGGGCAAGCTTGTCCTTAATTCTCTGATTCATGTTCAACCTCCCAACCAATCAATCTACATAAAGTGTATAAAAGAAAAAACTCCAAGCCATAGACTTGAAGTTTCTTAAATATAAAAGAATTAAGCGTGTTTTGCAAGAAGTTCTGATAATGCTTCTTTCGGTTGGAAGCCAACCACTTTGTCAACAACTTCTCCATCTTTTAACACGATTAAAGTTGGGATGCTCATTACGCCGAATTTACCAGCAGTTTCTTGGTTTTCGTCTACATCCACTTTAACGATTTTCACTTTGTCACCAATTTCGCCATCAAGTTCTTCAAGAACTGGAGCGATCATTTTACAAGGTCCGCACCACGGTGCCCAGAAATCAGCAAGAACTAAACCTTCGTTTGTATCTGTTGTAAATGTTTGGTCAGTCGAGTGTACAATTGCCATAATATATGCCTCCTAATAAACTATATTTCTAAAACCAGTATACCATTGATAATGAGATGCTTACTATTATTTTGCTTCATTGCTAAGATACCCTTAACTTACGTATCTATTCGCAATATGATTCGTATAAAGTGAAACTTCAATCAGTGGGGAGTGTTCTTCATCCCCACTGATTGTTAGTCCCGTTCTAGTGTCGCTAATATCTCCGCGCAGCGTAGATAAAGCGACTCTACGAACCCGATTGGTTCAACTAAACCTTTGAAAACCGCAAAGGTAAGTTTCACTGTATCTCACCAATCGGGCATTTACGGGCAGTTATCCCCCACGTATACTTCTTCGATTCATCTAAGCCTTGAGGTGGGGGGTACTGCCCGTTAATGCGGGATTAATTCTTAAAATAGCATCATCTGATTGCAAAAATCAAGACATCTGCTTGATGAGCAAATGTCTTTCAACGGAAGAATCAGACCCTTTAGACGTTTAATTTAAGTTTCTTACATTCTTCAATAAGTAATGGAACGACTTCAAATAAATCGCCGACAATGCCGTAATCAGCAATCTTGAAGATGTTTGCTTCAGGGTCTTTGTTGATCGCGACGATCACTTTAGAGTTGGACATGCCCGCTAAATGTTGGATCGCCCCAGAGATACCACATGCGATATAAAGATCAGGTGTGACCACTTTTCCTGTTTGCCCAATTTGAAGGGAATAATCACAATAGTCTGCATCACATGCACCTCGGGAAGCGCCGACAGCTCCGCCAAGAACTTGAGCAAGTTCCTTCAATGGCTTGAAGCCTTCTTCACTTTTTACGCCACGTCCACCGGCAATGACTACTTTCGCTTCTGAAAGATCCACTCCTTCTGTTGCTTTTCTTACTACATCTTTGATAATAGCACGAAGATCTTTAATCTCCACACGAAGAGAAGAAACATCACCGGTTCGACTTTCATCCTTCGCTAATGGCTCGATGTTATTCGGACGAATCGTTGCAAAGATGACTCCATCTGTTACAATTTTCTTCTCGAACGCTTTGCCTGAATAGATCGGACGAGTGAAGACTAGATTTCCGCCTGCTTCTTCAATGGATGTGACATCAGAAATAAGCCCTGAATTCAGTTTCCCGGCAATTCTGGGCGCAAGGTCTTTGCCAAGAGCTGTATGACCGAAAATAATGCCTTCTGGATTTTCCGCAGCAATGACTGCAAGAACTGCTTGTGCATACCCATCAGACGTATATTGAGCAAGTTTTTCATCTTCTACTGTAATGACGCGGTCCGCACCATATTGAATGAATTCATTGCCTAACGTTTGTATGTTTTCTCCTACTAAAACGCCGACTACCTCACCGCCATCTGCTGCCAAATTAGCTGCGCCGATTGCTTCAAATGATACATTTCTCAGAGATCCGTCACGTACTTCACCTAATACAAGGACTTTTCTAGCCATTAAAAAAACCTCCTGTAAGTCATTTATCCTGGTTTAACTATCCGGCAGCGGAAAACAAACCCCACTGATGGAAGTTTCACTTTATTGTTTGAATCGGGATCGTCGTTTTGATTTGCTGTTAAAACTAAATCACTTTCGCTTCTGAGCGCAGTAGTTGTACGAGTTCTTTTACTTGCTCGCTCATATCACCGCTCAGTACTTTTCCTGCTTCTTTTTTAGGTGGAAGGTAGATTTCAATCGTTTTTGTTTTCGCTGCTACATCGTCTTCTTCAAGTTCTAAATCATCCAACTCTAATTCTTCAAACGGTTTCTTCCTTGCTTTCATAATGCCAGGAAGAGATGGATAACGCGGCTCATTCAAGCCTTGCTGAGCCGTAACTAATAACGGCAAGGACGTTTCGATGATTTCAGCGTCGCCTTCAACATCACGGGTAACGCTTACATTTGTACCAGCAATTTTAAGCTGAGTAATGGTTGTAATATAAGGAATGCCAAGAAGTTCAGCTACTCGTGGCCCAACTTGGCCTGAACCGCCGTCAATCGCTACATTACCAGCAATAATTAAATCAGGATCTTTATCTTTTAAATATTTACTAATAATTTTCGCTGTCGTGAATTGATCGCCATATGCTACATCTTCTTCAATATTGATTAAAACTGCTTTATCAGCGCCCATGGCAAGTGCTGTACGCAACTGCTTTTCAGCGAATTCGTTTCCAACAGTAACAACTGTTACTTCTCCACCTTGTGCATCGCGCACTTGGATCGCTTCTTCTACCGCATACTCATCATACGGGTTAATAATGAATTCAGCGCCGTCTTCATTGATTTTGCCGTTTGCTAAAGTAATTTTTTCTTCTGTATCAAACGTTCTTTTCAGTAATACGTAAATATTCAAAGGAATCCCTCCTATTTTTTTAAAAAATTAAGACTATTTTAGACATTGTTCAAAAAGATCGGCCCGTTTTTTATCCGCCTTTTTGAACAAGTCCGATTAGAAAAGTTTCATTACTTACCTTTAAAAACAGCCTCTCTTTTTTCAATAAAAGCACTGATTCCTTCTTTGGCATCTTCAGAAACAAATATCGTACCAAAGCTTTTCGCTTCGTTTTCAATGCCTTTATAAAAACTCTCTGGCTTGGCATCGTTTAAAAGGTCAATCGCCGCTTTCAATGCGAGTGGGCTTTTCTGTGCAACTTTCTCTGCCAACTCCTTTGCTTTTGGCAAAAGCTCTTCATCTGAATAAGCATGGTTTGCCAACCCGCATTGAACAGCCTCTGTACCCGTAATCGGTTCACTCGTAAACAGCATTTCAGCAGCCTTTGCAACTCCCACATAACGGGTTAGACGCTGGGTGCCACCAAAGCCAGGTACAAGTCCAAGCTGTAGCTCTGGCAAACCAATTTTGGAATTTTTTGTAACCAAACGGATATGACAAGCCATCGCTAGTTCCAAACCTCCCCCAAGAGCTGCACCATGAATGGCAGCAATAACCGGTTTTGGATATCGTTCAATTTTCTCAAATACTTCTTGGCCATTTCTGGAAAGTTTCGTGAAGGCTTCACCACTACTTACACTTGTAAACTCTTTTATATCAGCACCCGCAGAGAAAAACCTTCCTTCTCCGTGGATCAGCACGCAACGAACTGCTTGATTCGTTACCAGCTCATCAAACAGCTGTGAAATTTCCTGGATGAGACTTGAAGAAAGTGCGTTCGCAGGAGCCCTTTGAATCGTAACGAGAGCAACGTGATTTTCGATAGAATGGTTTAAAAACGCCATGATCATCCCCTCCTTAAATGTATAAATAATTATGTAAAAAAACTTACAGAAATGTATGGTGCCAAGCTTCTTATTTAAACGAAAGAATTCTACTTTTTAGAGCCACAACCGCCAAGTAATAGTTGATGGACCGATTCTGCAAGATCTGGCAAGGAATACTTTTGATCGTTCATTACCCAAGTTGTTGCCGTTTCATCAATCGTTCCAAAAATCATCTGCCTTGTTAGTCTGACATCCAAATTTGAAAGAAACTCACCGTTCTCTTTTCCTTCAATGATGATCGTGTCTACGATCTTTAAATAGTCTCGTAGCACATCATTGATCCTCTCTCGGAGTTCAAGATTGGACTGCCGTAATTCAAGCTGGGTGACAATGGCCAAGTTCGCATCACTTGCAAGAATTTGAAAATGTTTTCTGATCATTACAAGTAATTTCTCCGCCGCACTCATCGTTTCCTTTATTTCCTCTTCAATTTGTTCTACAAAATAACCCATTTTTTCATAGAATAATGAAATTAAAATGTCTTCTTTGTTTTTAAAATACAGATAGATTGTACCGTCAGCGACTCCTGCTTGTTTGGCAATTTTTGAAACTTGTGCTTGATGATAGCCATTCTGTGCAATTACAACAACAGCAGCATCTATGATTTGTTTATACTTTGGTTTATTTCGGTTCACTGAACTTCTCCTTATCATTTTAGATATGAATGAATAGTCATTCATATTTTTATAGTAGAGTGAATGACCCTACCTGTCAAGGAGAAATGTTCATTCAAACGCCGCTTCATGCTGTTACTTTTGTCACTGAAAAAGGACAGACCCCGCACCAACTAAATACAGTATAAAATAAGTGTATGAAACACTACACACTGATTATTGAGTACGAGGTCAGACCGTTCGATTTTTCATTCATATTTGCACTTGGATCATGGGCTAAACCGAAGCCAATCATTAGGCCTTCTTATGTTCATCTTCACTCCATTTCTTCTTTTCTTCTTCAATAAGGGCCCGACGCAAAATTTTTCCTACTGCTGTTTTTGGTAGTTCTTTACGGATTTCATATACGCGTGGTACTTTGTATGCCGCGAGATATTTTCTTGCGAATTCATCTAACTCCTCATCCGTAACCGAAGCTCCTTCTTTCAAGACGATATAAGCCTTCACGGTTTCACCACGATATGGATCAGGGATACCTGCGACAACAAGTTCTTGAATATCTTCATGCTCATATAACACTTCTTCAATTTCACGCGGATAAATATTAAAGCCGCCAGCAATAATGACATCTTTTTTCCGGTCAACTACATAAAAATAACCCTTTTCATCCATATATCCAAGGTCGCCTGTAAGAAGCCAACCATTTCTGAATGCTGCTTCTGTTTCTTCTGGTCGGTTCCAATAGCCTTTCATCACTTGAGGACCTTTAATGGAAATTTCACCGATTTCTCCTACTGGCACAGGCTCTCCTGTTTCCAAAGAAAGAATCGCAGCATCCGTATCCGGCCATGGCAATCCAATGCTCCCTTTAACACGGGGTTCATCCCAGATTAGATTGGCATGTGTAACAGGTGAAGCTTCTGATAAGCCATAGCCTTCTACTAATTTTCCACCTGTGACCCGTTCGAACTGCTCTTGGATTTCTACGGGCAAAGCAGCCGATCCACTAATACATGCATCAATCGAAGATAAATCATACTTTCCGATATCAGGATGGTTCAACAAGCCAATATAAATGGTGGGTGCTCCCGGAAACGTGGTCGGCTTTTCTTTGTGAATCGTTTTTAGCGTTTTTTCAGCATTAAAATTGGGCATTAAAATCATTTGATAGCCTTGTACAACGGACAAAAGCATGACTGTGGTCATCCCATACACATGGAAAAATGGGATAATGCCGAGAACCTTTTCTTTCCCTCGCCCCCCTTTGTACAACCATGCTTTACACATCTCCGTGTTCGCTAGTAAGTTTTTATGCGTCAACATGACTCCCTTCGGAAAGCCAGTTGTGCCACCTGTATATTGCAATAATGCGATGTCATTTTCGAAATCCGTTTCTACGGTTGATTCTTGAGGTACGCTTGTTTTCATAATTTCTTTTAATAAATGATGGTTGCCGCTATGCTCGACTTTAACAACGAGTCCGTATTGTTTTTTCTGAATAAATGGATAGATAAGATTTTTCGGGAAGGGCAAATAATCTTTGATGGTGGTTATAACGATGTGTTTAAGATCCGTTCTTTTAGCAATGGCCGAAACTCGCGGGAAGAGAATGTCTAGTGTTAAAATAAATGTCGCTCCAGAATCGTTTAGATGATACTCAAGCTCTCGTTCCGTATAAAGTGGGTTCGTTTGAACAACGACTCCACCAGCCATAAGCGTTCCAAAGAAACCAATAACAACTTGCGGACTATTTGGTAGCATAATGGCCACCCGGTCCCCCTTTTTGAGCCCAATATCTTGTAGGTATGCGGAAAATTTAAGAGCCGATTCATAAAGTTCCTTATACGTCATCTCTTTTCCTTCAAAGTGAATGGCTATCGTATCGGAGAATTCTTCTGCGGATTGCTTTAAAAATGAGTGCAGTGGTTTTTCTGTGTATTCAAGTGACGTAGGAATAGTAGCTGGATACATATCTTGCCATGGCTTGTCGTTCATCCAATTCCTCCTTTTAAAAAACAGAAAATTTAAAATTTTATCCTTTATTATAATATACCTGACAATGAGTCACAATTCCTTCTAATATAAAATAATGATACGAATGAAGGTGGACATGCTATTGTTCCACTAATGAACATAGTATGAGGTTGAATAGATTTTTGCGTGGGTTTACTCACATATTAAGAAAAAAGCAAACGAAGGAGGAACATTCCATTCACAAAGACTAAAAAAAGGCAGACTTATGAATAGATAAACATTGACTTCTAAAAAATATTCCTTTAGAGTGAATTTGCAAACTAAATATCCTCGTTAGGTGAGGCTCCTGTGTTGGAGATATGCTACTGCCCAAAAATGTCGAAAGACGCCAATGGGTCAACAGGAACCATCGACATAAGGTGGTTTTTAATGTAGCTGGCGATTGTCCTATGCCACACAGTGCTAAAGCTCTACGAATGGAGGAACAGATTGACTGCCATGTATTTGTCATGCAGACAATGTACATATAGTACCGTGTGTTACACCTTCATTTGTAATGGAGGTGTTTTTCATTTTGGAAAACTTCTGGTACGAGGATTTCATGAGCTTGTACTTTTCTATTTGGGAGGTGAGGAGTAATGGACCCAGATTCGGACCCCTACTTAAAGCATAAAAATCAAATAAATACAAAGGTTATGAAAGACGAATTTCACATCATTTTTCTTACTTTTGTTAGATCACTGAGGGGAATTATTTCTTACTCCTCAAAAAGGAGTGGCGAAGATGATAAAAGACATGACAGAAGACCAACTAGCGCTTCAAATCATAAAAGTAGTAAAAGAAGGCAAAAGAAATGAATTCCAAACAATAATAGAAGAACTTCAACCTTATGATATTGCACGAATTTTTGAGGGGCTTCCAGAAAAACATCATACTCGGTTCTTATTGTTTCTTACATCGGAACAAATCGCTGAGCTTATTCAGGAAGTTGAAAAAGTACATCAATTAAAAATCCTTACTAAATTAGGAATTGAAAAATCCGGTCAAGTAATGGATCTAATGGAAAATGATGATTTAGCTTCATTGTTAGAGAACCTATCTCCTGATAAAATTGAAGAACTTCTTTCAGGTATGAAACAAGAAGAATCGAAAATCGTTCAACATATCATGAACTATCCTCCTGAAACGGCAGGTCGAATCATGACAAACCGGTTCGTGTGGATTCCTCAACACTATACGGTTCGTGAATCCGTTGATAAACTTAAAATATTTGCAGAGTTCTCGGGAACGATTAACTATCTGTATGTCATTGATCATGATAAAAAATTAGTAGGTGTTGTCTCCTATCGAGATTTAATCATAAGTGATGAGTATGAAAAGATTCAAGATATTATGTATAGCCGTGTGATCTCCGTTCCGGCTTCCGCTGACCAAGAAGAAGTCGCTCGTATTATTGAGCGTTATGACTTTGTATCCGTTCCTGTAGTCGAAAAAAATCATGAATTAGTAGGAATTGTAACTGTTGATGATATTATTGATGTTGTTATTAAAGAAGCAAATGAAGACATTGAAAAACTGTCAGCATCGGGTAAAGCGATCGATTTTGATACGAAGGCACATGTGGCCGCGTACCGCCGACTCCCATGGCTTATTTTACTTTTATTTATCGGTTTAGTGTCTGGAACGATTATTAGTAGTTTTGAAGAAACATTATCCAAAGTAGTTGCACTGGCCTACTTTATGCCCATGATTGCTGGGATGACAGGTAATACAGGTACACAATCTTTAGCTGTTGTTGTAAGAGGTCTAGCTACTAATGATACGGATCGAGGAGTTGTTTTCAAACTTATTTTGCGAGAATTGAACGTTGGATTAATCATCGGCATTACTTGCGGCATCTTAATTTCGATTATCGCTTTAATTTGGCAAGGAAATCCAGTTCTAGGGTTAGTAGTTGGAAGTTCATTATTTATGACTCTCATTATTGGAACTTTAGCTGGGACGATTATTCCGCTAATATTATATAAATTTAACATCGACCCTGCTATCGCTTCTGGTCCATTAATTACAACACTAAACGATATCCTATCACTACTTATTTACTTTGGTATCGCCACCATGTTTATTTCGAAATTGATGTAGAATGAAATCTTAACTAAGCTCATTTATCAAAACAAGGGTCTGACCCCATACTCTACACACTGTTTATTAAGGCATTTACGCTTCTCTAAACAGTAAAAAGTGGATGTGGGGTCTGACCCTTTTTCGGTAAACTGTTTTTTTGTGATTTAACCACTGACTACCATATAAATAACTCCAATGACAAGAAAGGTTCCGCAGCAAATAAATAAGATCTTCGCAAGTCTTTCCAACATTTCAACTTCTTCCCTTCTCTAAGACTTATGAAATCCCTGCTCCAATGACAAAGGACAAGCCGATGGAAATAATCATCGCCAATAGTCCGACTGCGCGATTGTCATTTTCAATTTCTTCATCGACCTTAAAGCCTGGGGTTAAAAACTCGAATATGAAATAGCCGAGTAATAACAGAACAAATCCGTAAACCCCCCAGCCAATCATCGTCAATAAAGAATCGTTGTGAATAATGGAGTGGCGAAAAACGTTGGATATTCCAAATATTTTTCCGCCTGTGGCCATCGCGACAGATACGTTGCCATTTTTAATTTCTTCCCAATTTTTATACTTGGTTACCAGCTCAAATACAGCTAAAAACAAGACAATACATAAAATGACAACACTATAATAAGCAGTCGTATACACATATTCATTTCCCCAGATTTTTTCCATTCAACTTCTCCTGATTCGCCCTTATTTAAATTCGACGACTGTAACTCCTGTTCCACCTTCACCCGCTTCACCAAAGCGACTGCGTTTAACCGAGCGATGGTTTTTCAAATATTCCTGAACCCCTTGTCTTAGAGCACCTGTTCCTTTGCCATGAATGATGGATACACGAGGATAGCCTGCAAGCAGGGCATCATCAATATACTTCTCAACTCTTGATAAGGCATTTTCATAGCGTTCACCGCGAAGATCAAGTTCTAAGCTTACATGATAGTCCTTGCCTCTTACCGTTGATAGTGGCTTTGCCATTTTTTCCGGCTTTGGCGCACCAATCAGCTGAATATCGGCTTCGTCTACTTTCATTTTCATGATCCCAATTTGTACTTGCCATTCTGTATTGGAAACTTTCTCAATTGCGTGCCCTTTTTGCCCAAAAGAGATCACTTTTACTTCATCACCTGGTTGAATCGTTCTAGGCGCTTTTTTCACGAGTGGTTTAGACGTTTTCTTGATAACTGGTGTTGCTTCCTCCAAACGTTTTCGCGCTTCAATCAATTCGTGTTCCTTAATATCGACACTTTTCTCAAGTCGCATCTTTCGCAAATCGGCAATAATGGCTTCCGCTTCTTTTTTCGCTTGTTCAATTAAATCGGCTGCTTTTTCTGCCGCTTTCTCCATCAGCGAATCTTTTTCTTGATGATACTCCAGCGTTTCTTTTTGCAGCTCATTATGCAGTTTTTCGGTTTGCTTTAGATAATCTGCTGCTTCCCTTGCATCCTCTTCAGCTTGTCTTCTGCTTTCTTCTAGTGAGGCAATCATACTCTCCACTTTATTCGTATCAGCGCCAATATGACTGCGCGCATGATTAATCACTGCATCATTCAATCCGAGCCGCTTTGAAATTTCGAATGCATTACTGCGTCCGGGTACGCCGATCAATAACTTATAGGTCGGTCTTAGTGATTCCACATCAAATTCGACACTGGCATTGATGACCCCTTCATGGTCATAGCCATATGCTTTTAATTCCGGATAATGGGAAGTCGCGATGACTCTTGCCCCGCGCTTGTAGACTTCATCAAGGATGGAGATGGCAAGTGCCGCACCTTCCTGTGGATCTGTTCCAGAACCAAGCTCATCAAATAAGACAAGACTTTCATAATCCACATACTTTAAAATATCGACAATATTGACCATGTGAGAAGAAAACGTACTTAAGCTTTGCTCAATGGACTGTTCATCACCAATATCCGCAAACACATGCTTGAATACAGCGACTTCCGATCCATCCAAAGCAGGGATTTGTAAGCCTGATTGAGCCATTAATGTTAAAAGCCCAATTGTTTTAATCGTTACGGTTTTCCCCCCGGTATTCGGCCCGGTAATCACAATCGTTGTAAATTCATCACCTAAGTAAATATCGTTTGCTACTACTTCATCAGCAGGAATGAGAGGATGTTTTGCTTTTAATAGTTTAACTCTGCCCTCATCATTTAAAGCAGGTTTCGAACCTTTGATTGCCTTCGCATAACGGGCTTTTGCAAAAATGAAATCGATTTGCGCAAGTACCTTTACATTGACGAGTAAGTCATGCGTATGCTCGCCAACCGCTTGTGATAATTCCACAAGAATGCGCTCAATTTCCAACTGTTCTTTCAATCTTGCTTCTTGAAGTACATTATTGAGCTCAACAACCACTTGCGGTTCTATGAATAAAGTCTGCCCTGAAGAGGACTGGTCATGGATGATTCCGCCGTAATTACTGCGATATTCTTGTTTAACTGGAATAACAAATCGATCATTTCGAATCGTAATAATCGCATCGGAAAGCATTTTCTGAGCATTAGAAGAACGAATCATGCTTTCTAATTTTTCACGTATTCTGCTTTCGTTTGTGCGCAGTTGATTTCGTATCGTTCTTAATTTATCACTAGCTGAATCTAGGACTTCGCCATTCTCCCCAATGCAATAGGAAATTTGCTGTTGCAATTCAGGCAGAGGAAGCAATGTTTCCATATAGCCATTTAGGTTTGGCACA
Organism: Peribacillus sp. JNUCC 23; assembly: GCF_053653995.1. The sequence goes on from NZ_CM132202.1 coordinate 3,388,170, forward strand.
CTAAATTCATTTTCAAGTAATTCTTCAAAAAAGCGACCAAGAATTCGGCCTGCACGAATGGTGCTAGCGATTTCCATTAATTCATGAGGGCTGAGCATCCCACCAATTTGGGCCCGTTTGGCATGTGGACGAATATCAAATATTCCACCGAGTGGGACATTGCCCTTCCTACGGAGTACATTTGCTGCTTCATCTGTTTCTTCCTGCCAGTTTGTCACCTCAGTAAGGTCTGTAGAAGGGGCGAGCTCAGCCGCCTTTTCTTTACCGATTGCAGAAGAAGCATATTTCAATAGCTGTTCTTTTATTTTATCAAATTCCAATGTTTTCAAAACTTTCGAATGCATGGAGTTGTAGTCCTCCCTTTTCATGTGCGTCAATTAATCATTTCTGTTTAAAAAGGCAAGTAGTTCGTCTGGTTCTTTTACGTTTAAGACGGAAGAAAGTTTCACCCAGCCTTTTTTCGCTGAAGAGACGCCTACTGCCATATGTTCAAGCATATCAAAATTATGTGCGTCCGTATTAATCACGATCATTACGCCCGCTTCTTGTGCCTTTCTTAAATAAGGAGGAGCAAGATCTAATCGATTCGGATTAGCATTCAGTTCTAGTGCGGTGTTTGTTTTTGCCGCGAGTTCGATTAATTGGTCCATATCGACTTCATATCCAGAACGTTTCCCAATCAAACGGCCTGTTGGATGGGCAATGATATCCACATGGGGATTTTCCATCGCGTTTCTTAGTCGTTCCATGATCTTCTCTTTGGATTGTGAAAAACTTGAATGAATCGAAGCAATGACAAGATCCATTTCGGCAAGCAATTCATCCTCATAATCGAGAGATCCATCAGGCAAAATATCCATTTCGATTCCTGATAGGATAGTAATATCATCATATTTATCGTTTAAAGCGTGAATGATCTCTTTTTGTTCCCGTAATCGTTCAGCTGTTAATCCGTTGGCAACTTTTAAATATTGGGAATGATCGGTGATCGCCATATATGTATAGCCTTTAGCACGGCACGCTTCAACCATCTCTTCAATGGAATAAGCTCCATCACTCCAGGTTGTATGCATATGGAGATCCCCTTTAATATCTCCAAGGGAAACAAGTGGTTCTTTATCCGTGTACCCTTCCACTTCTGTTCCATCTTCACGAATTTCCGGTGGTATGAACGGCAGATCGAAATGGGCATAGAAGGCTTCTTCTGAATCAAAGGTAAGAATCTCACCTGTCTCCATATTTTCAACGCCATATTCACTAATTTTCTCGCCACGATCTTTCGCTAACTGACGCATTCGCACATTATGGTCTTTCGATCCGGTAAAATGGTGCAGCGTTGTAATAAATTCAGCATCTGTTACAATCCGAAAATCCACCGACACATCATATTGGTAATCAAGTGTTACGGACACTTTCGTATCACCTGCTGCAATGACATGTTTAATGGCAGGCAAGGAAAGTAGTTGTTCCTTCACCTTCTCAGGGTTGTTCGATGAAATAATGAAATCAATGTCTTTAATCGTCTCTCTCATGCGACGGATGCTGCCAGCTCTCGAGAAACGGATGATATCTGTCATATTTTCAAGCGATGTCTCAATATCCATTGCTATTGGCATCATGAAAGCAAGTGGGAGACGATCAGGCCTGGAACCTACTTCAGCAATCGAGGTAAGAATCTTTTCTTCTGTCTTCGCGCCAAATCCAGTAAGTCCGCGGACTTTCCCCTCTTCACACGCTGCCTTCAGCTCTTGTATATCCCGAATTTGCAGTTCTTTGTGTAGCTTGGCAATTTTTTTGCCACCAAGTCCTGGTAGTTGCAATAATGGCACCAATCCTTTTGGCACCTGTTCCTGTAGTTCTTCTAGAACAGTCGATTTCCCTTCATTGATATATTCCTCAATCACAGCAGCAGTTCCTTTGCCAATTCCGCTTAATTCTGTAAAATTACTTATCGATGATAAACTTCGATCGTCTGTTTCAAGTGCAGCTGCCGCTTTTCTAAACGCTGATACCTTAAATGGATTTTCACCCTTTAGCTCCATATAGATTGCTATTTTTTCTAATAGTTTAATGATGTCTTTTTTATTGATTGACATGGTTCCTCACCCTTCCAACGCGAATTCTTAAAAAAAGATGACACAAGGCCATCTAAAGAACTTGCAGCCTTTATTCCGGTTCAACTAACCATCAGTGGGAAACTACACCTCACTGATAGAAGTTTCACTTTATGCAGCTACATATTGAAACCACAACTCTGTTACTTTCCCCGAAAGATAGGGGGTATTTTTTACGATGAGATCCGCCATGAACGAGCCATTCAGCGCGTCCTGAACGTTGGCCATTGGCAGTAATGCAGCTATGTATAATAGAATAAACATGATAAGATATACTTCAGCGAAACCTAAAATTGCACCAGCCCATCGATTCAACTGCTTCAAGATTGGTAGGTTCGATATGAAGTCCAACATTGAGCCAAATAGCTGCCACACTAACTTCGTAGCGAAGAAGATGATCGCAAATGCAATTGCACGGTAATAAGCTTCTTCAAGGTTTGCTTGACCGATAAACATATTCATTGTTTCTGAATTACCGCTCATAGATGGGAACGGAATCCATAAGGTTAGTTTCGGGGCGAGTTCATCATAGTACGTATAAGCCGCGGCAAAAGCGACAAAAAAGCCCGTCAAATGAATGAGCTGCAAAATGAACCCCCGTCTCAAGCCAACTAAAAATCCAATTAAGAGAATGGCCAAAATCGCCAAGTCTAACATGTACTCAGTCCTTTACTTTCTTTAATTCCAGTTCTAGCTGGTATATTTCGTCTTTTATTTTTATATAATCATTCATAGCATTCACAGCTGTCAATACAGCAAGCTTACTTGTATCTAAATAAGGATTCTTGGAGTTGATCTCACGCATCTTATCATCCACCATCGAAGCAACTAATCGAATATGGCCTGAACTCTCCTCACCCACGATTGTATATTGCTGTCCATATATATCAACTGTTATCCTATTTTTATTTTCACTCGACAAGCTGATGCCTCCAATCTGAAAAATCCTAATTTCTATCATATCATGAAGTTTTCTGTCATGAAAGCAAGAAAGGCGGAAGGTGCCCGATTATCGGTGACAAACAAATGGCGAGCAGATAGTGCCTAGAGCTAGAAATAGTAAAAGCGGAGGCACGCGAAAGAGCTCGTAGGTCTTAACAAACAAAATACACAATGATCTTACATATATAAAACTATAAAGAATTGGAGTCTTTACTTATGTCGAATGTTGTATTAACACTTTCCACCGCTCAAATGAACAAATTGAAGGGACATTACCAAACTTCCCTATCTGATAAAACACCGCCGGGAAGTATTTTTATGGCTAAACCGGCGCAGTGTACCGTGACTGCCTATAAGTCGGGGAAAGTTCTATTCCAAGGTGCATCCGCAGAAGTTGAAGCAAAGAAATGGTCTAGCGACGCAAAAGTTGCGATTCCTGCTGCTAAAAAAAAGACTTCTGTCACCCAACATCGTTATTCACCACCTGCCCATATCAGTACCATGTCTATAATCGGCTCTGATGAAGTTGGCACTGGCGACTACTTCGGGCCAATGACGGTCGTCGCTGTTTATGCAAAAAAAGAGCAGCTAGCCCTATTAAAAGAATTAGGCGTTCAAGATTCGAAAAATCTAAAAGATCCGCAAATCATTGACATTGCCAAGCAGATTAAAGATGTTGTGCCATTTTCCCTGCTCACATGTGACAATCCGAAGTACAATGCCTTGCAAGCTAGCGGCATGTCACAAGGAAAAATGAAAGCTTTACTGCACAACCAAGCGATTAAGCATGTCATTAATAAGATTTCACCCGAACAGGCAGAAGCTGTTTTCATTGACCAATTTGCCCAACCCGATGTGTTTTTTAACTATTTAAAGGGACAAGAACTGTTTCAAGCGGAAAATACTTATTTGAGCACGAAAGCAGAAGGCATTCACCTCAGTGTTGCAGCAGCTTCCATTTTAGCACGCTATGCATTTGTAAAGTATTTTGACAAATTGAGTGAAAAAGCTGGATTCAAAATTCCCAAAGGCGCAGGCCACGCAGTAGATGAAGCAGCAGCACGGCTTATTCATGAAAAAGGGATTGATGCGTTGAATGAATTTACGAAGGTTCATTTTGCTAATACGGAAAAAGCAAAGGCATTATATCGGAAGAAATATTAATAGAGGGTAGTCCCCGGCTTTTAGGGTTGGGCCTTTTATTTTTGAGATTTTACTCATTCACACTGGAGATATGAACCAATTCATACTGTTTTTTTATTCAACTTTTACTGTAACCTTGAAATAAAAAAACAAATAGAAAAAGCTTGTTTTGAAAAAAGATGGATCAAAACAAGCTTTTAATTATATTCAAGTGGATCATTCTCTACCTGTGTTGCTGAACAATTGCACCCTTTTCTGGAATAACTACTAAATATGACCTCTGCTTTAAAATCAATTAATTCTTTTCAACTAACAGCCCGTTAACATAATAAAGTGAAACTTCAATCAGTGGGGGCTTTCTTCAACCCCACTGATTGTTAGTCCCGTTCTAGTGTCGCTAATACCTCCACTCCGTTTCGGTAAAGCGACACTACGAACCCGATTGGTTCAACTAAACCTTTGAAGACCACAAAGGTAAGTTTCACTGTATCTCACCAATCGGGCTTTTACGGGCAGTTGTCCCCCACCTACGCTTCTTCGATTCCTCTAAGCCTTGAGGTGGGGATCTTACTGCCCGTTAATGCGGGATAAAAGTTTATCTATTTTTTAATCCATTCTTCTGCCAAAACCCCATAAACAGCGTGGTCAACATAATGGTCATATAACCATTCTGCTTGTCTAATAGATCCTTCATTTACAAAGTTTAATCTTTCAGGAATACTTCTACTTTTCTTATTACCAACCGCAGCCCTAATCTCAACTTTATTAAGGTTTAACTCAGTAAAAGCATAATCAGTCAATGCTTTCGCCACCTTGGTCATAATTCCATTTCCTTGGTATTCTTCGCCAAGCCAATAACCGATATATGCTGTTTTGTTTGACCAATTTATGCTATTGTAACCTGCAACTCCAACAATTGTCCCTTTAAATAAAATAACTGTATTCAAGCTCTTATTTTCAGCGAAACCCTTTAAAGTTATTTTGATAAACTCTATTGTTTCTTCAAGTTTTGTTGTAGTATTTAGCCAAGGAAGCCATTCTCTAAGATATTCTCTTGAATTATTTGTTAATTCAAAGACCTTTTCCCCATCTCTTATATCCATTAGTTTTAAAGATAAGTCCTCATCAATTTTATGTACAAACATAATATACCCCCAATTGGTTTATTATGAATTTTAACACACTTCTCCCAAAGGAGATTATGTTATTTAGTTCAGTGAGCGTTACTCAATTAAATGCCTTTTTGTGGAGTAACATCCTTGAGTTTTATAACATCGACCAGAACAAAAAAAGTGGAAATTAATACAGGATTTTAATCAAACTTTATTATACATCATCGAACTATATTCATAATCCACCTTTACTTTTACTAATCAATTTTGGCTAATTAGTTACGCACAACTCCTTCCTTAAAACAACAAAGCAGCCTTCATTCGGAAGGCTGCTTTGTTTACAATTATCCTCTTAATTCAGCGCCAGCTTTTTCTTTCACCGCTGCTAATACTTTTTCATGTGCTTTCGTCACATCTTCGTCAGTTAGCGTGCGCTCTGGGTCGAAATATTTCAACGAATACGCAAGAGATTTCTTACCTGGTTCCATGCGTTCGCCTTCATATAAATCAAAGATACTTACTTCTTTAAGAAGTTTTCCGCCTGCTTCTGCGATGATTTTTTGGATATCACCCGCAACGGTTGTTGCATCTACAACAAGGGCAATATCACGTGTAATCGATGGGAAACGTGGGATTGCGCTGTATTGGATCGGTGCAACAGCCGCTTCTGCCATCGCTTTGAAAGATAGCTCGAAAACATACGTTTCTTTCAAGTCCAGTTCTTTTTGGACTGTTGGATGAACTTGACCGACGAAGCCAATTACATCGCCATTCAGTAAGACTTCTGCCGTGCGTCCTGGGTGCATGCCTTCTTTTTCAGATTGACGGTAATCGATTTGCTCTGTCAATCCTAGTGTATCGAATAATGCTTCAAGCACGCCTTTTGCTACGTAAAAATCAACTGATTTTTTCTCGCCTTGCCATGGGTTTGATTCCCATAGACCTGTTATTGCGCCAGCTACATGTTCGCGTTCTTCAGGAAGTTGTTCTCCATCTTGTTTCAAGAAGACAGAACCGATTTCATAAAGAGCTAGTGAATCAAGCTGACGGGCATTATTGTATTTCACGACTTCCAATAGTTGAGGAACAATGCTTAGGCGAAGCTGGCTACGTTCCTCACTCATCGGCATCGCCAATGCAACAGACTCACGAACGTCCAATGCATATTGAGTCGCTTTATTCTTGCTTGTTAATGAGTAGGTGATCGCTTGATAAAGCCCAGCACCTTCAAGCGTACGACGTGCTTTGCGGCGTTTTTGCTGATAATCAGTCAAATGGCCTGGTGTAACCGTTCCAGTTGGCAGTGTTGTTGGGATATTATCATAGCCATACATACGAGCTGCTTCCTCAACTAAATCGGCTTCGATCGTAATATCACCGCGACGGGTCGGTACAGTTACGGTAAATGTCTCATTATCTACTGAAACTCCGAATTGCAAACGAGTGAAGATCGACTCGACTTCAGAAACCGTCATGCTTGTTCCGAGCAATTTATTAATTTTTTCAAGAGTAATTGAAATGACAGCTGGTTCGATTGTCAGTGTATCGACTTCAACAGACCCTTCTAACACAGTGCCACCAGCATACTGGCTGATCAACTGTGCAGCACGTTCTCCCGCTTCTCGAACCCGATTCGGGTCGACGCCTTTTTCGAAACGAGCACTTGATTCACTGCGTAACGCATGGTCTTTTGATGCTTTACGGACAACGGTTCCAGCAAAATAAGCCGCTTCAATGATGACTGTTGTTGTATCGTCCTGCACCTCAGAATTCGCTCCACCCATTACACCAGCAATCGCAACTGGCTCTGTTCCGTTTGTAATGACAAGATGATCGCTTGCAAGTTCACGTTCTACATCATCTAATGTCGTAATTTTTTCAGCAGCATGCGCTTTACGAATGACTAATTCTTTTGAACCTAGACGATCATAATCAAATGCATGGAGTGGTTGTCCGTATTCAAGTAGAATATAATTCGTGATATCGACGACATTGTTATGTGGACGAATGCCCGCTGCCATCAAGCGTGTTTGCATCCAAAGTGGTGATGGTGCAATTTTCACATCCTTAATGACTTTCGCAACGTATAATGGATTATCTTCAGATGCTTCCACTTTTACTTGAATGAAATCTGTTGCTTTTTCAGCGCTTTCTTCTTTGGTGATTTCCGGCCATTTTACTTCACGACCTAAGATGGCACCTACTTCATAAGCAACACCAAGCATGCTCAAACAGTCCGAACGATTCGGTGTCAAGCCTAATTCAAGTACTTCATCGTCAAGTCCTAAAACACTAAGCGCATCTTGGCCGACTTCTACATCATTCGGGAAGACGAAAATTCCTGTGGCATAATCTTTTGCAATCAATCTTGATTCAATGCCAAGCTCTTGAAGTGAACAAATCATGCCGTTCGATTCTTCACCGCGTAATTTCGCTTTCTTAATTTTGAAATTGCCTGGAAGCACAGCCCCAACCGTTGCGACTGCCACTTTTTGTCCTTTATCAACATTCGGCGCACCGCAGATGATTTGAACTGGGCTTTCACCACCAACATCGACTAAACATTTATTTAGTTTATCGGCATTTGGGTGCTGTTCACGTTCTAGTACGTGGCCAATGACTACCCCTTTAAGACCTTCACTTTTCTTTTCTACTCCTTCAACCTCGATGCCGCTTTTGGTAATCTTATCTGAAAGCGTTGTTGCTGTCATGCCAGAAAGATCGACATAATCTTGCAGCCATTTATATGAAACAAACATGGATTGCTCCTCCTTTAAATAAATTATTAAGATTCGTGGCGATTAAATTGAGTTAGGAAACGGACATCATTTGTGTAGAAATGACGAATATCGTCTACGCCGTATTTCAACATGGCAATACGCTCTACACCAATACCGAACGCAAACCCAGAATATTTCTTCGAGTCAAATCCTGCCATTTCCAAAACATTCGGATGAACGATTCCACCGCCGAGTACTTCGATCCAGCCGGTTCCTTTACAAACGCTGCAACCTTTGCCGCCGCAAATTTTACAAGAAATATCGATTTCAACCGATGGCTCTGTAAATGGGAAGAAGCTTGGACGCAGACGAATTTCCCGTTCTTTGCCGAATACTTGCTTCGCAAACACTTCAAGCGTTCCTTTTAAATCACTCATTGAGATGTTTTCGTCAATCACTAGTCCTTCAATTTGCATGAATTGATGCGAGTGAGTCGCATCATCATTATCACGACGATATACTTTACCCGGACAGATAATTTTAACCGGCCCTTGCCCTTTATGCTTCTCCATCGTTCTTGCTTGCACTGGAGACGTATGAGTTCGCATCAATGTTTCTTCTGTAATATAGAAGGAATCTTGCATATCACGTGCTGGATGGCTCTTTGGTAAATTCAACGCTTCAAAGTTGTAGAAGTCTGTTTCAACTTCCGGACCTTCCGCAACCGTGTAGCCCATTCCGATAAATAAGTCTTCCACTTCTTCAATGACACGCGTCAACGGATGATGATTTCCTTTATTAACCGGACGTCCCGGTAATGTCACATCAATTTTTTCAACAGCTAGTTTGGCATGGACAGCTGCCTCTTCAAGCACTTGCTGTTTTTCTTCGATTTTTGAGGCAATCTCTTCACGGACAACATTCACCAACGCTCCCATTTTTGGGCGTTCCTCAGCTGAAAGCTTGCCCATTCCGCGTAACACTTCCGTGATTGGTCCTTTTTTCCCTAAATATGCGACACGAATGTCATTCAATTCCTTTAATTCAGAAGCTTCGGCAACCTTCTGCAACGCTTCAGCTTGCAGTTCTTGTAAACGTTCCTGCATCATATATCCTCCTTTATTGTTTAAAAATAAACACAAAAAAACCCCATCCCTAGAAAGGGACGAGGTTTATGTATCGCGGTACCACCCTTATTAGCGCCAATAAAAATAAGCACTCACTTCATTACAGATAACGGCTTTTTGCCGATGCAGCTTTCAACAGGTTTATCTGTATCCCGATGCCGACTCAAGAGGTGAATTCACATCAACATAATCATAAAAATGCTTGCAGTCTAAGGCATTTTCTTCCTGGATGAATGATACGATGCTACTCTTCTCTGTCATAGTCTTTTTCATTATGAAATTTAGCTTTAATTATAATATAAAACAACCCGAGATTCAAATTCAAATTTATTCTACAACTTTTCGATCCGGAATCTGAGTTTGCGCTCCGGACTTGCCTCTGATCGCGTCCGGTTCCGCCTTGATTCGCGCCGGTTTCGTCTCGAATCGCGCCAGTTTCACCTCGGGTCGCGCCAGAACCCTATTTCCGTAAGTGATACATCAAGATCCCCGCTGCGATCCCCACGTTCAATGATTCGCTTTTCCCGAAAATCGGAATGTAGAGATTTTGCGTCGTTTGTGCTAGCAATTTTTTGTCAACACCTTGTCCTTCATTGCCTACAAGCAGAGCAAATGTTTCCGACTTTTCTACTTGATCATAGGAAACTGCTTTTTCTAAGGCAGTGCCATAGACCGGAATATTCTGTTCCTTCAATGTACCGATGATTTCTGTTAGGTTTCCTTTTAGGACAGGCATATGAAAAATACTTCCTTGAGTCGAGCGAATCACTTTAGGATTATAAGCGTCCGCACAGCCTTCCCCAAGAATAACCGCATCAATCCCTGCTGCGTCAGCTGTTCGAATCATCGTCCCAATATTACCTGGATCTTGCACAGCATCGATTAACAGCACTTTTTTCGGTGAAAGGTCTTCGAAACGGATCTTTTTTTGATCACAGATTGCGGCAATTCCTTGTGGTGTTTCTGTATCGGAAATCGCATGCAACACTTCACTTGTCACATACGTAACTTCTGTTCCTTCTAATTTAAATTTCCCAGGAATGACAGCTTCAATGCTGACAATCACTTCACGAACAATATCGCTTTCTTTTAGTGCTTCTTCAACAAGATGAAACCCTTCGATCAGGTATGTACCTGTTTGTTCACGCTCTTTTTTCGTTAATAATTTCTTCCATTGCTTTACTTTTTGATTTTTGACGGACTCAATATATTTCAAGGTAAACGCTCCTTCATTTTTTCACTAGATCTTATTATAACGCATTTCGCCCTTTGCTACATATTTTCATTCGATTTGTTCCATACTAAAGAAGTGGACAATTATGGTGATGGGAGGGTTCAATATGAACTTGAATTTAAGAAATGCAATTATTCACAACGTAGCAGGGAATACACAGGATCAGTTAGAAGATACGATCGTCGAAGCCATTCAAAAGGGCGAAGAAAAAATGCTACCTGGACTTGGTGTGTTGTTTGAAATCATTTGGCAACATGCATCAGAGGAAGAAAAAACCGAAATGCTACAATCTTTAGAAACCGGTTTAAAAAAGCAATAGCCGTTACTTGGCTATTGCTTTTCTTTCGCTTTTATAAATGATCGGTATTAATCCGATTCTGAAAATATTCATCTTTCATGATTGGGTTATCATCCTCATCCAATTGCACATTTCCGGCTTCTTCTATCTCCGTTTCGAGGTTTTTTTGAACTGTTGACGCTGTTCTTTTCTTCTTGACCATTATTCTTCCTCCTTCAAATAGATGAAATTTGAAAGTATCTTATAATTATCTATTCCCGAAACATCATTCTTTAAACATATCAGCCGTTTTCAAATTGTGGACAGACAGATTATTAATCAATTTCAGATCGTACGCTAAACAACAAAAAAACAGGAAACCCGAAGGTACCTGCTTTGTTCAGCATCAAATCTTAGCCAAAGGTAATCGCATCAACCGTTTTGCGATCCAGCTTTTTAATGACTTCTACAATTAATTTAACCGCGTTTTCATAATCATCACGGTGAAGCATGGCCGCATGTGAATGGATGTAGCGAGTCGCAATCGTAATCGCAAGCGCTGGAACACCATTTGCCGTCACATGAATCGATCCCGCATCTGTTCCGCCTCCAGGCATTGATTCATATTGATATGGAATCTTCATTTCATCAGCCGTATCTGTTACAAGATCACGAAGTCCTTTATGAGAAACCATACTTGCATCATAAAGGACGATTTGCGGTCCTTCCCCCATTTTACTTAGCGCTTCTTTATCCGTAACTCCAGGCGTGTCCCCAGCAATCCCGACATCAACCGCAAAGCCGATGTCTGGCTGAATTTTAAACGTGGATGTTTTGGCACCGCGTAATCCGACTTCTTCTTGAACCGCTCCAATCCCGTAAACAATATTTGGGTGTTCGGTTTCTTTTAATTGCTTTAAGACATCAATGGCAATCGCACAGCCAATTCGGTTATCCCATGCTTTGGCAAGGAGCATCTTCTCATTATTCATCACAGTAAATTCGAAATACGGCACGACCATATCTCCCGGTCTTACTCCCCATTCCTCTGCTTCTTCCTTACTTGATGCGCCGATATCAATGAACATATCTTTAATATCTACAGGTTTTTTTCTTGCTTCAGGACTTAAAATATGTGGTGGTTTTGAACCTATTACCCCTGTAACATCGCCTTTTCTTGTCACGATTGTTACACGCTGGGCGAGCATGACCTGTGACCACCAGCCACCAACTGTTTGGAAGCGCAGAAAGCCTTTTGAATCGATTTGGGTGATCATGAAGCCCACTTCATCTAAGTGGCCAGTTACAATGATTTCTGGACCGCCTTCTTGCCCTGTTTTCTTCGCAATCAAGCTACCTAGATGATCTGTCGTCACTTCATCAGCAAAAGGGGCGATATATTCTTTCATGATTTGACGGACTTCTCCTTCATTGCCAGCAATTCCTCTTGCATCCGTTAAACTTTTTAGCATCGTTAACGTTTCATCTAAATGAGTCATTGTTATTCCTCCTTATGTATGGACACTATTCTTTATTATAGTACATCACCATTCATTTCACGCATTAATACCCTTGTTTCTGCCGATCATAATTGATTTGATTTTTCTCGACATACGCCCGTTCCACGTCTTCTCCAGAAAAACCAAGCATATTCCCGAGAACGAGATAATCTGTAAACATGGTCTCATAGTTTTCCTGAGATTGTTCCATACTAAATGATTGAATAGAAGCATATATGTTCAGAAATTGAGCCGTTACATCATTCTCTTTACTAGATTGCCCTACTTTCACGTCAACGCTCGTTATCTGCAAATTACAACCAATGCCCAGTGAAAGGATAAAGTGAACGCCATCTACATATTCAGCTAAAATGAGTTTTCTTTCCGATGGACCCTTTAGGCTCCAAAATTTGAAGCAACGTGTTTCATTTGCTAATTCACCCAACTCAACGAATAAAGCGAGGATTTTTTTATCAATTAAGTCTTCTGCATGGAGATTGTGCTTTTCTTGTATATGCCGATCAAGTGATTTTTGCATCTCAAATAGTTTTGTGATATTCATGATTCGTTCCAACTTTCATAAGTGGTTTGATTGAAGGACATAGGGACGGGGCTTCGCGACTTATTAATATAGCCAATTTTCTTTATAGGTTAACTTATAATATTTAGTAAGTACACCAAAATCCAACTCCGCACCGCCACCATTGTAATTAGGTGAGTTTCGCGTGCTACATAATGATCCTTCAAGGGCAAAATATGGCGTTGTAACGCCATACAGGTTTTGTATGGTTTTACTATAGCATATTCTCTGAAGGAGATACCTTTTTTATTATGAAACAAAACGAAAGATATGCGAAGCGTTACGAACTACGGAGGGTTCTGCCGCCATTATACAACTTCAAGAACTTTCTAAGCTTGTGTAAAAAAGTGTATAACTATCTGTCATTATATTGTATAGTTAATGCTTGATTACTAATAAAGTGAAACTTCCACCAGTGGGGATTTTCCTCATCCCCCACTGGTGGTTAGTTGAACCAATCGGACCTTTACGGGCAGTTTGATCCCCACCTATCTTCTTTTGCATGCTCAGAATCTTGATGTGGGGGTCTTACTGCCCGTTAAGCGTGGGACAAAAGTGGGCAAAACTAGCCAATGACTTTAAACTAAAGGCTACAACAATATGGAGTGATTATATGAGTAAAGCTAAAGGTGGAACAGGAAGAGGTACTGACAAGAAGGGCTGGAATCGTTGGAAAGCTGGTGCCAACAAAGCCAAGAGTGCCAAACCTTATAGTAGTAAAGGTGTTAAAAAAACGGGTTCTGACCACAAGCAATAATACTAGTGAATAGCTACTGATCTGACAGGTAGCGTTCTATACGATTACAAAAAAAAGACCGAGTAGGGTCTTTTTTTGTTTAAATAAGATGATACTGTTTGCGAATCATTTCCATCACATGGGTCAAAATCTCAAGATCTTGCTGATTCTTCATTAAGAGTATCCCGCCTTCAATCATGGCAACGATGGCTTGGGCACCTTTTTTACAATCTGTTGTTGGAGCTAATTGATTTTCTTTGACCATTTCTGTTAATGCAGTTTCTACCTCAGAAATCCACTTGTCAAAAAACTCTTTAATTTTCACTCGAAATGTTTCATCGTGTTCGCTCATCTCAATCGCTAAATTACCAACAGCACAGCCAAGCTTACTTTTCGATTCAGTATGAGAGGCAAGATTCCAATCAAGCATTTTATTTAATCTCGCCTTCGCTTTTTCCTTTGAATGAAAGATTTCATTTATCAACTGTTGATCTAGATCTTGAATTACGTCTTCTACAACAGCTAGTCCAAGATCATATTTCGATGAAAAATAATGATAAAATTGCCCTTTGCCAATCGAAGCTGCTTTGAGAATATCAGAAATTGAAGTGGCTTGGTATCCTTTAGAATGAATAATCCCTCTTGAGATTGTAATAATTTCTTGCTTTTTAGACATATATTCACACCTTTTTCGCTGTTTAATCTTAGATGATGTGCTTCACTATTTGATTCAATAATTATTCCCCATAGCTTTGAATTAAATTGGCGATATGGGCATACGCTCCGCCTGCAAGTAAAGCTGAAGTAACGAGCACTGCTTCTGATAATTCTTCTTTAGTAGCGCCAAGTTTTTCTGCATTTTTAGCATGAACATCAATACAATATGGACATTGTGTCGCATGTGCAACAGCTACAGCAATGATTTCTTTGAATTTGGCACTTAACTTGCCTTCTTTCATTGCTGTTGCACTAAATTTAGAGTACGCTTTAAAACCTTCAGGAGCTCCTTTTTGCAATTGTCCAAGCTTTTTAAGGTTAGACCGATTATATAATGAATCACTGGCTTCTTGACTTAAAGCATTATCGATATGTGTGCTATGCGTTACTGCTCCTCCAGCCTCAATACCAGATACGACAAATACAGCTTCAACTAGTTCTTCAAGTGTCACACCTACAGCTTTGGCTTTTTTGGTATGGCTATCGATACAATATGGGCATTCTGTGACATGTGCAATCGCCACTGCGATGATTTCCTTTTCCTTAATTGACAGCGCCCCTTCTTGAAAGACCGTACTGTTAAATTCAGAAAAGGCCTGTAATTGTTCAGGAGCTAAATCTTTTACTTGATTTAAGTTTCTTAAATTTTCTTTTTGATAAAAATTCATGTTCAACATCCTCCCTATTTGTGTACAGTGATTTATACCTACCATTTGGTACAATTTTAGTGTAACATGGTTAGCGATCTATCACAAACAATTTTATCCATTTTTATAAGAATAAACTTTTATCGAAATTAGTGAAACTTTTTTCTTGTCCATGCGTAAATAAGGGAAAATGTATGAGGAGGAATCTCCATGGTATTGTTCATTCGCCTGCTTTTGTTCGCTTTGATTATTTTTCTCATCTATACTGTGATTAAATATATTGTCAGTCCAAAACGGAAATTGGAGCTTGCACAGGAACATAGTAAGTTTTTCTTTCTCGATGATCCGAACAACATCCAAAAAAACTTTGTTGTGACGTATAAAGGAGTTCTATTTGAAGGTGAAAAATATCTTGGGACAACTGTACAAGCTTTTGAAGTCATTTCAATTTTCATCTGGCCGAGAAATACGAGCTCGTTAAAAGGCATGGAGCGAAAAGATTTTCAGTTTATTGAGTCAGAGGTAAAAAAACGGTACCCGCAGGCAGTTATTGACTGGAAAAGCCCAATCAAAGAATTTTTGGAGTAAACTAGAATCATTATCAAAAACACATGGCATTTTTCACAAAAAATTGCTATGTGTTTTTTGTTAGCCTACGTTTGAATCGTTATATCTCTATTATTATTCTAAAAAGGTGATTTTAAAACTCGGCAACCTATGCTAGGCTATGATTAACGGTTTTTAATGACCGGAATTTGAATAGAAAATATAAAGTGAATACATATGCCACTAACTTTTGCTCATCCAGCTGCTGTACTGCCTTTCTCAAGAAAAAGCAACTATATTAATTTTTCGGCCATGGTTTTAGGTAGTATGGCTCCTGATTTTGAATACTTCTTAAGAGGGCAGCCTTCTGGAGAATTTGGCCATACTTTTTTTGGCTTTCTTTACTTTAATCTCCCATTGGTTACAATCATTTACTTGATCTATCATTTCTTCATCCACCAAACTTTAGTTAATCATTTGCCCGGTTTTCTACAAGATTCATATACGAAAAAGTCTGATGCTAGTCAACTATTGAAAATAATCGTTTTTTGTTATTCGGCGTTGTTTGGCATGCTTACTCACGTCATATGGGATTCTTTCACTCATATGAATGGATTTATGGTGATGAAATTCCCGATATTTAATTACATGTTTAGTGTCTATAGATTAGACATACCTTTATATAAATTTTTACAACATGGCAGTACATTATTTGGAATTATGATGATCATAGGTTATCTATATTTCAGAGCCTATTCGCAAAATAAGCGGAAAAACCTTGAAGTGTATCCAAAACAAAAATTCATTTTTTGGTCGTCTATCTTCCTTCTCACAATATTATCTGTGATCGTATGGTTTCTCATCGACTATGTTTCGATTAGGAGTTACGGCATAGTCGTTGTTAGAATAATCGATTCAACCTTGATGAGTTTATTCCTTGTTTCTTTGTTTTATAAATATCGACAACTTAAAAGCTAATCCAGTCTAAAAAGGGTCAGATCCAGTTTGTGTGTGGTTCTGACCCTTTCGTTATGAGAACAACCTTTGAGAAATCGTCACTTCATCTTTAGTTTCCTACTTGAAAAAATTCCTGCCACTTAATCACTGTTTGTTTTTCTCTCATTAAATAGACTAATAACGTGAATGAACATAGGATAAGGACAATGAGTGTCGGACTAAACGCACGGATATAATGACCGAACACTGTATAGAAGAAGGCAAGTGGGATATTGGTTGTAAAGGAGGCGGAAGCATATGCTCTCCATCCTTTTTTCAATTCCATTAAGCAAAGAGACAGCATATGATAATGGACAAAAGGGATCAGACGAAGCACAGTGATTTGTTTAACATTGAGTTTTCGATGCCCAAACAGTTTATTTTTCATTTTAAACAAGCGCGCCGTCAATTTCGGAACTTTGCAGCTCACTCCGTAAAAGACAAGACTAGATAACGTGAGACCAATGATCGAATAAATCGTCCCAGCAAGTGGACCGAATAATAACCCGCCCGTCATACAAACGACTGCGACGGGAATAAATAATACCTGCCTTGCCACATGAAATAGAATAAAGATCACTGGCGCAAATATCGTCCCTGACTGAATAATACTCACGAGCATAACGAGTTCTTGATTCATAATGGGAATCCCCTCTCTGCTGCTTCGTCCTGCTCTTACAAACATATACGTTTCCCCTGCCACATATGACAATTTATGTATTCTAATATGTTTGGTGTAAACTCCTCAGTTTCACATACCTTTAGACAGCAGCAAAAATCAATGGCTTTATTTCAAGAACCAGTAAGCTACCATCGCCACTTGAACAATCATTAAAATCGGAAATCCCCGTTTAAAAGAAACATGCTTCGTTTTATGGCGGTAATGTTTCATCCCTACATAACCGCCTGTTGCGCCTCCAAAGAAAGCTAACAGCCACAATGTTTGTTCACTGATACGATACTCACGGTTTCGAGCTTTTTTCTTGTCATGTCCCATTGTAATATATGTTGCCACATTGATTGCCAATAAATAAATGATAAGTGCAGTTTCCATTTCTTGCTCCTCTCCCCTAAAACAAAAGCCACTCTCGAAGTCCGAGAATGGCCGTTTTAGATCAATTTGATCTTATTTGTTTAAATGTTGTTTTGCAGCGTCTGCAAATTGAGCAAATGCTTTATCGTCAGCAACTGCTAAGTCAGCAAGCATTTTGCGGTTTACTTCGATACCAGCAAGCTTTAGACCGTGCATTAAACGGCTATAAGAAAGACCGTTGATGCGTGCAGCAGCGTTGATACGTGTAATCCATAATCTACGGAAATCACGTTTTTTGTTACGACGGTCACGGAAAGCATAGTTTCCTGACTTCATAACTTGTTGGTTAGCTACTTTATATAAAGTATGTTTAGAACCATAGTAACCTTTAGCTAATTTTAATACCTTTTTACGACGCTTGCGAGTAACAGTACCGCCTTTTACACGTGGCATGTTATTTCCCTCCTATTTAACTCGATAAATCGAACTTATTTAATATTGTCTAGCATATGACGAATACGTTTGAAGTCACCTTTACTTACAAGACCAGCTTTACGTAGTTTACGTTTAGCTTTAGTGGATTTGTTAGCAAATAAATGGCTTGTGTAAGCGTGTGAACGCTTAAGTTTACCGGATCCAGTTTTCTTGAAACGCTTTGCAGATCCGCGGTGAGTTTTCATTTTAGGCATAAGGTATTCCTCCTCATTACAGTTACTTTTCGATTTTTGGTGCTAAAACTAAGAACATGCTTCGTCCGTCCATTTTTGGATGCGATTCAACTGTCGCAACTTCTTTGCAAGCTGCAGAGAAACGATCCAATACACGTTGTCCAATTTCCTTATGGGTAATTGCGCGTCCTTTAAAACGGATAGAGGCTTTTACTTTATCGCCTTTTTCAAGGAATTTAATTGCATTGCGAAGCTTTGTGTTAAAATCATGTTCATCAATTGTTGGGCTCAGACGAACCTCTTTCAAGCTGATGACTTTTTGATTTTTACGAGCTTCCTTTTCTTTCTTTTGTTGCTCGAAGCGGTGTTTTCCGTAGTCCATAATCCGGGCTACCGGAGGCTTTGCATTCGCAGCAACTATAACTAAATCAAGATTTACACGAGCGGCAATTTCCATCGCTTCGAATTTTGTTTTAATTCCAAGTTGCTCTCCGTTTTGGTCGATAAGTCGAACTTCACGGGCGCGGATGCCCTCATTTACCATCGCGTCTTTACTAATAGTTAGCCACCTCCAAGGATATTTAGCGAATACAATCGTTTGGGCTAAAAGAAAGAATACACACGTTTTAGGCTATCTCTTTCGCCTCATGATTTGTACTTGCATTATTAAACAAACAAAAAAGTGCGGATGCGATAACACCCACACTGATAGACTAAGTAGAATAAATCCAAATAATCAAATCATGACCTACCGACAGCATATTGCGTCAATTAGGTGAGAAGCGGGTGCTTCTTCTTTTACTCAAAACAAGTATTCAATTTACCTTAGAAAATATAACATAAACACTGATGATTTGTCAAATGCTTAAATTGCTTTTCAACAACAAAAATTATCTTATCAAATTCCCATTAATTTTGCAATACATTTCTTTGAAATATTTTAAACAAAGGGTCAGACCCACTGGTGGACCTATCCTAAGGACTCCCCGCTAATTTTGTTAATTTGTGTTCTTGGCTTTTTTCTTATCGATCGATTCCCAGACAAAAAAGACAAGCCAAAACAGCATGACTGGAATAATCGCCCACTGCCGATAATCCGGAAGCAGTAACAAAATAAGCGTTGCAAGGAATGTAGGACCAAAAAGGGTGGTGAATTTCTTCTTTTGATTCACACGAACAACTCCTAGTATACCATATTATAACCTACATAGTAGTCCATAAATGGCGGCTACACAAATAATCCGTATCAAAAAATAATCAGGTTAGAGCGTTCCGCATACAAAATAAGATAAGAAGGGTCAGACCCCGCATTTTTGCTCCAGCTTAAGAAAAGCTGGATAGCGTACGAGATCAGACCCTTCTATTTAGCGATTTATTTCGGCTTTAATAGCTTTCACGAAGTCTTCGAATGAAACTGTTTCGGATTTTTGTTCGCCGTATTTACGAACGTTTACGCTGCCTTCTTTTACTTCGTTATCACCGACAACGAGCATATACGGAATTTTTTGCATTTGTGCTTCACGAATTTTGTAGCCAATTTTCTCGTCTCGTGTGTCAAGGTTGACACGGATCCCTGCGGCTTTTAGCTTATCCTGAACCTCTTTTGCATAATCAAGATGTGCGTCAGGAGAAACTGGGATCACCTGCGCTTGAACCGGTGATAGCCATGTTGGGAAAGCCCCTTTATATTCTTCGATTAAGAATGCAACAAAACGTTCCATTGTAGATACAACGCCACGGTGAATAACAACGGGACGATGTTGTTTACCATCTTCACCCACATAGTTTAAATCAAAACGTTCCGGTAGTAAGAAGTCTAATTGAACAGTTGACAATGTTTCATCTTTACCTAAGGCAGTACGAACTTGAACATCAAGCTTAGGACCGTAGAATGCTGCTTCGCCTTCTGCTTCATAATAATCAAGACCAAGATCATCCATCGCTTCCTTCAGCATACCTTGTGCTTTTTCCCACATTGCATCGTCATCGAAATACTTCTCTGTATCTTGTGGATCACGATAGGAAAGACGGAAAGAATAATCGTTTAGATCAAAATCTTTGTACACTTCAAGAATTAAGTTGACTACACGTTTAAATTCTTCTTTAATTTGATCAGGACGAACGAAAATATGTGCATCATTTAAAGTCATCCCGCGAACACGCTGCAACCCTGATAGAGCCCCAGACATTTCATAACGGTGCTGTGTACCGAGTTCCGCAATTCGGATTGGCAGTTCACGATAGCTATGAATGCTATTTTTATAAATCATCATATGATGCGGACAGTTCATCGGACGCAAGACGAGCTGTTCATTATCCATATCCATAACAGGGAACATGTCTTCTTGGTAGTGTTCCCAGTGTCCGGAAGTTTTGTAAAGATCGACACTTCCCATAACGGGAGTATACACATGATCATAGCCAAGACTCGCTTCTTTATCGACAATATATCGTTCGATCACTCGACGAATTGTAGCACCTTTTGGAAGCCATAACGGCAGTCCCTGGCCGACCAATTGGTTACTTGTAAATAGGCTCAATTCTTTTCCTATTTTACGGTGGTCACGCTCTTTCGCTTCTTCAAGCAAACGTAGGTGTTCAGCCAAGTCTTCTTTTTTGAAGAAAGCTGTTCCGTAAATACGTTGGAGCATCTTGTTGTCGCTGTTTCCTCGCCAATAAGCGCCAGCAATACTTAGCAATTTGAATTCTTTAATCTTCCCTGTTGACGGTACATGAATGCCACGGCATAGATCGAAGAAATCACCTTGTTCATAAATGGTTACTTGTTGATCAGCTGGAATCGCATCAATCAACTCCAATTTATACTCATCACCAATTTCCTTAAAACGTGAAATAGCTTCATCACGACTCACTTCAACACGAGTGACTTCAAGATTTTCATTGACGATTTTCTTCATTTCTTTTTCTATTAGCGGCAAGTCTTCTGGTGTTAGTGATTCTTCAAGATCAACATCATAGTAGAATCCACCTTCAATAACCGGACCAACACCGAATTTAGCGTTTTTGAATAGACGTTTAATCGCCTGTGCCATTAAGTGAGCTGTACTGTGACGAAGAACTTCTAGTGCTTCTTCACTGTCTTGGGTAATAATCGCAATCGAACCATCTGCTTCAATTGGACGTTTTAAGTCATACATTTCACCATTATATTTACCTGCGATTGCCTTTTTTCTTAACCCTGGACTGATAGATGCTGCGATATCATCTGTTGTTGTGCCTTTGGCAAACTCCTTCACTGCTCCGTCCGGGAAAGTTATTTTCACTACTTCTGACATACTCGTTCACTCCTTAAATTTGTCGTATTCTTGCGGAAAACACAAAAAAGCCCGCCCCTGTATAAAAACAGGGACGAGCTTAATAATCATTATTTAACCCGCGGTTCCACCCTCGTTTCACTCAGCTTTTCATAGCCAAATGACACTCGTAGCTTGGTAACGGCAGCTTCCCGTCAGCTAATAGTTGCGTTTACACGCGTTCCTAACTGAAGTTTAGAGGTGGTAAGTGTTCTGTTCGTGTTAGGAAGCTCTCAGCTTTGCATTCCCTCTCTTTAAAACCGAAATGTAAGAATACCCATGTCCTCATCATTACTTTTCATTATAATAAATGTTAGTATGTAGGAAATTATATCGGGTTATTCAAAGAAAATCAAGGATTGCTAAAAATAAGTTCATGAAGTTTCTTAAAATTAGCTATGAGTACCTCTGAAAGATTGAACTGGCCGAATAACGGTCCGTTCTTCAAACACACGCCGAATCGTTTGAATAAGCCCATCTTCCGCCTCATCGGTATAGACGTATAATCGCTCTGGTGCAATCGAAATAAGCGGTGCGAGTGCAGTTGAATCGATATAAATCGGATATCCTCCCAATAATCTTCGATCCATCATTCTCTGGAAGTCTTCTTTTTCCAGCTTGCGAAAAGATTCATCAAAAAAAGCAAAGCTTTCTTGATGTACTAGATGAATGATTGGTAATTGAGACTGCCGCTTATTAAGAAAGTCACGTAAAGTGGCAATAAAGCTTTGATAATCTTGCTCAAGTTTATACTCATCAATCGCTAGCCCTGCATAATGCTCCAAATATTCAAAGAACTCCTTCAACCGAAACATGGCAATGGATTCAAACGAAAAGGACTTCTCTTCAGTTAGCACGACTTGAATAGCTTCAGCAATCGCGGCTTTTGCCTCCTTAAACTCTTTACTTGAATCCGCCTTCATCTCTCCTTCAACGATGGAAGAGGCAATGTCAAGAATCGCATCCACTTCTTCCTGTTCTTCAAATAAAAATTTTTCGCGAATCGTTTGCTCAAGGCCATCTCTCAGCTTTTCTTCTATTAAAAACGTATAAAACACATCACTTAATAACCGATGAATGTCAACCAAATGCCGCTCTTCTAACGTAACAACGATCCCTTTTTCCGAAATAAATTGTATATATGAATGCAGTTCTGCCCCTAAAGGGTGGACAGATACGAATTGGAGCCATTTATGTGCTTCTGTATCATCTTGAAAATAGATATGTACCAACGATACCCCCCCTATACGAAACGCTTTGTTTCTATGTATATGGGATAAGCCTATTTTTTAGAAGTAAACCTTAAAGGAAAATCAAGTGATTTTCCATTCAAAACCCAAACGGCGTTAAAACGCCACCATTTACCATAAAGTGAACCTTCAATCAGTGGGGGTTTTCTTCACCCCCCACCTACACTTCTTCGATTCCTCAAGCCTTGAGGTGAGGGTTTTACTGCCCGTTAATGCGTGCTACGTGCTACTAAAAAAAGGGTCTGACCTCACACTCTATATACCGTTTATCGGATCATTGGCTTGTCTCCAAACGATATATAGTAGATGTGGGGGCTGACCCTTTTGTTTTCACACAAAACCGATATGGCGTTAATGCGCCACCATTTACTATGAAGGACCAATCATTGTAACACACTACACTCGCCTAATCACAATGATGACGGTGCGGAGCCATCATTTTGGTTCCTTTCTAAATAAAATCAGTATCCCTGATAAATGGTTTGGCTATATTAGTAAGTTGCGCAGACCCGCCCTATGTCTTTCATACGAAATCAATGTCTTCTGTTTTTTCCTTTTAATAAAAATGGTTCTGCTAAATATTTAATTCGCTCCATGACTCTAGCCGCTTTGACTTCTTCCTTCTCGCCGCGCTGTGAGAAAGTTAAATGTGTCTGCATCTCGGTAAAGTTAAAATTAGACGTAAAAAAAGTCGGCAAGTTCTCAAGCATTCTGAATTGCAAAATAGGGCCGATTACCTCATCCCTACCCCAGCTTGTCATGGACTCTGAGCCAATATCATCAAACATAAGGACAGGCGCTTTTTTAGCCATGTCAATCTTGTCATTAAACGTATTGTCCGTGAATGATCCCTTCAATTCTCTTAGAAAATCCGGAACATACACAAGCAATGAAGAAATCTCCTTCTTAGCAAGTTCATTGGCAATCGCGCCAAGCAGATACGTTTTCCCAACGCCAAATTCCCCATACAAATACAAGCTTTTCTGCTTTTCTCCTGGCTTATAATCCATAATAAAAGCCATTGCTTTCTCCACCGCATCAATTCTGTTCTCAGATGCATCACTACGGTAAAAATCTTCCATTGTTGCTGTAAGAATGTCTTTGGGAACATAGAGACTTTGAATCAACTTCTCTAATTTCCGCTTTTTATCATTCATGACCTTGCGCGGACAATCTTCATAATTCAGATCAATCATATTGCGCCGAATAACAAGCTTTGGATGGAAGCCTTGTAATAAATTTACGCACTCACCTAGGCTCGGGCATTTTTGGCACTGCTTACTTTGAGTGGTAAATTCATACAACTTCATTACGCTCTTATCTAGCATTTCTTCTGAAATCTGCGAGCTGTTTTCATTCAGAAACAGACGAATCTGCTCATCACTAAGCACTTCTTTTTTCAACTCTTCATATTGCTTTTTGAACTTACTTGTATTAGTCGTCTTGCTAAAGGCATTGTTGATTCGTTCCATGTATGCCTCACCCCCTGTCTTTCAAAATTCCTAATGATTCTTCAATCTTGCGTAGCCGTTCCGCTGATTGATCATTCAGTTTCGTTTCTGTTTCTGTTTCTATTTTCTTTTCTTTTTCACTGTTTTTCTCTTTATTCAGCCACTCAGGAACAACTTCCGTTCGAGTCGCTTTTCTCGTTGCCGTTTTGCCTTCTTTTTTCGTTTTGGCCCATTCTTGATATTGACGATGTTCATTTTTGGCGAGCTCCATTGCATCCTTAACAGTTATTACTTTTTTCCTTGTCCAATGGGAGGCTATTTTCTCCATATAGGCTTTCGTTAGCTTCATATCAGTTTTCAACATCACATATTCAATTAACACATTTACAACACCAGGGTTTAATTTTTGATTAAAAAGAATTCCCTCAATAATTTGCAAATCAGCCTTTGTTGGTTCAGCTCCACCAGAAAGCTGTTTGAGTCGCTCTCTTGGTGAAGTCGTTTCAAGATGCCTTATATATTCTTCTTCCTTTGTTTTTGGCTCACTCTTTTGTGTTCGATTTCGCTCTGGCTGCACGCGGTCCATTAAAGTTGGCAATTGATTTTGCGATTCAATTTGGTACCAATCCCGCGCAGCTTTCCGTAATGTTTCGATATCAATTTCATTGTTGATATCAGCAGCACTAATGACGAGCTTTTGCATATCTAGTACATCAATCCCATACAAAAACGAAAGCTTGGCAATCGTCTCTTGAACATTCGGCGTGAAAGCTTTACGAGTGATTTGAGATGGTTTTACCCCAGAATACAATAAATCGAAATTAAAGTCTTCCTTAAACCCTTCAAGTTCTTTGCCATCATGTCGACCGATAAAACGTTTTTCTGGTTCAAGATTTAATTCTTCTTCGCCTTCATCTGACACATACAAAGATGTCTGTTGATCTGATGCAAAAATATCAGTAAAACTCTTCGTGACTTGTTCATATTCATCAGTTGGCATCACTTCATCACTAAAAAAATTCTTCAAACGATTGAAATGAACCTTGCCTATTTTTTTAAACAAATAGATATTCAACATCCCATCATTGAAAAATTGCTTTGGTGTTGATGGTGGATTCAGCTCATAAATGAATTGTTTTCCTTCTTCTGTTTTTTTTCGGTACACATTTAACAGACCGATTCCTTCTAATTTATTCCTTGCATGATAGATTTCATTTAAGTTCAAGTCCATGGTGTTCATTAAGTTGTAATGCAAAGAAGATTGGGACCAAAGTCGATTCTCTTCCAACTCACTCCATAATGTCATGTATAAACTAGTGCAAATCGGACCAATAAGTGGTTGATACAGCAACGTCATTACTTTACGATCATAATCGTTGAGCAACCCTGTCGACGAAACGGTATATCGATCAACAGGAAGCAATTCCTGCCAAGTGTTAGACATCTTCCTTCAGACCCTTTCTAAGAAAACCTGCATACGTTAAAAGCCCACCATTTACCACGAAAGATAAAATCATGTAGCGCGACTCGCCTCATCACAATGGTGGCGGTGCGGTGCCGGATTTTGGGGTACTTTCTATAATAAAATAAGTCTACCTACTAAGTAGAGGGCTTATTTGTAAGTCGCGAAGCTCGGTACCCATGTCCTAAAAGCTAATATACTCGGCCTATAACTAGAGAATATAAGCCGTTTACGCTAGACATGAAAACTCATAAAAAAACGGATATATATTGAATGTAAGTGCTAAGGTTTCATTGGATACAGAATAGTAATGTACCATTCTGTCGCGTAAATCTCAATACTAGCGTGGTAATTATAGACCTTTCTAAACATTCAATATATCGGTAGTGAAAAAAGAGCCAAAGTAAATTTCCCCTTAGCTCTGATTTCGCTCTTTATCTATTAAGTCCTTTAACTCGTCAATAAATACATTAATATCCTTGAATTGGCGATACACAGAAGCAAAGCGGACATATGCGACTTCATCAACTGTTGCAAGCTTATTCATGACCATTTCACCGACTAAATCACTTTTCACTTCAGAAGCGGCTTCGCTTCTTAGTTCCTTTTCAATAGAGCTCGTAATATCTTCTAATTCTTTGAGAGGAACAGGGCGTTTCTCACAAGCCCTAATTAAGCCTCGAAGAATTTTGTCAGAACTGAATTCTTCACGTGTACCATCTTTTTTTACAACGATGAGCGGCGTTTCTTCCACTTTTTCAAATGTTGTAAAACGGTAGCTACATTTCTCACATTCTCGCCTACGACGAATTGAACGACTTTCATCGACTGGTCGCGAGTCAAGAACTCTCGTTCCATTATATTGACATGACGGACATTTCATCGTTAATCAGCTCCGTATTATGTAGTATACCCGATAAAGTGAAACTTCCATCAGTGAGGGTTTTTCACTGATGGTTAGTTGAACCAATCGGGGTTTTACTTCAAAAAGCGAGACGACCGCCCAGCCTCGACAAGCATTACAACTTGTGACCTCGAGAGGCTAGGAGCCGCAGCTAGATTAGGCTATTTACCCCCCTACTCAACTTTTTTCGATGCTCGCACAAAAGTTGAGTAGGGGGGAGTACAGCCTGTTAAACCGGGATAAAGCTGCCGTTTTGGAAAATTACTTTTTATCCAATATTAACGGGCAGCAAGACACCCACTAATAGATGTTTCTCACTTTAGATATAACCATCTTATATAAAACTTCCTACCAGCACAAGGGCATTCGTTCAAACTCTTGCCCCACTATTTGGTACGAATGGATGATAGCTTTTGGTCGAGAGCATCATACGCCACAAGGATCTGTTTTTTAAGTGCCTTATTAATTCCCATCGGTGACCATTTTTCCGTTGATACGGTAAAGTCAACGGCCGTTTCTAGTGGTCTGACCGTGATAATTGTAATAATGATGTCTAGACGCGGTGACTGTTTGGAATGGATAAGAATCTCCCCGTGCTCTTTAGAAACTGATTTAATCTCATAATGTTGTTTATTGCTGAATACTTCTTCAACACCACGTAGCGTTTGTTCAAAATTACTTTTATAATAGCGTGTTTGCAGTTCTGTATCATGATGATGTTCACTTGATTCACATTGCTGACTATATCGATTCGTAAACGTTTTCAACCAACCCATACTTAAATCATCCTCTTATCCCTTTTTACCTTTTATTATACACGAGATCAAAGTAAAACTCATTGAAAACTAATACCTTATCCGAACAAAAGCACAAGCGCCTTAGATCGAAACAAACTGTCATGTATAAAATCAAAAAAGAGATGCATCATTTGCACCTCTTGTACTCTCGGTATTATATAGCACTGACTTCGCTTTTTTTCACTGAAACAGGACCCATTCCTCGTGGAAGTTCCATGTTTTCGCGAGTTTCTGCATTCAATGCGTCTGCAATATAATTCGCAGCAACATTCGGATTTAAATCGCCGCATGTATACACATCAATGCTAGCATAACCGTGTTCCGGAAAACTATGAATAGTTAAGTGTGACTCAGAAATAATGACGACTCCGCTAACTCCCTGCGGTGCGAATTTATGAAAAGCTACTTCACGTACCTCAGCACCTGATTTCAACGCAGCATCCACAAATACTCTTTCAATATAATCCATATCATTTAGTTTTTCAAAGTCACAGCCCCAAAGCTCTGAAATTACATGTCTACCCATTGTTTCCATCTACTATTCCCCCTTTTACATGATTAAGAATTCTGTAGAATATGATTCTACAAACAACTACCACGGGGGAAAGTTAGTCCAAAGAGGTCCTAACCCTTTAAGTAGCCACTATGGACTCTTATTCAAGAAGTTCACGATTTTTAGTATACTTCGTTTCAAAAAAATTTGCAACAGCGTTTTTTTATTTTATTCAAAAATTTAAATTCCGTGTGAGCTTGCGTGCAGTTCTTTCTAACAACCTTTCATTTCAAATCTTATAAAGGTTGTTCAAAAAGTCCGGTTAAAGAGGAAAATAAGTTAACGACCTACTACATATTGGTCGTTAACTTATTCTATTATCTGTATGTTGATGAAGATCTTCAAAACTTTTAAAAAGAATTACTTTTCAGTGTCCTCTCAATAACTCGGTACTTTTTTAGCTATGTATAAAACAAACTAACCTACATACCGACCATCACTTTTGAAAGACTTTTCATTTCTGAACCTACAAATTTCACAAGGTCCACAACGCGAGTCGAATAACCCCACTCATTGTCATACCAGGCTAATACTTTAATTTTTCTATGATCCATGACCATCGTCGATAAGCCGTCAATCGTTGCCGACTGTGGACTTGTATTAAAATCTATAGACACGAGCGGTTCCATCGAAATTTCAAGAATTCCTTTAAGTGTACCTTCTGAAGCTTTACGGAAGGCTTCGTTTACTTCTTCCACAGTCACATCACACTGAACGTCTACAACAAGGTCCACGAGCGACACGTTTGGCGTTGGTACCCGGAGCGCCATGCCATGTATTTTCCCTGTTAATTGCGGCAACACAAGTGACAGTGCCTTTGCAGCACCTGTGCTTGTCGGGATAATACTTTGTCCGCAAGCGCGAGCACGTCTTAAATCCTTATGTGGATTATCGAGATTTTTTTGATCATTTGTGTAAGCGTGTACAGTTGTCATTAACCCATTTTCAATTCCAAACTGTTCATCTAAGATTTTTGCGACAGGTGCAAGACAATTAGTTGTACATGAAGCATTAGAAATAACAAAGTGACGATCAATATCAAGGGCTTCTTCATTAACACCCATGACAATCGTGACATCTTCATTTTTTCCCGGAGCTGTTAAGACCACTTTTTTCGCACCTGCTTCTAAATGCAGAGCTGCTTTCTCACGGTCATTAAATTTCCCAGTTGCTTCAATGACGATATCTATATTTAACTTCCCCCACGGAAGCTGCTTTGGATCACGGCTATTAAGCAATTGAACACGGCGACCATTTACGATAATGGCATCCTGTTCCACCGTTACATCCCCTTCGAATTTCCCATGAATTGTATCATACTTAATTAAATGTGCTAACGTTTCAGCTGGATAGCTTGCATTAATTGCCGTTACAACGAGATCATTATCTAAAATAGCCTGACGAAAAACCATTCTCCCAATTCTTCCAAAACCATTAATCGCGATTCTTGTACTCATAGCTCTGCCCCCCGAATTAACGTTATACTTTTTATCATAATATTAAAATTAGTATAACACATTCAAAGCGATATTGTTAATAAAATTCTGATTTCTCTAATATTCACTTTCCCTTATCATCATAAATCAGATTTCACCCACAAAAAGCTATACTATATAAGCAATCTTGATTTCACTACTTATCCGAAATGTAGATAAAGGCAGAGATCATTTATTCAACATATATAATCAAAAAAAGAAGCTTTTTTAAGCCTCTTTTTCCATTACTTATATAACTTCCCACTGTGCCAAAACCTGCTTTACTTGTTTCTTTGATTCTAGCAGCGATCCATTATTATTTATGACGACATCGGCCAGTTTTTTCTTTTCTACTAGCGGCATTTGCGAATCGACTCTAGCTTTAGCGTCTACCTCACTTAAACCATTACGTTTTATTAAACGTTCAAGTTGGATCAGCTCATCCACATAAATCAGAATCGTTTTATCTACCATATGCGTTAAATTACTTTCAAACAAAAGAGGAATATCCATGAATAGGACATTTTCTCCCAACGCGAAGGCCGTTTCTTTTTGCTCAAGCATTCTTTTTCTTACAGCTGGATGAACAATTCCATTAAGCATTTGCCTTTTCTTTTCGTCATGAAAAATAATACTGCCAAGTTTAGCGCGATCTATCGAATCATCCGGTAGAAGAAGTTCTGAGCCAAATACCTTGATGATTGCGCGATAAGCTTCTTGCCCAGGTTCGACCACTTCTCTTGCGGCAATGTCCGCATCAATGATTGTAAAACCTAACTCTTCTCGAATAAATTGACTAATACTGCTTTTACCACTTGCAATACCGCCTGTAATTCCGATTACCTGTCCCATACCCAACCCCTATTTCAATAATTATAATTTACAAAGACCAATAATGATTAATAAAACACCTGGTAAGTAGGACAAGTGCTGGACAACTTTATTTGAAGAAAGTAATTTACCACTTTGCAAGCCGCTCCATAAGAACAATGAGCTCATCAAAGCAATGCTAATCGAGAGAATAAATGGAGAAACGCCAAGCATCGCGGCTCCAATACCCGCCCCAAATGCATCAAGAGATAATGCAAAACCTAAGACTATTGCTTCTACTCCAGTAATCGTACCTGATTTATCAAAATCTGCATTCATCGGCTTTTGTAAAATATTAATCGCTACTCCTAATGATTTGATTTCAAAATTAAAGAGTATTTTCTCGGTATCATGCGTTTGCTCTTCCTCAACACGCTTTTTCGAACGAAAATACTGAAATAAAATCCAGCTCCCGAGTAAAATTAAGATCAAGCCACCTGTTTTTCCTGCTGCTTCTACAGAGACAAACCTCGTGATAAAATCACCAATTATCATTGCCATGCCTACGCTTAATGCCGAACAACACGCAATGACTGCAATTGATTTAAATGGAAGCCTCATTTTCCTCATGCCAAAAGTCATTCCAACACCAAAACCATCCATGCTAACCGCAAATGCAAGAATTATTAATTGTAGCCACATCGAAACGTATGCCCCTTCCATTCAAGCTAAAATAGTATATGGATGGGGCATATCCAATGTGTATTTACCTAGATAAATTTACTTTGAATGAAACGGCTGACATGTAGGACAAATATGGGTACCTCTTCCACCTACTTTAAGTTTTTCAAGGGTTGTATTGCATCGTTTGCACGCTTCTCCTTTTCGATCATACACGAATAAGTCAAGCTGGAACATGCCCATTTGGCCTTGTGAATTGATGTACGAACGAATCGTACTACCACCTTTATTAACAGCTTCTGATAAAGTAGCAATGATTTCACGATGCAGGCGAGCTATTTCTTCTTCTGACAAGGATGAAGCAATTCGCTCCGGATGAATACCTGCTCGGAATAAAGACTCGTCCACGTATATATTCCCGATTCCAACTACAACTGTTTGATCCAGTAAAACCATTTTAATTTTACGATTTGTTTTCCTTAGCTTTGCAGTGAGATCGTCAATTGTAAATTCACGAGACAACGGTTCTGGACCTAAATGCGCAAGTGGAAGTTGATTCATTTCTTCGCCTTTTGCAAACAAATGCATCGTGCCGAATTTCCGAACATCCCGATATCGTAGTTCCGTGCCATCCGTGAAAGAAAAAATAACATGGGTATGTTTATCATACGGTTCCGCTGAAGCATAGACACCATATTTCCCTTCCATTCTTAAATGTGAAACCATCGCATAATCGTCAAGCTGAAAAATAAGAAATTTCCCACGGCGATGGATTTCATGAATCGTTTGTCCTTGTAAGGCATCTTGAAATTGCTCGACTTGTTCGGGAGCTTTAATGATTTTCGGCCAAAATACCGACACATCACGAATCTCCTTACCAATCACAAGTTCCTCTAATGTGCGCCTAACCGTTTCAACCTCAGGAAGTTCCGGCATTACTTCTCCCCCTTTTTAATTCGTTATTTAGTTCATACTAATAAATACAATGAAATACGGCAAACCTAGTTGATCCACCTTGACCAAGTAGCTCCCGCCTTTCTTATTGTCTAGCTGCAGCTCCTAGCGACTCGAGTCATCTGCCAACCCCTTACTGAAGGTATAGTACACCTTCTGTAAGGGATCGGCAGATGCTTGTCGTCCCTGATCAGTCGCTTCCGCTTTTCTTATTACTTTGCATCAAACCATGTCGGACCATACGAGTAGTCTACTTTTAACGGAACGTTTAGCTCAATTGCGCGTTCCATTTCTTCTGGTACGATCTTCATTAGGATTTCAATTTCTTCCGGCGGCGCTTCGAAGATTAGTTCATCATGTACTTGAAGAAGCATTTTTGTTTTTAAATTTTCCTGTTCAATGCGTTCCGCCATATTAATCATCGCAAGTTTAATAATATCAGCGGCGCTCCCTTGAATCGGTGTATTCATTGCAGTCCGTTCGGCAAAGCTTCTTATATTAAAGTTTTTGCTCGTGATTTCCGGAATATAGCGACGGCGGTTTAAAAGCGTATTAACATATCCTTTTTGATTCGCTTCAAATATACTTTCAT
This sequence comes from Peribacillus sp. JNUCC 23, assembly GCF_053653995.1. Next base: position 3,420,504 of record NZ_CM132202.1, read on the forward strand.
GCATATATTCCTGTACCCCTGGAAAGCTCTTTAAATATTTCTCAATAAATTCTCCTGCTTCTTTCCGAGTAATACCAAGACTTTGAGATAAGCCATAGTCGCTAATTCCATAGACGATTCCAAAATTAACAGCTTTCGCTTGACGCCGCATATTTGAAGTCACTTCGTCTTTTCCAACATGAAACACATCCATCGCTGTTTTCGTGTGAATATCCATATCAGAGCGGAACGCTTCAATCATCGCTTGATCATTGGCGATATGCGCAAGTACCCGCAATTCGATTTGCGAATAATCAGCCGCAAAAATAAGCCAGTCTTTTTCTGATGGAATGAATGCTTGTCTTATTTTTCTTCCTTCTTCTAAACGAATCGGGATATTTTGCAAATTGGGATCTGTTGAGCTTAATCGCCCTGTTTGGGTTAATGCTTGATTGAACCTTGTATGAACCTTATCTATCTCTGAAAAACTAACCACCTTCAACAAACCTTCAACATAAGTAGATTGTAGCTTAGCAAGCTGACGGTAATGTAAAATTTCACGAACGATTTCATGCTTACTTTCCAGTTTTTCCAAAACATCTGCTGAAGTTGAATAGCCTGTTTTCGTTTTCTTCATGACCGGTAGCTGAAGCTTTTCAAACAAGATCACACCTAGCTGTTTAGGCGAATTAATATTGAATGCCTCACCAGCCAAACTGAAGATTTTTCCTTCAATAGCTTGCAAGCGTTGTGACAGCTCTTGTCCCATATCCATCAGACGCGAGACATCGACCTTTATGCCTTGTAATTCCATATTGGCAAGAATGATCGACAGTGGTAATTCTAAATCAGTCAATAATGCATACTGCTCGTTTTCCTCAAGGCCTGTAATCATTTCATCTTTTAATGCTAAAATCGCTCTCGCTTTTCGCCCTAAGAAATCACATAAGGCATCTTGGTTAGGAATCTGACGTTTCGCCCCTTTTCCATAAAAAGATTCATCAGGTTGAAGCATTGGTCGCTTTTGAGCTTTGGCAATGGCTGCAACATCCACAACCGATTCTGCTGGATTGAGTAAGTAGGCTGCTAGATATAAATCGAATTCAATTCCTTTTAAATCAATCCCTCTTCTACTCAGCGAAACAATCGAGCGTTTTGCATCATAGACGAATTTCTTATACGACTCATTTTCTGCCCAGCTTTTAAAGATCTCTGAGTGGATGGCCACATCACCATGGATATAAAAATTCCCCTTTTCATTCGCAAGACTAATGCCAACGATATCTCCACGATGATAATTATCATCTAGAATTTCGATATAAAGGGCCGTTTCCTCTGTCAACATTTCTTCGGTAATCTCTGTGACCAACTCAATATCCATCGCTTCTTGAACAATGTCTTCAGCAGGATTTGCAACATCTAATTTCTCAAGCAATGTGTTAAATCCGAGCTCTTTATATAAAGGAGCGATTTTTTCCTGGTCCACTCCATTGTATACTGTATCATTTAGTTGGATTTCAATCGGTGCTTCGCGCGTAATAGTAGCTAGCTCCTTACTTAGTACGGCAAGCTCTTTATGTTCTTCAATTTTTTCTTTCAGTTTATTTCCGCTAACTTGATCAATGGATTGCAGCAGGTTTTCCACTGTTTGAAACTGATGAAGCAATTTAAGCGCCGTTTTTTCTCCTACACCAGGAATTCCAGGAATATTATCAGAAGCGTCTCCCATTAGACCCTTCATATCAATAATTTGAATGGGTGTGATGCCGTATTTTTCTTGAATATGTAAAGGGGTGTATTCTTCAATGTCGGTAATGCCTTTTTTCGTAATGCCGACCGTTGTGGCTGACGAAGATAATTGTGTTAAATCTTTGTCCCCAGAGATAATCTTAATTTCAAAGTCTTCTTTTTCAGCATGAAGCGATAAAGTACCGATAATATCATCCGCTTCGTAGTTCGCAAGCTCATAACGAGAAATTCCGTAAGCATCAAGAAGCTCCCGGATAAACGGAAATTGCTCAGACAGTTCTGGCGGTGTTTTCTGGCGGCCACCTTTATATTCTTTATACGACTCGTGGCGGAAAGTCGTTTTCCCGGCATCAAACGCTACAAGTACATGTGTTGGCTTTTCTTCCTCCAAAATCTTATTTAACATCATCGTGAATCCATAAATTGCATTCGTATGGACTCCTTTATCATTATTCAACAATGGCAAGGCAAAAAAAGCTCGATACGCAATACTGTTTCCATCAATAAGTACTAATTTATTACTCAAACTGAGAATCCTCCTTTTACAAAAACACTGGATTTCAAAAACCAATTCTATAGTCAATTATCTTGTTTTTTTATCCCGCATTAACGGGCAGTAAGACCCCCGACTTAGAGGAGTAGGAATCGAAGAAGTGTAGGTGGGGGACAACTGCCCTTAAAAGCCCGATTGGTGAGATACAGTGAAACTTACCGCTGTGTTCTTCAGCGGTTTAGTTGAGGCCCACAGGATGTGGGTCACTCAGACGTTGCCGCAGGATGCGGCGTACTTAGTCTAAGTTCATTGAATCGGGTTCGTAGTGTCGCTTTATTAAAAAAACCGTTCTTCCCATCTCTATATTCTACCACGAGTAGATACAGAAAGAGAAATGAACGGTTACTTCTGAAATTCATTATTTAGTGTTTCCCATCAACAGACTTGCATATGGAGAATTGGCTGGCAGAATAATAACCGTATCCTCTCCAATTGTTTTCTTATACGATTCTAGTGTTCGATATAAACGGTAGAATTCGGCATCCTTGGAGAAAGACGCATTGTATACTTTCGCCGCTTCCGCTTCCCCTTGGGCGCGAATGATATCAGCTTCTGCCTTTGCAGTCGCTAAGAGCTCAGTCACCTTTCTGTCTGTATCGGCCATGATACGGTTCTTATCTGCGTCACCTTTTGAAAGATATTGCTGTGCGGTTGATTCACGTTCTGAAATCATTCGTTTGAACACAGACGCTTCGTTCTCCGCTGGCAAATCGGTTCGTTTAATTCGAACGTCTGTCACTACAATTCCGTAATTCGAGTCTTTAAGAAGCTCGTTTACTTTGTCCGTCATTCGATCATTCAAGCTTCCTCTTGAAGACTTTTCATCATTGATGATTTCATCGTAATTCAATTGACCAAGTTCGGTACGGACAACGGAATAAATGAATTCTTCCATTCTTGCTTCAGCACTTTCAATTGTTCTTGCATTGGTAATCATTTTCTTCGGATCTTCAATTCTCCAAACCGCATAATTATCGATCATGATTCGCTTTTTATCTCTTGTATTAATTTCCGCTTCTGAAACATCGTATCCCATTTGATACTTCGGCAACGTTGTCACACTTTGGATAAAAGGGATCTTCACTTTTAAACCAGGCGTCTTATCAATGCGAACAACCTCTCCGAATTGACGGACGACTCGATATTCCCCTTCCTTCACAACAAACACATTACTAATAAAGATAAGAAATAATAGAAGTAATATCACGAAGAAAATACCGACTCTTACATATCCTCTCCACGGTCCAAAGCCTTTGCGACTATTTAATTCGACTACTTTTTCACTCATTCCGTTCCCTCACTTTCAGCTGGTGCTTTTGGCTGTTCTTTTTCAAGCGCACGGATCGGGAAGTATTTCATCGTATTCCCGTCATCATTCATAATATAGATCTCTGCATTCGGAAGGACTTGCTCAAGCGTTTCAATCACTAAACGTTCTCTTGTAATATCTGGGTTATTTTTATATTCTGCATAGAGCTTATCAAAAACAGCTACGTCCCCGCGGGCACGCTCGGTTCTGGCAGCTTTTTCTCCTTCTGCAGCAGAATTAATCGCTGCAATTTCCCCTTTTGCTTCATTCATTCTCTGATTTTCATATTTTTGCGCTTCATTATTCTTCGTGTTCATCGTTTCACGAGCGTCCGTAACATTTGTAAAAGCTTTTCGAACTTCTTTATTCGGAAGCTCAACATCCTGAAGCTTAACAGCAAGGACCGAAATCCCGATATCGTATTTTTCAATCAGGTGGGAAAGCAGTTCTCTGACGTTTGCTTCAATTTCAGCTTTTCCAGACGTTAGTGCATCATCAATCTTCGAGTTGCCGATAATGCTACGAAGTGCCGCAGATGTTGAATCATATAAAAGTTCGTTCGGGTCATCAACGTTATATAAATATTTCTCGGGATCAGTTATTTTCCATTGAACGACTAAATCCGCGAGCACAATGTTTTCATCACCGGTAATCATTTTCGTTTCTTTCGGAAAATCTTCCACTACACCATCTTTATCGGTATAGCCAAATTGTAGACTAAATGTTTCCTTTGATACTTTCTCAACGGATTGAATCGGCCAAGGCATTTTCACATGTAATCCAGGTTCAGTAATCGTTTCATCCACTTTTCCAAATGTTAAGATCACCGCTTGGTCTGATTCATCAACGGTATACCAGGTTGTAATCGCCACAATTCCTAATATGATAATCAATAGAGTCAATCCAGTTGTTATGTAAATCTTTTTTAAACTTACCATCGAAACCCCTCCTTTATTCTCTCTCTTCTTATGTACGATAAATATTGGAAAAGGATTCATTATTTTCATAATTTTATATTTTGTGGGCGTAAAACCACGATACCTTTAGGCTCGTGGTAGTTCACTATCTCTTACTATTTCGTATGAAGGACACGGGGCCTCTCCATTGTGATTAGGTGGGTGTAGCGTGTTAATCCCTCATAGTAAGTAGTGGCGTCTTAACGCCTACAGATTTTGTATAAAAGCCAAAAAAGACGAGGACATGGGGTTGTCCTCGTCTCATCTGCTCCCTGGATGATGGGGTTTTCTAGTTCATTGTAACCCCTATTTATAAACGGCATGTATTAGAATTGTTAAAATCATGTAAATTCTAATTTCCCTCTCAACGAATATGTTTCTTTAAAAGAACCGTAAACGACGTTCCTTTCCCAGGACAGCTTTCAACCGTTATTTTCCCTTTATGAACTTCCAAAATATGCTTCACAATCGCTAAACCTAGTCCTGTTCCCCCAGAGTCCCTACTTCTTGCCTTATCCACTCTGTAAAAACGCTCAAATATCCGCGGCAGTTCTTTGCTTTCGATTCCAATGCCATTATCATGAACAACTACCCGAACATTGTCCGCGTCTTCTGATGCTTCAATCTTTACTTCGCCTTCACTTGTTGTATAATTTAGTGCATTCGTAATAAGATTGATAAAAATTTGTTTAATTCGATTCGCTTCTCCCTCAACCCATAAAGAAGGACTCTTACTTTCAAGGACCAACCTAATATTCTTTTCTTCTGCTTTACCACAAAGCATCGCGACGGATTCTTCAAGAATGGTACTAACATTCACAGACTCAATTTGTAAAACAAAATCTTGCTGCTCAATTTTGGATAGATCCAACAATTCTTGAATAAGCTCTTGAAGGCGATCGCTTTCACTTAAAATGATCTTTAAAAAATCATATAAGGCTTGTTCGTCCTTTAAAGCGCCGTCCAGCAGGGTCTCCGAAAACCCTTTGATAGAAGTGATTGGCGTTTTCAACTCATGCGACACATTCGCCACAAAGTCTTTCCGCATTTGTTCTAACTTTTTTAATTCAGTAATGTCATGGAAAACAATAATAATTCCCTTCCACTCATCATTTTTTACAATGATCGGCGCTCCGTACACTTCAAAATGTTTTCTTTCAATAGTAAGTGGAATTAACACTTGACGTTTGATGCTTTTTTCCGTCATGAAAATTTCTTCAATAATCGCAATAATCTCTGCAGATGGAATCACTTCATAATAAACTTTGTACAATAAATCAGTATCTTCCATATTAAACTGTTGTTTATACGCAAGATTCGTCATCGTAATATGCCCTTTATGATCGATTTGCAACACGCCACTACCAATATTTTCAATCAGAGTTTCCAGACGATCCTCATGCAAATCTCTGGAAATTTGCAATTCTTGAAGATTTCTCGCCAAAATATTTAACGATTTACTAAGCACGCCTATTTCATCCGAACTCCGCTCATAGGTTCTTGCCCGATAATTTCCTTCTGCAAGCTCAATCGCGGTTGTCGCCGCCGCCTCAATAGGACGAGAGTATCTAGAAGCGATTTTGCTCGCAAACATGGTAATAATACATAGCGACGCGATAAGGCTTATCGTCAAAATCCACCATATTTGACTGTTCACTTGATCGATTGCTTCTATTTCATTACTTAATACAGCTGCACCCTCAATCGCGCCGTCTTTTTGTATCGTTTTATAAAAATATTGCAGACTCTTAGACCCCTCTACAAATCCACTCTGCTTATCCCTATCTAATTGATTAGTGATGCTTTTCAGCATATGTTCGTGACGTTCGGGATGATTATTTCGGTTTACATTATCATCATAAAGGATCGTTCCGTCATTCCTGATAATTGTGAAATTGGCATCATGTAGATTGGCCAAGTCTTCTGTTTTTCCTTGTTGAATAAATTCAGAAATTCCCCCGTTTTCCTGAATATACTTGGCGATAAAAATAGTTTCTCTTTCCATTCTTTCATTAAATGTATTGACATAGTAATTTTTGAAAACTTGTCCGAGCAGTAACCCCTCTGCCAGAAGAACAATAATGATCAAGCTGATAATCGCCACTAACAGCTTTGTCTTGAATTTGGTCATTCCGGTTTCGGCTCCTCAAGCTTATACCCTAAACCACGTATTGTTTTAATATAAATTGGCTTTCTTGTATCTTCTTCTATTTTTTCTCGAAGATGACTAATATGTACATCGACAATCCTCGTATCTCCCGCAAAATCGTAATTCCAGACTGCACTTAGTAGCTGGTCTCTTGTTAAAACTCTTCCCTTATGCTGTGCAAGATACAGTAATAATTCAAATTCCTTTGGAGTCAGCTCAAGTAATCTCCCCTTAAAAAAAGCTTCATAACGATCATGGTAAATTTCTAATTCATTAAGTTTCAGAACACCTTCTCGTTCGTCATTCGATTCTCCAGCTTCCTGACTGATTTGTGATCTTCTAAGAATCGCTTTAATTCTTGCGACCACTTCTCTTGGACTAAACGGCTTTGTCATGTAATCATCTGCACCAAGTTCCAATCCTAATACTTTGTCAAACTCATCATCTTTCGCTGTCAACATTAAGATTGGCACCATTATTTTTTGCTGGCGCAGTTGCTTACAAACTTCAATCCCATCTAGTTTTGGAAGCATTAAATCCAGGATAATTAACTGTGGTTTTTCGGCAATTGCCCGATTTAACCCTTCTTCACCATCTAAAGCGGTAATCACGGAATAACCTGATTGCTCTAAATTATATTGTAGTAACGTAACAATGGATTTTTCATCATCCACTACGAGAATTTTATTAGACATAGCTTCCTCCCGAAAATATATTACCCCGCGACTCACAATGAGCCGACTCATCCATCTTCATTATAATTTAAATTAAGGAAAAGAGTAAGAGTAATATTAAGTGAATCTTCAATCAGCGGGGTTTTCTTCATCCCTCACTGATTGTTATGGTTTTACGAGCGATTTATCCCCTACCTATGTTTCTTCCATCCCTCTAAGCCTTAAGGTGGGAAGTTACTGCCCATTAATACAGGATAAAAAGATGCCCATAAGCAAGGTTCTGACCAGACCACTAACGAAACAATATAGTAGTAGTTTAAGGTTGACCTCCCTGAGACATCCTGCTCATCATCTTTTTAGAAACTTTCCAAAACACTGCCATCTATTCCTTTAATTTGGCTAGGGGGACAAACCTTTATTCTACCTTCTAATATACAAATTCCTTCATCGTTTTCTCCTACAACTTCTATTACCATTTCATTTTCATTAACATTCACTTCTTTTACTTCAAATCGAAACTTGATCGTTTCATAGTGATAGACCGGATTTGGCAATTCAATATGATGGGACAAAATATGGCTCCCTGGACCTGGAAGATATTTGGAGACAGCTGAAGTGACGATACCGATTAGCATAATGTGAGGCACAAGTGGTTTTTTGAAAGTAGTCTGCGCGGCATAATCATGTTGAATATATAAGGGGTTTGCATCATTCGTTAATCCTAAATATAACAATAAATCTTTGTCTTCCATTTTCTCAGTGAGCGTTAGCTTTTCGCCTTCTTTGATTTCTTCAATTGTTCTACCAAGCTTTCGTTTCTTAAGCAACATAATGTTGACCTCCGTCAGATTTGAAAAAAAACTGTCCAAGAAGAGAGAGGTGAACGAATGGCACTCATATTCTCTCGCTTAGACAGCTTTTTATAATATATACTTTAGAAATTATTTAAGAATCGCCATCACATTGCGAACAGAATCAACAGATTTAGAAAGTGCTGCTTTTTCATCTTCTGTTAATTCAAGTTCAATGATTTGTTCAATTCCACCTGCTCCAAGAACCGTAGGCACACCAAGATAAATTCCATCAAATCCATATTCTCCTTCAAGATATGCAATCGTCGGAAGGACACGGCGTTGATCTTTCAAAATAGCCTCTGCCATTTCTACAAGAGCTGCCGCAGGTGCATAATAAGCACTACCGTTTCCAAGTAGATTTACGATTTCTCCGCCGCCTGTACGTGTACGAGCAACGATTGCGTCTAAACGTTCTTGTGGAATGAGCGTTTCTAACGGAATTCCGCCTGCATATGAGTAGCGAACAAGAGGAACCATATCGTCACCATGACCACCTAGAACGAAGCCAGTCACGTCTTTCACAGACAAGTTCAACTCTTGAGCAACGAATGTACGGAAACGTGCCGTATCAAGAACGCCTGATTGACCGATAACGCGATTCTTAGGGAAACCTGATTCTTTGTATACCGTATATGTCATAGCATCAACTGGGTTTGTTAAAACGATTAACGTTGAATTTGGAGAGTATTTTACAATTTCTTTCGTAACAGCTGTCATTACTTTTTGGTTAGTCTGTACTAAATCATCGCGACTCATACCTGGTTTACGAGCAATCCCAGCAGTAATGATGACAATATCAGAATGAGCAGTGTCTGCATAATCAGAAGTACCTGTAATTTTTGCATCAAATCCAAACACAGGGCTTGCTTCTAGCATATCTAACGCTTTCCCTTTAGTCGGATTTTCCATTTGCGGAATATCTACTAATACAACATCACCTAATTCTTTTTGTGCAGCAAAAAACGCCGTTGTCGCTCCTGTAAAACCGCCACCGATGACAGAGATTTTTTTACGTTTTGACATGGAGATCTCCCCTTCCCTATGTAAAAATTATCATTTACTTCCCTTATCCCTGTTGCACGAATAAACTTCTTGGAAAAGAAGCCGGTATACCCCGGCCTCTTCTCTAAAGAAGCGTTCTATCGAAAATTATAGGTTTTTAATTAGTTCATCAGCGAACTCCGAACATTTCACTTCAGTAGCACCGTCCATTAGGCGGGCAAAGTCATAAGTTACAACTTTTGAAGCAATTGTTTTTTCTACTGAAGCTGTAATGCTCGCAGCAGCTTCCGTCCATCCAAGATGTTCAAGTAATAGCACACCTGAAAGAAGAACAGAAGAAGGGTTCACTTTATCAAGTCCTGCATATTTCGGAGCAGTACCGTGAGTTGCTTCAAAAATAGCATGTCCAGTTTCGTAGTTGATGTTCGCTCCAGGAGCAATCCCAATTCCACCAACTTGAGCAGCTAGCGCATCAGAAATGTAGTCTCCGTTTAGATTCATTGTAGCAACTACATCAAATTCTTTCGGACGAGTTAGAATTTGTTGTAAGAAAATATCAGCGATCGAATCTTTTACGATGATCTTACCTTCTGCTTCAGCAGCAGCTTGCGCTTTATTTGCCGCATCTGTTCCTTCAGCTTCTTTAATGCGATCATATTGATTCCAAGTGAATACTTTATCACCGAATTCTTGTTCAGCTATTTCATAACCCCAGTTTTTAAATGCACCTTCTGTGAACTTCATGATATTCCCTTTATGTACTAAAGTTAATGAAGAACGGCCTTCTTTAATTGCGTAGTTAAGAGCCGCACGTACAAGACGTTTTGTTCCTTCTTCAGAAACTGGTTTAATTCCAATACCTGACGTTTCAGGAAAACGGATTTTGTTTACGCCCATTTCATTTTGAAGGAAGTCAATTAGTTTTTTAACTTCATCAGATCCTTTTGCATATTCAATCCCCGCATAGATGTCTTCTGTGTTCTCACGGAAAATGACCATGTCCGTATCTTCTGGACGTTTAACAGGTGAAGGAACACCATCGAAATAACGGACTGGACGAAGGCATACGAAAAGATCAAGCTCTTGACGCAAAGCAACGTTCAATGAACGAATTCCACCACCGATTGGCGTAGTAAGCGGTCCTTTAATCGCAATCAAATACTCGCGAATTACATTCAGTGTTTCTTCTGGAAGCCATTCTCCTGTTTGATCAAATGCTTTTTGTCCAGCCAATACTTCTTGCCAAACAATTTTTTTCTCGCCGTTGTAAGCTTTTTCAACAGCCGCGTCTAATACACGAGATGCTGCTGCCCAGATATCTGGACCGATTCCGTCCCCTTCAATAAAAGGTACAATTGGGTTGTTTGGTACGTTTAGTACACCATGTGTTACTGCGATTTTTTCACCTTGTGTCATGTCTAATTACCTCCGATTCAATATCAAAGATTAGCAGGTCCATGTTGATTGCCTCTAACCTTTATTCCTACCATCTATTAATTTACTACAAACTCACATAATAATAAAAAAATACTTCCTTATCTTTTTTCAATTGGCACATATTTTTGCATACCAGGTCCCGTATAGTCTGCACGAGGGCGGATTAGACGGTTGTTAGAGTATTGCTCGAGAATATGAGCGATCCAGCCAGAAGTACGGCTGACTGCAAATATTGGTGTAAATAAATCATGATCAATACCAAGACTATGATATACAGAAGCTGAGTAGAAATCTACGTTTGGCGGCAGTTTCTTTTGAGTTGTGACCAGTTCTTCAATCTTAATGGACATCTCATAATACTCAGGCTGTCCGGTAATCTCCGTTAATTTCTTAGACATCTCACGCAAATGCTTAGCACGCGGATCACCTTTACGGTATACGCGGTGACCAAAGCCCATGATTTTCTCTTTATTATCTAATTTAGCTGTGATATATGACACTGCATGATCAACAGAGCCAATTTCAGTCAGCATTTTCATAACTTGCTCGTTTGCTCCGCCATGAAGCGGTCCTTTAAGCGCACCGATTGCAGCAGTTACGCCAGAATAGATGTCAGATAAAGTTGCTACACATACACGGGCAGTGAATGTAGATGCGTTTAATTCATGATCTGCATGAAGTACAAGTGCTTTATTGAATGCTTCCACTTCAATTGCGGAAGGTTCTTTTCCACTTAGCATGTATAAGAAGTTGGCTGCAAAGCTTAAATCTGTGCGCGGTGCAACTGGTTCTAGTCCTTTACGTACACGTGCGAATGCTGTTACAACTGTTGGAATTTGTGCTTGAATACGGATGGCCTTACGGTAGTTCGCTTCATCACTCATTACGTCTGATTCATCATCATATAGACCTAATAATGATATGGCCGTACGAAGCGCTCCCATTGGATGAACTTTATCGATTGGATATGTTTTAAAATGATTGAGAACTTCAGCTGGGATAGCCGCGTTATCTGCCAACTGTTTTGTAAGTTCTGCTAATTGGTTTGTTGTGGGGAGACTTCCGTGCCAAAGTAAGTAAATAACTTCCTCAAATGTCGCATTCTTAGCTAGATCATCGATGTCGTATCCTGCATACGTTAACGTATCATCTATAATCGAGCTGATCTTTGAAGTAGTTGCTACGATGCCCTCTAGACCTTTTGTTGCTGTCATACAAAACCTCTCCTTTTCTTAAATATCCCCTTTGACTGCATGAAATATAGCGCTTCCAATAAAAAATGAGCTTAACCTAGACAATATGTATTTTAGAGAGTAAGAGCCGTTAAATGATAGGTACCATCATAAACTATCATTAATAAACACTGAAATGGATACTTTCAAAAACCCCCTAAAATAATACAATAAAGCTCTCAATTAAGCGATCGCCCAGTTAATTGCAAACTAAAAATTGATAGAGTAGATAGAATACATGATAACATTCCACCTATTCTTGAAACTCTATCAGAGAGCAATTATAGTACTATTATAAACAATTTTCAGATTTTTGGGAATGGAAAGTAGTTAAATTGTGAAAAAAATATTATTTTATTAGAAAAATACAAGATTTGCAGAAATTATTTCTCCCATATAAAAGACACCCCTAAGGAAAGGTGAGACGCAAGCAATGACTTAATACAGAATAAGGATAGATTTAGCGAGTCAACCCAATTGCTGCGTCTCTTCTGAGCTTATTTAATAAATTGGACGAGCTGCATGCACAAATAGGCAATCCCCGCTCCAATCAGCGGTCCTACTGCGACACCTTTGAATAAAGCAACTGCTAGTATTGTTCCGAAAACAAGCGCAACGGTAATATGCGGATCATTGGCCAATAGAACGACACCGTTCTTTGCAATGAGAGCGACCGCTATTCCTGACGCAAGGGCAATCCAAGCATAAGGAGATTTCAAAGCATCCAGTAGTTCCTTAAACCCGATTGATCCATTTGCAATCGGAACTAAAACGGCAATCGTGATCACCGTGACACCAAGATTTATTCCTTTTGCAGAAAGATAGGGAAATATCTTCGTATCCAATCCCGTCACTTTCAGAACTAGTAAAAATCCTGCCGCGACCATCAGTGATGAGTTTTTAGCAAGCAGGCCAATTCCTAATAAAAATAGTAAAAATATGATTGCTCCATTCATGGTTGTCCTCCTAATATGCACTTTATTTAATATCTCAGCATAACAAAATACTAAGGAATATTCCTACAAATCTGCACCTTTCTCATTTTTCTGAATTATTCACAACTTTAACTTTCTTTTCCATCTTTCAAAATGTACAATCATAGTATATGGAACTTTTAGCAACGAGAACGCACTTCCCATTTACCCGAAATAATCATGTTTTGACGGAAGGTGAGGCTTTTGAATCCGGTTTACCTACAGCGGTTTATCCGCTTCTGCGTTGTAATAGGAGCAACAATGCTTGGCGGTTTCGTTCTGTTCTATTTATCAAAATATACATACCCTTTTATTATCGCAATGATTTTTGCCTTTTTTATGAATCCCCTTGTAAGCTTCTTTGAACAAAAGGCGAAAATACCAAGAGGTATCGCTGTTTTTCTCTCTCTGCTGCTCATTCTTTCCGTCTTCGCAGGTTTCATTACATTATTAATTGCTGAAATCGCTTCAGGTGCAAACTATCTAGCTAAAGTCGTTCCAGGCCATTTAGAAACGGTCATCCAATTTATCGAGGAATTTATCGCCGGTCAGCTTCTTCCCTTATACAATCAAAGCGCCACGTTATTTAATAATCTCGACGGACAACAACAAGATACGATTCTTTCCAACATTCGCAACCTTGGTGATAATCTCGCTACATCGGTAGGTAGTTTCATTCAAAAATCCCTCTTAAACATCCCAGCATTCATTGCCTGGTTTCCCAACGCAGCCACTGTCTTAGTTTTTTCTTTGTTGGCAACCTTTTTCATCAGTAAAGATTGGAAAAAGCTTGCTCATTTTAGTAGCAAAGTACTTCCACCTAGAATTTTGCTCGGAACAGGCAAAGTAATCAATGATTTGAAAGGGGCATTATTTGGTTTTATGAAAGCACAGTTCACTCTTATTTCATTAACGACTGTCACGATATTGATTGGCTTGCTTATTTTGAAAGTCGAATATAGCATCACGATTGCCTTAGTTTCCGGTTTAATTGATATCATTCCCTACTTAGGGACAGGGACCGTCTTTATTCCATGGATTGCGTACGAAGTGATTATCGGAAATTATCACCTTGCAATTGGACTTATCGTCGTGTATGTCATCGTAGTTGTCCAACGTCAATTAGTTGAACCGAAAGTTCTGTCATCTAGTATCGGCATTGATCCACTTGCTACACTCGTCGCTTTATTCGTGGGATATAAATCAATTGGCTTTCTCGGACTGATTGCAGGTCCCGTTGTTCTTGTGATTATCAACACTCTCCATCGTGCCAATGTATTTAAAGAAATTTGGCGTTTCGTTGTTGGGAATGATCGACCAAGAATTCGGTGAAAATGGACATGAAAAGAGGCTGATCAATTCAGCCTCTTTTTTCTCTGTTGCTTTTCGTTCTTATGACTGCCGTTTGGCATATTCAATTTCATGTATCGAAGATCTTATTCCGGCTTAACTAATCCCCACTGATGGAAGTTTCACTTTATCCCGGTTTAACAGGCTGTACTATCACTCCTTAAATCATTCGTGAATATTAAAAATGAGATTCAGAGTAATAAACAGCCTGTAAAACCCCGATTGGTTCAACTAACCATCAGTGAAAAAAAACCACTGATGGAAGTTTCACTTTATCTAATAATCGTTACTTTTCCTCGGTTCATACGGTGCATGCGGTTTCTAATATATCTAAAAATACCAGGTTTAATAAGTGAACGTGTGAATGGTAGCACTAACAATAGACCGATCAAGTCAGATACAAAGCCTGGTAGCAGTAAAAAGAGACCGCCTAGTAAAATACATATTCCATCTACAATTTCAAATCCGGGAACTTCACCATATTTCATTTGTTCCTGAGCTTTTTTCAATGTTTCGATCCCCTGTTTTTTTGCCAATAAAACACCGATAATTCCAGTGCCTATCACCAAAACAAGCGTTCCACCAACACCTATTATTTTCCCAACCATTAAAAGGACGACAATTTCAACAACGGTAAGTGCAAGTAAACTAGATATTATATACTTCAAATAACATTCCTCCAGCACAGTCCATTTTTGGTGTCTGTAGGTTTATTATACTGTAAATGAGATGAAATATTAACTATAACTACTCACAGATGTCTCAAGTAAAGGATCAGACCCCGCAACAACTAAATACAGGATGGGACAAGTGAGAAACACTACATTCCGATTTAGAGTGCGAGGTCAGCCCCTTTGGAGATCTCGTTCATCAACTAGAAATCGTTGTAGAAACAGGCTCACCGTCTTCTCGTACACGAAGCAACAAGATACCCCCTATGACGAATAAGATAATCAGACTGAAGACGCCACTATTTGTATTGCCAGTAATTTGAGCGGTCGCTCCAACTAACACTGGGCCTATTATGGCTGCGAATTTACCGAAGATATTATAAAAACCAAAGAATTCATTGGAAGATTCTTTTGGAATTAGCTTGGCAAAATAAGAGCGGCTCAAAGCTTGCACGCCACCTTGTGATGTCCCGACAAGTATCGCAAGGATCCAAAAATCGAGTGCGGTCTCTAAGAAATAGGCGTAAATACAGATGAAGATATAAACTAGAATTCCGACTGCAATCATTCTTTTTTCATTAAATCGATCAGACAGCTTTCCAAACAGCATCGAAAAAGGAGCGGCAATGATTTGAGTAACGAATAAGACAATTAAAAGCGTCGTAGCATCGAGGCCTAAATCAGACCCATATGCTGTAGACATCGTAATAATCGTATGCACACCATCAATGTAAAAGAAATAAGCCAAAAGGAAGATAAATAATGCACGATACGCTTTGATATTTTTCAAAGTGAGGAACAGTTTTTTAAAGCTCGTTGCGACAGGATGTCGTACACGGTCCACATAATATTTCTGCTCCACGTTTTTCAGCATTGGAATAGTGAATAGACCCCACCATAAAGCTGTAATAACAAAGGCAATCTGGCTAGCTACCGTCACAGAAATCGGCATGATTTCTTGTTGGGCTAAAATAATGAAAGCAATGCTGATAACGAATGGAATTGTACTGCCAATATACCCTAATGCATATCCATTCGCAGAAACTCGATGCATTCTTTCTTTGTCTGTAACATCGACAAGAAAAGCATCATAAAAGATATTCGCTCCCGCAAAGCCGATGGACGTCAATATAAAGCATCCCAATAAAATAAGCCATTGATTGTTTGGGACAACAGATAACATCAGCGTAAAAATTACACCTAATGATGCGAAAAAAGTAAAGAAACGTTTTTTAAAGCCTTTAAAGTCGGCGATCGTTCCGAGTAACGGTGCCAAAATCGAGACTAGAAGTGTAGCAATTGAATTAGCATATCCCCAATAAGCAGTTGATAAAGATGCCGCAATACCAGCTTCACTCGCAGATGCTTTAAAATATAAGGGAAAGATGGCTGTGACGACAACAATCGAATACGCCGAATTTGCCCAATCATACAAGGCCCAACTTCTTTCGGGTGTGGACATTTTCCCCATTCAAATATACCTCCTATTTATTTACTGACTACACTATAGTAATTGTTAGGACTTGCTGATCATCTAAAGCGGATAAGCAATCCAATGAAGAACAATCACACTCTTAGTCACAGCTACGATAAAATGGATTCCTCCAACGTAAATCTTCTTTCTGCTATTATAATTTTACTATTCAGAAAAGTGATTATCAGACTTTTAATCATTTATTTACAATTAATTATGATTCATTTACAAACCTAAGTTTTTTTTTGTAAATTACCTAATAAAAAATTCCTATTTTTCCCTAAATTACCTTTAAATTATGATAAGCTACAATTAGAGGTGAGATCAATGAGCGCTAAGCCAATCTATGTTGAAATTGATGTCGATTCAGAGATGGACAAGCTATGGGAGGCAACACAAACACCAAGCCTTCACGAGCAATGGGATCTTCGATTTTCTTCCATTACCTATTTACCAAGTGAAGAAAACGAGCCACAAAAGTTTTCCTATCAAACAAAGATCGTGCCTGGATGGAGTATCGAAGGCTGGGGCGCAACTGTAGGATCACATTCTGGGAAAGATGGGGCAAGAACATCATCGTTACATTTTGGAACAGATGATTCAATCTCCATCATTAAAGAAGGCAAAGGCTATTGGCAGTATAAGCCAAAAAAAGATTCCATTACTTTCTTAACTCAGTATACATATAATGTAAATTTCGGTCGTATTGGTCATGTCTTCGATCGTTTTCTATTTCGGCCACTGATTGGCTGGGCGACTGCACTTAGCTTTGACGTGCTGAAAAGATGGCTTGAAAAAGGGGAAACACCAGCGACGCAATATATTCGTTTTTTTAGCAGTTGGTTGATTTGCTTTCTTTTCTTTATCGTCTGGACGTATCATGGACTGATTCCGAAATTGCTCTACAAACATCCAGAGGAATTATCGATGATTCAAAAAGGACTGCCATTCATTACAAATCAAGCAGAGTGGACAATCAGCTTCATTGGAATTTTTGAAGTACTCTTTGGTTTCATTTGGCTGTTTTATCAAAACAAACGAAAGCTTTTTGGTCTACAAATCATCATTTTTCCATTGCTTACTTTCGGAGCAATATTGGCTGAGCGAGATTATTTAATTCACCCTTTTAATCCACTCACCTTCAATTTGAGTTTACTCACGCTTTCCATTATTGGATTTCTACTAAGCAAAGATATTCCTTCTGCTACAAGTTGTAAGCGACAAAGAGAAAGAGATTAGGAGATTAGCATGTCTATATATAAAAAAGTACTTGGAAATGAATTTGATGCACTCCATCCTATGCTGCAAAAGAGGTATGATATTTCTGCAAAAAAACCGTTTCAAGCATACGGTGTAATGAAAACGATAAAAGGTGGACCAAAATGGCTTTACCCTTTTTTCTTGTTGGGGATAAAATGGAAGCTATTATTCCCAGAGCACGGTCAATGTATTCCTTTTTCAATTGTGAACACGGCTAAAATTGGCAAAAATGGTGAAGAACAAATTCATTGGGAACGTATTTTTTATTTTGAAGGGAAGAAACGATTTTTCAATGCACTCATGAGTTTGGATCATGAACGACTTGTTATTAAGGATTATTTAGGGGAGCCTAGCCGTGTTTACTCGGATCTTTCGTTTCATGTTTCACAAAATGGAGAAGTACGAATTGAATCACAAGATCAACGTCTTGTTTTGGGATCGCTAGAAATCCCTGTACCAAAGTTTTTACAAGGGCTAGCAACCGTAACGGAGGCATATATAGAAGAACGGAAAGTCTTTTCGATAAAAGTTACGGTACGTAATCCGCTAATCGGCCTGCTTTTCGCGTATGAAGGAGAATTTACACCAAATGAACATTCTTAAAACCTTACTGCCGATTACTCTATTCTTGCTTGTCCTTATTTTCAGTAAAGGTCCATGGCATGTATTATTGTTAACAGTAGCACAAATTGTCTATGTGCCCCTTACTTTAAAGCTAGTCATGATTAAAGGAGATTGGTTTTCGAAATTTTATCCCTATATTTCAATCCCTGCTTATCTGTCCATCGCCCTCATCCAACTCATAACAAATACCGAATGGGACGTTTTGTTTGCAGCGATTTACTTATTGTTTACCTTTGTTATTGCTTTATATGGTTTAAGTCGTTTCTTAATGAGTGGCTTTACGCATATAGAGGAATTTTCGATTAATCTGGCGATGATTTATTTAGTAATGGGCGGCTTTTGGTTTTTTGCTTCTACAGCCAACATCGACACTGGATTTACGCCCATGCTGACATGGCTAACGGCGATTCACTTTCATTATTCCGCCTTTTTACTGCCGGTTTTTGTCGGTTTTCTAGGGAGAGTCTATAAACCGCGGTCATATAGTCTGATTGCAAGCATCATCCTCCTTGCTCCTATGATTGTGGCTCTTGGTATTACTTTCTCAACAGTGATTGAACTTCTATCGGTTATCGCCTATATGATCGGAATTTATGGGTTGATTCACATATCCTGCCGAGCACCCTTTTCAAGATCATTACAGAAGGGGCTCGTCTGCTTATCTTTTGCGGCTTTAGGCATAACGATATTATTTTCCTTATTGTATGCTTCAGGAAATCTATTTGGCTCTCATTCTATCAGCATCGACTTCATGCTCCGTTTTCACGGTATTGTTAATGCTATTGTATTTGCTTTAACAGGCATTATCGGCTGGTCACTTTCCATTCCTTCAGCAAAGATAATAAAATGGACATTTCCAATCAGTAAGATCAGGGGAAAGCGTGTAATTGGCGAAAACATCCTTGCTGAAATCGTGAAAAACAACCAATATCAGGGGTTAGTTAATGATATGAGTTTGTACGAACCAGACATCAACCGTCAAACATTAGCCCCTAGAATCGTTGATTTTTATGAAAACACGAATGATTACAGGTTATTTGCTAAAGTTAAATGGCAAGCATGGTTTAAGCCATTTGCCATTATCTATCGATTAATAAGTAGATCTGTTAAACAAATCGATCTGCCTCTTTCAAGTCAGCAAATAGAAATGACAGGTGAAATCCAAGCGATTAGCGACGACAAGGATGGACGCATTAATACGAGAGCCTGGGTTCGGAAAATCAATGGAGAGGTCGTCTTTGTTGCTCTTTATTCATCCCATGAAAAGGACGCTAGAACCTACATGAATATTTCCCTGCCACTACCATGGTCGGCAATGATCGGCATTCTTGAGCTGAACCAAATTGGCAACGAATTGCAGCTATCAAGTAAAAAAGTTCAGACACCGAATGCTGATTCTGGCATCTATGTAGCCATCAAACATTGGCTAGTCAAACTGCCAATTGAAGAACAATTTCATGTTAAAGAAACTATAGACGGCATCCTTGTCGCCAATCATATCATGTGGATTTTTTCCATCCCTTTTTTAAAAATTGAGTACCACATTTATCATAGGTAAACGTTTATAAGTAGTGGTAGCATTCAGTGAAAAAACAAACTAAAGGGCCAGCTCTCACAGAATGTGAGGGCTGACCCTTTTAATGTTTTCCTTTTAGTACGAATTAAAGTACGCTTGCTTGACCTTCATAAACAACGCCGCGGCTAGCATCAACTGTTACGTGTTGACCATCCTTAAAGATCGATGTTGCGTTATCCGCTCCTACAATCACAGGAATTCCTAAATTCACACCTACAACTGCTGCGTGGCTAGTTAATCCGCCTTCTTCTGTAATAAGAGCTGAACATTTTTCAATAGCAGGCATCATATCTCGATCAGATCCAATTGTTACGAGAACAGATCCTTCTGTTACTTTTTCAAGTGCTTCTGCTGCCGTTTTTGCAACGACTACGTTCCCATTTGAAGTTTTGCGGCCAATCCCTTGAGCTTTAAGAAGAACTTCGCCCAAAACATGAACCTTCATCAAATTCGTAGTCCCTGCTTCACCAACTGCACCTGCAGTAATTACAACAAGATCGCCATGTTGAACTAGTCCAGAATTTAAGCTTACTTCAACAGCATTTTCAAGCATATCATCCGTTGTTTCACATTGTTTTCCGACTTGTGGGTAAACACCCCAAACAAGTGCTAATTTACGTGATACATGCTCATCGAATGTAACAGCAATAATCGGTGCTTTTGGACGATATTTAGAAATCATACGTGCTGTATGACCGCTTTCTGTTGGTGCAATGATTGCGCCAGCATCCATATTCAGTGCTGTATGAGCTACTGATCGGCCAATAGCATCTGTAACTGTACGTTTACTGTCTTTACTTCTTTGCGATAAAATATCTTGGTAGTTAAGAGCAGTTTCAGCACGTGAAGCAATATTATGCATCGTTTGAACAGCTTCAACCGGATAAGTTCCTGCTGCCGTTTCACCAGAAAGCATGATAGCATCTGTACCATCGAAAATCGCATTGGCCACGTCACTTGCTTCTGCACGTGTCGGACGTGGATTACGTTGCATAGAATCAAGCATTTGCGTTGCCGTAATAACCGGTTTTCCAACCATATTGCATTTTTTAATTAATTGCTTTTGAACGAGTGGCACTTCTTCCGCAGGGATTTCAACACCTAAATCTCCCCTTGCAACCATTAAACCATCAGAAACTTCTAAGATTTCATCGATATTATCGACGCCTTCTTGGTTTTCAATTTTAGGAATGATTTGAATCGAACAATCTTTATTTTTTTGTAGCAATTCACGAATTCCCAGTACATCTGATGCTCGGCGAACAAATGAAGCCGCAATGAAATCAACATCTTGTTCAATTCCGAAAAGAATGTCACTTTCATCTTTCTCAGTCATTCCTGGAAGATTTACGGATACGCCTGGTACGTTTACGCCTTTTTTATTTTTCAGCGTTCCTGTGTTCAAAATTTTTGTATGTAGTTCCTTATTTGTATGATCAATTTCCGTTACTTCAAGACCAATTAAACCATCATCCAATAGAATTTTTGAACCGACTTCAACGTCGTTAATTAAGCCTTCATATGAAATGGAGAACTTTTCTTCCGTACCTAAAACTTCTGTCATAGATACGATAATGTTTGAACCAGCTTTTAATTCAAGTGCGCCGTTTTCCATACTATGCGTACGGATTTCAGGACCTTTTGTATCTAATAAAATCGCTACAGGTTTTCCTGTTGTTTTAACCGCTTCACGAATGTTTTTAATTCGAGCTCCGTGTTCCTCGTGATCTCCATGGGAAAAATTCAGACGAGCCACGTTCATACCAGCTTCAATCAACTGGGTTAATTTTTCTACACTTTCACTTGCTGGACCGATCGTACATACTATTTTTGTTTTACGCATGTTGATTCTACCCCTCCTGTTATTAACTAAAAATTAAATCGATAATTCTTCTGAAAGTTTATACATTTTTTGATCAATTGTATGATTTTTAACTAACGTTTCATTGATATCATAATCGACCAATTGATTGGCAACGATTCCTACCGCTCGACCGCCTTGACCATCCATTAAAAGTTCCACAGCAAGTGCTCCTAATCTACTTGCTAACACACGATCATTCGCTGTTGGTGAACCTCCACGTTGAACATGGCCTAACACGGTTAGCCGAGTATCAAAACCCGTGGTCTGTTCAATTTCTCTGGCAATATCTACAGCACTTCCTACACCTTCAGCAACAATGATAATACTATGCTTTTTACCACGTTCTTGTCCACGCTTTAATTTTGCGGTTAATTCATCTATGTCATGCTGGTGCTCTGGACATAGAATGGTTTCTGCACCACCGGCAAGACCTGCCCATAAGGCAATATCTCCAGCGTTTCTACCCATTACTTCGACTACATATGTTCTTTCATGGGAAGTTGCCGTATCACGAATTTTATCAATCGCATCAATGACTGTATTCAGCGCGGTATCAAAACCAATTGTGAAATCTGTACCAGGTATATCATTATCAATTGTGCCCGGTACACCTACACAAGGATAGCCTCGTTTTGTCAAAGCCTGTGCGCCTTGATACGAACCATCACCACCAATGACAACAAGACCCTCGATGCCATGTTTCTTCAATTGTTCAATCCCTTTTAACTGGCCTTCTTCTGTTTTAAATTCCAGACAGCGAGCTGAACGTAGCATTGTTCCGCCACGATGGATGATATCGCCAACAGAGCCAATTTCCATCTTGCGAATATCTCCTTCAATTAACCCTTGATAGCCTCGAGAAATCCCATACACTTCAATATTATGATATATCGCTTTCCGAACAACTGCACGAATTGCTGCATTCATTCCTGGAGCGTCTCCACCACTTGTAAGTACACCAATTTTCTTCAAATTCTATCACCTCTTTGACATGTCTCATTTACTAATTTGAATAGAATTTGTTACCTATTCATTATTAGTAGCTCAATAATTCAAGACTACATGATTTCGCTTATGAATTGAAGTAAAAGATACCCCAACAATCCATTTTAGAATAGTTATCTTCTTTCGTAAACTATTTTTGTGCCATTCTTCATTATTTCCTAATTAATTAAAAATAATAAGCATTTTCATCATATACCACATTTAAAGGAACGAAATTTTCATAATATTCTATGTTACTTCAAAGAATTACTACAGAAACTTCCTATGAAATCAGCAAAATAAAACTCGCCTGTTTTATTCGGCGAGTTTTCAATCGATCCATCATCAATCGAAAAAGGAATACAAGAAGATTATGAACTTCTCCAGGTTTAACAGGCTGTAATATCTCCCACTCAATTTTTGTAAGAGAATCATAAAATTATATAGGGATGAGCAGCCTAATCTAGCTGTGGCTCCTAGCCTCTCGAGGTCATAAACTGTAATGCTCTGTGGCAAACTGCGCCACGCCACACTCCATCTTATGCTTGTCGAGGCTGGGCAGTCGCCTCGCTTTTTGAAGTAAATCTCCGATTGGTTTAACTAACCATCAGTGAAAAACCCACTGACGGAAGTTTCACTTTATCTAGACTTAATCTGATCAAGATTTCGTTCTTCTTCTATTTCGTATTGCCCAATTTTTTTATATTTCATGTATCTTTGGTCAACGATTTCAACTGTTGAAAGCGGCAATAATTCATTTAATGAACGTTTCAAGCTATCTTTAATGGCTGATGCTTGATCTTTTAAATCATTTTTATGAGCGCCCCCCTTAGCTTCCGGGATAATCTCATCAACAATGCCAAGACCGAATAAGTCTGGTGCAGTAATTTTCATCGTTTCAGCCGCTCGCTTTGCTTGTGAGGCGTCTTTCCAGAGCAATGCTGCTGCCCCTTCAGGTGAGATAACGGAATACGTTGAATTCTCAAGCATAAGAATTCGATCGCCTACACCAAGTGCAAGTGCGCCGCCGCTTCCACCTTCTCCTATAACAATACAAATAATTGGCACTTTCAAGCCAGCCATTTCGAAAATATTTTTCGCAATCGCTTCACTCTGCCCACGTTCTTCCGCAGCTTTTCCGGGAAAGGCACCTTTTGTATCAATAAAACAAATGACAGGACGGTGAAACTTCTCAGCCTGTTTCATTAGTCTCAATGCCTTACGATAGCCTTCAGGATGAGGCATACCAAAATTCCTTCTGATATTTTCTTTCGTATCCTTACCACGTTGATGGCCAATAACTGTTACAGGAATTCCTTCGAATGTGGCAATCCCACCAACGATTGCTTCATCATCGCCATAATAACGATCTCCATGCAACTCTAGAAAGTCACTGAATATTTGTGGTATATAATCCAATGTCGTTGGTCGGCCAGGATGTCTTGCTACTTGAACCCGGTCCCAAGGCTTCATATTTTTATAAATATCGTCTTGGAGGCTTTCCAAACGTTTCTCGAGTTTTTGAATTTCAGCTGTTAAATCAACATCTGCCGTTTCTGTTAGCTCTTTAAGCTCATCAATTTTTTTTCGAAGATCCGTAATTGGGCGCTCAAATTCTAAATCACCTATCATACCCATTCACCACCTGGAACATGGATTTTCAATATATTCACTAGTTTTTCTTTTAATTCAGTCCGAGAAATAACGGCATCTAATTGACCATGCTTCATCAAAAATTCTGATGTTTGAAAATCCTCAGGTAGCTCTTCATGGATCGTTTGTTCAATAATTCGACGACCAGCAAAGCCAATCAATGCTCCAGGTTCTGCCAGATTTATGTCTCCTAACGAGGCAAAACTCGCAGAAACACCACCGGTTGTCGGATGCGTCATAATTGATACGATTAGTCCGCCATCCTCACTGAACATTTTTAAAGCAGCACTCGTTTTCGCCATTTGCATAAGACTTAAGATGCCTTCTTGCATACGTGCGCCTCCTGATGCCGTGAAAATAATGAAGGGAATGTTTAATTCGCCTGCTTTTTCAATCGCTCTTGTTATTTTCTCGCCAACAACTGAACCCATGCTGCCCATACGGAAATGTGAATCCATGATGGCAACTGCCACTTCGTAGCCTTCAATTTTCCCAGTACCTGTGACGACTGCTTCATTCATATTCGCTTTTCGTTTATCTTTCTCTATTTTCTCCAGATAATCTGGAAATCCGAGCGGATTAACTGACAGCATATTTCGGTCTAATTCAGTAAAGCTGCCAGCTTCAAATAAACTTTCGATTCGTTCATATGCGGTCATTTGGTGATGATACCCGCAATGAATACAGACTTTATTATTTTTTTGAAGCTCTTTTGTGTACATAATTTTTTTACATCCGGAACATTTGGTCATTAACCCTTCCGGTACATCTTGTTGATCACGATCAGACGGTATCGTGGCATATTTCTTCTTTTTAGTTTTCGTAAAAAGATCTTTAAGCAAGATGAATCCTCCCTTACCGGCAATTCTCTGCCCCTTATGCATGTCCTCTACTTTAAGAGATTGTTCAAAAAGTCCGGTAAAAAAGCTTGCGAATTTCTTCGTCGCTTTGCCTCTCCGGTCCTCACGTATTACTCCATACGCGAAAGGTTGAGACGATCGCTCCTCGAACTTCTCGGCTCTTTTTATCCTCCTTTTTAAACACTCACTTTAGCAGAGGCTGAATGAAAATCTTGTCATTTATTATTTGATATTTTTCTGATATTCTTCAAATAATGAGAAATCGCTTGATTTGTATTCCGTTCTATCATCAAATGGACAAATCGAATGTATGAATCATATCCAATTGCTTCGATTACTTGATTCGCAGCTTTTGCATAGCTATTCACGATCGTCCATATTCTTTCCATTAAAAAGTTGCTATTTAAAGCAACCAACTTAGTGAAAAATTCATCGTCACTAAATTCTTGTTCAGTTGCCCAGATTAGAAAATGCTGCAATTCTTGTTCAGATGTAGACGAAATCACATTTCGGATACAACTGATCTCTAAATACTCCTTCGTTTCAGCCAAATCCTGCTTCACCTTTGGATCTTGCAAAAAAAAGGTACCTAATAGCTTAATGAGATTGTGATCCTGGTAATCTCTAATGAATGTGCCTTCTCCCCTGCGAGTTTCAATTAATCCGAGAAGTTCCAGTGCCCTTAAAGCCTCACGAATGGAAGATCGACCCGCATTAAGGCGCTCTGATAATTCACGTTCAGAAGGAATCTTATCTCCAGAAACTAGACCATCTGATTCTATCATTTGTCTAAGCTTCTCGACAATCTCTAGATAAAGCTTTGTTGAAGGTGTTGACTTGTTCAACTCATTCATTCTTCACTCTTTCCAATAATGGCAAGCCTTCTCGTTTTTTTCTTCACGTCTTCTGGATCTACTGTTCTTCTCGCTACACCTGTTTCCATCGCGGCTTTCGCAACAGCAGCTGCCACTTCTGGCGCTACCCTTTCATCAAAAGCTGCAGGAATCACATAATCGGGTTGAAGCTCCTCTTCCTTAATTAAACCAGCGATCGCTTCAACGGCTGCCTCTTTCATTTTTTCATTGATATGCGTCGCACGGACATCTAATGCTCCGCGGAATATTCCAGGAAATGCAAGGACATTATTGACTTGGTTCGGAAAATCAGAGCGGCCTGTTCCGACGACTTTTGCTCCAGCTGCTTTAGCAAGTGCCGGCATGATTTCTGGATCCGGGTTTGCCATCGCAAAAATGATCGGATCCGTATTCATTGAAGCGACCATGTCTGAGTTAAGTGCACCTGCAACCGACACACCAATAAATACATCGGCACCCTTGATTACCTCTTCAAGTGGTCCTTCGACTTTAAAACGGTTTGTCACTTGTGCAACTTGATCTTTCACGTCATTCATGCCATATTTGCGTCCTTGAAAAATAGCGCCTTTGGAATCACACATAATAATGTCACGAACTCCATAATTATATAAAAGTTTAATAATAGCAATTCCAGCAGCTCCAGCACCACTTGCCACTACTTTAATTTCTGTCATGGACTTACCTACGATTTTTAGAGCATTAACAAGACCTGCCACTGTTACGATTGCTGTTCCATGTTGATCATCATGAAAAACTGGAATATTCGTTTCTTTCTTCAGTCTTTCTTCAATAACGAAACAATTGGGAGCTGCAATATCCTCTAGATTCACTCCGCCAAACGTAGGTTCAAGAAGTTTTACTGTTTCTATGATTTTTTCAACATCCGTAGTTTTTAAACAAATAGGGAATGCATCGACACCGGCGAAACTCTTGAAAAGGAGTGCTTTACCTTCCATAACCGGCAAAGCTGCTTCAGGTCCAATATTCCCCAAACCAAGTACAGCTGTCCCATCGGAAACGACAGCTACCATGTTTCCCTTCATTGTATAATCATATACAGTTTCTGGTTTGTCATAGATTTCTTTGCATGGCTCAGCAACACCTGGCGAATAAGCTAAACTTAAATCTTCCGCATTTCGGACCGGGACTTTTGAAACCGTTTCAAGCTTTCCCTTATGGACACTATGCATATGCAGCGCTTCTTCTCTTAATGTCAATGTATTCACTCCTTGAACTAGTTCGGATAGAATTAGGCAATTTTCCCATACATTTTAAGTGGTCTGACCACATTAGGCTTCTTACAATATAACATATCTAGTACTGATGTAAACATTTATTCTTGTTTTAGAATGACGTTTTCTTTTCCGATAATTCCCTCTAATTGCTGCATTAATGCCTCGTTTGGCGTGACCCAATCCCATAAAGAAAGTTGAACATAACGGTTTTCGCTTTCATAATACAGCATGACTTTTGTCATTCCTTTGTGCTTGACCAATGTCTGTTTAACTTTCCTAAGTGTATCATTTGTTTGTTTTTCTTTCGGGATCTTAATAAATAAACGCGAAGTCGATTCTGCTTTCATTTCTTTCAAGACATCTAATGGGTACACTTCATCAATAATCATTTGCGTTTTCCCATTACGTTCCTCAATACGCCCTTGAACCATGACGATGCCCTCATTTATTAAGTTCTCTGAACATGTTTTATACACATTTGGAAACACAACCGCTTCTAACTCACCAGCCTCATCATTTAGCCCTAGAAACACCATCACTTCACCTTTCTTCGTACGTATGGCCTTCACAGAAGAGATATAAACCCCAATTAGCACTTTATTCTCTTTTTTAACAACGGCTTCGTCAATGGATACAGCCCCAAAGTATCGAAAGAGAACTTTATATCCTATGACTGGATGATCGGACAAGTACAAGCCAAGAGCCTTTTTCTCAAAAATAAGCTTATCTTCTAATCGAATGGGATCAACTTGAACATATTTCGGTTTGAGTGAGAACTCGCTGTTAAAGAATAAGTCAAAATCGCCATCGTTTGGATTGACTAACTCAGAATGATCAATGGCTACATCAAGGCTTGCAAGTAATGTTGCCCGGTCCACCTCAAATTCGTCAAATGCCCCAGCAAGTATAAGCATTTCAATGACTTTACGGTTCACAACGCTCATGGAAACACGCAAGCAAAAATCAAAGATATCCTGAAAGGTTTTTTCTTTCCTAGCTGCAAAAATTTCCTTCAGTATCGCTCCGCCGACGCTTTTGATTGCAGCAAGACTATAGCGGATCCCATCCTTCTCCGATGTAAATGCGTAAAAACTTTTATTAATAGAAGGAGGAAGGATGACCATTTCTTTCTTCTTTGCTTCCCTAATATATTGGGCGATTTTATCATCATTGCCAATGGCAGATGTCAACAGTGCTGCCATAAAGTATGTCGGGTAATGGGCTTTCAAATAAGCGAGCTGGTAGGCAATGAAACTATAGGCAACCGCATGGCTTCTTGGAAAGCCATAGTTTGCAAAGCGGACGATCATATCGTAAATGTCATGTGCAATCTCTGCCCGATATCCCTGCTTTACAGATCCACTTACAAAATGATTTCGCTCTTGATCAAGAATTTCCTTTTTCTTTTTTGAAACAGCTCTACGTAAAAGATCTGCCTCGCCCAATGAAAACCCGGCAAGTTTAGATGCAATTTGCATAATTTGCTCTTGGTAGACGATAACACCGTATGTATCTTGCAAAATGTCTTGTAAATCATTGTGCGCATAGTCAATAGATGCCAAACCATGCTTCCGTTCAATGAAAAGCGGAATATTATCCATAGGGCCAGGGCGATACAAAGCATTTACGGCGACAATATCTTCAAATCGAGACGGCTGTAAACGTACGAGTACTTTCGTAATACCTTCTGATTCAAATTGGAAAATTCCAGTTGTCTCACCTTTACTTAAAAGGGCAAACGTCTTCTCATCCTGAAGAGGAATGGTAGCCATATCGATTTTGCGCCCTGTCCCTTTCTTGATTGATTTGATGATATTGTCAATAAGCGTTAAATTACGCAGACCGAGAAAATCCATTTTCAACAGACCAATTTCCTCGAGCACATCCATCGGAAACTGAGTCAGATGGATGCCATCATGGCCTGCTTGGATCGCGATGTTTTCTGTTAGTGGCTGATCACTTATCACAACACCGGCCGCATGAGTGGATGTATGTCGCGGTAGTCCTTCGAGCTTTATCGCCGTATCATACAAACTTCGGTTAAGCTCACTCGAATCGACAAATTCGCGTAACCCTTTTGACTCGGCATACGCTTGCTTTAACGTAATCCCAAGTTTCGCAGGTATTGTTTTCGAAAGTGCTTCCTGCTCTTTCGAATTCAACCCGAATACCCTTCCCGTATCGCGGAGAGCGGCTTTTGCAGCAAGTGTCCCAAAGGTAATAATTTGAGCAACATGAAGTTCTCCATATTTCCGAGCCACATAGGCAATCACTTCATCACGACGATTATCTGGAAAGTCAATATCAATATCCGGCATCGTTACTCGCTCTGGATTTAAAAAACGTTCGAATAAAAGACGATGCTCAATCGGATCGACAGTGGTTATCGATAAAACATACGCAACCATTGACCCTGCCGAAGATCCCCTTCCAGGCCCTGTCAGAATTCCTTGCTTTTTGGCAAACCCCATAAAATCCCACACAATGAGAAAGTAATCACTAAACTTCATCGTTTTAATAACCTGAAGCTCATAATGAAGACGTTCAATATATTCGCTAGGCATATCTGGTCTTTTCTGTTTCAGCCCTTCTAAGCAAATTTGTTCCAGCATGTCATCAGCCGTTAGATCATTCGGAACAGGGAATTTGGGCAATAACGAACGATTGAACGGAATTTCTACATGACAGCTCTCTGCAATTTTTATTGTGTTTTCTAGGATGTCTGGTACATCACGAAAAAGCTCGTTCATTTGCTCGGCATTTTTTAAGTAGTATTCCTGTGAAGGCAATGTCATTCTGTCTTCATCAGAAAGCTTGCTGCCATTTTTTATGGCAAGCAACACTTCTTGGGCTAACGCATCGTTTTTTTCTAAATAAAAAACAGGATTCGTTGCAACAACAGCGATATTGATTTCTTTAGCAAACGTGACGATCCGACTATTCTCTTCGTCTTGTCCCGTTGTCAAAAGGCGTTGTAAAGACAGATAAAAAGAGTCCATCCCAAATATCCGTTGATACATAGCAACTGATTCTTTCGCTTCCTCTATTTTCCCTTCTGCGAGCATAGATTCAATCTTGCCTTCATTACCAGGGGAAATGGCAAGTAAGCCAGCTGAATACGCCTTGAGCCATTTTATCGGCAATCCTGTCTGTGACTTGGTTTGAATCGCGGAGCTGATTTTGAGCAGATTGGAATAGCCTTGGTTATCTTTGGCAAGTAACAGGAGCGGAAAGGAAGCTTCATGTTCATCTAATATATCTGCAATCAAGCCTATGATCGGTTTGATTCCTTGTTTCAGACATTCTTTATAAAAATAAGGTGCCCCGTACATGACATTTCTATCAGTCAACGCTAAGCTCGTAAATCCATTCGCCTTTGCTTTTGATACGAGCTCGTTTAATTTAATCGTGCTTGTTAGCAAGCTGTAAGCACTTTGTATATGAAGGTGAATACACACGTTTCTCTCCCACCTTTATCAAGCATCTTTTCTTTATAGTATAGTGCTAAACTGACAAAAAGAAAATTCGTTCCCATTCCGTACGCATAAATCCTAAGTTGACACATATTAGCTGTCTGAACAATGCTCTTAAAAGATTTTTCTTTATCATATCAGGTTTACTTTGTCCATATAAATAAATATGAAGAATTAAACGTATAAGGATGATGGATATGAAAGAAGCTTTTTTTCCTGCATTTATTAACAGTTATTTTATTTCTCTCGGCGTATTACTTGGAGGAGCATTAATTGGCGGACTGGCAGCATTTTTCACCGGACAAGCACCTTTGACGATCATTAGAAATCTTGCGGGTTCGTTACGGATTTGGGCAATTATCGCGGCCATTGGCGGAACTTTTGATACAGTTTATTCATTTGAACGCGGCATGTTCGAGGGAGCAACCAAGGATATTTTCAAGCAATTTCTCCTGATTCTTTCGGCAATGGGTGGTGCCAAGACTGGATCATTACTAATTATGTGGTTTACACAAGGTGAGATTTCATCATGAGGATTCCCCCACTTTATCGAAAATCCACTTGGCAGCGCTTCTTTGTCGGTGTAGTCATTGGAGCGCTGATCAGCTGGTTTGTTTTTCTATATATGCATGGCGTACTTCAAGAAAAACAAATCAATAAAATTCATAAGCAAAGTCAGACCATTCGTGATATGTCGGCTAAAATTGAAATATGGGAAAAAGATTATAATCGATTGAATAAAGAAGCTGAGAAAAAGCTTCTGATTGAAGATGTGAAGGTAGTTGTTTTAAACGGCAAGCAATATCATCTTGATTTACTAAGTGTGGCTGAGGCGGAAGAAGTCATTGAAGACGATTTAACCTCTTTGATCGCAAAAGAAGTTGAAACCGTTTATAAAAGCAAAAACCTTTTGAAAAAGTCGATCGAAAACAAAGTCATTGAAATAAACAAGAAAAGCTACCGGCTTGAAGTCGTTGAAATTTTCTTCTACACGACGATGAATATTGAAGTAAAGCTACACCGACAATAAAGGGAAACTTCAATCAGTGGGGGGGTCATTCCCCACTGATTGTTAGTCCCGTTCTACTGTCGCTAATACCTCCACTGCGCTTCGGTAAAGCGACACTACGAACCTGATTCAATGAACTTAGACTAAGTACGCCGCATCCTGCGGCAACGTCTGAGTGACCCACATCCTGTGGGCCTCAACTAAACCTTTGAAGACCACAAAGGTAAGTTTCACTGTATCTCACCAATCGGGCTTTTACATAAAAAAGTGAGGCGACTGCCCAGCCCCAACAAGCGTAAGATGGAATGCGGCGTGGCGTAGTTTGCCACAGAGTATTACAGCTTATGACCTCAGACGGGGTAGGAGTCGCAACTAGATTGGGCAGTTGCTTCTTCGATTCCTCTAAGCCTTGAGGCGGGGGTCTTACTGCCCGTTAATGCGGGATAAGTGGAAAGGGTTAGCTCCTTTTCAAATCATGCACCATCTTAGTGACTATTAAGGACAACCGCTTCTAAGTCGCGAATAACATCTTCTGCTTCATTCCAACTATAAATCGAAGCTCCAGCCGCCATTGGATGTCCGCCACCATTGTAACGCTTCGCAACTCCGTTTATAACGGGACCTTTAGATCGCAGTCGAACCCGGATTTCTTTTTCTTCCTCAATGAAAAATACCCATGCCTTAAGCCCTTTAACCGAGCCTAGCGCGCTAACCAGCAATGAGGCATCAGCCGGCGTTGCATCAAATTGATGTAGAATTTCCTTCGTCAGCACCATTTTCCCAACACCGCTTGTGAGAATTTCAAAATGCTGCAGTACATAGCCGTTCAGGCGAACGATCTTTTCTTCTACATCGTACATTGCTGTAAACAGCTCAGGTCTGCTGAATGCATAATGAATCAGCTCACCTGCGTAGAGGAACGTTTTTTCAGACGTGCTTGGATATAAAAAGCGCCCCGTATCTCCTACCATTCCTGCAAACAGTAATCGGGCAGCTTCATCATTCATTTTCAACCCTTTGTCTTTTCCAAACAAATAAAACTCATAAATCATTTCACTTGTCGAACTTGCACGCGTATCCACCCAACGCAAATCTCCATACTTGTCATCATTCGGATGATGATCGATTTTGATCAATTTGTCGCCTAGACGATAGCGTTTATCACAAATTCGTTCCACATTGGCCGTATCGCATACAATCACAAGCGCACCCTTATAAATATCATCAGATATCGTATCTAATCTTCTTAAATAATTCAGCGATTCTTCTTCCTCACCAACCGTGTAAATATTTTTCTCTGGAAAAGAAGTTTTTAGAATTTCTGCTAGCCCTCCCTGTGATCCGTATGCGTCTGGATCAGGCCGAACGTGGCGATGGATAATAATCGTTTGATATGCTTTTATTGTTTCTAAAATTCCTGCAGTCATTAGATTCTCCTTTATTACCTGTCATGTATGATTTTATCTGTCTTATCCTACTACATCATTTATTCTCTCCATCTAGTCCAAATCCCTTCATTCAGTATGTAGTATAGGGGATGATGGTGGAAATCTAGCCTTGAAACCGTTACAATAAAAGAAACTTTCTTTCTCGGAATAACATTTTAATGAAAAAGCAGAAAATTGGAGGATTAAGACGTATGATAGCACTTGTAGCGATTATTTTGGTTTCTCTTGCTTTTTATGTGTTTTATAAAATAAAAGCATTTCGAACTCGTTTGCCAATGGAAAAGAAATGGCTGAAAGGCAAATCATCCATAGCATTGGGAACATTCGTTGCCACTTATGGAATCAATCAGCTCATTTTGTTTCACACGACTACGACATTTATTATTGGCGCAATTTTTATCGTCATTGGCGGATTAAGCATTTGGGGCGGATTTAAAGTA
This sequence comes from Peribacillus sp. JNUCC 23, assembly GCF_053653995.1. Next base: position 3,454,168 of record NZ_CM132202.1, read on the forward strand.
TACAAGCATTTTTTGCCGCTAGCGATTGAAGAAGCAGAGCAAAAGATTAGTACCAGCAATTGAAGGTAGAAAAGGATGTCCCATAACGAAAAGGTCAGACCACGAATCATCATATACAAGTCAAATGAAGCGTAACGTCATTATGAACTGTGTATAGATTGTGTAGTCAAACCCTTTTTTAGGACATCCTTTTCTTCTATGGACTTTGATAGCCTACGCTTTTCTTATAAGTTATGACCTATCAAGTAATTGGCATGTCATTATCGCTTTACCGACCAATTTCCCTTCATTGAATACTTCTACATCCACTTTACCGAATTTGCGGCCTACTTCAAGAACACGCGGATGAATCGCTAGCACGCTATCCATTTGAACTGGTTTGATGAAGTAGATCGTCATATTCTCTACGACCAAATCACCCCGTTTATAGCTTCTGAGTGCTCGGTTCGCGGAATCTGTTACGAGTGTTGTAAAAACGCCTGTTGAAATCGTTCCTAAATAATTGGTCATTTGCGGCGTCACTTCATACTGATAGATTTCTTCACCTTTGCACCCGCTACCATTCATGACAAGCTGACTAGTAATCGTATCATCAATCGTTTCGCCGACTTGTGGCTGCCTTTGACTCATTTGCAATGCTTTTAGAACGTCTTGACGAGTGACTATTCCTTGAAGCACATGATGATCATTAACGACAGGTAGTTGTTCGATGCCTTCCCAAACCATCATGTGCGCAGATGAAGCAACACTTGTTTTCATACCGACCGTCATTGGATTCTTCGTCATGACTTTATCAATAGCCACTTCATCTTCTTGTGCCAAAACGTCCTTTGAAGTAATCATGCCTTGCACTTTCATATTGGAGTCCACAACAGGAAATCTACTATGCTTTGTATCTCGATTAAGCTTGAGCCAATCGCTAATTTTATCGCCCATTTTTAAGAAAGTCGTTTCATGAACAGGCATTAAGATATCTTCAACAAGCAGGATTTCTTTTTTTATTAATTGGTCATAAATGGCCCGGTTAATCATCGTGGCCACAGTAAACGTGTCATAGCTCGTGGAGATAATTGGCAGCTGTAGCTTGTCGGCGATCTTCTTCGTATCATCTTCCGCATCAAATCCACCAGTAATTAATACAGCAGCTCCTGCCGTCAATGCTTGATCATGTGCCTGAGACCGATTCCCAACTATTAATAAATCGCCAGGTCCTGTATATCGCATCATCGCCTCAAGCTTCATCGCACCAATCACGAATTTGTTCAATGTTTTATGAAGACCTTCGCGTCCGCCCAATACTTGTCCGTCCACTATATTGACAACTTCAGCAAAGGTCAGTTTTTCAATATTCTCTTTCTTCTTTCGTTCAATCCGAATCGTGCCAACTCGTTCGATTGAGCTGACATATCCTTGGTTCTCCGCTTCCTTAATGGCTCGGTATGCTGTCCCTTCACTCACGCTTAAAGCCTTCGCAATTTGACGTACGGATATCTTTTTACCGACTGGAAGTCCATCTATATGTTTTAAAATTTGCTCATGCTTCGTTGCCACGCTCTTCACCCTTTTCCAAATCTTCCTACTTTCATTATAAGGTGAATGGACGAGCTATTCAAACGCAACTATTGATAATAATGAATTCTTTTTGTTGTTTTCATAGATTGCTTGTGCTTTTTTCCTTTTTTCGGGGAATATAAGATGCCTGTTAAATTCCCGGCAATCGCAAACAAAGCAAACAGCAACCAAGTACCAGCAAACAGTGACTCCAATCCGCCAGCTTGTAGCGAAAGTCTTGGTACCGCATAGTACAGCATAACACCACATAGAAGCAAACAAAGCAATAATCTTTGTTTCATAAAAATCCCTCCCCCCTGTTCCTTACCTACATTGTATGCAAGGCAAGCTCGAAAAAGAAGGAAGGGAAGTTCTAAAATCAAATGTCTCGGCCAAAAAATTATAAAATGAAACTTTGTTTGAAGGAATTAAAGCTCGATATAATCTCCCGGTTCAAGCACTTTTCCATTGCCTGCATTTAGTAAATCGAGAAACTTCTGCGGATCCTGCTTGATGGGCGGAAACGTATTATAGTGAATCGGCACAACTTGCTTCGCCTGTAAGTATTCGGCCGCCAGTGCTGCATCTTCAGGCCCCATTGTAAAATTATCACCAATGGGCAAAAGGGCAAGATCAATTGGATGACGTTCACCAATCAACTTCATGTCGGAAAACAATGCAGTGTCTCCAGCGTGATAAACCGTTTTTCCTTCTGCTGTAAACAAGACGCCACTAGGCATACCAAGATATATAATCTGTCCGTCATTCGTGATAAAACTATTGCTATGAAAGGCAGTTGTCAACTTTACTTGACCAAATTCAAACTCATAAGCCCCGCCAATATTCATGCCATGTGTCCGTTCGACACCTTGTGTGCCAAGGTAATGGACCATCTCAGCTGAACCAATCACAAGTGCATCGTGTTTTTTGGCTAGCTCCACTGTATCACCAAGATGATCCCCATGCCCATGTGTCAAAATGATGACATCAGGATAGACGTCCTCTACTTTTAAATCGGTCTGTCCGTTTCCATTAATAAAAGGATCAAACAAAATCGTCGTCCCGTTCGTTTCGATCTTCACTACTGAATGTCCGTGAAAAGATACTTTCAAAATAAAAACTCCCTTCCTACCTATTCTTATCGACTATTCTAATTTCGCTCCCAAGTCCCTTTCACCTTTTTAAAAATGACTATTCTTTAATAGATGCCCTTATTTCAAGATCGTAAACCTCATTTTCCAAACGACTTTTCCTATTCCAAAATAGTTTACTTTACTTTTTTTTATTGATAAGGTTTATGAATAGGATTTAATATGATCTTACTACTGGAGGCAATAAAAAGATGAATACAAAATTAACTGAATTAACACAATGGTTACAAACAAGTGGACTGGATGCTGCTTTGATTACGGCACCCGATAATGTGTTTTATTTGAGCGGCTTCTTGAGCGACCCTCACGAAAGACTGCTTGCATTAGCTGTTTTCCAAGAGGCTGAACCAATCCTTGTTTGCCCTAAGATGGAAACTGAAGATGCGAAGCGTTCAGGTTGGGCAGGGGAAATTATTGGCTACACGGATATTGAAGATCCTTGGGAAGAAATCAAACTTGCGGTAGGCCGTCGTTCTGTGAATGTAAAAAGACTGGCCATTGAAAAAGAACATTTAAATGTGGAACGACTAGAAAAAGTCCAAATGATCTTCTCTGTTCCTGAACTAGTAGCCGCTGAAGAGAAATTGCGTGAACTTCGAATGGTTAAAACAGAAGATGAAATGAAAAAAATACGAGAAGCATGCCGTCTTGCTGATTACGCGATCGAAATTGGGGTATCAGAGATTAAAGAAGGCAAAACAGAAATGGAAATCTTAGCTGCGATTGAATATGAAATGAAAAAAGCAGGCGTACAAAACATGTCATTTTCAACCATGGTACTAACAGGTGCCAATGCAGCGTCTCCACATGGAACACCTGGAGCTACGAAAGTTAAGCGCGGTGATTTGGTCCTATTTGACTTAGGTGTTGTCTACGAAGGCTATTGCTCCGATATTACCCGAACTGTTGCATACGGAGACATTTCAGACAAGCAACGGGAAATTTATGAAACAGTTCTAAAAGCAGAGGAAGCAGCGATTGCAGCAAGTAAGCCTGGTGTTTCTTGTGCCGAAATCGATTTAACGGCTCGTAACATCATTCGTGACAAAGGATATGGAGATTATTTCCCGCATCGTCTTGGTCATGGCTTAGGAATCAGTGTACACGAATTTCCTTCCTTAACTGAAACAAACCCGCTTCTTTTGAAATCAGGCATGGTCTATACAATCGAACCTGGTATTTACGTACCAAATGTTGCCGGTGTTCGAATTGAAGACGATATTTATGTAACTGAAAATGGCGCAGAAGTGTTAACCAAATATCCGAAAACGCTGCAAATCATTAAGTAAAGTGAAACTTCCATCAGAGGGGGCATCCCCCTCTGATGGTTAGTCCCGTTCTACTGTCGCTAAATCTTCGATAAAGCGACACTACGAACCCGATTGGTTCAACTAAACCTTTGAAAACCACAAAGGTAAGTTTCACTGTATCTCACCAATCGGGGATTTACAGGCTGTTTATCCCCACCTATTTATTTCTTGATTCTTTCACAAAAATTTGAGGTGGGGGTAGTACAGCCTGTTAAACCGGGATAAAGTTTCTTATTCATTCGATTTTGATCGTAAAGTTCGTCAGGCAATTTGATGAAAGGGGAGATTAATATGACAATGACGTATAAAAAAATTCTAGTTGCGGTAGATGGTTCTAAAGAAGCAGAATGGGCTTTGCAAAAAGGCAGTGAAATCGCTCTTCGTAACGATGCAGCACTCGTGCTAACCCATATCGTGGATGCTCGGAATTTCCCGTCAACTGAAGCCTTTAATAGCCCGATCGGAGACAGCGCTGAAGACTACGCATCTGAACTTTTGAGTGGCTATAAAGAAAGGGTGGAAAAAGCCGGTGTCAAAGAAGTGGCAACAATCATTGAATACGGCTCACCGAAAACGATCATCCCTAAAGAGATCGCTATAAAACATCATATCGACCTCATCGTCTGCGGAGCCACTGGACTGAATGCGGTAGAACGCTTCCTAATAGGTAGTGTTTCTGAAAATATCGTCCGCAATGCGAATTGTGATGTTCTTATCGTTCGTACCGATAAAGAAGAATGATGAAAGAGGCTGTCCCATAACAAAAGGGTCAGACCCCACATCAACTATATATCGTTTATACGACTCGTAAATGAGTCAATAAACGGTATATAGAGTGTGAGGTCTGACCCTTTTTTTTACTTCACTAGCTCTTTCCCTTTTTGAATCGCTAGTTTAACTTGCTCAAATCCTGTTCCGCCGGCGCTGTTACGGCGCTTTACTGCTTCATACGGGTTAAGAGCTTGATAGATATCTTCATTGAACAACTCTGACGCTTCTTTGAACTGATCCAAAGTTAAATCCGCAAGATAGCAACCTTGGTTCACACATGATAGCACTAGTTTACCGACCACTTCATGCGCTTCTCTGAAAGGCATCCCTTTCGCTGCTAAATAATCCGCTAATTCCGTTGCATTAGAGAAGTCGTTTTTCGTTGCCTTCTCCATGACATGGGCATTTACTTTCATCGTGGAAATCATGCCTTCGAAAATTTTCAAAGAGCCGATGACTGTTTTCACCGTATCAAAAATGCCTTCTTTATCTTCTTGCATATCTTTGTTATAAGCAAGCGGCAGTCCCTTCAAAACGGTTAAAAGACCTGTAAGATTGCCATACACACGCCCTGTTTTCCCACGAATCAGCTCAGCCATATCGGGATTTTTTTTCTGCGGCATAATGCTGCTTCCCGTTGAAAAGGCATCATCTAACTCAATAAATTGAAACTCTTGACTAGACCAAAGAATGATTTCTTCGCTAAATCGGGAAAGATGCATCATTAATGTGCTACTGTTACTAAGAAATTCAAGCACAAAATCCCGGTCACTCACGGCGTCCAAGCTATTTTCATAGATTGCGTCAAATCCAAGTAACTCAGCACTATACGCTCGATCGATTGGAAAGGTTGTCCCAGCTAACGCTCCTGCTCCAAGAGGAGAAACATTAATTCGTTTCAAACTTTCCGTAAATCGCTCTTTGTCACGCTGCAACATCCAGAAATAAGCCATAACATGATGGGCAAATGAAATCGGCTGTGCACGTTGTAAATGGGTATATCCAGGAATTAATGTTTCAACATGGCTCTCAGCCTGCTCAAGTAGAGCTGTTTGCAAGGCCGCAATTAAGCTCAAAACATCATCTGTTTGGTTGCGCAGATACAAATGCATATCTGTCGCCACTTGATCATTCCGACTTCGACCTGTATGCAACTTCCCACCTACTGGACCAATTTCAGAAATGAGCATGCTTTCTAGGTTAAGATGAATATCCTCCATCTCTACCTTAAAAGTTAGCTCGCCTTTTTTTGCTTTTTCTTGCAGAGTAAGCAGCCCTGACGTAATCAGGTCTGCATCTTCTCCAGGTAAAATACTGCTTTTCTTCAACATCGCCACATGAGCAAGGCTACCTTGAATATCTTCAAGTACGAGTTCTTGGTCAAACGAGATCGATGCGCCAAACTCATCTACCCATTCTTCAGCAGACTTCGTAAATCTGCCTCCCCATAACTTACTCACACAGTCACCTTCTTGTTTTGATTGGTTACGATACTGCTAACTTTTGTTGGTAGACCCCAAAGCTTAATGAAGCCGACAGCTGCATCATGGTCAAATTCATCGTCCTTCGTATAGGTTGCCAATTTTTCATCATAAAGAGAATACTCGGATTTTCTACCTTCTACGATCGCATGGCCTTTGAATAATTTCACACGCACTGTACCTGTTACCGTTTTTTGTGTGTCTTTTAAAAATGCGGATAATGCGCTTTGAAGTGGTGAGAACCATAGTCCTTCATAAATAAGCTCAGTCAGTTTTTTCTCAATCACTGGTTTGAAATGAGCAACTTCTTTAACTAAAGTAATGTCTTCAAGTTCTTTATGTGCGGTAATTAATGTCATCGCAGCAGGTGCTTCATACACTTCACGCGATTTAATTCCTACTAATCTATTTTCAACATGGTCGATTCGGCCAACACCATGTTTACCAGCTAATGTATTCAATTCAACGATTAAGTCTGCTAGTTTATACTGTTTATCATTCAGTGTAACGGGAACACCTTGTTCAAAACCAATTTCAATTACTTCAGGTGTATCTGGAGTATCTTCAAGTCTTGCCGTTAGATCATATGCACCTTCTGGTGGAGCGGCCCACGGATCTTCCAGTATGCCACATTCATTGCTTCTTCCCCATAGGTTTTGGTCGATAGAGTATGGGCTGTCTAAGTTGATTGGAATCGGGATATCATTTTCAATCGCATATTGGATTTCTTCTTCACGAGACCATTTCCATTCACGCACTGGAGCAAGAACCGTAAGATTTGGATTCAACGCTTGGATCGATACTTCAAAGCGGACTTGGTCATTTCCTTTTCCCGTACAACCATGTGCCACTGCAACAGCATTTTCCATCTCTGCCACTTCTACAAGCTTTTTCGAAATCAACGGACGAGAAAGTGCAGAAACAAGTGGATATTTCCCTTCGTATAACGTGTGTGCTTGAAGTGCTGCAAGTGCGTAATCATCCGCAAACTCGTCTTTCGCATCGATTACATAGGATTTAATAGCGCCTACTTGAAGTGCTTTTTCTTTAATAAAATCCAAGTCTTTTCCTTCTCCAACATCTAAACAACATGCTACAACATCGTATCCTTGACCTTGCAACCATTTTATCGCTACAGAAGTATCTAGACCTCCGGAATATGCTAACACTACTTTTTGATTTGACATGATTGTATCGTCCCCTTTTTATGTGAATAAAAATTCATAATTTATTATTTTTATACATCTCTTAATTAGTACTTTACCAGTTTTAAAAAAAGATTGCAAGCACATTTTAGAGATTGAATTGGGATTTTTCTGAAGATTCGTAAGCGCCAAATAGTGCCCACCTGTTATCAGGGGCACTATTTGACGCTTACTTTTAAATGAAATATTAGTTATTATCCACGTAATAAGTTAATTGTATGATCGTATCTTCGTTTAATTTATAAGCAACGACTAGCATATACCATCCTTTATCTTCTTCTGAAAGATCTACTGTAAACTGATCTGCATTTGGTGCAAGCAGTTCGACATCTACATATATTTCTTTATTGGTTTTAGTATGCCTAAGACCTATTTGGTAAGGATTTAGATATTTACCATCTAAGCCTTTCACTACGTTTTCCACTGCCATTACTGGCCCTTTCAAGCTGTCCACTTCAACGATTTGAGGATGCGCGATGACATTCTCTAATTTACTTAGATCTTTTAGTGGTGAGAAATCAGTTATTTTATTTCCGGATATATCCAATGAAACTAAATTTTTTGCATATTGCAAGCCTTCAAGACTCGTTATTCGAGTAGAGGGACAATTAAGGCTAGTGAGTGTATACATATCACCTAGCGTTATTTCTTCTGTAAGCCCTAGTGTTTGCTGGATATACGTTTTAAGATTTTTATCTGTTATTGTGATGATTTGATTTAAGTCTATTGCCACTAACGCAGCTATCGCCTGTTTTAGTGCCTCTACAGCTTGATCGATTTCGCCTTGAGTGGCTTGCTTATTGGCAAGAAGTTCTTCCGCTTTTGCTATGCTAGCGTATAAAGCATCCATACTCCCAGATATATAGCCCTCCGCATTGATAGCTTTCGCTTCTTCAATAGCAGTTGCTAAATTTTGTCTAAAAACTCTATCAGCGTTAGCGAAATATAATTTAGCATCTCCCCATGTCGCATGGTCAGAACCGTTTCCGTTACCGCCATCAGTAACGACTAACTTGAGTTCTTTGGCACCGCTAATATTCACTTCAACGAATTTTTGTGGATCTCTCGAAAGCATTAAACCACTGTCGAATTGATTTTCTCCATCAACAAAAACTTGGAATGTAACAGAGGCAATAGAACCATGCATTTGACGGTCTACACCAACAAATGAAGTGAAGTAATCAGTGTCTTTATCTGTTAAATCATATATGATTGTTGAGTTAGAATGGGCGCCAATACCTTTCTGGTATGCTTTCTCACTTCCATCTTCACCTGTTAATCGTAAAGTATTGTTACTGATAGATAGATCTTTCACAGGAGCTGTATAGCTGTTTTGAGTAGATTTCCATTCGAAATCAGATAGATAATTGTAATCTTCCATATTTACTACTGAAATGATTCGCTTCTTCGTCAATTCATTGCCGTCACTGTCTACCACTGTGTAAGTAATTTCATATTTACCAGCTCTATCAAAGTTTACTTGATCTTTTCCTGTAACCTTTACTTGAGATGTTAAATCACCATCTTCAGCATCTACTGCTGAAAATGGTTCGTTGATGTCAATAGGATTCCCTACTTTAGTTGCTACTGATTTAGGAATAGTAAGCTTTGGTACACCATTTGAAATATAGTACTTTGCATCAGCAAAGTCAGCATGATCAGATTCATTTCCATTACCAGAATCACTTGCAATCAGTTTTAACTCTTTAATCCCTTGAACAGGTAGTCTCACTAATTTTGCTTCTGTTTGATAATTCATAACGCCACTGTTATAAATTTCTTGACCATCAGCTAATACTTTAAATATAACACTGGATTTACTGTTTTCTACGATATTTCTGTCGACACCAACAAGTGTTTCAAAATAATCATAGTTTTTCCCTTCCAGATCGTATACAATTTCAGAATTTGCATGTGTACCAATCCCTTTTGTAAATTCTTTTGTTTCCCCATTTACAAGTAATTTAATCACACTTCCTGAAGAAGCTTTATCTTTGTTTACATTCTTCCAAGCCGTTTGAGCAGCTTTCCACTCAGTGTCTGTTGCAAATTGCGTATCACTGTATACATAAATTTTTCTTGTAGCTGTAACGAAGTTGTTATCATGATCGGTTACAGAATATTCAACATTGTAAGTACCTGTTTTATTCGTATTAAAGCCATTAGATGCTACTTTGATTTGGACTTTTAAGTCCCCATCTTCTACATCTAATGCTGTAACATCTTTTAGAAGATCAAATTCACTATTTAACTTCACCATTGTAAAGTCTTCAGATATTGTAAGTGTAGGTTTACTAGAAGCTTGAGTAAACTTAGCATCAGCCCATATAGTATGGTCCGCGGCATTACCATTGTTATCAGCATCAGTTGTCACTAACTTCACTTCTTTTGCCCCTGTAACGGGTACTTTCACAAACTCATGTTCCGTGTTTGCTTTAAATACGCTACTATCAAATTTCTTTTCTCCATCAACCCAAACTTCAAAAGTTGCGGATGATGATTGTCCGTTCACTGCTTGATCTATGCCGATATAGCTTTCAAAAAAATCAAAGTTTTTTCCATCAATTTCATACACTAATGCTGAATTAGCATGTATACCGATTCCTTTAGAATAAGTTGCATTAAGGCCTTGTCTAAGTAATGTGATAGTTCCACCAGAAATTGATTTATCTTTCTGTAATGAACCCCAACCAACGCTTACGGATTTAGCAGTCATATCAGAAATATATTTATAATCACTTGTTACTGTAACTTTGATTGTTTTTGTTTCTTTTACACCTTCATTGTTGATTTCATATACAATTTCATAGTTTCCTTTTTTCGCTACATCTACATTATTCGATTTTATCACTACAGCATCTGTAATATCATGGCCATCGTAAGAAATAGCTTTTACATAATCCATTGGATCAAATTTTTGATATAGTTTAAGTGTTACATGTTCTTCAACAGATAATGCAGGGCTAAATGCCTTGATTTCTACTGATTTAAGAGTATGTAATTTTTTATCATAACCAACAATTTTGTAGGTATAATTTTTACTTGTATCTACATTTTGATCGATAAATTGGTCCGCACTAGTAAATGCTATTAATTCATTGTCTCTAAAAATTTCATAACCTAAGAAATCTTCTTGATATGTTTTATCAACTTTAAAAGATAATGTGTTGGTTTTTGCATTCAGGTTTGTATTGATACTTACTGCTACGATTGCCTTTTCGTCTGCTATACCTTTGCCTCCATAATCAACTACACTATTATTTAAGTACCATATTTTACCCGGCTCTGGATACTTGCTAGTCTTCTGTCTTGTTTCTTTACTCACTACAAATCCATGTCTAGCAAAATGTTCACTTAAATCTAAACCTAGTGCTTCAGAAGAGAATTCGACTAAATATTGTTGTTTAGATCTATCTCCATCAGTTAATGACACATTTCTTTCCCGATACATTCCATTCAATTTCCCCCAATAGCCCGGACTATACATTTCTATTTGCCAAAAGACAGCTAGTTTTTCAAAAAGACCTTGGGAATTATAATCTTTTGCATTTTCTTTTAGTACATTTTTATAGATGTTAGCTTCGAAAGGTATTCTGTTATCTACGTTGCCGTAAAATGCTGACATATGTTGCGGTAACATATTATTAGTTACTTCAACATATGTCCTCACTCCCGCATCCATTCTATGACCGATTTCATGAATGACTCCCCATGAACCGCCTTTCTCTTCTATTGGAACCAAGATTGAAGACACAACATCATCAAGAGTTCCAATATGATCCCCAGCTGCGTACATGTATGAATATGGTTGAGCAAGTCTTATATTTTCTCTAATCAATTTAGGATCATGCTCATCACTTCTTGCATCTAAACCATAATATCTAAATAATTCTTCCATAAGACGATTATAAGATTCTATTGTTTCTAACGGACTATACCCATCTTCTATATAGGTTTTGTAAGCACCCGTTGCAGTACCTGTCCAGAATAAATGGTCACTTACGACTTCGACAACATCTAGAACTTCTTGCTCTTTAACATTTGGATGTTTGGCTACATCTTCATCTATTTTCTTCTTATAGTCGATTAAGAATTTTTTGAACTCCTCTACATTTGTATCCTTAGTAGCAAAAGGTACTCTGTCTACACCTTCAAATCTTAATGTAGGAGCTTTTCCTTGTTGTTCTTTCGTATATGGATTCTCGATGTATATAGTTCCACCAGGCGTTACTGCCTTTTTATAATAAGAAGTTTTAGGAACTTCTGGAACTGTTATTACGTTTTTACCGACTTTTAGGTTTACGCTTTGTCTCCAACTATTCCATGCACCTTCTTGTTGTGCAAAAGATAAGCTAGGCAATGGACCATTTGCAACTGCGTCAACATAAACGATTATTTTATCCCCCGGTTGAGCGGCGAGTCCAGTCGGTTGAAGATTGCTTCCAAAACCAAATTTTAATTTCTCATTGGCATGTTGCACCATATTACCATGTTGCTCCGCTTCTATTATTCTTGCCTCAGTAACAATTTCGCCATTAATAATTTTTTTAGCCAAGTCTAATTGCTCTATATAAGTAGAATATAACGGATGTACTTTTGCTTCTTCTACTAATGCGTTGATTCTATCAAGACTATTGAATTCAGGTGCTACCGCAATCATTGTACCGTCAGTAAATAATTTAGACAGTTTATCGTCTAAATTATCTTCCGTATAGAAGGCTAACTCGGATAGTGTTGCCCAATTTTGATTTGATTTCTTGAACTTAAATTTTACTCGCTTAAATGTAGTGGGTTCAAAATTAGCCTCTACTAATCCAGACACCATATTATGTTTACCAGTGGTTACAAGCTCATATGTATCGCCTTTAGAAGTTTTAGAAGCAAATATTTCAAACTCTTCTGCAAAACCTTTTCGATCAGATGGTCTTGCACCATACATAATTCGATTTAGTTTTACTGCTTCTTTAAAGGTTACTTCCACTTCATTTGAGAAATCATTTGAGTTACTTTTATTCGTTTCCCAATATGTAGTTAGATTTCCATCTATTGCATTTCCTATAACAGCACTTGCATAATGACCACCGTTATTGCGAATGCTCTCGATATTTTTATAGTCCATTCTAAATAACTTAGAGTAAGCGTCGTTAGCGTAATGAGCAAATGGCTTCACTATTGCTGTTGTAGCCTCTATTTTTTCTTCGCTCATTAAAGCTTTAGCATTTGTAATAGCTTCTTTGTAATTCTCATAAAATGGGTGGTTTTTAGCATCTTCCTCTAAAGTGGTTAATTTATCTATAGTGTTAAACTCTTCACTGACTTTACTCATAGTATCGTCTGTAAATAATCTAGCTACTTTTTCTAATAATTCATCTTGCTTATATAAACCAAACTCACCAGCACATGCCCAGTTCTCATAGCCTTGCGTAAATACAAATTTCACTCTTTTAAACTCTGTTGGATTAAATCTAAACTCCAAAGAGCTTTGAGTTGCTTTAGCAGCACCACTTGACACGCGTTCGAATGTGTCCCCTTTAGTAGTTCTAGAAGCATAAATCTCAAACGCCTCTGGGAATCCTCTGTTTGTACCTCGAGGAGCCATATAAACAATTCTGTTTAATGTAGTTAATGCATCTAATTCCATCACAACCTCATTGATAAAACTCCCTCCATTTTGTTTTCCAGAATGCCACTGTGTAGCTGCATTGCCATCAATAGCTCTTTCTATTGAATTAGTTGCGTATTGACCGCCATTCGTCGTTATTTTTGTAATCTTACTAGAAGGCAATTTATATAATTCATCATATTGTGGAAGTAGATTACTATTAAAATCTTCAAATTTGGATACAATCGTTTCTGCATAGTTTACATCTTTATTTTCAACTAGTAATTTTGCATTCTCTAGATCTTCTTTAAATAAAAGGTATAGTGGATGGTTCTTCACATCTTCTTCTAATTTGTTTATAGCATCAACAGTATTAAACGCTTCATTTACAGTACTTAATGTCTCATCTGTATATAGTTTTTTCATTTTGTCAGATACACGATCTTCTTTATAAAAAAGAAACTCTGATGCACTTGCCCAGTCTTGATTTGCTTTTTTGAATACAAATTTTACTCGCTTAAATTCTGTAGGGGTAAACTGAATTTCTACGATATCCCCCGTAGAACCATTATATTCACCAGAAGAAACTAATGTGAAATCATCACCTGCGTCTGAAGTTGAGCTGTATATTTCAAACGCTTGTGCAAAACCTTTACCTTTCGCACTTGATTGACGGGCAGCGTATACAATTCTATCTAAAGTAGTCGTTTCGTTGAAATGGATAACAACCTCATTAGTGAATGTGGAACTATTAGGTCTACCAGTTTCCCAATGTGTATTCATATCGCTATCTATCGCCTTTTCAATAGGAGAACCTGAATAGTTTCCACCATTGTTTGTTATAGATTTGATATTCGTGTTAGACATTTTAAACACTTCATTGTATGCATTTAACATGTCTTTTCCATACAAATCAAATTTACTAACCGATGCAGAACTGGAATTTTTAATACTTCCATCTACAGCAGTCGTGACAACTTGTCCATGTGGATTTTCGTTCGCTAAAACATCAATTGGACCACAGACTAAGTTTAAAGCCATGGCTATTGCTGTTGCAATTGCAACTACTCTCATACACATTTCCTCCTGATGAATACATTCCTAAGAAGTACATTAAAAAAGCTACTCAAAAAGAGTAGCTTTAATTTACATAAAGTAAAAATAAAAAATGATTTTTTTTTAATCCTTACTAAACAAAAAGTATAATGAACTCTTCGGCAACTGGCTGACATAGTAATAAACTTTAGTCCCTATAGCTTTGCGTCCCTAAATTTCTTTAGGTTTGCCTATTCTATTTTTATATTTCAAACAATAACATAAGTACATTTATTTACTATGATCCATTAGCACTATATTTTACTATCTCTCTTCCAGGTAATATGGCGAGTTTATCATAGTTAAAAAATAAATCTATCTAACTTAAAGAGGACACATAGCTGTAAATAAGCTCGTGTCCTGTTTAAAGGATGCCTTTCATTACGATACAGTGTCATTCATTGACTACTCTCTTTTTCTGTAAATAACGATATTGATAATATTTTTGCGCGAATTCACTCACTTGCCGTGTCATTCGGTAATTAGAACCCGCCCCAATTAGCATGCTAAGCAGTGGAACACCTTGGATCTGTTTTTTTCGAAACATGGTAATCGCTCCGGCCTTCAGCAACTGCTTTAAAGGTTGCTCCATCCAAGTAATGTTTGTTAAATCCTCGCTTCCTTCGTAAAAATATTCTTCACCATCTTGATGCGTTTCATTAATTAATTCCTGCCATGCAACCCCTTGAAGGCGTCTCGGCATATTGCCCATATGAAAAACCTTGAGGGCCATCATCATTTCAAACGGAGTATTCACTTCAAAGCCGTACGTCATGGCTGTCAACTGAACAACACGAACATTAATGAACGTCATCGCTGGAATATCGCTTCCTAACAGAATAAGACCGCCTGATCCACTTGCTCCACCTTGGGCAAATGAATACAGTCTATGTCTCGCGATTTGCTGTGTCGCTATGTAATTCAATTGATCAATGGGTAAAAGGTTCATATCAGCAATCTTTTCGACTTCAGGATTATAAACCCGCGCTGCTTCTAAAATTCTGTCTCTAGCATCCATCTGAATCTGCGAACTTTGCACCAATGCATGTAAATGAAAGAGCATTGTATCCATTTTCGCAAAAAAACGTGTCCGAGCATCTTCAGGAAGCAAGGAAAAGCTTTGTTCAAGCCATTTATCATACATCACTGTTAAATCTGTCGGCTCGTATTGATAAAGCTTTTGCTCCCATTCGCCTATTTCATTCCAGACTTGAATTTCCCGATTTGTCATGCCCATTTTCTAACCCTCCTAAAAAGCCTTTGATCTCGCATTAACGGGCAGTAGCCGCCTCCTCATATCTTAGAGGAATCGAAGTAGCGCGTAGTCGGGCGATAACTGCCCGTAAAAGCCCGATTGATTCAACTAACAATCAGTGGGATAAAGCCTCCCCACTGATTGAAGTTTCACTTTATATTGGCTGATTCTTCCTATTAGTATAACACAGAGGACTTACATGGCTAGAATGCAAACAGAGGAGATCTAATCAAATTTCAGGTCGCACAACGACTATTACAGCCTTCAATGTTCTGGGATTTGTACCAGAGACCCAACCATGCCGAGCACACGATTAGAGGCATTGGTATGAGCACCAATGCCTCTTAAAAGCGAATCAAATGAACATTTTTTAAAGTTTTACTCTTTGTAGACGGAGTGCATTTAAGACGACCGACACAGAGCTGAATGCCATAGCGGCACCTGCTAACCAAGGGGCCAACAGTCCGATTGCTGCAATCGGGATGCCGAGAGTGTTGTAAGCAAAAGCCCAGAACAGATTTTGTTTAATATTCCTCATCGTTTTCCGGCTCATAAGAATGGCGTCTGCGATGCTATTCAAATCTCCGCGAATCAAGGTAATATCCGCTGCTTCCATGGCTACGTCTGTTCCTGTTCCAATCGCCATACCAATATCCGCAAGTGCAAGAGCAGGAGCATCATTAATTCCATCTCCAACCATGGCCACCTTATTGCCTGCAGCCTGCAGTTTTTTCACTTCTTCCGCTTTCCCTTCTGGAAGTACTTCGGCAATAACCTGGTCGATCCCCACTTGTTTACCAATCGCCGCTGCTGTACGTTGATTATCACCTGTTATCATAATGACTGCAATATCCATCTCTTTGAGCCGTTTGATGGCTTTTTTAGAAGTATCTTTAATCGTGTCAGCGACCGCAATCATGCCTGCATATTGGCCATCAATGCTAGCAAGCATGGCCGTTTTCCCTGTTCCTTCTAATTCTTCCATCATCGATAGCGCTTGTTGAACATCCACTTGATGTTGATTCATAAGCTTCCGGGTCCCTACTAGGATTTCTTTTTGATCAACGATCGCTTTTACTCCATAACCTGGGACTGCTTCGAATTGCTGAACGATGCCAAGTGCTATCTCTCTTGTGTGAATTCCTTGAACAATTGCTTCGGCCAGTGGATGTTCCGATTGTTTTTCAGCTGCGCCAATTAAAGATAGAAATTGCTGTTCAGCTACTCCATTTTCGACGATAATATCGGTCAATTCTGGTTTACCATTTGTAACGGTCCCTGTTTTATCTAAAATAACCGTATCAATATGATGAGTCGTTTCAAGATGTTCCCCGCCTTTGAATAGAATACCGAACTCTGCAGCACGACCAGACCCAGCCATAATCGAAGTAGGGGTCGCAAGTCCAAGTGCACACGGACAAGCGATAACAAGAACGGCAATTAACGCTTCAAGGGCTGGTGTAACCTCTCCTGGATTGACCCAGATGATCCAAACGAGAAAGGTTAACACGGCGATGCCAACAACAATTGGCACAAAAATACCTGAAATTTGGTCGGCAAGTCTTTGAATTGGCGCTTTCGATCCTTGTGCATCTTCTACGACTTTAATGATTTGTGAAAGTGCTGTATCCCTTCCAATCTTTGTGGCTTTCATTTTTAGAAAGCCATTCTTATTCAATGTTGAACCAATCACAGGATCTCCCAGGCTTTTATCTACGGGAATACTTTCCCCGGTTAACATCGATTCATCGACAGCCGAGTTTCCCTCGATTACTTCTCCATCTACTGGGATCTTTTCACCAGGTTTCACCAAAAGCGTATCTCCTACAATCACTTCTTCAAGTGGTATCTCAAGTTCTTCTCCATTTCTTACCACTAAAGCGGTTTTCGCTTGCAGTCCCATTAGTTTTTTAATTGCTTCAGAAGAACGTCCTTTTGCTTTTGCCTCGAAAAGCTTCCCTAAAAGGATTAGCGTGATGAGTATGGAACTAGTTTCAAAGTATAGTTGTGCTGTATGGGGGTTCCCAATCGAGATGATTGCCTGATAGACACTGTAAAAATAAGCGGCTGATGTACCCATTGCGACTAATACATCCATATTGGCGCTTTTATTGCGCAAGGCCTTATAAGCACCTATATAGAACTGCTTACCAATAATAAATTGGACGGGTGTTGCGAGCGCCATTTGTACCCAAGGATTCATGAGAAAATCCGGCAGGTAAATGAACGATGTAAAACTGAAGTGGCTGACCATCGCCCATAACAACGGGATTGACAAAATAACGGAGACGATAAATTTTCTCTGCTGTTTTTGGATTTCTTTCTGGCGATAGTCTACAGCATCCTTGTTGTTGTCCTTGATCATCGCCCCGTATCCTAGCTTTTCCACACGCTGAATAATATCACCTGGGGAAGCCTGGGAGGGATCGTATTCAACGGTCGCATTTTCAAGTGCCAGGTTAACATTCGCCATGGATACGCCATCCATTTTATTTAATCCTTTTTCGATTCTAGTTGCACAAGCAGCACAGGTCATTCCAGTGATAGCAAACTCTTTTTTCTCTTTTACTACATCATAACCGAGATCTTGTATTTTCTTTTCAAAATCTTGTGCACTCACCTTTTCTGCATCATACCTTATGACTGATTTTTCAAGAGCCAAATTAACATTGGCCTCTTTTACACCGTCTATTTTCTTTAACCCTTTTTCAATTCTTATTGCACAAGCAGCACAGGTCATCCCTGTAATCTGCATACTGGTTTCTTTTAATTGTAATGGGTTTTTCATTTGATTCTCACCTCTTTATACCACCTAGGGGTATAATATATTGTAAAAAAGAAGTGCTATAAAAGCACTTTGATAATTTATTCAACATCATATCCTTGATCATCGATTGTTTCTTTGATTTTTTCAAGCGTTACTTTTTCATGATCAAATGCAACATCTACTTTTCCTGTTTCTAAATGGACTTTTACTTCAGCAACACCAGCAAGCTTTCCTACATTTCCCTCAACAGCATTTACACAGTGACCACATGACATTCCACTTACATTCAATGTTATGTTTTCCATCTTTATTCACTTCTCCTTTACTTTTTCATTAATTTTTGTATAGTTACTAAGACCTCATCGATCACTTCCGCATCCCCCTCATTAAGCCGGTCGATTACACAAGTTTTTAGATGGCCTTCTAATAAAATTTTCGCCACACTATTAAGGGCACTTTGAGTGGCGGCGATCTGGGTAATGACGTCATCACAATACGTATCCTTCTCAATTAGCCCTTTAATCCCGCGAACTTGACCTTCTATGCGATTTAACCGGGTGGTTAAATTCTTTTTTACTGTATCAGAATGATGACTTTTTCTAGCATGAGTTGGGGTCACGCAACATTCATCTTCAATTAGATGACCATTTTCTTGCATTTCATTTTCCATCTCTTCCCCTCCTTAAACACATAATACCATACCCCCCTACCCTATGTAAAGTGAGATGATTTTGTTACTAAAAACAGCATCACTCTCCCATTTTATTCCCGCTTATTAGATAAATGAAGGGGGAAGTTAAAACGTAGCGACTCCTTTTTTATGGTTTTCTTTTCATTCTTTCCGATTATAAATCTAAAAATACCCTAAGGAAACAAACACAAAAAGACCTCCTTTCATACTTAATTAAATAAGCATAAAAGAAGGTTTGGGTAGAAAAATGGTCGTGGTTATTCTGACCACTCAATTTTCAGTATTCAATTGTAAATATCACTTATTTTTTCGCGATGCGTTGCACATCACGGGCGATCATAACTTCTTCATTGGTAGGGATAACCATTACCTTAACAGGAGAGTGCGGGTAGTTAAGGAATGCTTCTTCTCCGTGTGTTTGGTTTAAAGCAGGATCCCAATATATGCCCATAAATTCAAGACCATGTAGGACTCTTTCACGCATCATTGAACTGTTCTCACCAATACCTGCCGTAAAGATGATTGCATCCACACCACTCATTCTTGCTGCATATGAACCGATATATTTATGGATTCTGCCAGCAAAAACTTCAAGTGCCAATTCTGCACGTTCATTGCCTTTTTCAGCTTCAATTTGGATATCACGTAAATCACTTGAAAAACCTGAAATAGCAAGCATTCCACTTTCCTTATTCAGAACATCAAGAACTTCATCCGCTGTTTTCCCTGTTTTCTCCATGATATAAGGAATGAGAGCAGGGTCAATATTTCCAGAACGCGTCCCCATCGTTACTCCTGCAAGCGGTGTGAATCCCATTGAAGTATCAATCGATTTTCCACCTTTAATAGCAGCAATACTTGCACCATTTCCTAAATGGCAAGAGATTAAGCGCAGTTGTTCAACTGGACGCCCAAGCATTTCTGCTGCACGTTCTGTCACATATTTATGCGAAGTCCCGTGGAATCCATATTTTCGAATGCCGTATTCTTTATAATATTCATTTGGCAAACTGTATAAATAAGAGCTTGCAGGCATTGTTTGATGAAATGCCGTATCGAAAACGGCAACAGCTGGCACATTTGGAAGCGTTTGTCGGAATGCACGAATTCCAGTAATGTTAGCTGGATTATGAAGCGGCGCTAAATCAGAAAGTACTTCAATTTGAGCTAACACTTCATCTGTAATTAATACAGAATCTGTAAAAATTTCTCCACCATGGACAACTCGGTGTCCGACGCCATCAATTTCATCATAAGAAGAGATGATTTTATAATTAATTAGTTTTTCTAATAATAATTTTACAGCCACTTCATGGTTCGGGATATCCAATGTTTCAGTGATTTTCTCATCATTCACTGAAATAACAAAGACTGAATCCTTTAATCCAATTCTTTCCACAAGACCTTTCGTGATAACTTCCTCACTTGGCATGTCAAATAATTGAAATTTCAATGAAGAACTGCCTGCATTTATCGCAATAACTTTAGACATTATAAAGCCTCTTTTCTACACGTATTTACAATGATCACTTAAGAACAAATGCTTCTTTTCTCATTTAAGCATTGAATCAAGGAGCTTTCAAGAGCGAGCCATCCATAGAGCGCTTACAAAAAAGAAGAAAATGTATTCAGATTTTTCTCTAAAAACAGCTATAAGCAGCTGATCCCTACTAAAACGATGAAAAAGGTTCAGGTTCTAAAAATTACCTCACCTTATGAAGGTAGCTTTGCTGTGCTGATTATGTGAAGTCCCGCCCCATATCCTTCATACAAAACAAACGAGGAAATATACGTATTTCCTCGCCAGTAATTAGAAAAGCGCAAGCACCTTTTTTGGAACTTAGGCTAAGGTCGTACGTTCTGTAGCGAATGCGGAAGTCCTACAAGCAAATGCTCCCCACCCAAAAAGTCATGTATGGACTGTTTGGGTGAAGAACATTTGACCTAAACCGGCTCTACTTGCTTGACATCAAAACTCGTTTTAAACATACTCGCTTATTCTTTTATTTTGCCGTTTGTTTTTCTTGACGAAACCACGTATCAATTTGGTCCATGATGGATTTTGTCGCAACAGCGTCGGATAATTTTGGCAGTTGGACTAGCAAGGCTTCTTTTGGTGCATGTAGTCCTTCTTTATGCTTCTGTAAAATCAAAATACTTTTCGCTGATTGCTCGTTTTTAAACATGGAAAGAGGCAATTGTACAAGCCCTTGAATATGCGTGTGTTTTTTTAAAAACTCATTTAATTTAGGGGCTTCTTCCGATAAAAAGAGATTATTCGGAACGATAAAGAATGTGTATCCCCCATCCTTCAAATGCATAATACTTTGCTCAATAAAGAGATGATGCGCATATGAATGCCCTTTGTCAGCAGCAAGCATATACTCACTAGCTCGCACATCATTTGGATAATAGCCTATTGGCAAATCACTCACCACTACATCCGCTGGGTCAATAAACAGTGGCTCTAGGCTATCTTGGTTAAAGAACTGAACTTCATGTTCTTGTAGATTCGCTCCTGCATATGCAAGTCTGATCAGCGTTTCATCCACATCGACTCCATAGGAAGCGATGTTTTTGTCTGTAAGATAATTGAGGATGGTGTATAGTAAATTCCCCGTGCCAACAGCTGGGTCTAACATCGACAATGTAGCTTGTTCATTCGTGAACTTCCCGATTAAATAACTGACAAATATCCCCACAGCATCAGGCGTCATTTGATGGTTCGGCTGGATATTTTCTTTCATGCCCTTTAGAATGGCTAATTGATAGGCTTTCCGAATTTCTTCTTTCTGATTCTTATCGAGCGTAAATTCTTGATAGTGTTTCATTAATCTTTTTTGTGATAACTCACTAATTTCTTCCTGTAATACTTTGCCGTGAAATAAATTTTCTCCTGTTTCACCAAGGGCATCTAAATACGTACATGATAGCTCTTCTTGTAATATTTGAGCTGTTTCATCAAAAATATGGAATAATTCTTCTATCGGGGCAAATTTCAAAGTATACTTCCTCCTGTTTCATTCTCGTGTATTATTCTAAAACTCTTGAACTAGAGACACAAGCGCCACGGCTTTTTTACATAGTTTTTCTACAATATTATTTTAGAATTCTATTCTTGGCTCATTTGCATGAGAACGCATTTACAAAAAAGAGACAAAAATCAATATTATCATATAACTAGCCGTTTAATATAGAAATGGGGTTCATCAATGGGGAATGTCAAATCAAGAGGCTGAATTATAATGAAAGGGTCAGACCCCACATCTACTATCTATCGTTTAAAATGCGAACATGACGCAATAAACGGTGTATAGAGTGTAAGGTCAGACCCTTTCTGAGACATTATTTTGCTGCTTTAGCTGCTTCAATTGCTGCTGTGTAGTCGGGATGTGAAGTACCTTCACTCACATATTCAACATATGTTACTTGATTATTGCTATCAATAACGAATACAGCACGAGCAAGCAAACGAAGTTCTTTCATAACAACACCAAATGCAGTACCAAATGAAAGGTCTCTGTGATCGGAGTATGTATGAACATTCTCAAGACCATTTGATGCACACCAGCGACCTTGTGCAAACGGAAGGTCTACACTGATTGTTAACACTTTTACTCCAGCCACTTTCGAAGCTTCTTCGTTAAAGCGTCTTGTTTGTGCATCACAAACACCAGTATCGATGGAAGGAATTACACTAATAATACGGACAGAACCATTAAGATCACTAGCTTTTACTTCTGAAAGATCATTTGCTAATACGGTAAAGTTAGGTGCTTGATCTCCTACCTTCACTTCTTCACCTACAAGTGTGATCGGGTTGTTCTTAAATGTAACAGTTGCCATTAATAATTCCTCCCTTTAAGCTTTATGTACTACTGTTTAATGATAGATTGTTCCACCTTATTTTGCAATTGTTTAACATTACGATCACATATAGGGGTGTCCAAAATGCAAAGGGCCAGACCCCGCAACAACTAAATACAGTGTGAGATACGTGTATGAAGCACGACATACTGATTTAGAGCACGAGGTCAGACCCTTATGAGACACGCCTACAATCCAAATATTCTTTTACTCTTGTTTAATGGCAACTAGCCATTCGTTAAATACCTAAATCATCTAATTTTTGCGGGGGGCTTTTTGGGTTGCTCTGTTCATTTTTGGACAGCATCGATTGAATTTTTTCGCAAACAGCTGGAGCTAAATCGAGAACCTTTTCAAGTAAATGTGTACCTTGATCAAGGTGTAGCATTTTCACTCCATGTGAACCAACGATGAGAAAAGCAATAGGTGTAATGGATACACCGCCGCCACTTCCACCGCCAAACGGTTGACTACCTCCAGAATCGCCTTTCTGGCCACCATCCATCATAAACTCACTTCCGCCTGTTGCAAAGCCGAAGCCAACCTTTGACACTGTTAGAATAACACTGCCATCCGGCGTCTCAACTGGATCACCGATAATTGTATTTACGTCTACCATTGCTTTAAGATTTTCCATTGCGGCTGTCATCAAGCCTTGAATCGGATGATCTGACATCTTATTTCCTCCACTCTACATCAATTTCTAGTTTGAATCTTTTGCTACTTGTTCGGAAGAAAATTTTACTTTTCCACCTTTCCAGTAGCGGAATATTTTGATTCCTGCCACAATAGCATGTCCGATTCGAAACTCAACTATGCAAAAAAACGAGGTACTCGCTGCTGGTTTCGCATAATCAGGAGTGATCGTGTAATTCGGCATTTTTTTAAATCTCATGTAGTTGCTTAACAGCCCGATAATCGATCCTTTCATAGCATATGATCCACCAACGCAGATGCCGGTTAATACGGCATCTCCTGTGCCGATTAGACTATGCCATTGAAATGTTTTAACCTTCACTTTACGTAGAAATTTACGGACTAGTATATGGAATCCAAATACATGTTTAATTAACTTCTTCATATTTTCAAGACTATTAAGCATTTCTTCAGCTGTGAAATCTTTTACAGCCTCTTGTCCAGCGTTATTTGCATCGATGCCTTTTTCTTCTTTATAAACAATGGCTGCGGAATCTTCAGCTACTTTAATAACTGGAATCTTTATCGTATAACGGATAATCCCGCCCCAGGCACGTAACTTCAGGCGAAAGTGGTCATCTTTCTGTATATGGGAGTATATAATATGGATTTTTATTTTTGTCATAAAAATAAGAATGAATATAAATAGGAAGATTGCGATTACTAAGATAAACCACTTCATATGTTCACACCCTTTCAACTTCTCATTGTGGTCGTATATGCAAAAAAATAAACCTGCAGGATAAAATCCCACAGGTTTATTTTTATTTGTCACCGATTAACGGGCGCCTTCCGCTTTTCTTGTTGTCTAGCTACAGGCGCCATCGGCTCGAGGTCAGAAGTCAATCAATCTGATGGGGAGAAAGACACTCCCCATACAGCTTGCTCGTCTTCTGCTTGTCGCCGATTAACGGGCGCCTTCCGCTTTTCTCGTTACTTTCGATCTAATATGACTGTTGTGTCGGCAAAGATGTCATGAAGTCCTTGCTTTTTAGGGAGGAATCCGACAATGATATAGCCTGCAAAAAGAAACTTGGCAATGAATCGGCCAATGAATTCTCTAAAAAACAATGTCCCCCAAGAGATCCTTTCTTCTTTTAGACTAACAACTCTCAAGCCGAATATCATTTTCCCTAATGTTTTTCCAAAGAATCGAGTCATCAGCACGAAATACAAATAGAAAACGATTGTTGTTCCAATTGCTTGAATAGAAAAGAAGGAGCTGTCAAAAACATTCCCAGTAATGGCCATGGAAAGAGGGCTAATCAGAATTCGATTTAAACTACCAATGACTAATAAATCGGCTAAATAGGCCCAAAACCTCATCCAAAATCCAGCATAGGCCACTAAAGGGCGGCCTTCCTGATCGAAACCTGCTACTTGATTTGTCAAAATCAACTCTTTCTCCCGTAACGTTTCATCTAAATCAAGTTGGCGAGAATTTGATTCGTACTCTTTATCAAGATTTACATCATTATTTGTCTGTTTATCCTCATTCATTCTTCTCGCCTCCTCATTGTGAATATAGGTACATCAATCGCGGAGAATTCGTTCTCGAAAGCAATTCAACTAGACCCTCTTTCTCAAGGTCATTCCCCATTAGCTTTCTTGCGCCCATATTGAAAAGAGTTCCAAAGCCTGCTTGATCTGTGTACCTAATCACCGAGGCATTTTTCAATTTCAAATCTTTTTGCATCGCTGAAATTGTATCATCTAATGTGCCGAGACCATCAATTAACTTTGCATCCAGTGCCTGGCGACCATCATAGATTCGGCCGTCCGCTAATTTTCGGACTTGGGCATCTGACATACTCCGGCCTTCAGAAATAATTTTCACAAATTGATTATATGAATTATCAATTAATGTTTGTAGGATATTTCTTTCCTCATTTGTCATCTCTCGTGTTGGGCTCATAATATCTTTGTATGGTCCACTTTTAATCGTTACGAAATCAACGCCATATTTCTCTGCCAATTTTCCGTAGTTCACACTTTGCATAATAACGCCTAATGAACCCGTTAATGTTTCAGGACTTGCAAAAATCTTATCCGCTGGCGCTGACACATAATATCCGCCAGATGCGGCCATAGATCCCATTGAAACGTAAACTTTCACTCCACTTTTTTGGATCTCTAAAATTTTGTCACGGATCTCGGCACTTTCAACAACACCGCCGCCTGGTGAATTGACACGCAAAATCATTCCTTTTATTGCTGGGGTTTCATTCACCATATCCAATTTGTCCATAAAGGCTCTGTGATTGTAACCGGTTGTACCTAACAATGAGCCGGAATTTCCTGTATCTTGAATAACTCCTTCGATATCAAGTACAGCAATTTCGTCAAAGCCTGTACCTTGTTCAATCACTTCTGTCATAAATTCACCATCTGATCCAAGAAAATCATTAAACAGCTTATCAACATCAACGAACATGGCTGTGGTCAAGAAATTGAAACCGATTGAGAAACCAAATAACACTACCGCAATTCCCAAAGCAGCCCAACGCTTTCCATTCATTATCTTCATCCTCTCTCTACTCTGTACTTAATAGAGGTTGTTCAAAAAGTCCGGTTCTCTCGAGATGCGCTCGCAGAACTTCTCGGATCTTTTATCCTCCTTTTTGGACACGCACTACTAGTTTATGCGTTTGAATTTTCAAAATGTTTCATCTCATGATAAACTAAGGAAACACCCTAATATTGTAACAAACAATCTACTTTTTTGGAAAATAATTTCAATACTGTTGGAGGTTTTTACTATGGATAATCGTCGTAATTTGTATTTCTTTCATGCACAATCTGAAGATACTCTTGCTAAAGTACAGCCATTACGGGATTTAGCACAACGCAATGGGTATAATATCGTACCTGATTTTAAACACGCGAACATTATCGTTAGTATTGGGGATGATGGGACATTTCTTCAAGCAGTCAGAAAAACGGGTTTCCGAGAAGATTGCTTATATGCGGGGATTTCTACAACCGGGAACTTAAATATGTATTGTGATTTTCATTTAGAAGATACCAACAAAATGATTGAATCAACAGAAACAGATCAAATTGAAGTACGGCGCTATCCAACGATTGAAATTAAATTGGATAATCAGCCCTCTTTCTTTGCGCTCAATGAACTAAGCATTCGTTCTGCGATTATAAAAACATTCGTGCTGGATCTCTTTATTGATTCAATCCATTTTGAAACGTTCCGAGGCGATGGAATCGTGATTGCTACGCCAACTGGAAGTACTGCCTACAACAAATCAGTGAAAGGCGCGGTTGTGGATCCAACTTTACCATGCTTTCAAGTGAGCGAGCTTGCTTCGATCAACAACAATACTTATCGAACGCTCGGATCCTCTTTTATTCTTGGACCTGAACGAACATTATCCGTCAGAATGCCACAAAATGAAAACGATTACCCAACGATTGGTCTCGACAATGAAGCACTAAGCATCCGCGATATTGAGAAAATTCAAGTAAATCTAAGCGGAAAATCGATTAAAACGATCAAACTAAAAGACAACTCATTTTGGGAAAAAGTAAAAAGAACCTTTTTATAAAGTGAACCTTCAATCAGTAGGGGTTTTCTTCATCCCCTACTGATTGTTAGTCACGTTTTACTGCCCGTTAATGCGGGATAATTAAATAAAGAGGATGTCCCAAAAGGGTCTGACCTCGCACTCTAAATCAGTATGTAGTGGTTCATTCACTTATCCTATACTGTATTTAGTTGTTGCGGGGTCTGACCCTTTGCTTTTGGGACATCCTCTGGTTTTAATAAAGTGAAACTTCCATCAGTGGGGGGTTCTTTTATCCCCCACTGATGGTTAGTTGAACCAATCGGGCTTTTACGGGCAGTTTGTCCCCCACCTACCTTCTTTGTACTTCATAAGCTTGAGGTGGGGGTCTTACTGCCCGTTAATGCGGGATAAAGATCAAGCACCACGTCTTACTTGTTTTTTCACGTTATTGCTACCTATGACTCTATTTTTTGTAATCGAGAGAGTATAGATGACTAGTGCGCTCCAGATAAAGATGAATGCAAGTAAGTGGACTTTCGTAAATGACTCATGGTAGACAAATACGCTAAGTATCAATGATAAGGTTGGACCAATGTATTGCAATATCCCGAGCATAGATAGCGGAACTTTTTGTGCTCCTTTTGCAAAAAACAATAGTGGTAGCGCTGTGACAACGCCCCCTCCCATTAATAGTAAAGCTGTATGAGATGTTGTAAAGAACGCTGAACCTGATGTAGACAGAATATAAATGATATATCCTAACGCAAATGGAGTAACCATTAAGGTTTCTAATGTGAGCCCCATAGCTGAGTCGGCCTTTATCATTTTTTTTGCTAGACCATACAGTCCAAATGTTATAGCCAAAATGAGTGAAATCCATGGGATTGAGCCAAAGTAAATACCAAGAATAAGTACACCTGCACCTGCAAGCGAAAAGGCAAAGACCTGTTGCTTACTTAGTTTTTCTTTTAAGACAATGACCCCAAGCAGCACACTAACTAGTGGATTGATATAATAACCAAGGCTAGTTTCCATAATCCTCCCTGCATTCACAGCCCAGATGAACGTTCCCCAGTTAATGCTGACCAAAATCGAAGCAAGAAAAAGCGAGAACAGGATTTTTCGATTCTGAACAATCTCTTTTAGAAAACTGACAAAGTTCTTCCATTTTCTCGAAACCAATAAAAGAACGACCATAAAAGCAAACGACCAAATAATCCGATGAGCAAGGATTTCTCCAGCAGACACATCTTGTATCATCTTCCAATACATCGGAATGATGCCCCATATTAAATAAGATAATGCCGCAAAAAAGGCACCTTCTCTTTGACTTTCCAATTTCATGACCTGCATGCCTTCTTTCTACTATACTATTTCAGATTACGAAATATATTTATTATACATGCAAGTTTCTACTTCTTCTATGATTATTTTTTCGCATAGACAATCTGTTCGTTGACAACTGTCATGCCTGCTTGTATTTCAAGCCATTCATCAGGCTGGACGGCGTACAAATCTTTTTCAAAAACTGTGAAATCAGCCACATATCCCGGAGCAATCTTGCCACGCGATCCTTCTTGCCCAATCACATAAGCACTCCCAGTCGTATATAAGGAGAGCGCCTCAAATAGCGATAGACATTCCTTTTCATTATAAATCGTTTGGTCTGGACCAAACGGCTTTCTTCTTGTCACAGCAGCATGAATACCTAGCAACGGATTGACCGGTTCAATCGGCGCATCTGAACCGCCTGCACAATGAATGCCTTCTTCAATGAATGTTTTCCATGCATAGTTATATTCCATATGCTCTTTTCCTATTTTATCAATAACCCATGGAAAATCAGAAGGGACAAAGCCAGGTTGAATATCGAAAATCACCGGTAAATCTTTGGCACGATCTAATAAATCTCTTCTCATAATTTGTGCATGAATAAGCCGATCTCTCCAGCCAGGCTTCGGTGGGTAAGCGCAAATGGCATCCAGTACCATTTCGAATGCAAGATCACCAATTGCATGTACAGCGATTGGCATCTCATAATTCCTTGCTTTTTGAACAAGATCATGCAGTTCCTTTTCTGTATAAATCGCCACACCTTGCGTGTCCGGACGGTCACGATACGGATGGCTTAATAATGCCGTATTGCCGCCAAGTGATCCGTCTGCAAATAGTTTCATCGCATCTAATTCAATCAATCCTTGTTTACTGCGGTATCCATACCCAGCCTCTTTCATGTCATCAACCACTTCATTATGAACGAGCAGGTTGACACGGAATGGCAATTTCGCTTCCTCAATAACTGAAACAAATGCTTGATAAGTTGGCAAAAATCCATTGTAATAATGTAAATCTTCCGAATGCCCCCCAGTTAAACCAAGTCTATGGCAATCACGAATCGAAGCAGACAACGCACGCCTCACATATTCCTCCGTAATTCCCGGTACATGATTCATGATCAGTTCCAAAGCAGGGGCTTCTTTAAACATACCGTTTAAACGGGCATCCTTATACCGCCCAATCACTCCACCAAACGGCTGCTCGATATTTTCCTTGATGCCACTACCTGTCAAAGCCGAGGAATTCACAACGACAGCATGACGGCAAGCCCTTTTTAAAACGAGCGGATGTTCATTGGATAGTTGATCCAAGTCATCTCGCAATATAAGTGTAGAATCTGGCCATTCATTTTCATTCCAACCTTCTGCAATAATCCATTCTCCAGCAGGTGTTTGTGCACATTTTTTAAGTAAGGCCTGTAGGATTTCATCTCTGCTCTTCATCATCGAAAGATCCAGCCTCATTAGCTTTTCACCATGTCCAATCAAGTGCAGATGGCTATCTACAAGTCCTGGAATAAGCATTTGACCTTGCAAATCGACTTCATTCGTAATGGTGTCTCGATATGTGTCTCGAAGTGCTGAAGCCTCGCCAACCTCAATGATTGAGCCATTTTCAGTAAAAATCGCCTCTACTTGATCATATTCTGTTTGCATCGTATAAATGCTTCCGTTATACCAAAGCGTCCCCATTGTTTGCCCCCCACACACTTGCTCTATTTAACCACATTGCTTTCTTCCTAAAGTGTATCACCAAACCCAGAGTATTCCACAAGAAAACGTATTAGGGGCATAGAGTAGGCCTCAAAAGGTCTGATGCTTCTTTTCGAGGCACCCCCACGAGACTTTATCAAAATAGCATATTCTAATAATCCAAGTCTGGTCAGTCTTGTGCATCCGCTTAGATGTAGCTGTTGTTCATAGTCACATTTTAGCTACAATGATGATTCTATATTTGAAAATTTAGCTAAGTCCTCTCTGTTCCCAATTACCACTAATAAATCTCCTGTATGAATAATCTGATCTGAGGGTGGAGATACGATTATTTCTCCTTCTCTAACAATGGCAATGACACTTACATTGTATTTGGCACGAATATCAAGATCTCGTAAACTTTTTTCCGCCATTCTAAGTGGAATGATGATTTCCTCGATATTGAATTCTTTTGACAGTTCAATGTAGTTCAACATATTCGGTGATAGGAGCTGATTGGCAACCCGTTCCCCCATGTCTCTTTCAGGATAAATGATCCAATCAGCCCCTATTTTCTCTAAAACCCGGCCATGGTGCTTGCCTAGAGCTTTCGCTATGACTTTTTTCACTCCAAATTCTTTTAAAAGCATAACGGTTAAAATACTCGACTGCATGTCATTCCCAATTGCGACAATTACACAATCAAAATTACGAATCCCGATTGAAATAAGCGCCTTTTCCTCTGTAGTATCTGCCACGACTGCATGAGTAACGGCTAATTCAGCATCTTCGACTCGTTCCTCATTACAATCAATTCCCAAGACATCCTGCCCAGCCTCATGTAATTTTCGAGCTACACTCATGCCAAATCTCCCCAAACCAATAACCGCATATTGTCGTTTGACCATATCTTATTTACACTCCCTATTTTTCATTAACCGATCATTATTTTCCCCTTTGGATGACGAAATGCATCCGGTTTACGCCTCATAGCAATGGCAAAAGCAACCGTTAAAGGACCTAATCTTCCTGCGAACATCGTCAATATAATGAGTACACGACCAATAGGTGATAGTTCTGGGGTTAATCCCATCGATAGACCTACTGTGCCGAACGCTGAAGTCGTTTCAAATAGATACATCATAAAATCATGGCCTTTTTCCGTGATACTCAGTAGCATGGTCATGGTAATAACAAGGAATAATCCACTTACCGTTACAGTAAGCGCTTTAAATATCGTGTCAAAAACAATGCGTTTATGAAAGAAGACGACATCTTCTTTTCCTTTAATTTGTGAAAAGACGGTTCCAAGTAAAGTAGCAAAGGTAGTCGTTTTAATTCCGCCACCTGTTGAACCCGGAGAAGCGCCAATAAACATCAGGATAATCGTCAGAAATAATGTTGGTTGTGTTAAGTCTGAAATATTCAATGTATTAGCTCCATCTGTTCTCGCTGTCACCGATTGAAACAAGGCTGCTAATCCTTTTCCAAGATAGGATAAAGGCTCTAATGTTTTATCATTGCCATATTCAAAAATGAAGATTATGATGGCCCCACCTACAGTTAAAATTAGACTAGTCAGTAATACCAATTTCGTATGCACAGATAAGCGTTTTGTATCATGATATTCATAAAGTTCATTCATTACGATAAAACCAATTCCCCCTAATGTGATAAGCGCACAAACGGTTAGCACGACCGTTGGATCTTCTGCGTACGGGGTCAAACTCCGAAATCCTCCCAGTAAATCAAAACCTGCATTATTAAAATTGGAGATTGAATGAAAAATGCCGAAGTAAATCGCTCGACCAATCGGCATATCAAAAGAAAAACGGATCGATAAAATAATAGCACCGACAAGCTCGATCGCTCCTGTAAAAATCAACACTCTTTTTACTAACCTAACAATGCCCTCCATCGATAATTGGTTTAACGCTTCTCGAAGTAATAATCTTTCTTTCAGTGATATTCTTTTGCCTAAGAGAAAAAAGAAAAAAGTTGCAACTATCATAAACCCTAATCCGCCGATTTGAATGAGCAGTAATATGACAATCTCGCCAAAACTGCTAAATGTGCTTCCTGTATCTACAACGACAAGCCCTGTCACACATGTAGCAGATGTTGCGGTAAATAAAGCATTCAAGAACGAGAGACCGACTCCATCTTCTGTTGAGAAGGGAAGTGTGAGTAAGAATGCACCTATTAAAATTACAGCCGCAAAGCCCAATACAAGAATTTTTGGCGGGTTTAGAAAATCTGTTATTTTTGTCATAATGATCTCCCACTTATTAAAATATTGAATCGAGCATCATTCCATTCTGCAGCGTCATAAAATTATTTATCCCGCATTAACGGAGAGTCAAGCCCCCCACTGAATGAAGTTTCACTTTATCAAAAAGGGAAAAGCAGATTAAACACCAAAAAGACCAATGGTACTTTTCTCCATAATGCAGTCATGCACTATCATTCAAGATTCCAGCGGTAAACCAAACGATTCACACAATGGTATTGAATGCTTGCCAAAACAACATGTTGATTGGAGAAAAAGTACTCATTGGTCTACTTAACGCCCAGCAAGTTATCCACTCTCTTTGCGTTCTATCATCCAAGAAACTTTTTCATATTTACATATATTAAAAAGACCTACAGATTGTTCATTAGGCTGCTTTCTTGCTTCACTCACAACAAAAAAGCCCCCTTAAATTAGGTAGTCTTATGAACTCCTTCGCTAAGCCTGCGAAGAAAGCTTTCGGGTAGGATGGCGAAAGAGTATCTCATCCTTTCTGCAAAAGCAGAATTAATCCCAAATTAGTGGGTCCTCCGTTCTCAATTAATTAAGATTGGGCCGATATCAAATTTATTATTTATGAGAATTATTCTACGCCCGCTGCGTAATCATTGTAAACTCATTAAAAGTACTAGATATGTTCAAATTCATCCAAATACAAGCAAATTAATCGAATATTCACACAATAACTCTATTTCACGTAGTAATTCTACGTATTTCACCTAATTTTAAAGTTTTATAAAGATTTTATTTTTGCATTGACAAGACCTTACTTTGGACATTATGATAACCCAATAAATCTCAGAAAGGTAATTGGAGGCATTATGTCAAATTCCAAAAAGAAACTAGAGGCTGAAATTAGTGCCGCATTTATCAAATTCCAGCGTGAGTTGATCGGTAGAGGTCCACAGGAAGCCAAAACATATATCATTAATGACATGTTGATTACCCGATTCAAAGGTGTTCTAACGGTAGAAGAAAAGCATCTTGTCAATCGAAATTCTGGGAAAAAACTTGTCAAACAAATGCGGGAGCTGCTTCGTGAAATGTACAGCGAAGATTATGAAAAAATTGTCGAACATTATACTGGCTGTAAAGTTCTTTCCTCTCATAGTGATATTAGTACAAAAACTGGGGAGAGAATCGAGGTTTTTATTATGGATAAAGACTTAGAGAAGAGCCTTTAAGATGGGGTAATTCAGACTACAATGCTAGTAATCTTTACATTGTCGAAATTTGTAATTAATTAACTAAAAGAAATGCATTTATTTAGATTAATAGATTGTATACTGTATATGATCACAAGACCTTGTTGTGATTTGGAATTTCATTATGAATATGTAGGAGAGTAAATATGGGGAATATTTCTAACAGATATGTAATTAACGCCGTTGGTAAAGGCGGTCAGACATACTTAACCCATTGTCAGGATAAAGAAGCGCTTAAGAAATGGATAGCCGAACACGAAGATCATCTTGTCATGAATGAGTTGAAGATTGTGGATAAGAAAAAGCATCCATTGTTAAAGTTATTTTCTTTAAAAAGATAATCAGCAAACATTTAATAAAAGAGGTTGTCTAAACAAAAGAACTGGTCCTCACACCCTATACACCGTTTATCCGATATGTCTGTACACGTATAAACGATGATAGTAGGTGCAGGGGCTAATTCGTTTGTGAAACAACCTCTCTTTATTTAACCCGTATGATTCTCATCCAAATTGCGCAAATCTACTCGGCGGATTTTCCCCGAAGTCGTTTTTGGCAGTTCTTTAATAAATTCAATTTTCCGCGGATATTTATAAGGTGCTGTCACTTTTTTCACATGCTCTTGAAGTGTTTTCACCAACTGTGGTTCATTTTCATCGACATGTTCCTGAAGCACGATATATGCCTTGACGACATGTCCTCTTACTTCATCCGGACTTGCTACTACAGCACATTCTTTCACATAAGCATGCTTAATGAGTGCATCTTCAACTTCAAACGGTCCAATCGTATAGCCAGAGCTGATAATCATATCATCCCCGCGCCCCTCAAACCAAAAATAGCCGTCTTCATCTTTTCTTGCTTTATCCCCCGTTACATAATACTCGCCACGAAATTGCATAGCGGTACGTTCAGGGTCGCGATAATAACTTTTGAACAAAGCTGGGGTTTCGATATGTACAGCAATATCTCCGACTTGACCTACTTGACAAGGTACTCCATCTTCATCAATGATTTCAACTCGATTACCAGGTGTCGGTTTCCCCATTGAGCCAGGTTTCAGTTCCATTCCTATGGAAATCCCGACTAACAGCGTATTTTCTGTCTGGCCGTATCCATCTCGTACTTGAATATTGAAGTACTTTTCGAATATATCAATTACTTCCCGATTCAATGGCTCGCCTGCCGATACCGCACTGTGTAGTTCAGTAAGACTATAGTCTGCCAAATTATCCACTTTTGCCATTAATCGATATTCCGTTGGCGTACAACATAGAGCATTGACTTTGTAATCCTCAAGTAGTTGCAAGTATTTCTTTGCTTCAAATTTGCCATGATACACAAGGCCAGTAGCACCAGATCCTAGTACAGCAAGAAAAGGACTCCAAATCCACTTTTGCCAACCAGGGGCCGCAGTCGCCCACACTGTATCACCTTCACGAACACCTAGCCAGTTTGCGGCTGCTGTTTTTAAATGTGCATATGCCCAGCCATGAGTATGTACTACACCTTTAGGATTGCTGGTTGTACCAGATGTATAGGAAAGAAAAGCCATGTCTGAACTTTTCGTATCAGCTAGTGCAAGCGTATCACTGGATGATTGTATTTTCTCCTCCAAATAGAGCCATCCTGGGACTTCCTGACCAACCGATAATTTCACAAGCTGCTCTGTGTCTTTAACTGCATTTACCTGATCGCAAAATTGATGATAGCAAATGACTCCCTTCACCTCAGCATGCCTTACTCGGTATTCAATATCCTTTGGCCTTAACATTTCTGAACATGGGATAACCACGATCCCAATCTTAAGTGCTGCTAGATATACTTCATATGCCTCAATTAGCCTTGGAA
The DNA here is from genome assembly GCF_053653995.1 of Peribacillus sp. JNUCC 23. The sequence goes on from NZ_CM132202.1 coordinate 3,489,506, forward strand.
TGATGATGAGAGCAATATCTCCTTTTTCCAACCCTGCATCTTTTAAAACATGACCGATTTTGTTAACTCGTTTCATTAAAGCATCGTATGTAACTTCTTTCTTTACTCCATCCTCAGATTCCCATTTTAAGGCTAAACGGTTCTTGTCTTTTGCGAATCTTTCCATTTCACTAACAAGATTATACTTCTCTGGAGCAATCAAATCTTCTCTTCTCATTGTATTTCTCCTTCCTTTTTACAAGAAACAACATTAACTATTTAAAACATGGAAACCAACTTCCTTATGTTGCGGCACAATTTTATAGATTTTCGCACAAAATTTAGTTTAATTCTCATTATCATTGGTAATCCTGTTCAAGTTAACAAAGTTTTGTCCCTTTTATCTTTATACAAAACCTCAAGATACATTATACAGTTTTATAAGTATGTAAAATAATAAATATTTTTCTTATCTTATCAGAAAATAAGATGGAATGAAAACAAATGAAAGAAAGCGGGCGAAATCGCCCGCTTTCTGCAGCCATTGTTATGAAATTATTTTTGGTACCCGCCTAATTGTTGTTCAGCCATTTGAACTAGACGTTTTGTGATTTCACCGCCAACTGAACCGTTAGCACGTGAAGTTGTTTCACCGCCAAGCTGCACACCGAATTCAGATGCGATTTCAAATTTCATTTGATCTAGAGCTTGTTGTACACCAGGTACGACAAGTTGATTTGAGTTGTTGTTTGCCATGTGTTTTTCACCTCCTTGTAAGTATAGAATGTGTAAAAACACATGGCTTCATTCGTTGATTTCTTGGTAATTATAGTCAGAGTTTCCAGTCTAGAACAAGTCTTCTAATTGCCCTTCTCCAGTAGCTTTTTCACCAAAGCGAATTTTTTGGATTTCAGTCTGTTCCACAGCATCTGCAATCAGCTTATCAAAGTCAACAAAGCTTTCATAATACTGAACCTTTTCGAGCTTTGGCTTTGTCTTAGGACTTGCCGGTGTAAATACCGTACAGCAATCTTCGTATGGTTGATTCGATATCTCAAATGTATCATATTGCTTCGCAAGCTCAATAATTTCTAATTTGTCCATGGCGATAAGTGGACGCAATACAGGCGTTGAGATTACTTCATTGATCGCAAACATGCTATTCATCGTCTGACTTGCTACCTGTCCAAGACTTTCCCCGGTTATAATTGCCAACGCTTCTTCTTTTTCTCTGATCGCATCAGCTATGCGCAGCATTAAACGACGTGTGCTCGTCATTGTATAGTTCTCTGGTATTTGTTTTTGGATCAGCATTTGAATTTCTGTAAACGGAACAATATGAACTTTCATGCTTCCATTTACTAATGCGAGTTTTTCAGCTAAGTCCATGACCTTCTGTTTGGAACGTTCACTCGTGAATGGCGGGCTATAGAAATGAATACATTCAATTTCAAGACCACGCTTCATCGAAAGGAAGCCTGCAACCGGGCTATCTATTCCGCCTGAAAGCATGAGCATCGCCTTTCCGCTTGAGCCAAATGGAAGACCACCTGCACCATGAATATTCTCGCCTGATAAATAGACTGCTTCCTTGCGTACTTCTACACGTAAATCTAAATCTGGATTTTTCACATCCACCTTTAAAATTCCATCTTTATTCCGTAACAAATGTCCACCAAGAAGATGGTTCATTTCATTCGTATCATATGGAAAATCTTTATCCGAACGCTTTGTCGAAACTTTAAACGTTTCAATTTCTCCCGATAACTGGTCGATATAATATAAAGCAGCCGTTTTAATTTCTTCGATATCACGGCCTATTTTTAAAGCTGGGCTTAATGACTGAATGCCATATACCCCTTTTATTTGGTCAATGATCTTCTGATGATCTTCGCCATTTAATATAATGTACATCCGTTCCCGACTTGCGGTCAGTTTGGCCGCTTTAAAATCTCTTAATGCCCAACGAATATGATTTTTGAGTTTATCAACAAAGCTTTTTCGATTACGTTTCTTTGTTGAAATCTCACCATAACGAATGATAATATGATCAAATTTCATTTATTTTACCTCATTACCTTTTGTAGTTTTAAAAGTGTGTTCTTAATTTCCTGAAGTACGAACTCCACTTCATAAAGTTCGTTTTCATATGAAGTGCTAATTCTAATAACACTATCCGCTCTTTTCTGATCATGAAACATGGCCAATACCGTATCACTGATTGACTTTTTCTTAGACGAACAGGCACTTGTCGTTGAAACATATATTTCTTTCTCTTCAAGCGCATGGATAAATACTTCCGATTTAATGCCTGGAATGGAAAAATTGATGATATGGGGTGCACCATGTAATGGACTGTTTATTTTCACACCCGTTATTTCGTTCAATCCATTCAATAACATATCTCTAATTTCTATTAGCTTCCCATAATCCTGCGCGCTTTTTTGTAAAGTGAGTCGTAATGCTCTAGCTAAGGCTACGAACCCAGCAACGTTTTCCGTGCCACTCCTTAGCTTCGCCTCCTGATTGCCGCCAGTGAAGAGCGGTGAAACCCTAATGCCATCTCTAACGTATAATACACCTGTACCTTTTAAGCCATGAAATTTATGACCAGAAATCGTACATAAATCAATCCCAGCAGTAGCTATATCTAATGGAACCTTCCCAATACCTTGCACATGATCGACATGAAAGAGCACTTGTGGATATTCTTTTAATAAGTGACCCATTTCTACGATCGGCTGGATTGAACCGACCTCATTGTTAACGGACATGACGGACACTAAAATCGTATCCGTTCGTAAAGCATTTTTCAAGTCTTCCACAGAAACAAACCCATTTGAATCGACTTGTAAATAGGTGATATCAAACCCTTCTTCTTCAAGTAATTGACACGTTTCTTTAATGGAAGCATGCTCCATAACAGTGGTGATAATATGCTTACCTCTTTTAGAATAAGCATGTGCTATCCCTTTAACTGCTAAGTTATTTCCTTCCGTTCCCCCAGAGGTAAAATAAATCTCCACGCTTTTCACGTGAAGAAGGTCAGCCACCTGCCTCCTTGCTTGCGTTAACAGGCTTTCAGCTTTAGCACCTAGACCATGTAAGGAAGAAGGGTTGCCGAAGTATTCTGTAGACACCTTTATAAAGGAATCGAGGACTTCCGGATATGGCTTTGTCGTAGCGCTATTATCAAAATAAATCATATGTTTCCCTCCAAAGAACAAAAGCGCGAGCACCTTGAAAGAGGAGAGAGCCACATCATGTGGGAACACCATCCTGACCTATCGTAAGACTCAGAAGGGCTATAGGCTACTTTCTTTTGGCACTAAATTTTGTTCAAGATTTCATTTATATAAAAGCATCGTGTAGCTTCTTGTTCTTTCATTTGATTATTAACAACACATCATTTTACCATAAATCACGATTATTGAAAAAGATTCATTTTGCCAAAATCAGTCTTTTAGTACGAGTTCAAAAAGGAGGATAAAAAGAGCCGAGAAGTTCGAGGAGCGAATGTCTCAACCTTTCGCGTATACAGTAACCGGACTTGCACAGGATGTGCTGACTTCTGTGTTGCTCGTCATGACGTGCGTGATTTTAACAGAAGGTCTTTCATGAGCTTTGGTGCAATTCGCAAGCTTTTTCACCGGACTTTTTAAACATCCTCTTTTACTTTTGGATTACGCAAAAAGAGGCTGTCCCATAAGTGAAGGGTCAGACTGTAGCTACTACATACAGTTTAAATGAAGTGTCAGTAACACGATCAACTGTATGGTGAGTGCTGAGTCAGACCCCTTTAGGACATCCTCTTCATTCATTTTTTCGTATTATGAAAGTACTTCTTCCATATCCGCCTCGATTTTATCTAAGTATCCTGGTTCGACTTTTTCAATGGCTGATGCTGCAACTTCTAATGCCCGCTCATATTCATATTCCATAAAGTAGTGTTCAGCAGTTCTTAAAGCCTCAGCAACAGCAGGGTATCTACTGCGATATCGGTTTCCGTATTGGATCACTTTCTCTGCAAAAAGCATTTCCTCTATCAGCACTTCTGTGTTTTCGTATAAACTTGTGACAGAAGCAATCGCTTTTTCAAGAAAAATGTGTACAGAGCCCATATCCAGAGGCTTTTCCTCTAGTTTACTCTGAACATCTTCAATGCTTTCTTTTGCTTCCGCTAACAAATTCCGATACTTTTCAGGCAGACCTGGAATATTACTTTGCGAGATCGTCCTGCTAGTATCTCCCATTTTCTTTCTCAGGTCTTGTAATACCCCACGTGCTTGCAATTCATCTTTTCTCAATGCATGAAGTTTCTCAGCAAAGGCTTCATGCTCCACCTTCAGCTCGTTTAGAATCGCTTCAATTCCCTGCATTTCTTCACTTAAAACAGAACTGATCATCGTATTATCTGCAATTTCCAAGGAAAGTAATTGGAACCTTTTTACCAATTTATCAATTTGCTTTTCTAATTTCTTCTGAGCACTTAGTTCACTTTCCGTTACATGATAGCTATGCCGTACAACGACTGTCTCAGCTTTTAATTTATCATTCTCATATGCAAATGCTTCAAGGCTATCCTTCAAAAGATCCTCATTTTTTATTAGATACTGTTTGGAAAGCACTTCTTTTTCAAGTAAATCATACAGAAGGTTCACACTATCATAAATTTCATTGATTCCTTTTTCAGCAGTCTCAGTTTCCGCAAGATCAAGTTGATTATTATAATGTTCAAGCTCGGTTTCAAGCCTCAAAATCTCTGTCTCAAATTCAATATGCTCTAAAGAATATCCCTGTTCCCTCATCTCCGTAAAGCCATCTTTCAACTCCAAAAGGGATGTTGGAAGTGAAGAATGACCATCTAGTAGCAATTGAGGAATGATTTCCATTTTTGTTTGAATGGTAACAAGTTGATTTTTTATCGATAAAACAAGTTCTCGCGCATTTAAATAATTTCCATTTTCTGTCGCTTCTTCATATTGCTTAAGAACCACCACTATTTCATCGAGCGTACTCTCAAGTGGATCTGCCGCTTTGGCAAATGTATGGCGATGAACCAGCAAGTTTTTCTTAATAGTACGGTAGCCTTCTTTAATCTCTTCAATCTCAATCCTGTTTTTCTCTTCACTACCGACCAATTCATTTAGCTCACGAAGAATCTTTTCGATCGCCGTTTCAATGTTCGTAAGCTTAGTCGAGATCATTTGCTGAACTTCTTTGGATTTACCGAGACGATATTTGTCGACATAATCATCTGCATCGAACAATAATTCTTCAACATCCGGCATGTAGACTGTGATAATGGCGTCCCATTCATTACGCCATCGTTCAAACATTTCTTCTGTTTCACCAGTCATATTTAATTGCTTTACTTTAGAAAGCTCATCCAATATTGGGCGGTTCATAATTTCCATTTTCCAAGCCTCAAGCTGGTCAATTTCTTTAAAATGCTTCTTTTTCAAAAAATATCCCCATATTATTAACGTAATAACTAGTATAATTATACCTAGTATGTACTCCATCATATGCCCCCCAATTCTAAACCTCACAAGTCAGCAACAATCTATATAAATGTTTACATGTTCAATTCAATGCTTTTATGATACCATGTTAGCAATAATTTTTGACTAATAAATATATTTTTTTTACAGAATTGTGCTTGAAATTGAATTTATGGGGGGATTTTGATGAAAATTGACAGTCATGTTCACAGTCCGTACTGTCCTCACGGTTCAAGCGACTCTTTTGAAGATTATATCGAACGAGCCATAGCGCTAGGAATCGAGGATTTGACATTCACAGAGCATGCTCCTTTGCCAGAAGGGTTCATTGATCCTACACCAGACCGTGATAGTGGGATGGAACGTGGTCATTTACTAGACTATTTTCGAGAACTCGCTTTATTAAAAGAGAGATACAAGGAAAAAATCAGGATTAAGACAGGGCTAGAAGTAGATTATATCGAAGGATTTGAGGCAGAAACTAAGAAATTCCTTAATAAAGTTGGTAAATATTTAGATGATAGTATCCTATCGGTTCATTTTATTCGTGATGAAAATGAGTGGCATTGCATCGACTTTAGTGACGAAATGTTTAATAGTATCGCCAAAAGAGTAGGGTCTGTAGATGCCGTTTATTCATCTTATTACGATACATTAGAGAAAAGTATTGCTGCTGATTTAGGGAACTTCAAGCCCAAGCGTATTGGACATATTACACTTGTTCATAAGTTTCAGCAGCGTTTTTCACCGAAAGAAAATTATGATCAGAAGTTATATTCCATTCTAGACAATATAAGTAGGCAAGGGTATGAACTGGATTATAACGGTGCTGGTGCTATTAAACCGCTTTGTCTAGAGCCTTATCCGCCAGAGCGATTTGTAAAATATGCCCTGCAGCTAGGCATTCCTTTACGTTTCGGGTCTGATGCCCATCAAGCCAAAGATCTAGGTCAAGGGTTCAACTCTTGCTTGGCAGAAGCTTTTTCTAAATAGAAACGTTAAACTAGTAATTCTACTGGCATTTCGCGTTTGACAAACAGGCTTTGTACTAAAAACAAGCAGACTTCATCACGATATTTATCGGTATAATATTTTTCCTGCGTATATACATGCAGGACCTCTCTTGCATAGTGGGCATGTATAATTGGGGCTGAAAGGAGTCCTTTTATTTGCAACGTAAAAATAGCTGGCGGAATTTTACGGAACACGCCTTCTTGTACGCCTTTTTCTAAAACGAATTGAAAATAAGAGTTTTCTTTCATGTAATAAGTTGATAAAACTTCTCGATTAAGATTAGAGTCTAGTGCTGATTCTCCATAAATAAAGCTCGCAGCTAAGAAGTTTTTACGTTGAAATTCAAAAACATCTGTAAGAAGGGCCAGTAAGCCGTTTTGGGTGCCAATTCGGTCAAGCTGGACAAGTTTTTTCTCTAACAGCTGAATATAGTCTTCTAAATATGTAGTAAAACAATACTCTAGCAATCCTTGTTTGTTTTTGAAATAATAAGCAATATTAGCGGAATTAACCTTGGCTTTATGTGCAATGTCCCGTATGGAGGTCGCATGATAGCCTTTCAAGTGAAATAAATATAGAGCGGATTCAAGAATTGCTTCCTTCGTTTGAGTTTGGCGGTTCATTTTGAAGTCCTCCTCTAATTTCAAGTCTTAAAATAAGTTATTCTCGAAATACTTGCAATATCCTGTTAGAACTTCTCGACAACTTCCACAGGGTATCTTGCAATAATGTTGAAGGTTGTATTTTTATCATGAAGCAGGGGGAATGTTTATGTTTAATGTCGAACAATATACAGGGAGTAAGCAAGAGAATTACTTGCTTGCTGAGAAACAACTAATCGCACTTGTTGAAGGGGAGCCCAATCGAATCGCGAACCTTAGTAACGCTTGCGCTCTTCTTAACCAGCTTTTAGATGAAGTAAACTGGGTCGGTTTCTATTTAGCGGAAAATGATGGATTAGTACTCGGACCTTTCCAAGGTTTACCAGCCTGTATTCGCATACCATTTGGTAGAGGTGTTTGTGGGTCTGCTGCTGCTGAACGTAAAACGTATCGTGTAGAAGATGTTCATCAATTCCCAGGGCATATTGCATGTGATGCCGCTTCCCGTTCAGAAATTGTCATCCCACTCATAAAAGGAGACGAATTAATCGGCGTCCTTGATATAGATAGTCCGATTACGAATCGCTTCGATGCTATAGACGAAGAATTGCTAGAGAAATTCACGCATACATTAGTGAAGTATTTGTAATTTGAAAATTGCAAGACTATTGAAAAATATCGGAGATTATCTCAAAACAAAAGGGTCTGGCCTCACACTGTAAAAAGTGTGAGACCAGACCCTTTTGGACATCCAAAAGCGGGTATTATTATAAGGACTAGTCTTGAACGAGCACTTTATTTTTTCCTGTATTCTTAGCAACATACAAAGCATCATCCGCACGCTTAAACAGGGCTTTGACGTGATCGTTGTGTCCATTCGTCCAATAGGAGACCCCACATGATATGGTCACTTTCGGGTCCGTTTGTTCGCTTACCTTCTCCTGAATTCGCTGTGCAATCCCTTGTCCGACGTGTATGGAGACATTTGGCAGATAGATTGCCAACTCCTCGCCACCCCATCTTGCCCCAATATCCGTTTCTCGCATGCTCGATTGGATGATTACGGAAACCTGAATGAGAATATCATCACCTATTTGGTGACCGTGGGTATCATTCACTTTTTTAAAATCATCGATATCCACCAAAATAAATGTTCCTCTTTGATCTTTTTCCATCGACTCCAACATTTTCTCATCTAAATAACTCCGTGAATACAAACCTGTTAAATGATCGGTAATGACCATTTTCTCCAGTTCTTCGCGCAGCATCGAATTCGCCAAGGCAAGGCTCGTATGGTGAATCAATGATTGCAGCAGTTTGAATGTTTCAAAAGAAAAATAATAGGGATCTTTATGTAAAACAAGTGCGAATCCGTGTACTTGATCACTCTCCATCATCGGAACAGCCATCATCGAATGATACTTCACATCTTTGTTAGGGATTTTCAGCTGTAAATCGCTAATGAACAGGGATTCCGTAGTGGAACAAATCTTTTCCTTCAAGAAATCGACGTATAATCCCATTTGATCAGAATGAAAAAATTCTGTGCTGCCCGTCAAGAAATTAGCCGTTCCATCGGGTAGAATATACACAAACCCCACTTCATCCGCATGGAAGGAATCGGTAATTTGATTTCTCATGAACTCCATCGTTTCACTTAGACGCAGATTTAAATTCAATCTATGGGATGTTTCATTAATAAGCTGCAAATCAGATATTAAACGGCGAGATTGCTGGTACAGCTGTGCATTCTCAAGAGCGCCACCAGCGGTATTGGCTAATAAAGAAATAAATTCGACTTCCTCCTCTGGAAACATACGAGCATTTGGAGCAATGACTTGAAGAATTCCATACACGCCTTGTTTTCCTTTCAGCGGTGCATATAGATTTGTTTTTCGTGCAGCCAGCTCGTCTTCGATTTGAACAGTTCCTGTAACATACGCTTGCATAACTGCCACATTCTCACCATCATAGCCGAGATCCTTTATCGGAAGGTTTTCGTGGTTTGCATTATCATGGGAAAGCAGAAGAAAATAGGTGAAAGACGGATACATTTCTTGTAGTGTTGAGATAATTTCGCCGAGTACCGCATCCATACTCATGGATGAATGAAATTTTTCAGTCACGCGAAACAGCTGTTTATAGCGCCTTCTTTCACTCGTAATCTCTGAAATATGTATCGCCGTATTTAAGATTTTCATCAGTTCTCTTGAAAACGCCTCGCCTTCTTCTGAAGTGATCTTTTCAAAAGAACCAGGAACCCTTTCTTTTAATGCAAGCAGTCCCACTAATTCATTTTCGCGTTTTAGTGGCAAATACAGATGGAAACCCTTTAATGCTTCTATTTGAAAATCTTTATAAGAATACGGTTCACAGTTATTAAATACTTCAATGCTTCCTATCGGGATATACTTTCGCTCCTGATCACGCTCGGTAGAAGCCTCAATATGTAAATACTTGAGACTATAGTCTAGCTTAAAGTAGGTAACTTCTTCAGCGTAAAAAGCGTCGCATATCTCAAGCACAAATTTTTCAAGAAAAGAAGTGTCTTCCATTCTTCCCTTTGAATCATCCATTTGATTAATTAATAACGATTTTAATTCATATAGTAACTGAGTCATACTTCTCATCTTTATCTCATCCCTATACAAGTAATGCTGAAGCTTTAAAACCTCACTAACAAACAGTAAAATAGAACTACTAGTTTTCCGTTTTTTTCTATATTATTCATTATATACTTGTATGTATAAAATATCTTTATAATTTTTTAGAAATTTCTATTAACTAAACGTAAAGCGCATGTTTTTAGACCTGATTCTTTATGCCTATAAAGTGAAACTTCAATCAGTGGGGGGTTTACTACCCATTAATGCGGGGTAAATTGTTCAAGCTGAAACATTCTCATTTTAAAGTAATTTTACCATGATGATTTATTTTGTACATCACTAACTACACGGAAATACACTTGACTATATTTCTTTTAAATTATATACTATTACTTGTGTAAAATAGTGCAGCCTATGTGAGTGCTTTTACGGTCTCATTTTGTTCCTCTTTATAGAGGTGTACCCCGTAACCCTCAGCTGCTAGGGCGAAGATACATGAAAACAAAATGACCATAATCGTGAATCGCAACGGTTTTTATTTTACCCAAATAAAAACATTTGAAGGAGGAGTCATACTATGGCTCGTTATACTGGCCCAAGCTGGAAATTATCCCGTCGTCTTGGAATTTCCCTTACAGGTACTGGTAAAGAATTAGAGAAGCGTCCTTACGCTCCTGGACAACATGGTCCAAACCAACGCAAAAAACTTTCCGAATACGGATTGCAATTACAAGAAAAACAAAAACTTCGCCACATGTACGGAGTTACTGAGCGTCAATTCCGCTCATTATTCGACCGTGCAGGTAAACTACAAGGTGTACACGGTGAAAACTTCATGATTCTTCTTGAATCTCGCCTTGATAACGTTGTTTATCGTCTTGGTTTAGCTCGTACTCGTCGTGGATCACGCCAACTTGTAAACCATGGTCACATCCTTGTTAATGGAAAACGCGTTGATATTCCATCATTCAAAGTGTTACCTGGACAAACAATCTCTGTTCGTGAAAAATCACGTAACCTAAGCACAATCAAAGAATCAATCGAAGTAAATAACTTCGTTCCTGATTTCTTGACTTTTGATGCTGACAAATTAGAAGGTACTTTCACTCGTTTACCAGAACGTTCTGAAGTTCCTGCTGAAATTAACGAAGCACTTATCGTTGAGTTTTACTCTCGTTAATCGATTTTGTTTTCGGCCCTCATCCTTGGATGGGGGTTTTTTTATACATCATTCCTGTTTTAGTAGAAACGTCATTAGTCAAATCTGACATATCATGGAGGAGCTTATGGATTTTTATATTCAAAAATTAGAAAAATTATATTCTGAACACGCCGAGACAGAATATGCAATGTGGTCTAAAAAATATATGAGAAATCAATTTGATTTTTTAGGGATTCGAACGCCCATTCGAAGAAAATTGACTAAGCAATTTTTGCAAGAATACGGATTACCGTCAAAAGAGAACCTTGAAACGGTTATTCTTACGTTATGGGAAAAACCAGAACGAGAATACCAAAAAGCAGCCCTTGATATCTTGGAAAAAACTAAAAAAGACCTTACTCCCGCTGACATGCCGTGGCTAGTCAGTTTACTCAAAAGTAAATCTTGGTGGGATACGATCGATGTCCTATCCCCTCATATCTTTGGCTATATGTTTTTACAATACCCCGAACTTGTTTCCTCATACCCTGATCAATGGATTGACGATGATTATATTTGGTTACAAAGATCTGCGATTCTTTATCAACTCTACTATAAAGAGAATATGAATGAAAAACGGCTGCATAACTACATTCTACGCCAAGCACACAGCAATGAATTTTTTGTACAAAAAGCAATCGGCTGGGTATTACGGGAATACGCCAAAACGAACGCTTCTAGTGTTCAATTATTTGTCGCTCAAAACCAATTAAAACCGCTGAGCAAGCGTGAGGCATTGAAACATCTGTCTTAGAAAGTTTTATTCCGAGCTGGAACCTGAAATTGGCGGACTAAAATGTGGACTTTACGAGACGCTTTTCTGATTTTTAATCCTACATGTGCACTTTTCAAGCCAATTTTCTAATTTTTAAGCCAAACCGGAATCCTACTCGATCGATCTAATATGACTGTGCCTCCTAACAAAAAGGTCAGAACCCTACATCTACTATTAAACCGGAATAACGGTGTATAGAGTGTGAGGCCTGACCCTTTAGCTATTATTTAATTAGCGTATATTTCTTTTTACCGCGACGAACAAGCATGAATTGCCCTTCAATCTTATCCGCTTCTGTTACGATATATGCTAAGTCTGTCACTTTTTCTCCATTAATAGAGATCGCACCATTTTGGATGTCTTCTCTTGCTTGACGTTTAGATGGTGAAATATTTGCTTCAACAATTAGTTCAACTACGTTAATGTCATCCGTATTGTTTCGGCTGAAACTTGGCACGTCTTTGAATCCAACTTGAATCTCTGAAGCACTTAAGTTTTTCACGTCTCCACTGAATAAAGCTGCGGAAATCTTTATCGCTTGGTCCAAAGCATCTTGGCCGTGGATCAGACGTGTCATTTCCTCTGCCAACGTTTTTTGTGCTTTACGCAAATGTGGTTCGCTTTCTACGGATTGAGCTAACGCTTCAATCTCTTCATGTGATAAGAATGTGAAGAATTTCATGTATTTCACTACATCCGCATCTGCCGCATTAATCCAGAACTGGTAAAACTCATAAGGCGTCGTTTTCTCCGGGTCAAGCCAGATTGCTCCACCTTCTGTTTTCCCGAACTTTGTGCCATCCGCTTTTGTCACAAGTGGAATGGTCATCCCGAATGCTTTAACAGCTTCGTCGTGAGATTTACGAATCATTTCCAGACCCGTTGTAATATTGCCCCACTGATCACTTCCACCAATTTGCAGTTTACAATTATGATTGTCGTATAAATGATTGAAATCGATTCCCTGTAAAATCGTGTAGGTGAATTCTGTAAATGAAATTCCCGTTTCCAATCGTGAAGCAATCGTATCCTTCGCTAGCATGTAATTAATGCCAATATACTTCCCGTAATCACGCAGGAAAGTAACCATATCAATCTTGCCAATCCAATCATAATTATTTAACATGATTGCGCCATTATCACCATCAAAATCGAAAATCTTCGTTAATTGACCCTTTAGGCAATCGGCATTATGCAGAACCGTCTCCAATGTTTGCAGGGAACGCTCTTCTTTTTTTCCACTCGGATCACCAATTAACCCTGTTGCTCCACCCACTAAAACAAGCGGACGATGGCCATGCTGTTGAAAACGTCGTAATGTTAAGAATGGCAATAAATGACCAATATGCATACTATCTGCTGTCGGATCCACGCCACAATATAACGCAATTTTTTCTTTTTCTAAAAGTTCTTTCATTCCCACTTCATCTGTTTGCTGATAAATAATCCCTCGCCATTCTAAATCTTTAAGCAATTCCATGTGATTTCCTCCTGTTTTTTAAAAAAATGACAAATAAAAAACGCCCCTTCATAAATGAAGGGACGAATATATTCGCGGTACCACCCAACTTGAGGACATACTTCATCCTCCGTCTTAAAACCGTTAACGGCGGTCTACCGTTTACTGCTACTTAACGTTCACAGCAAATGCTCAAGGAAGTAATTCATCAAAACTATGTGTACCGATTCACACCTTCCACCGGCTCTCTAAAACAGGGATAGTTTGACTACTTTAGTCCTCTCATTGCTTTCCTAATAAAATTCTAGTTAATGATTTTTTATCATATATTAAATGCTATGTCAAGTTCAACAACCTATAGAAATACTTGAAAATCCCCCTTCTAAATACGGATATATGCTATAATGTATCTGATTTCAGGGGGTATGATAGATGAAAAATAATGAAAATGAGCCTATATCATTTTGGTTGAAATTCACCAATTTCTTCCGTAGTAAAACAACGCAAAAATACTCCAGAGTTACATATCATGTAGTTTGGAATATCCTGCTTTTGTTTATTATAGTCCTTGTTTTAGGATTTTCCTTTGCTGGCGGTGTAGGTGCAGGTTATTTTGCCGCTTTAGTCAAAGATGAGCCGATTCGCACAAAAGATGAACTCAAAAAAGATATTTATAATTATGAAGAAGCATCAGACTTATATTTTGCTGATAACATTTTTCTCGGGAAGTTAAAGTCCGATCTTGAGCGCGAAGAAATAACCATTGATGAAATGTCACCACACTTGCTAAACGCCATCATTGCAACAGAGGATGAATACTTTAATGAGCATGAAGGTGTCGTACCTAAAGCCGTTATGCGCGCCATTTTTCAAGAAATGACAAATGCACCCGTTCAATCCGGTGGAAGTACATTAACACAGCAATTGATCAAAAACCAAATATTAACGAATGAAGTATCCTTTGATAGGAAAGCGAAAGAAATCTTACTCGCACTTCGAGTGGAAAATTTCTTAGAAAAAGATGAAATTCTGCAAGCATACCTAAACGTATCAACCTTTGGCAGGAATTCCTCCGGCCAGAATATCGCGGGTGTCCAATCGGCAGCTAAAGGTATATTTGGAATCGACGCAAAAGACCTTTCCATTCCACAGGCAGCATTTATCGCCGGTCTAGCTCAAAGTCCTTTTCGTTATACGCCTTATACGCAAAAAGCTGAGTTGAAAAGTCCAGAAGGTATTGAGCCAGGATTAGTTAGATTGAAAACTGTACTTAAAAGAATGCGTGATGGAAATTATCTTACGGAACAAGAATACAACGATGCTCTGAATTATGATATTACGAAAGACTTTATCGGACCGAAAACAGCACCTTCCAAAGTATACCCTTGGCTGGTCGTAGAACTTGAAGAACGAGCAATCGAGGTTCTTTCGAATATTCTTGCAGAGCAATCCGGATATGAAAAAGCGGATTTAGAAAAAGATAATGATTTAAAAGAACAATATACAACACTAGCAAGAAGAGAACTGAAACAGAATAATTACAAAGTCCATTCAACCATCAACAAAGATATGTATGATAAGATGCAAAAAGTCGTTAAAAACTATGAATATTATGGCAGGGATAAGCCCCAAGAAGTGACCGACCCTGAATCTGGTGAAAAAGTCACTGTTCAGGAACCAGTCGAAACAGGAGCCATTCTCATTGAAAACAAAACAGGAAAGATTCTTTCTTTCGTCGGCGGTCGCAATTTTGATCGAGAGCAGACCAACCATGCAACATCAGCCAAAAGACCAAATGGATCGACGATGAAGCCGCTTCTAGTATATGCACCTGCATTTGAACTAGGATATATCTCACCTGGATCTGTCGGAATTAATGTACCTATTTCAATTGGTGGCTGGCAACCGAAAAATGCCGGAGAAGGGTATACTGGATTAACAAACGCCCGGAAGGCACTCGTTAACTCCTACAATATTCCTGCAGTAAGCTATTATATGGGCATCTTAAATCAACGCCCGGCAACCTATCTTGATAAAATGGGCTTTACCTCGTTAATTGATATCGACTATTCAATCCCTTCCTTAGCGTTAGGAACACCTACAAATGGGGTAACGGTTGAAGAAAATGTGAATGCATTTACAACATTTGCTAATGACGGACAATTCATCGACGCCTACATGATCGACAAAATCGAAGCGAAAGATGGCACAGTCATTTATCAACACGAAGCGGCTCCGGTAGAAGTCTTTTCACCGCAAACCGCTTATCTTACACTAGATATTATGCGAGATGTCATATCAAATGGAACAGCACGATACTTAAATGGAAGGTTATCTTTCTCATCTGACTGGGCTGGAAAAACAGGAACGACGAACAATACAGAAGATGCTTGGTTCGTTGCTACAAACCCGAACGTAACATTTGGAACATGGATAGGTTATGATACACCAAAGAGAATTGATAATAAATATAAAGGACTTACGTATAGCCAACGAAATATTAAGCTATGGGCAAGTTTAGTCAACTCAGCTTACAGTGTAAATCCTGATCTCATTGGACCTAAAGGCAAATTTGAAAAACCAGCAGGTGTTGTGACTCGTTCCTTCTGTTCAATATCAGGTTTACTTCCATCTGATGCTTGTTCAAATGCCGGATTGGTCGAAACGGATCTATTCAATGTAAAATATGTCCCAACAAAAGTAGATCATAGCTTTATTAATGGGCAATATGTCTATGCTGGTGGTGGTCGCTACTTGGCACATTCTCAGACACCAAGCGAATTTACAAGTGGCGGCTACATGCTGAATCCTGAGTATCTCGATAAAATCGGTGGAAAGTACATTAAAAATATAAACGATTTACTATCTAAATATAATACTACCGGGAATATGATTGTCACCGGTTCAACACTTTCTGATAACGGTAAGACGCCTGCTGCACCAACACTTGCATTAAACGGAAGCAGTATTAATTGGAATTCTCATCCTGAAAGAGATGTTGTCGGATACAGAATCTATAGTAATGGTCAAAGAGTGGCCAGTATTCGTTCCAACGAAAGCCTAGCATTCAGCATTCAAAACGGAACGTATTATGTGACAGCAGTTGATATCGTTGGTAAAGAATCACCTCCTTCTAACGCAGTTACTAAACAAGAAGTGAAAAAGCAGGAGATTCCAAGTGAAACAGTAGACACTAGCAAAGAGCAAACAAATCAAGAAGCGAAGCCAGAAGAAAAACCGGTTGAAAAACCAGTAGAAAAACCAGTAGAAACAATCCCTGAGGGTACTACCCCAGAGACACCTACAGAGCAACCAGCCAATCCTGAAAATCAGGGAGTATAAACAAAAAACGAGGCTGTCCCGTAAAAAGGGGCAACCTCGTTTTTTTCAGGTTTGTTGTAAATTCACGCTTCAAGAGATTGTTCAAAAAGAAAAAAGAATGCCGACAACACTGTCGACATTCTTCTACCTTTTTTACGCCTCTACTTCAATCGATGTAGACTCATTAAAGTAAACATCTTTATCCAAATCACCAGTTACTTTACTAGTAAGCACACCAGCGGTCATACTTCCACTTACATTCAGTGCTGTACGTCCCATATCAATTAACGGTTCAACTGAAATAAGCACACCAGCAAGTGCAACTGGAAGATCCATCGCCGATAAGACAATCAATGCGGCAAAAGTTGCTCCGCCACCAACACCAGCGACGCCAAACGAACTGATGGCAACAACAAGAATAAGCGTCACAATAAACGAAGGTGATAATGGATTAATCCCAACAGTAGGTGCGACCATTACAGCTAGCATCGCCGGATAAACTCCCGCACAACCGTTTTGACCAATCGATAATCCAAACGAACCAGCAAAGTTTGCGATCCCATCAGAAACCCCTAATTGTTTCTGCGTTTTAATATTTAACGGCAATGCGCCTGCACTTGATCTAGATGTGAAGGCAAACGTTAGTACCGGAAATGCCTTTTTCAAGTATTTTACTGGACTTAATCCACTTAAAGATAGCATCAACAAGTGAATCAAGAACATAATGATTAACGCAACATAAGAGGCAATGACGAATTTACCAAGCTTGTAAATAGCATCAAGATCACTTGTAGCAACCGTGTTTGTCATAATCGCCAAGATGCCGTATGGTGTTAATCGTAGGATTAAAGTAACGACACGCATAATTAATGAATAAAAGACATCCACGATTTTCGCAAACATTTCTGCATGCTCTGGTTGCTTCCTTTTCACTCCCAGAAAAGCAAAACCTAGAAATGCGGCGAAGATAACAACCGCGATCGTTGAAGTCGAGCGAGCACCCGTTAAATCAAGGAACGGATTAGCAGGGAAAAATTCAAGAATTTGCTGTGGCATTGTTTTCCCTTCGAGTGAAGCCCCAAATTTCTCTTCCAGTTGAAGACCACGATCCATCTCTGCTTGACCTTGCTCAATTTGTACAGCTTCTAAATTGAATACTGTAGCAGATCCAATGCCGATTGCCGCCGCAATAGCCGTTGTACCGATTAGAATGCCTAAAATTAATGTACTGACTTTCCCAATATTATTAGTAAGCTTTAACTTTGTAAACGCTGAAATAATCGAAATAAAGACAAGTGGCATAACAATCATTTGCAGGAATTTCACATACCCGCTACCGATAATGCTGAACCAGCCAACCGAAGAAGCAATGACTTCAGAATCTGGGCTTGAGAAAAGTTGTAGAACGAATCCAAATACAACCCCCAAACCTAATCCGGTAAACACTCTTACCGTAAATGACATATGCTTCTTTTGCATATAAAATAAAACAGCTACTAATACTAGCATAATAGCAATATTCAATAGTACATATCCTAACATGTATACCCCTCCTGAACCATTATAGTTTCTTATTCGTATAAGATAAGTTGGTTTTGATCTTTCATTACTATAATACGATTTACATTAGATTACTAGTACTTTGCTTAAATAATTTTTTTGAAATAATGTGAACCTTCCATCAGTCGGTTTCCCCTACTGTTCACTAGTCCCGCTCTACCGCCACTAATACCTTGTTAAGCGAGGATACACTTCAAAATGATAGCGATTGGTGCGACAATATAGCGTGGTGTAGATTTCTTTAGTGTATTACAGTCAGTTATACCAGATAAAGTGAAACTTCCATCAGTTGGGTTTTTTTTCATCCCCCACCTATTTATTTCTTGAGTCTCTCACAAAAATTGAGGTGGGGGTTTTACAGCCTGTTAAACAGGATAAAAAAATCCTCTTAAGCACTCACAAAATGCCTTAGAGGATCTTTTTATTTTACATATTGTTAATCTTCCATTGAAGACAAATCTCCTGTTGGTAAATCAAGCTCCCATGCTTTAAGCACACGGCGCATAATTTTTCCGCTTCGTGTTTTTGGTAATTTTTCACGGAATTCAATTTCCCTTGGAGCCGCATGAGCTGCTAGTCCTTGCTTGACAAATGTTCGAATTTCTTCGATTAACTCTTGTGTAGGCTCATATCCATCTCGAAGCGCGATGAACGCTTTAATAATTTCCCCGCGTACTGGATCTGGCTTACCGATGACACCTGCTTCTGCAACGGCTGGATGCTCCACAAGCTTGCTCTCTACTTCAAATGGTCCTACACGTTCGCCTGACGTCATGATCACATCATCGACACGCCCTTGGAACCAGAAATATCCTTCTTCATCCATATACGCAGAATCTCCTGACACATACCAATCTCCCGGCATAAAGTAAGATTCAAATTTTTGCTTATTATTCCAAATCGTCTGCATCATAGACGGCCAGCCCTTCTTAATCGCTAGATTCCCCATTCGATGCGAAGGTAGCACATTTCCTTGATCATCGACAATCGCAGCCTGAACCCCAGGAATCGGTTTACCCATGGAACCTGGTTTAATGAGCATGCTCGGATAATTACAAATTAATTGTGCGCCTGTTTCTGTCATCCACCAGGTATCATGAATTCGCTTATTAAAGACCTTCATCCCCCACCGGACAACCTCAGGATTCAACGGCTCACCCACACTTAGAACATGGCGCAATGAACGTAAATCGTATTGCTTCACAGCTTCATCTCCCGCACCCATCAGCATGCGGAATGCAGTTGGAGCACTATACCAAACCGTTACCCCATAATCTTCAATCGTTTTATACCAGGCTTCTGGCTTAAAACGACCGCCTACTACCACATTCGACGTTCCCGTTAGCCACGGCCCAAATATGCCATAAGAAGTTCCTGTTATCCAGCCAGGATCTGCGGTGCACCAATATACATCCTCTTCTTGCAAATCCAGTACCCATTTAGCAGTTTGATAGTGCTGTATCATGGCATTATGTACGTGCAGGACACCTTTTGGGTTCCCCGTCGAACCAGATGTATAATGAAGAATCACTCCATCCGTTCGGTCCACCCATTCAATCGCGAAGTTCTTATCTGCTTCTGCTACTTTTTTCATAAAATCATACTGCGTTTCGGTTTCTTCAATATTTTCTCCAACAATAAAAATATGTTTTAAATCGGGAAGCTCATCTACAGGAACGCGCGATAGTAAAGCCTGCGTTGTAATTAACACTTTAGCTCCACTATCAGTCAAACGATCCCGAACAGCGCCCTCCATAAAAGCTTCAAAGAGCGGGCCGACAATTGCACCTGTTTTGATCGCGCCGAGCACCGCAAAATAAAGCTCTGGTGAACGTGGCATAAAAATAAACACACGATCTCCTTTACTGATATTTCCATACTCCTTAATTACGTTTGCTGCTTTATTTGACCATTCTTTCATTTCCTTAAATGTATACTTTTCGGCACGTTGATCATCTTTGTAATAGAGGGCCACTTTATTTTTCCGGAATGACTCAGCGTGGCGATCGATTGCTTCATATGCAAGATTTACCTTTCCTGTTTTAGACCAAGTAAATTCCTTCTCGACTTCAGACCAGTCGAAATGCTTGTAAGTATTCTCATAATCTTCTAGATTATAATCCCCTTTTACTGATGGTAACGCTTCCAATTTCATAAATATTCATCCCCCTTTGCATACTTTCTAGACTGATTATAATATAATTAACCTTTTTTCACAATTTTTTTAATATTCTATTGTTTTATGTATAATGAAAGTAACAGTTTTTTAGGTGGTGAAAATGTGGAACACAACAAGACGTATCACAGAATAGAAGTTACAACAATGCAACAAACATTAATTATCGAAGGGCCGATAACAGCAACTGAACTACAATCTTATGAATTCCACAAGGACTTAGTTGCATTTCGTCCCGCAATACAGCAACATCAAGCTTTAATTGAAATTGCGGATCTTCCTGAAGGCCGGATTATCATTGCCCGAAGTGAGAACATAATCGTCGGCTATGTGACCTACTTATATCCAGACCCGCTGGAGCGATGGTCTGAGATTGAAATGCCGGATTTGCTTGAACTTGGAGCCATTGAAGTCATCCCCGATTTCCGTGGAGCTTCTGTCGGAAAAAATTTAATACGAGCATCCATGATGGATGAAAGCATGGAAAATTATATCATTATAACGACGGAGTATTATTGGCATTGGGATTTAAAAGGAACAGGCTTGAATGTGTGGGAGTACCGAAAAGTGATGGAAAAAATGATGAACGCTGGTGGGCTTGTTTATTATGCAACAGATGATCCTGAAATAAGCTCACATCCAGCTAATTGCTTAATGGCGCGAATTGGCAAACACATTCCCCTTGAGTCCGTTCAGAAATTTGATCGGCTGAGATTTATGAATCGTTTCATGTATTAATGTTTACGTACATTTAGGAGGAATTGAAAGGATGATTGCACAAATCAAGAAACAGGATATCATCAATCTTACTAAGATCCTCATCATACTATGGCCTGACTTGTTGCTATCACACATACGCCTACCTCGTTCTCGATTTGAAGGAAAAGATCTGAACAATATTGGCGTACTGTATGAAGTATTAGCCATTTTCGGGAAAGTAATCAGGTTTTACGGCCCACTGCAAAAAGGAGCTAATCATGAAAAAAGATGCCATATTCATTTATTCAGATGAGCTATTAACATACAAATTCCATGATCATCACCCTTTCAACCCAAAACGGCTAGAGCTCACCCTTGATTTATTACGAGCGCATGAAGCAATAGCTGAGGAAGATATCATTAAGCCAAGAATAGCGACAGACGAAGAGCTTCAATTGATTCATGACCCCAAATATGTAAACGCAGTCAAACTTGCCGGCCTTGGAAAGCTCTCTTTGGAAAAAGCGGAGAATTTTGGCCTTGGCACCGAGGACACGCCTATTTTCAAACATATGCATGAAGCAAGTGCGTTATTGGTCGGCGGCACCCTGCAAGCTTGTGATTATGTCATGACAGGACAAGCCAAGCACGCTTTAAATCTAAGTGGTGGTCTACATCACGGTTTTCGGGGAAAAGCTGCTGGGTTTTGCATCTATAATGACAGCTCTGTAGCCATTAAATATTTGCAGCAAAAATATCATGCGCGCGTTTTATACATTGATACTGACGCCCATCATGGTGATGGCGTGCAATGGGCCTTCTACGATGATCCAGATGTCTGTACGCTATCGATTCATGAAACAGGGCGTTATTTATTTCCCGGTACTGGAAATATTCATGAACGCGGACAAGGGAATGGCTATTGTTTCACGTTCAATATTCCTGTTGATGCGTTTACAGAAGATGATTCTTGGCTTGATGCCTACCGAACTTCTTTTAAAGAAATTATTGAGTATTTCAAGCCTGATGTAATCCTTACTCAAAATGGTGCAGATTCACATTATTACGATCCTTTAACACATTTATCAGCCACCATGCGGATTTTCAAAGAAATTCCTAAGCTTGCCCATGAACTCGCCCATCAATATTGCGGGGGGCGCTGGATTGCTGTGGGGGGTGGCGGCTATGATATTTGGCGGGTCGTACCGAGAGCTTGGTCATTTATTTGGTTGGAGATGACCGATAATAATAAAAATTCAGGACCATTGCCACAAAATTGGATTAAACGTTGGCAAACAGAGACATCTGTCACACTCCCAGCTACTTGGGAAGATCCAGAAGGTATCTATAAACCGATACCTAGACGAGAGGAAATAACAGAGACAAATGCACAAACCGTTTCAAAAGCATTATATCCCATTCGGGCAAACAAATCGGCTTCACCATAGGAATTCATGCGCCTAAACAGCACAAAATACCTATGAGCGTCTTCTCTAAAGTCCAACAAAAAGGTTCAGGTTCTAAAAACAGTATCGCCTTATGAAGGTGGCAGTGCGGAACTGATTTTGCGAAGCCCCGCCCCTTTTCCACAGAAAAAAGAGGCTGTCTCATTAAAGCCCTAACCTCGTAATCCACACAGCATATTTA
The DNA here is from genome assembly GCF_053653995.1 of Peribacillus sp. JNUCC 23. Next base: position 3,512,049 of record NZ_CM132202.1, read on the forward strand.
CCAGTATGCTGTGTGGATTACGAGGTCTAACAATAGCTTTTGAGACAGCCCCATATCTTCTTATTTTGTTGATTGTCTTTCTTCAATTCGATGAGGAAGAATAACAGCCTCTTGTCCTTCGACTGTTTCTTTGTTCATCAATTTCGTCAGCAATCTCATTGAAACAGCCCCGATATCATAAAGTGGCTGGACAACAGTTGTAACATGCGGACGCACCATTAAAGTCAGACGTGTATTATCAAAACTGATAACTTGGAAATCTTCCGGGACATTGTAGCCTTTATCTTGCGCGCCATGAACAATTCCAAGTGCCATCTCATCTGTACCAGCAATAATCGCAGTCGGTTTAGATTGAGATTCAAGTAGTTTGTCTAATGATTCGATTCCTGAATCATAGGTATAATCCCCTTCGACAATCCATTCTTCGTTATACGAAATATTAGCAGCTTCTAATCCACGCTTATAGCCATCTAACTTCTTTTTGGTAATTGGATCTTCAAGGTTACCGCCAACAAAAGCAATTCGAGTATGCCCTTTCCCTGTAAATGTCGATACTGCATCAAATGCTGCAGCTTCATAGTCGATATTAACAGATGGAATTTGCTTCGTATCCTCAACCGTTCCCGCAAGCACGATCGGAACAGGTGACTTTTGGAACTCTGAAATATGAGTCTCCGTAATGTTAGATCCCATGAATACAATTCCATCCACTTGTTTCCCAAGCATCGTATTCAATAAACGTAACTCTTTATCTTGATTTTCATCAGAGTTACTCAAGATGATATTATACTTGTACATCGTGGCAATATCCTCAATCCCACGTGCCAATTCCGCATAGAAAATGCTTGAAATATCGGGTATAATCACACCAACCGTTGTTGTTTTTTTACTTGCTAGTCCTCTAGCAACAGCGTTTGGACGATACCCCAATCGATCAATGACTTCCGATACTTTCTTCCTTGTTGCTGGTTTAACATTTGGGTTGCCGTTGACAACACGAGATACGGTAGCCATAGAAACACTTGCTTCACGCGCAACATCATAAATTGTAATATTATTCACCAAACCACTCCTTCACTACTATCATTTTGCATTTACTTATTCTAGATACCTAAATTCATTGAAATAATTATAATTTCTTACTTTATCCTGTTCAACTAACAACCAGTATGGAACTACACCCCACTAGCGGTAGTTTCACTTTATTAAAAGTATACATGCCAAGTCAAAAAGGCACTGTCCCTATCTTTTAAACATTATGAGATTTCATGCCGTACACTATAAACGTCTTATTAGAAAAACATACAAATTATAACATACTTTTCGACAAAACTCTCTATTCATTCCTAGAAAATAGTTAATAACTAGATGTGTTTAGTAAAGATTCCTTTAATCATACGATAAGTAGCGCATTACTGCAACGTATCTATCTATTATTTGCATACAAACCTTATGAATTGATTTTTTTTATAAAAATATAACAATAAAGTCGTTTAAATCTTAAGTTCTGCATTAAATAATTTTTGTGAATTCTTTTGCCTGTACATCCAACGCTTCGGCTGATGATGAAATTTGTGTGAAATCCTTCATTGCTACTTGAATTTTCATTTGGCTTTTTTCAACATTTTTATCTACACGATATATACCATTAGTGATATTTTCGATTTCTTTGATGATCGCCTCAATACTGTCTCGCACTTCTATTATAGAATGTTCTACTTTTGAGGAAAGCTTACGTACTTCTTTAGCGACTACATCAAACCCGCGACCATACTCACCAGCATGCGCTGCCTCAATTGCTGCATTGAGCGCTAATAAATTAGTCTGCGCCGCAACATCACGAATCGTTTTTACGATGCCTCTGATTGAATCTGCCTTCTTTTGTAGTTCATTTAAAGTATTCGTGTTCTCTACAGACACTTCAGCAATTTTGTTGATGCCGATAAGAAGTTCTTTGCTACGTTGAATACCCATTTCAGCACTATCACTCAATTCTTCCGCCATTTTCTGTAAACTATCCGCCAATTGCGAAATCATATTTTGCCTTTCTGTTATATTCGTTGCCACTTTCAAAATACCTATAACAGTTCGGTCATCTTCACCTAATATAGGCATATATGTTGCTTCCAGCCACACTCGGTTTCCTTCTGCGTCCATTCGCTCAATTTTATCTTGAAACTTTTTACCAGATAATAATTCTTGCCAAAACGATTCATATTGTGGACTATTCACAAAGTCCTGAAAACAAAAGTTCCTGTGATGCAAACCATACATTTCCTCTTTTTTGTAGCCCATAGTTCGAGCAAAAATGTCGTTGACATAAACAACATGGCGATCAAAATCAAAACGAATAATTGCTAAATTAGAATCTATTGCCTTAAATACCAATCCGTCATTTACTTCTTCATGTTGTACAATCATTCAAATCCCCCTGTTTTTCTAAGAAAATTGGACACTCTATTTTTCCTAATCCCTTTTCAATAGATTAGATCATGTCCGAAACATTATAATAAATATAAGGATCTTGCCATTAACAATGATTACGCCAGAATACTGATGTTCGAAATTCTATCAAAACCCTAAACAGGGCAATGGAATGGGTTCAGTAGCTCGCTATGCAATCTCCTACTGTTCCAGGCAATGATCACTTGCTTCCATATCACGCTATCCATCCATTCTGCTAGGATTGATTCTGTTATAAATATTAGAAGATCCGTTCAAACAGCGTAGAAACAAATATACTCTATTACTGATGTCGTTCTTAAACAACTTTATTATGATGAAACATTAACTGCTATTCCTGAAAAACAAAATTATTCGCTTATTGAATTAAAGAATCCAACAGTTATAGAAGTAAACATGGGCTAGATCTTTCAGATTTTTAATACATCATTGAATCTTAGATAAGAATTGTTCTTTAAATACAGTTGACATTTCTTCAGCAGAAATAGGTCGGCTAAAAAAGTATCCTTGGGCTTCGTTACATTGTCTTTGTTGAAGGAAATGAAGTTGTTCTAACGTCTCAACACCTTCGGCAATCACTTTTAGATCTAGGTTATGAGCCATATTAATAATAGTATCAACAAGGGAAGCATCCTTAAGATCAGTAAAAATATTCGAGGTGAAAGTCTGATCAATCTTTAAAGTATCGATGGGGAAAGTTTTTAAATAGCTTAGAGAAGAGTAACCCGTTCCAAAATCATCTATTGATAAATGAATCCCCATTTCTTTTAATTGATGCATTGTGGAAATCGCATGCTTTGAATCTTGGATAATACTTTCCGTAAGCTCAAGCTCAAGATACTTGGAATCAAGTCCCGTTTCCTTTAGCGTTTTGCTGACCATTCCAACTAAATTACTTTGTTGGAATTGACGGGAAGAAATATTAACAGCTATTCTCACAGGTGGAAACCCCTTATTCTGCCAAGATTTATTTTGAAGGCACGCCTCATAAAGTACCCACTCGCCTATTGGTATGATTAATCCAGTTTCCTCCGCTAAAGGGATAAAATCAGCAGGAGAGATCGTTCCCCACTCAGGATGCTGCCAGCGGATAAGAGCTTCCAGACCAATCAATTCCCCGGAATTTACATCAACTTGAGGTTGGTAATGAATCATAAATTCATCACGTTTCAACGCTTTCCGTAATCCAATCTCTACCTGCATTTTTTTTGAAACCATTTCGTTCATATCAGGTGTGTAAAACTGAAAGCTATTTTTCCCTTGCTCCTTTACACGGTACATGGCCGTATCAGCATTTTTAATCAAAGTCTCTATATCCCTACCATCGGACGGATATAGAGCAATCCCAATTGATGGTGTCACAAACATCTCATCTTCATTTAGCACAATTGTGTGACTGAATAAATCTACTATTTTCTGAGCACTTTTAGTAACGTCTTCAGATGTAGTATTGGGAAGGAGAACAATAAACTCATCTCCACCTTGACGGCAAACTGTATCCATTTTACCCACGCAGGCTTGAATACGCTTGGCAACCTCAATCAATAAGTGATCACCTACAGCATGTCCTAATGTGTCATTAACGAACTTAAAACGATCCAAATCGATAAACATAATACCAATAATATGCTTATTTTCATTTGCCTGATCAAGTGCTTGAGTGAGGCGATCATTTAACAAATGACGATTGGGCAGTCCTGTCAAATGGTCACGATAAACCATTTGGTTGATTTTTTCTTCAGCCTGTTTTCGTTCGGTGATATCTCGAATAATGCTGCTGAAGTAGAAATTTCCTTCCTCTTGCCAAGTGGCAAGGGAGAGCTCTATCGGAAATTCATCTCCATCTTTCCTGAGTCCTTGTAATTCGACCGTTTTTCCAATGACACGGGGTTCACCTGTAGAAAGGTAACGTTCCATCCCCTTTTGATGAGCTTCTCTGAATCGTTCGGGTATAATGATCTGTAGTTTTTTACCCAAGACTTCTTTATCCTGATGTCCAAAAATGAATTGGGCTCCCTTGTTCCATGAAATAATAGCACCCTTGCTATCGGCTAAAATAATGGCATCGTTAGCAGACTCTATGACTGAGCGAAACTTTCTTTCTGACTCTATGGATTGAGACTCAAATCGTTTTTCAATAAAAGTACTAATGAACACCAATCCTAATATGATTAGCATGCCAATTCCAATAGAATAGGCTAAAAGGGTACTATCGAATGTTGGTCCTGACAAGCTAAGTTGATGATGATGAGGTTTGAACTTTGCAGCTGCCATTCCGGTATAGTGCATACTCGAAATAGCGATCCCCATTATTAGGGCACTGCCAGCTTTTCTCCACCATATTCTTGGTGTTTTGGGGTTCTGACTTACATCAAACAATAGATATAGAGCTATTAATGAAGCAAAAAAAGCGATGATGACGGAAAGTACCCATAAAAAGGGATTATATTCAATAGACGCCCCCATCTCCATTGCTTCCATTCCTATGTAATGCATGGAAACAATTCCTGTCGCTATAAAAAGGGACCCAAGGATCACTGATGCTGTACCTAGAGAAGGTCTACTAACAATATGTAAAGCTATCCCAGATGAAATAATGGCAGGGATAATCGAAACAATGACCCAGGTTAAATTGTACGTGACTGGGATCGACAAATGGAATGCAAGCATGGCAATAAAATGCATGGACCATATGCCCATCCCCATCGCAAACGCTCCGCCAAATAACCATATGAATCGTGCAAAACCTTTTGCCTTATTTATTCGAATTCCTAGATCTAGTGCAGCAAATGAATCAATAATAGCGATAATAATAGAAAGAAGAACAAGGGGGAGATGATAGGTACTTGAAATTATTTCCATATAATATATTTTATTCCTCCCTTTAGGCAGCAAAATAAAACCAACCACGAACCAAAACTCACTCCAAAATCAAAGTTCCTTTAAAACGACTGAAAACCATTTTTCAGAAGGGCTTAGTTACGTAAAACAGTCCATTTTCTTAGCGTACAAAAATACGAAATGTTTGCGAGACCCCATTTATTAATAACATACCTATCTCTATCATTTTTCAGAAAATTTATACTACCAAATTATATTAAAAACTAAGTCTTTTGTCACATTTATAATAGAGTACAAACCAATCAAATGTAAAAATCAAGGTATTTTCTGGTGTTCAGTGAAAATAAAGTTGTTTTCTCAAACGACGTAAAGTCGCATTCTTCCATTGAAAAGTAAGCGTAAAACAATCCCTAACTGTCAAAAAAACAGATGAGGATTTATTTTACGCTTACGTCCTTTCCACTATGGCCCGATTGTGGAAGAACATAATGGGCATTTTTAAATAGCTTTATTGTAAATGTAACAACTTGATTATGTTTTGAACGACTTTATTGTCAATCAACAAAAAAACGACAATACGTTCGAATGTCCTCGCCTTTTTTTCAAGACACGAGAAAAAAGAGAGGCTGTCCCAAAAGCGTCTGACCTCACACTCTATATACCGTTTATTGTATCTTGTAAACGATATATAGAAGATGTGGTGTCTAACTCTTTTATTATGGGACAGCCTCTCTTTAGTAAATCAATTTATACAGTTACTCTAGTCAACATTTTTTGAATTTCTTTATAAAACTCATCAAACTGTTTGAAGTCCATTTGCTGCGCAGAGTCAGATAGTGCGACTGCTGGATCAGGGTGAACTTCTGCCATTACCCCATCTGCACCAATTGCTATAGCTGCTTTTGCAGTTGGAAGCAATAGATCACGGCGACCAGTTGAATGTGTAACATCAACCATGACAGGTAAATGCGTTTCTTGTTTTAAAATTGGAACAGCTGAGATATCTAATGTATTTCTCGTTGCTCTTTCATACGTACGAATTCCACGCTCACAAAGAATGATGTTGCCATTCCCTTGTGCCATGATATATTCAGCTGCATGGATGAACTCATCAATCGTAGCAGCAAGTCCGCGTTTTAAAAGAACCGGTTTATTCACCTTTCCAGCAGCTTTTAATAGATCAAAGTTTTGCATATTTCGTGCACCGATTTGAATCACATCAACATAATCAAGCGCTGTTTCAATATCATTCGCGCTGACAATTTCACTGATAACAGCTAAGTCGTACTTGTCACCAACTTGCTTCAATATTTTTAATCCTTCAAGGCCAAGACCTTGGAAATCATATGGAGAAGTACGAGGTTTATAAGCACCACCGCGAAGTAGTTTAAGCCCTTTTGCTTTGACTACTTCAGCAACCTGAGCAACTTGTTCGTACGATTCAACGGCACAAGGACCAAACACAAAGCTTGGAATACCATTTCCAACTAGCTCGCCCTTCAAGTCAACCACTGTATTTTCCGCTTTTTTCTGGCGAGATACAAGCAACGCTTTCTTCTGATTCTCTTCTTGTAAACCTAGACCCATTTTAAAGATTTCTTTGAAAATATGTTTAAGTGATGCAAGATCTAGTGGCCCTTGGTTATGATCCTCAATTGAATCCAACATTTTTCGTTCACGAACCGGATCATATCGGTTAATCCCTTGTTTTTCTTTCACTTGGCCAATTTCTTGTACAAGTTCAGCACGTTTGTTAATAAGATGTAATAACTCCAAATTCACATCATCTAATTTCTCACGCAAAAGTTCCAAATCATTATTACTCAAAATAATCCACCCTTTCCTTTCCGGTTAACCAATTAAAAAAACAGAGCTGCTTCATGATTTATGAGAGGCTGGCAAGTTTTTATCATTCACGTCCGGAATCTGTTATGAATTGAAAAAATATGTTACTGTTTTTATATAATTTCATTTATTATAAATGAAAATTTTTGAATTGTCACTATTTTTTTCTTTATTAATTAAACGCTTTTAAGCATTAAAGTATATTTCAGTCTAAAGAAGGTGTTCTTTGTGCACGAAAAACTATTCGCGCTTGATATTGGTACTCGTTCCGTTGTAGGAATTATTTTAGAAAAAACGGCTGATTCATTTGAAGTAACAGATATTGTTTCAATGGAACATCGTGAACGGGCTATGCTCGACGGGCAAATCCACGATGTGATCGCTGTCTCGAAGGTCATTCAAGCCATTAAAGACACATTGGAAAAGAAACACGGCAAACTTACCAGTGTATCGGTGGCTGCAGCCGGACGTGCACTTAAAACAGAGCGTGCCGCAATCAGCATTGATATTAAAGGAAAACCGATGCTCCAGCACGATGATATTCTTCATCTTGAATTAAGTGCCGTTCAAATAGCGCAAGCCGTTGTGGCTGAAAAAAACAACTCCAATTCAAGCCATCATTATTATTGTGTCGGATACTCTGTTTTATATTATCGACTTGATGGTCAAGAAATCACAAGCTTAATCGATCAAAGTGGTGAACAAGCCTCTGTGGAAATTATTGCAACCTTCCTTCCAAAAGTGGTTGTTGAAAGTTTACTTGCCGCTTTGAAACGAGCAGATTTACATATGCAAGCATTGACGCTTGAGCCAATTGCTGCCATCAATGTACTGATCCCACAGTCGATGAGAAGACTAAATGTCGCGCTCGTGGATATCGGAGCCGGGACTTCTGACATCGCCTTAACAGACTCAGGAACCGTAATTGCCTATGGTATGGTACCGATTGCTGGCGATGAAATTACTGAAGCCATCAGTGACTCATTTCTACTCGATTTTCCGTTAGCAGAAACCGCTAAGAGGCAGTTGATTGATCAGGATATAATCACTGTAACCGATATTCTAGGGTTTGAGACGGAAATACCAAGGACTGAAGTAATCGAAAGCATCATGCCTTCCATTGAAAAATTGGCAGACACTATTTGCGAGGAAATTTTTTCTTTAAATAACAATAAGTCACCAAAGGCTGTGATGCTAGTTGGCGGTGGCAGTCTAACCCCCAAGCTTCCTGAAATTCTGGCTGACAAATTAAATCTTCCGAAAAATCGTGTCGCGATCCGAGGGATTGAAGCCATTGGACAGCTCACAATTGCCGATCATGTACACCGTGGTCCTGAGCTCGTTACACCAATCGGCATTGCTATAGCCGCTCATAAAAGTCCGATTCAATATATGGGCGTGAACGTGAACGGTCAAACGATCCGTCTCTTTGATATGAAAGAAATGACAGTAGGGGATTGTCTGCTAACTGCGGGGATAAAATTGAATAAATTGTATGGAAGACCTGGCATGGCCATGATGGTTGAGTTCAACGGCCAATTAATTACGATCCCAGGCGAGCATGGGACAAAACCGATCCTAACAATAAACCACAAGGACGTATCATTAGATTACATCGTTCAAGATGGCGATGAAATCACAGTCCAGCAAGGGGAAGATGGTCGGTCACCTAGATTGGCGATTATTGACCTTTCAGATGGATTGCCAAGTAAACAGGTCACGATTCATGGCGTTTCACACATCATTCATGCCGAACTACGCCGTAATGATCAGATTGTTACAGGAGAGGAATCCCTTCATGACAATGATAAAATAACATGTACGATGCCAGGAACACTAGAAGAACTTTTTACTAAGACCAATGAAGAACATCTGTTGAGAAGTTTACAGCCATTTACGGTTAATGTGAATGAAAAGGAAGTTCCCCTCCCTTTATTCGGTGGCAAGATTGTCAAAAACGGTATTCTAACAAATCCTGCAAGTTCATACGAAGATGGTGATGTGATTGAAATGATTCAGTCATCCCAGCCACTTACTACTGACTTGGCATATGCAATGAAAGTTCAGCTCACATTTTCGATCCCGGTTGCATTCAACGGAAAAAAACTACAGCTAACTAAGAAGCTCGCTCAGTTTTATCGTAATGGACAGCCCTTAACGAATGAAGATGTCATCAACCAGGAGGATATGATTACCCTCGTTCAACATAAAATGGAGCCGTTTATTTTTCAGGATGTATTCATGCATATTGACATTGACATGCCAGAACACACAAATGGAGGATTTCTGTTACTAAAAAACAATCAAGAAACAACCTTCAACGAAACGCTTGCTCCTGGAGATGAACTAAACATCCTTTGGCCGACACCATCACCGAAATAAAGAAAAAAAAGGTCAGACCTTACACTTTATATACCGTTTATTAAGTCATATAAACGATTTATAAGAGATGTGGGTCTGGCCATTCATTACAAAATATCTTCTTGTTAACTTTAATCCCTTACTGCCTCTGTCAGCGAATCCACAGTGATTCTCCAATGTGACTCATTCCAAGCAGGCTTGCCAGCTTTAAAATAAATCGCTTGTGGTGATTGGTGTTTCACATCGAAGGTTTCCGCAATATAAGCAGAAAGCGGACGTGCTTCCTGAACAGCTAAATAAGCTGTCTTAACATCATTGTGCTCATCAATATACCTTTGATACTCTGTAAAGGCCTCCGCGCTAACAGGGCACGTTAAACTATGCTTAAAGAGAAGGAATGAATCCTCTTTAACTAATTCATTAAACTGTTCTTCTGTTTCAATTTTCACTAATGTCATCTCAGCAACTCCTTTTTAGGTATGATCACAAAAAACCGGCGCTGAAATTAGCCTATCACTTCAGCGCCAGTTTTGACAAATTTACTGTTTATACTTCGTTTCTGTTTCTTCAAATGCCTTTTCAGTCTCATCAAGCAGTTGAGCTGCACTTTTGTTACCCGTTTTAGGATCCTTAGCTGTCGACTTTTCTGCATCTGGTACATGTTTCACTTCAACACTTTTGATTTTTGAACGATGACCGAAACTTCCTTTATCATCTGCTAAACTTTCGATACCTTCTTTTTTACTTAATTCTTCCCCTGTTTTAACGCCAGGCTTTAAGCTTGATACTTTATCCAATAAGTCAGAACCTTTATCACTAACAAGTTGTGTTACAGAACTGCCTTTTTCTTTAGCCGTTTCGGCAATTCCGCTGCCTTTTTCAATCGCAATACGACGAAATTTTTCTGTTTTCTCACTTATTGATTTCGCTTGTTCAGTGACGTCGCTCCTCAATTCTTTCCCCGTTTTAGGAGCCATGAATAAGGCACAGCAAGCACCAATAACGCCTCCAACAACAGCTCCAACGATAAATCCTGAAGAGTTACCAGAATTACGCTCTTCATTTGCCCTTTCGTAATCCTTCGTATAATCCTTAACCGGGAATTCTTTTTGTGCCATGTTCATTCTCCTCTCAACTTTGTATTTAATTGTTTTCTTTTTCTTACGTATTATCTAGAACGTAAGAAACGCTTTTTTACTACTTTGTCTGATTCTAAATCCTCCTGTTGACTGTAAAATGGTTCGTTAGCTGACATAGTCTGCTTTTTCTTAGATTTCCACTTATCGCGGATTTCCATCGCAACATTTGTCCACTGAACAATCTGAGAAATCTTATCTTGATTATTCTCGATTTCATGCTGTACCTTATTTGAAACTTTTTGAACAGATGTATTAAAGCTTTGGATGGAACTTCCCACATCCTTCACTGCATCTACCACGGTATTTAAGTTTTCTGATTTTTTTTGTAAATCTTCTGCGAGTGCATTTGTTTTATGCAATAATTGCGTCGTCTCAAGTGACACACCTTGCATTTGGCTTTCTAGCCCAGTTAGTGTTTTCGACACACTATCAAGTGTAAATTGCAGCGATTTTAACGTTTTGGCTAAAAAAACAACTAAAATGAAAAAAGCAATTGCGAAAACGGCAGCACTCAAGTATAAAATGATCTCCATATCAATACCTCCGAAAAATGTCTCACTTATGTTTACACCATATTTTGTCTGTTCTTATCAATACCCTTTCCGTTCTGAGATAAACATCATCCCTAAACATTTTCCACAATTATGATACATATTCCTTCCTCATCGTAGTCTTAGAATAACAAATTTTTTCACGAGTGAAAATTATTTCTCCTCTCAAACCATTACATGCAACAGAATACAGAAAATCGGTTACAATAATAATGTTATGGAGGTACGCAACAAATCTTCGTTTTCCTAACAATTTGAGTGAATTCCTATCTCTTTATCCCGCATTAACGGACATGCCCACCACCTCAAGGCTTAGAGGAATCAAAGAAGCATAGGTGGAGGATAACTGCCCGTAAAAGCCCGATTGGTGAGATAAAGTGAAACTTACCTTTGTGGTTTTCAAAGGTTTAGTTGAACCAATCGGGCTTTATCGGAGCGTAGCGGAGATATTAGCGACTCTAGAACGGGACTAACAACCAGTGGGGGATAAAGCCCCCACTGATTGAAGTTTCACTTTATCTTATTTTTATGGAGGCCATACAATGAAAGATCCTAGAATTGAACAACTAGCAAAAAATTTAATCAATTACTCTGTTAAGCTACAAAAAGGGGAAAAAGTCCTGATCGAAAACTTCGGTTTACAACGTGAACTCGTCAATGCTCTGGTTAAAGAAGCATATGCAGCAGGTGGATACCCATTTGTTTCTTTAAAAGACCATCAAGTAGATCGCGCCTTACTGATGGGCGCAAAAGAAGATCAATTTGATATGATCGCTGAATTTGAAGCGAATGTTATGAAAAATATGGATGCCTATATCGGCCTGCGCGCAGGTGACAACATTAATGAGCAATCAGATGTACCTGCAGAAAAAATGGCGATTCATGGTAATACAGTTGGTAAAAAAGTACATAGAGAAATCCGCGTTCCGAAAACAAAATGGGTTGTGCTTCGTTACCCGACAAACTCAATGGCTCAATTGGCGAAAATGAGTACGGAGGCATTTGAGGACTTTTACTTTAATGTGTGTAACCTAGACTACGGAAAAATGAGCGAGGCCATGGATAGTCTTGTTGAGCTCATGGATCGTACGGACAAGGTCCGCTTAACTGGACCTGGTACAGACTTAACGTTTTCTATCAAAGACATCAAAGCGATTAAATGCGCTGGAGAATTAAATATTCCTGACGGTGAAGTGTATTCGGCTCCTGTCCGTGATTCAGTAAATGGAACGATTACCTACAATACACCATCACCTTATCAAGGATTTACGTTCGAAAATGTGAAATTGACGTTCAAAGATGGCAAAATTGTTGAAGCAACAGCGAATGATACAGAGCGCATCAACAAAATCTTCGATACAGATGAAGGGGCTCGGTTCGTTGGAGAATTCGCGATTGGTGTGAATCCATTCATCCTTCATCCGATGCAGGACATCCTATTTGATGAAAAAATTGACGGCAGCTTCCATTTCACACCAGGACAATGCTATGATGATGCTTATAATGGCAATCATTCCAACATTCACTGGGATTTAGTGAACATTCAACGCCCTGATTATGGCGGCGGAAGCATCTACTTTGATGACGTATTAATCCGTCAAGATGGTCGCTTTGTCATTCCAGAGCTTGAGAAGTTAAATCCGGAAAACTTGAAGTAATAAGTAAACTCGCTATAACGGTTTGTTATAGCGAGTTTTACTCATTTCATTTTAAAAACTTATTGGTTTCTCTCCTGTTGAAGCATAGGACTCGATTGCATCTCCCGAAAAGTCATTCTTCTCGGTTGAACCTGCTGCTGAACATTATTTGGCTGAGTACTTTTCTGCTGAGACGTCCTCATTAAATCCAATGGCGTTCTCATTGTTGTATGAACTGGATTTTCTGTAGTATCACAATGTATCATTTTCTCTGTTTCGATTTTATTTGCCTCGATTAATGCCTCATTTTTTTGCTTCAGTTCTCCATAAGATTGAAGTAATTCTGTAATTTTTTGTTTTTGATTGGCTTCAGTCAACTGGAATGTTGCTAGCTCCCGGTTCTGTATGTCAAAAGATTGTCTTATTCCTTCCAATTCTTGATTTTTCCTTTGAGAAGATTGTTTTAACTCTTCTATTTCTTGACTCTGCCTTTTGGAAGATTGTCTTAACCCTTCTAGCTCTTGGTGCTGATCCTGTTTCGTCAACTTAGTTTCTTCGAGTTCTTTCTTTAGATTTTGATAAGATTGTTTTACTTCTTCAAGTTCTTGTTGCTCTACACGTTTAGCCAATTTGAAGTCTGCAAGCTCTTGGTTTTTCGATTCATAAGATTGTCTAAATAGATCGAGCACTTCTTTCTGGATCTGTACAGCCATTTTTGTTGTTTCTAGCTCATTTTTCTGTATTTCACAGGAATATCTTACTTCTTCAAACTTTTGGATCTGATTCTGTTCCACTAATCTGGATTCGACTAACTCTTGGTTCATTTCTCGATAGGATTGTTTTAGTTCGCCTAGCTCTTGGTCCTGATTTTGATAAGACTGCTTTAATTCTTCCAGCTCTTGGCGTTGGCTTTGTTCCTTCATTGTTGCATCTGCTAGCTGGTGATTGAGTGCTTCATATGATTGCTGTAATTCTTCCAGCTCTTGGATCTGGTTCTGTTCCGCCATTCTGGATTCTCCTAACTCTCGGTTCAGTTCCTGATAGGTTTGTTTTAGTTCACCTAGCTCTTGGTCCTGATTTTGATAAGACTGCTTTAATTCTTCCAGCTCTTGGCGTTGGCTTTGTTCCTTCATTGTTACATCTGCTAGCTGATGATTGAGTGCTTCATATGATCGCCTTACGTCTTCAAGCTCTTGTAGCTGCTCTTGTTCCACCATTCTGGATTCTGTTAATTCTCGGTTCAATTCTTTAAAGAATTGTTTTAGTTCGTCTAGCTCTTGGTCCAATTGTTGATTAGATTGAAGTAATTCTTCCAGCCCTTGTCGTTGGCCTTGTTCCTTCAAAATTACAACTGCCAGCTGGTGATTGAGTGCTTCATATGATTGCTGTAATTCTTCAAGCTCTTGGATGTAGTTCTGTTCTACCATTCTAGATTCTGTTAATTCTTGGTTTAATTTCATAAGCTCTTGATCCTGATTTTGATAAGATTGGAGTAATTCCTCGAGCTCTTGTCGATGGTCTTGTTCCTTCAAAGTTACGTCTGCTAGCTGATGATTCACTTCTTCATACGATTGCTGTAGGTCTTCAAGCTCTTGAATCTGGTTCTGTTCCACCATTCTGGATTTTGCTAACTCTTGGTTCAATTCCTGATAGGTTTGTTTTAGTTCGCCTAGCTCTTGATCCTGATTTTGATAAGACTGGAGTAATTCTTCGAGTTCTTGTCGTTGGCTTTGTTCCTTCATTGTTACATCCGCCAACTGGTGATTGAGTGCCTCATAAGATTGCTTTAGGTCTCCAAGCTCTTGGCTCTGGTTCTGTTCCGCCATTCTGGATTCTGCTAATTCTTGGTTCAATTCCTGATTGGATTGATTTAAATCGCTAATCTTTTGGTCCTGTTGTTGATGAGATTGGAATAGTTCTTCAAGCTCTTGCTGTTGGCCTTGTTCCTTCAAAATTACAACTGCCAGCTGGTGATTGAGTGCTTCATATGATTGCTGTAATTCTTCCAGCTCTTGGCTCTGGTTCTGTTCCGCCATTCTGGATTCGGCTAACTCTTGGTTCAGTTCCTGATAAGTTTGTTTTAGTTCACCTAGCTCTCGATCCTGATTTTGATAAGACTGCTGTAATTCTTCCAGCTCTTGGATCTGGTTCTGTTCCACCATTCTAGATTCTGTTAATTCTTGGTTCAGTTCCTGATAGGTTTGTTTTAGTTCGCCTAGCTCTTGATCCTGATTTTGATAAGATTGGAGTAATTCCTCGAGCTCTTGAATCTGGTTCTGTTCCACCATTCTAGATTTTGCTAACTCTTGGTTCAATTCCTGATTCGATTGTTTTAGTTCACCTAGCTCTTGGTCCTGATTTTGATAAGACCGGAGTAATTCTTCAAGTTCTTGTCGATAGTCTTGTTCCTTCATTGTTGCATCTGCTAGCTGGTGATTGAGTTCTTCATTTGATTGCTTTAGGTTTTCAATCTCTTGAATCTGGTTCTGTTCCACCATTCTAGATTCGGCTAATTCTTGGTTCAATTCCTGATAGGTTTGTTTTAGTTCGCCGAGCTCTTGGTCCTGATTTTGATAAGACTGGAGTAATTCTTCGAGCTCTTGTCGTTGACTTTGTTCCTTCATTGTTACATCCGCCAACTGGTGATTGAGCGCTTCATAAGATTGCTTTAGGTCTCCAAGCTCTTGGTTCTGGTTCTGTTCCACCATTCTGGATTCTGTTAATTCTTGGTTCAATTCCTGATTCGATTGTTTTAGTTCACCTAGTTCTTGGTCCTGTTGTTGATAAGATTGGAGTAATTCTTCAAGTTCTCGGCGTTGGTCTTGTTCCTTCATTGTTGCATCTGCTAGCTGGTGATTGAGTTCTTCATTTGATTGCTTTAGGTTTTCAAGCTCTTGGCTCTGATCCTGTTCCACTAATCTGGATTCGGCTAACTCTTGGTTCAATTCCTGATTGGATTGATTTAAATCGCTAATCTTTTGGTCCTGTTGTTGATGAGATTGGAATAGTTCTTCAAGCTCTTGCTGTTGGCCTTGTTCCTTCAGGATAGATTCTGCTAGCTGGTGATTCACTTCTTCATACGATTGCTTTAGATTTTCAAGCTCTTGAATCTGAGTCTGTTCCACCATTCTAGATTCGGCTAGTTCTTGGTTCAATTCCTGATTGGATTGTTTTAGTTCGCCTAGCTCTTGGTCCTGATTTTGATAAGACTGGAGTAATTCTTCGAGTTCTTGTTGTTGGCTTTGTTCCTTCAGGATAGATTCTGCTAGCTGGTGATTCACTTCTTCATACGATTGCTTTAGATTTTCAAGCTCTTGAATCTGAGTCTGTTCCACCATTCTAGATTCGGCTAATTCTTGGTTCAATTCCTGATTGGATTGTTTTAGTTCGCCTAGCTCTTGGTCCTGATTTTGATAAGACTGGAGTAATTCTTCGAGTTCTTGGCGTTGGCTTTGTTCCTTCAGGATAGATTCTGCTAGCTGGTGATTCACTTCTTCATACGATTGCTTTAGATTTTCAAGCTCTTGAATCTGAGTCTGTTCCACCATTCTAGATTCGGCTAGTTCTTGGTTCAATTCCTGATTGGATTGTTTTAGTTCGCCTAGCTCTTGGTCCTGATTTTGATAAGACTGGAGTAATTCTTCGAGTTCTTGGCGTTGACTTTGTTCCTTCAAAGTTGCATCTGCTAACTGGTGATTGAGTGCTTCATAAGATTCCTTTAAGTCTTCAAGCTCTTGGTTTTGACTTTGTTCCTTCAAAGTTGCATCTGCTAACTGGTGATTGAGTTCTTCATTTGATTGCTTTAGGTTTTCAAGCTCTTGGCTCTTCTCTTGTTCCACCATTCTAGATTCTGTTAATTCTTGGTTTAATTCTACAAGCTCTTGATCCTGATTTTGATAAGATTGGAGTAATTCTTCGAGCTCTTGGCGTTGGTCTCGTTCCTTCAAAGTTACATCTGCCAGCTGATGATTGATTGCTTCATACGATTGCTTTAGGTCTTCAAGCTCTTGAAGCTTCTCTTGTTCTACCACTTTAGATTCTGTTAATTCTTGTTTTAGTTCACATAGCTCTTGATCCTGATTTTGATAAGACTGGAGTAATCCTTCGAGTTCTTGTCGTTGGCTTTGTTCCTTCATTGTTACATCCGCCAACTGGTGATTGAGTGCTTCATAAGATCGCTTTAAGTCTCCAAACTCTTGGCTCTGGTTCTGTTCCACCATTCTGGATTCTGCTAATTCTTGGTTCATTTCTTGATTGGATTGATTTAAATCTCTAATCTTTTGGTCCTGTTGTTGATGAGATTGGAATAATTCTTCAAGCTCTTGTTGTTGGCCTTGTTCCTTCAGGATAGATTCTGTTAGCTGGTGATTCACCTCTTCATACGATTGCTTTAGATTTTCAAGCTCTTGGCTCTTCTCTTGTTCCACCATTCTAGATTCTGCTAACTCTTGGTTCAGTTCCTGGTTGGATTGTTTTAGTTCGCCTAGCTCT
This sequence comes from Peribacillus sp. JNUCC 23, assembly GCF_053653995.1. Next base: position 3,529,377 of record NZ_CM132202.1, read on the forward strand.
TGGCCCTGTTGTTGATGAGATTGGAGTAATTCTTCAAACTCTTGCTTTTGACTTTGTTCCTTCAAAGTTGCATCTGCTAACTGATGATTAAGTTCTGCATTTGATTGCTTTAGGTTTTCAAGCTCTTGGCGTTGGTCTTGTTCCTTCATTGTTACATCTGTTAGCTGGTGATTAATCGCTTCGTATGATTGCTTTAAGTTTTCAAGCTCTTGGCTCTTCTCTCGTTCCACCATTCTAGATTCTGTTAATTCTTGGTTTAATTCTACAAGCTCTTGATCCTGATTTTGATAAGATTGAAGTAATTCCTCGAGCTCTTGGCGTTGGTCTCGTTCCTTCATTGTTACATCTGCCAGCTGATGATTGATTGCTTCATACGATTGTTTTAGTTCACCTAGCGCCTGATCCTGTTGTTGATGAGATTGGAGTAATTCTTCGAGCTCTTGGCTACGGTTCTGTTCCATCATTTTGGATTCTGTTAATTCTTGGTTCAATTCTTGATAGATTTGCTTTAGTTCACCTAGCTCTTGGTCCTGTTGTTGATGAGATTGGAGTAATTCTTCAAGCTCTTGGCTACGGTTCTGTTCCACCATTCTGGATTCTGTTAATTCTTGCTTCATTTCTTGATTAAATTGCTTTAGTTCGCCTAGCTCTTGGTCCTGATTTTGATAAGAATAAAGTAATTCTTCGAGTTCATGTTTTTGGCTTTGTTCCTTCATTGTAGTTTCTTCTAGCTGCTGATTCACTTCTTCATATGATTGCTTTATCTGTTCAAGCTCTTGGCTCTGATCCTGTTGAACCATTCTGGATTCTACAAGCACATGTTTTAATTCTTCAAGTTCCTTTTTTTGAATCTGTTGTTCCAAACCAGAATTTGTCAGCTCCTGATTCAGTTCTTGATGAGTTTGCTTTAACACATCAAGGACTCGTTTCTGGTCTTGTTCTGACAACCTCGTTTCTGCTAGCTCTTGTTTCATTTCTTCATAAGATCGTTTTAATTCTGCTAACTCTTGGTTTAGAGCTTCATATGATTGCATTAATCCCTCTAGTTCTTGCGTCTTTTCTTCCAAGTCGATACTTTTTCGCTTTATAGCATCAGCGTCTCTTTCCTTATCCAGATCTTGCCTTTTTAATTCTTCGTTTTCTTTTTCTAAAATGGTATATTGTTTTTTCATTTCCTCTACCTGGTCGGTCATGGTTTGGATCTGTTCGACCAATTCTGATTGGACGCCCTTTTCAGCCTCCCTTTCAGCTGTAATTAGTTCATGCTGATGCCTTAAGGTCAAATATTCCTCGGTAATATCATTCTCCCGATAGCTTTTCAACACTTTTTTGTACTTTTTAATTTGGCGAATCAGCGTACTCATCTGATTCTCATCCATAAAATTGGACACATTTACCCCCCCATTAAAAATGATATAACGTATTGTATGTTCTTCCATCTAGGCTGTGCAGATAGAATCATTTCAAAGTTCTGATGATTCCCTTTCAGAAAATGGGCGTTCATACCGTAACTAGGACTAGGGGGTCGACATACTTTGTACTGTACAATAAAAATTTTATTAGGGAGTCGATCATATGAGTCATTCACCACGGCCCACTCAAGAGCTTTTATGTATCAATGCTGAAAAAGTATATGATTGGGTTATATTACAGAATACGATTAGACAATTTGTTTCAGCCGAAGAGCTCGGATTAGACCATGAACTTCACGATGTAAAGCATGTATCTACGCGCTTTATTTTAACTGATGAGCATGGAAAACCGCTTGGACCAAATGCAGAAGTTAAAGTAAAAGAAATAGATAGACGCGAGGAAAAGACGTTTGTAATTGATGGTGCTTTGGTAACTCTCGAAAAGGTATCTTTCGTAAAAGTCTTCTACGTTGTTATTGAATTTAGAGGTACGAGAGAGCATTGTCCATTTGTCTTTACATCACACCCAATCCAAGTTGAAGTACACGAAAGTTTATTCTTATGCGCGCCAGAAGGTACAAGATTAGTCGTTAGAATTACGGACCTAGATGGCAATGCAAAGGTGAATTTCCACGACGACTGTTTAAAAAGCGTCGATCTTTCATTAACAACATGCCAAAGTATTCAAGCAGTTGCTGACGTTACGATCGAAGTGAAAGCAGACTTCTGCCAACCACGTGATATCTTAACAGAACAATGCTCAGCACCTATTATTCCGCAACAATGTCCAGTCCTTTTCCCTGGTCATGATCATTAATAAGTCCGCATAAGGTTTAAGAGAGGAAATTTCCTCTCTTTATTCTTTTTAGGGCGGGTGAAAAGCATGATTGAAAAATTAATTGGGGAATTAGAGTATAAACTTATGGAATTGGAACGTGAAGGCCTCGAATTCCAGGAAAAAATAAGCTCCTTACTCCTAAAAAAGCAATCGCAAGAATCAAATCCAATTTCCTATTTCAATTATTCGACAATCATTGATAAAGAAAAAACAAGTGAACATACCGTTATCGGCAACTTCCATTTCCATAATCAAACAGATCTTCCCCTTCATAGTCCAGTCATTTTACTCAAGATTAATTCGGACAAACCCTATGATTTTTCCGGAAAATATGTACTTCCCAATAAGCCACTTCAAAACGAAGCTTTTTTTTGGGAACGTATTGAAGATAAACAAAACGCTGCTACGAATGAATATTCATTTCGACCTGTAGCTAATCAAATCATCCCAGCCAATGATACATTCTCCTTTTCAAATTTTCAGATCCGTTTCTCAAATGAAGAATCAGGCTACATACACATTGAAGGGTTTATTTATTGCCAAGAAAGAATGGAAGGAATTGCATCGTTGAATTCCATTAGCATCAATTATTAGAAAAGAGGTGGGGAATTTGGATTCTTCGGAGAATAAGGAAATTAAAGAAATGTTGGAAACTCTGCTAAAAAAAGAACTTGAAAGAAAAATTAATAAAGACGAGAACGATACAACAAAGCTACATAACGGACAAACCACCATCAATATTGATCACGGGATAAGCACCTATGCTTTGTTATATTTATTGCTAGAACAAAATTCTAACTCTATTTCTCAAAGTGACAGGTCAATGGATGTCGATGAAAAACGTAGTCTAACTGCTGAAAAAAGTATAAAAAGATTGACGGAAAATGTTGCACGGATCCAGAGGAAGAACAGGGAGTTTTATTTGGAAGTTTTAGAGCGTTTAGAAAAAAAGTAAGATTTCAAAGGAATATCTTCACGATGATTTCCTTTCTCTTTTTATGAAAGTAGTATTTCTACGAATTATTGCACCTGTAAAATACATCTATTATTCCTGAAAATCTTTGCTTGATCTGAAATAAGGAATGATAAATCATTTAATTTATTTCAAATAGAATTCTATAGAAAAGAGAGATCTGGAATAGCGATTCAGATCTCTCAAAGTGATTATTTTATTGGCTATATTGAGTACCTGTGAACGTAGTATTGGATATTGTAGCAGATAAAGCTACGGCTAATACTGCTGTTCCACCAACAGTCAGTACATAGCTTACACCATCTTCCCTGCTACTTAATACATCCACAAAGTCAATTGGTACAATAATCGATTGACCAGCCAAAAGTACCGGAAGTGGCTGAGTAACTGTATGAATTACTGTTCCAAGCAATGGATCATTTTGAAACTTTCTAACTTTATGAATTCTATATACGATTGTAGTCCCCACAGCAATGGCCACTGGAGCCGTAATTGTACTTGAACCACTTAACCAAACAAGATCCCCATTACACGCTTTGTCAAAATCTACATCTCCAATCACTTGTTCAGGTGCAATTGCACCAAGAATAGCAGCTGTTGCAAGTGTGACAGCTCCTGATTGGTTAGAAAAGTCAAAATCGACTACTGTTCTGCCTTCTTTATCATGGCAACGGTCTTTTTTGTCGTGGTCTTTTTTGCAGCCTCCGTTTTTATGATAATATTCGCCATGATCTTCACTATATGATCTTGAAATATAACCCATTTTCTCATCTCCCTATAATATTTGAGACTTTAAGATGTCTTCCCTCCTATATAATGCAAGTGGGCTTTCTTTCGTACAGGACAAGAGCATATTTTTCAAAAAGTTTTTCCCTTTTCGAATTGAAATTCACACCCATTTTTGTGAATCTGGGTGCTTTTGTACGGATAGAAGAATACTCTATTCTGAGAAGGAGGTACGGATCGTCATGTCAGAATGGAAAAAACGTCCAAAGGTGCTTGAATCTCATCCTTTCAGAGAAATATACAATGACTTTCTTGATTCCAGCCGTGAGGAATTATTGGAGTGGATTGATGAGCTCAAGAAGGATCGAAATGCAGCATTAGAGGAAAAAAAGAAAGGGAAAAGGACATATGATCATTTTATTAAACAGCGTATGATCGATACGGCGATTGAAGCGTATTATTGGAAGTTTTTAAATAAAGAGACAAGAATTCCAGAAGAAGATGATGAAGAAAAAAATGAAGATCCGTGTTAAAAGAGTCTATAACAAGAGGACTTATTTTTCAACGATTCAAGGTCTCTTTGTTTGAACCATACATTGTGAATGGGTGCATGCATTCACCGTTATGATAATATGTGCCCATCCTGTTTTATCTTTATTAAAACATTTCTCATTGGTACAAGCATGCTTTCTTTCATTGAATATAATATTTAGACAATAAAAAAGGATGATAGTAATATGGAGCTCTATAATAAAAAGAAAGATCAGCATTATGTGGGTTCTCAAACTGATTCAGCCAATTGCAGCAGACATCATAAGAGGAAGAAGAATGATAAGTTAGTTGAATTTGCAGGTCAGACTACATTTCCAATTACCTCAAACCCGACTCAAAATCAAATGCCACTTAGCGTAACTCCTTTTACCGTTGCATCCGTGACTTGAGAAGACGTAAGAGCCGGTAATGTTGTATGGCTGAACGGACTCTTCCATGTAAATAATAATGGTGGTGTACCTCGTGCGATCCTAACAAGTATTTATAAAAATACCGTAGTGCCTGGTAATCTCATTTATCAGTCTGTCATTTGGGTGGATTCTGAAGCTCGGGATGATCAAACGCCAGTTGTCGTGCAATTCGTTGATCCGATTGAAGATCGTGACCAAGATGTAACCTATATTCTAACTGCACAAGAAACGGTTGAAGGTGCATCCCTCTTTGTTTATGGACCGATTACCTTTACTTCAGCTGAAATCAAACAGTAACCTCAATATAGGAACAAAAATAGCTTAGATTTCTTTTTTAGAATCTGAGTATTTTCAGATAAAGCAGAGAAACCCCTCGGGCCTAAAAGGCCCGAGGGGTTTCGTTCTATCTATTATTTCACTTCTAATAACTTCTCGTATGCAGTCTGGAATTTCTGAATATCTCCAGCCCCCATGAATAGAATGACGCTGTTGTCATGTTTACGAAGGATTTCTGTTGTTTCCTCTGAAATCAGCTCAGCTCCTGGGATTTTCTCTTGAAGATCTAGAATGGAAAGCTTCCCTTGATGTTCGCGTGCCGAACCAAAGATTTCGCACAGATATACTTGATCCGCTAAGTTTAAGCTATCGGCAAATTCATTCAGAAATGCCTGAGTTCTTGAATACGTATGTGGCTGGAATACGGCCACTACTTCACGATTCGGATATTTTTGGCGCGCTGAATCGACCGTTGCTGTGATTTCAGTCGGATGATGGGCATAATCGTCAATAATGATTTGATTGCCGATTTCTTTCTCAGAAAAACGACGCTTCACCCCAGTAAATGTCATCAATTGTGCCTTCACCGTTTCAGTATCCAAATCTTCATATTGACATAGTGCAATAACAGCTACAGCGTTTAACACATTATGCTTGCCGAAGGTCGGAATCGTAAACGTCTCATAGTAATTATTCCGCACATGTACATCAAATGTTGTGCCTTGCTCGGAAACTTGAATATTCCGTGCTTGAAAATCATTTTCTTCCGCAAATCCGTATAAAATCACTGGGACTTTTGCTTGAATTCCTTGAAGTTGCTCATCATCGCCACAAGCAATAATTCCTTTATTCACTTGCAGAGCCATCTTCTGAAACGCCTCGAATACGTCCTCAATGTTGGCAAAATAGTCTGGATGGTCGTAATCAATATTCGTCATGATTGCATAATCAGGATAATAAGAAAGGAAATGGCGGCGATATTCACACGCCTCGAATACAAAATAATCCGATTTAGCAATTCCTTTCCCTGTACCATCCCCGATTAAATACGAAGTTGGCTTTGCTCCACCCATTACATGAGCAAGTAATCCTGTCGTCGATGTTTTCCCATGTGCGCCTGTTACTGCCACACTGATGAATCCCTTCGATAAGTCTCCAAGGAAGTTGTGATAGCGAAGGATTGGCAATCCCAGCTTCATCGCTGCAACAATTTCCGGATGAGTGTCTGGGAATGCATTTCCTGCAATAATTGTCATTCCAGGCTGAATATTTTCTTCAGCAAAAGGAAGAATTGTAATGCCTGCATTTTCTAATGCAATTTGTGTAAAAAATTTCTTTTCGTAGTCAGAACCTTGAACAACATACCCCATATCATGAAGTACTTGAGCAAGTGCGCTCATCCCAGAGCCCTTAATTCCTACAAAATGGTAAACAGTCATAAATAGATCCTCCACCAATCGTCTATCTGTATCACGGTATATAATGTCATCTTTTTTGTTTTTCTTGTTTTCTAATTTGGAAGTTCTAAGGGAACTTAATGGCTTCCCTTTCAGTATCTCCCAGAAAATTGAAATCTTAACTTCACATTATTCATACATGAGTATACATTATATCACTCTTTAAAAAAATCAACCATAACACGATATTACCATTTTAACATAGTTGATTTTACCGATCCTTCATTTGCCAATAATACATTACAATTCTTATTATATACATTTTCGTCTAGGATGTTCACCTATAAAAGACACGAACACGGTGATTAAACACTCACATCTAGTAGTAAAGGCCTCTTCGTAAGACTAACTAGCTCCAGTAATGTGGCGTGAGTAGCGCCATAATACATCTTCTTAGATTTTTCATATTATTTGTTTCTACTTTTTTAAGTAAACCTAGCACTTCCCATTTCCTTAACACAAAGAAGAGAAGCACCTTCGAAAGAAGAAATTAGCTCATCTACTAATAGCCGCCACACGCATCCTGTACAGTCGGAGAATGACCGCCTGATTCTTACATCACCGCGTTTTCCTCTAAAAAGGATTCCAATTCTTCTGCCGTAATGAGCACATCCCTCGGTTTACTCCCTCTGGATTCAGAAATAATCCCCTTGTCATGCATCATTTCCATTAATCTTGCTGCACGATTGTAGCCAATCTTGAACCTTCTTTGTAAGCTTGAGGTTGAAGCAGCATTTTGCGAGACGACAAATTCACATGACTCAAAAAATAATTCATCGATTTCTTCGGTGAATTGTGCTTTATTCAATAATTCTTCTTGCTCAAATAAGTATTGCGGTTGCTGCTCGTTCTTCACATGATGGACAACTTCATCAATTTCATGGTCCGTGACGAACGTACCTTGGAGACGAACTGATTTGGAAGATCCATTTTCAGCAAACAACATATCGCCTCTACCTAACAGCTTTTCCGCACCACCGCTGTCAAGAATTGTACGTGAATCCACTTGAGATGAGACCGAAAACGCAATTCTTGTCGGGATATTTGCCTTGATCAAGCCAGTTATGACATCAACTGAAGGACGTTGAGTTGCAACAATCAAATGAATCCCGCAAGCACGTGCTTTCTGTGCAATCCGACTAATAGCCTCCTCCACATCTGCAGGCGACATCATCATTAAATCGGCAAGCTCATCAATAATGATCACGATAAAAGGCAATTTGTTCGCATGCTGACCCGCTGCCTCTGCGTTTTCATTGAAACGTCCAATATCACGGACTCCTGCGTGAACAAACAACTCGTAACGCCTTTCCATTTCTTCAACAGCCCATTTCAATGCTGCTGTGGCTGCCTTTACATCTGTTATAACCGGACTAACGAGATGAGGGAGACGGTTATATGGAGCAAGCTCAACCATTTTAGGATCAATGAGCAGTAATTTCACCTCTTGTGGTGTAGCTTTATACAGTAAACTAATTAACATTGAATTAATACAAACACTTTTCCCTGAGCCGGTTGCCCCAGCAATGAGTCCGTGTGGCATTTTTTTCAAATCCGTCACAATCGGTTCACCGGAAATATCAAGTCCAAGTGCGACTGTCAACGGGGATGGATCTTGTTTGAATGAATCACTTTCGAGAATTTCCCGCAGAAACACAGGCATGCTTTTTCGATTCGGGATTTCAATGCCTATGGTATGCTTGCCAGGAATCGGTGCTTCCATCCGAATATCCTGTGCAGCAAGACTTAGTTTAATATCATCCATTAAATTCGTGACCTTATTCACCTTCACACCTGGCTCTGGCTGCACCTCAAATCTTGTCACAGCAGGACCTTGCGTGACATTGACCACTTTTGCACGAACATTAAAGTTCTTCAATGTATCATCCAATAATGCCGTCTGCTCTTCAAGCCATTCATTGTCACTTTCTGCGGATGCTGCTGGTGTTAGTAAGTCGATGGACGGAAATGCGTAATATGGATTTTCTTCCTCACTTATTGTCTGATTCGATACAATTTGATCTTGTAGATTCATTTCTAACGGTACTGTAGGAAGATTTTCAGGAATGACCTCTTTTACCGGTTCTTCGGTATGTACAAGACTTTGAACCGTTGAAAGATGGACGTCGGATTTCGATTCAACTAAGTCTTTGGTTATTACACGAGCTGCTTGCCTATGTATTTCATTCACATCTTGTTCAAACTTAACTTCAGACACTGGCTCGACATTTTCCCGGGAAATGTTCTGATCATCGACAATCGTTCTCCTCATCGCTTCGAAAGTCTTTAGTCGATCGACCTTTTCTTTATCCTGCTTCAACATAATCACATTAAATGGAATATGTTTTTTTGTAGGTTTTGGTTGAACGAAATGTTCCTGTTCAAGAGAAGGTTCTACTACTGTCATTGTATCACTTGATTCTCGTTCATATACAGCAGTCGCAGCAGTCATCCGTTCGGTTTCTTCTGCCTTTGGTACTAGCGATTCAATTGTAGCAGCTGTAGTATCAAAGCTTATTTCCTCAAGCACCGTTTTTTCTTCTTCTTTGATTAGATCCGTCGAACGTTCATTTTTTTCTTTTTCATCATTCGCATCGATTAATTCTGATACATCTTCTGTGACCTCTTGTTCCTTAAACTCTGAATCAGCTATCGTTCCATGCTCTTCCTCTCGTTCTTCCCTATCATTTTTTCGAAGCGTCGCTTTAGTCTCGCTTGGATCTGAAACAGATAATTCGATGGTGTTTTCTAATTCATACTCCACAATGTCATCCCGGGTTTTATTAAAGGGTTCTGGCCGTTTATAACCGTAGATAGGCGATGGAATTTCAGTTGGTCGAAACGGTATTTTGGACGGGACAATTTTCGTTATTTTTGGTGCTGCTTCTTGTTTCTTCTTTTCTGGCTGTTCCGGTTGCTTGTAAACTATTTCCGAACTATTCTCCCAGTGTTTCGTGTTTCTTTCTTTGTTTATTGGCCTGTCAGGCTTTTTGGGACGCCTTTGTCTTATTTTATTATCTGGAATAATGGGAAATTTAAATTCACCCTTTGGATATTGAAATAATATCCGAGTATCGGGGTCTAAACGGGTTGATGCAAGTTCATCATGGGAGACTGAATGTTCTTTCACCTTTTTCAATTGCGTCAAATCCATGGTTTTTAAGATTTCTTTGTCGATCTCTTCATCGATCATAATTTCTTCTATTTCAATAATTTCTTCATCTTGGAACCATTTCTTTATTTTTTTGAGCCATTTCAATACAATCACTCTTTCTACCAACTTATAGTCAACGATCTTTTTTATTAAATTTTGGTAAACCAACTTGTATACGTACCTATTACCTGTATCATAAACCAGTTGGAATATACCCAGTATACACCAATTAATCAATGATTTTCACAAAATTATGAGAGGAAACCATTTTATTTGCGATATTTTCATATCCTCTAGGTGACCTAGTATACGTCGATTCTATTGCAGTAGCAATACAGTCATATTATATTTTCATGATAAAGTGAAACTTCTAATAGTGGGGTGTAGTTCCCCACTGTTAGTTAGTTGAACCAATCGGGGTTTTATAGGCTGTTTTTCTATTCTCAGGAATTACTTTATGAGATATTACAGCCTGTTAAACCGGGATAAAAGGAAAATGGGGATATTACAGCCTGTTAAACCAAGGTAAAACATCCATGAGCATCTAATCCCAACTAAAACGATGAAAAAGGTTCAGGTTCTAAAAGTAGCTGCGCTGACTTTGCGAAGCACCGCTCCTTTTCCACATAAAAGAAGCACATCCCACTCAGTGATGGTTCACTGTCAGAATGTGCATTCTATTACGCTGTGCTTAATTATTCGCTTCTCTTTTTATTTTTCCCCAGGATAAAGACTGGCTCTAATTCGTCATTTTCGTATAAGAAGGAAAGAGCAGTGATCGGGACATGGCCACTTGCAAAAAAACTCATCGCCATTTGTGCAAGCACATCATAGCCCGTATCATTTTCGATATCTGCGATAATAATGACATCCTGATGTGGGATGCTGATCGCCATCTCACCTTTCATGGTATTCTTCATTTCTTTTAACCAAGTTTCGTTAACGATACGACTTGCATCGTAGCCATCATTCGTATTCAAGAAATAAAATGTATTACCCGCAACCGTATCAGATTTCAAAGGCGTTTTAAGCGATCGGACGTTAAACTTTGCAATTTGTCGTATCCGTTCAGGTTCCCATCCCTCTTTCTCTAGCATCTGACGGTCAATTAGCCGGTATGTATTTCCTAAGTCAAGCGCATACAGAATCCGTGTTTCAGCTGTATGTTCATCAAATAAAAACGGATTCCCAGATGTCGCTTCTGTAGGGAAAGAGGTGGACCGAATGACTGGAAAAATGTTTTTTTCTTTACCAGTCAACGTGTGCTCTTCACCCATCACCTGCAATGCTTCCTCTACATAATAAACGACTTCATCGATCGCTTTTTCCTTTGAATTTTCCCAATTTGCCACGATTTTCGGTAACTCGACCGAAATGCCTTTTCCAGTTATCGTGTTTTCAATACGAAGAACATCTGTCTTACTATCAAAGGCATAGCTGCGGTATTCCGAACCTAACCGCTCTTTCATAAGTTTCATGATCTTCTTACTATCCATTTTCATTCAGAATTCCTCACTTCTTTAAGGACATGGGGCGGAGCTTCGCGACTTATCAATATAGCCGATCTGCTTAACAGGTATACATATTGATTATAGGAAGTACCCCAAAATCTAGCTCCGCACCGCCACCATTGCAATTAAGCGCATATAGCGTGTTTAATGGTATATCTTTCAAATTCATTTGTATGAAAAGAGTCGATTTGGTCATAAACAAACTATTTAGTCTATTTAATTATTATTAGAACTATACAAAATTTGAATCCTTATAAGGATTCGATAAACTCTTTAATTTCTTGCTCGGTTTTACGGTCTTTACTAACAAAACGTCCTAACTCTTTTCCGTTGTCATATGCAATAAAACTTGGAATGCCAAAAACATCATTTTCTACACATACATCAATAAATTTATCACGGTCAATATGAACGAAAGTATAGTCAGGATACGCCGCTTCAATGCCTGGTAAAACAGGTTCAATCACTCGGCAATCTCCACACCAATCTGCTGAAAACAAGAAAATATGTTTCCCTTCATTTTTTAAGGTTGTAAATTGCTCGATAGATTCTAAATTTTTCATTCTAATTCCCTCCAATAAATAGATTTTATCTCTCAACACTTATGTTGATGATACCAAACTACTTCACGATAAACCAACAATACGCAAACTTATTTCTTAAAAAAACACGAGCCTTACACCCTACTATAGATTCGAGTTTTTAGCCCTATATTCAGTCTTTCCCAAACGATCGTCGTCCTTATTAAATAAATTCCTATTGTTATCAACAGCTAAAAATTCTATAATATAGGAAATATTTCTTATATTACAATAGTATACTAGTTATAACTACCTAATTCGTTTCAGAAAGAGAGGCAGTTTATGCAAACAATCAAGGCCAAAATTGGACTTATTATTTTCATATCATTAGTTAGCGTTCTTTTGTTAATCGTTTTTAACATGATCGCAATGGGAAAACAAAATAGTGTTCGAGAAGAGCAATCACTTCTCAATCAAGCCATTAAGGATAGTAAAGATCTTAAATATCAAATGGCTGATACGAGAAAATTCGAGCGACAATATTTGAAAAATCCGAAAGCTTCCAATGCAAGATTTGTATTCGAACGTGTTGATAAGATTATCAAAACAACCGCATCATTAAAAGCAGAATACAGCCCATATCCTGACATCGTTCAGCAATTCGAACGGATTGAGGATCATGTTACCGATTACGAAAACAGCTTTAAGCAAATCGTCCAGCTATATGAAAAAATAGGCTACTTCAACACGGAAGGCCTTCGGGCAGACCTTGAAAGCGGTGGGATAAAAGTTGCGGATTTGCTTTTGCAATCGAATCATCAGGAGCTTTTCAACCAATTTTCCATCATCCGTCTATTGGAACAGCATTATTTAGCCACAAAAGAAACCAGTCCATATACAGAATATTCGTCTCAGATGAATGACTTGGAAAATACAATAGCAAGATCATCCATTTCTCCCGTGCAAAAAGAGGCTCTTATTGTTCAATTAAACAATTATAGAAAGACAATGAGATCGATTGTGCTAACATATCTTGATACAACAACGATATCGATGGCATTTGATACTACAGCTAGCACGGTTGAAAACTCTGCTTCTGATCTAGAAGTCATTTCGCATGATCAAGAAACTAAATTGAACCGAGCAAATGAAGAAAAGATTAAGTGGATTACTATTTCTCTTGTAATAATCAGTGTTATAATCGTATTCATTCTTTCGACCATGGGCTATTTATTAATGATGTCAATACGCACTTCTATATTTGCTTTAAAAGATGGGGCAGATAAAATCGGCAACGGGAATCTGGCTTATCAAGTATCCATTAAACGAAAAGACGAAATGATGAGTTTAGCAGAAACTTTTAATAAAATGGCGGAAAAAGTTAAACACACACTACTTGAAGTTAGGAATTCAGCTGATCAGTTGAACTCTTCTTCACAAAACTTAGCCGCTATTTCTGAAGAAACGTCTGCTCAATCCAATCAAGTAAATGCAGCCATTAAACAAGTTGCAGCTGGAGCGACACTGCAATCTTTAGAGCTTGAGGAAAGCAATGTTATTTTACAAAAGGTAACGGATTCCATCTCAGAAACAGAAATTATAAGTGAAGAAATTGTTATCGAGGCAACACAAACGGAGAATGAAGGGCATCTTGGACTGAAAACAGTCGTCAGTCTCCAGGAGACATCTGAACAATTCCTACAATTAGCTACACATTTGACGATGCAAATTCAAAGTGCATCTGAAAAATCACTTGCGATATCAGATATTGTTGGGACGATCCAAGACATTGCTGAGAATACAAATCTTCTTGCCTTAAACGCTGCGATTGAAGCCGCACGAGCTGGGGATGCAGGAAGAGGATTTAGTGTAGTGGCAAACGAAGTACGAAAGCTTGCGGAACGTTCCAAGCAGGAAGCCGAGAGCATCCAACGAGTCATTCATACAATGAATGAACAAATGAATGCATTAATGATTGAATCGCAGAAATTTAATGAATATAAAACGATTCAAAGTCATTCGGTTGACTATACAAAGAGCGCGTTTGAAAATATCGTTCAACATGTGGAACGAATCAGCTTGAAAATTGGCACAATCCAACATTCCATTAAAGATGTCCAAAGCGCAAACACGATTCTCGTTCAAAAAATGGGGGATGTGTATCAAGTATCAGAGCAATCAACCGGCGCTTCACAAGAAGTAAGTGCCTCAAGTGAAAGCCAATTAATGGCGATTACTCATGTAAGTGAAGCCGCAACAGAGCTAAGCCATATCGCCGCCGATTTACAAACGGTCGTTTCCCAATTTAACCTTGAAGAAGAGGTCAACGACATACCTTCTGACAAGAAAAAGAAAACAAGACGAACTAAACACTTTAAGAAGATCCTTCACTGGAAAAAACCTAAGTTGTCAAAGAAAAAGAATAGGCCATAAAAGAAAGCAGCTGAACCATAGCAAGTCTGACCTCACACTATTTATCGCGAATAGAGTGTGAGGTCAGACTTTTTTTGACGATCTCTATAGCACATCAAAATATTACTTTGATGCATATTTTGAGATTTTGACGTAAAAAAAAGTTCTTTCTCCATTCCGAAGAAAGAACTTTACTAAATTTATCCCGCATTAACGGGCAGTAAGACCCCCACTGATGGAAGTTTCACTTTATCGCTGTTGTCCAATTTTATATTCATACTGCCCAACTAACATGCTCATAATATGGCTGAACATGTCTGCTCGGGTAATTCGTTCATTTGTGAATACACCAATCGCGCCTTCCTTTTTACGAATTCCGGCACGATTTGTGAACTCATCCATAACCGGTCCGAGCTCTTCTCCTGCGAGCAGTCTTTTGGCAACTGCATCTGGTAGCAATATTCTCGCACCGCCCGCAATGAATACGTCTGATGATTCCCGGACCGCAAGCGCCCCCCAATTACAGAGGAACAATCCATACTTTGTTTCAACTACTCCGCCTTCAAGGCCTATTCCAATTTGTGCATCACTTTCACTTAAACCATTTTTAGCCCGATTCATCGCACCTTCAATCGTTTCTTCATCAGAAAAAGGCTGTTCTTGTACACCGGAAGCAACGTTCAAGGTTAAGATTTCAACAAGTTCTTCACTAAATGCATTCTTCACAGCTTGCACCTTTGCTGGGTTATGACTCCCGACTACAATTCGTAACATCATACCTCACCCGTTATTCAGAATACTTTCAAGCGTGGTCTTATCACAAGCACGTACTAATTTCCCAATCAGCTCACGAGCAGCTGCATAATCGTCGATGTGAATCATAGAAGCGGCTGTGTGGATGTATCTTGAGCAAATGCCAATTACTCCACTTGGTATTCCTTCATTCGCTTGATGCACACGCCCAGCGTCTGTACCACCTTGTGATACGAAATATTGATAAGGAATCGAATGGGTTTCTGCTGTATCTAAAATAAATTCGCGCATCCCCTTATGTGTCACCATCGTACGGTCAAGGATTCTCAGGAGGGCTCCTTTACCTAACTGTCCAAATTCAGATTTATTCCCGGACATATCATTTGCTGGACTCGCATCCAAGGCGAAGAAAATATCAGGTTTAATCATGAATGCAGATGTCTGTGCACCGCGAAGGCCTACTTCTTCTTGAACTGTTGCGCCTGAATACAAATTATTTGGCAATGTCTCCCCTTGTACGTCTTTCAGAAGTTCGATGGCAAGACCACAACCGTAGCGATTATCCCATGATTTTGCAAGGATTTTCTTTTCATTTGCCATCGGTGTAAATGGACAGATTGGGACAATTTGTTGACCAGGGATGATCCCGATTTTCATCGCATCTTCTTTATCGTCAGCACCGATATCAATCAACATATTTTTAATATCCATTGGCTTTGCGCGTTGCGATTCTTCGAGTAAATGCGGCGGAATCGAGCCGATCACTCCTATAACCGGACCATTATCGGTAATGATTTGCACACGTTGTGCAAGTAAAACTTGGCTCCACCAACCGCCAAGCGTTTGAAAGCGAATCATTCCATTATCCGTAATCGACGTTACCATGAAACCTACTTCATCCATATGACCAGCAACAAGTACAGTCGGTCCATCTACTGGTCCTTTTTTCAAACCAAAAATACTACCAAGGCGATCCTGAACAATTTCATCTGAATATTTCTCAAGCTCAGATTTCATAAACTTTCTTACAGCATGTTCATTTCCCGATGTGCCTGGCAATTCAGTCAACGTTTTAAATAAGGCTAAAGTTTCTTGATTCATTTTTTCTACCTCGAATCTAACTATTTTATGTACTCCTCTATTTTACAGAAAATTGATGTTGGTTGCCACTTACAGATTATTTTACCCAGGGAATGAAATAGATTGCATAGTTTGAAGGCATTAATCATAGAACATTATATCGCTGACTAATTATTGGGAAGTGATGACAATCTTTTGTATACTAAGAGATAGATGTACACGTGAGAAAACGGAGGGATCAGAGAATGAACTGGAAAACATTCATACTAGGGGTTACTGCAGGTTTTGCTGCAGGCTATGTAACGAAACAAGTATTGGAGCAATCAGGACCTCCTTCTCCTGAAAAAATATTAGATGTTGTGAAAGCATCTGTTAAGAAGGATGGAAAAATTTACGGTTCATGGATTTTAATGAAGCCTGAAACGTATCAAAAGCACGACCTCGATTATGAAGTGTATAAAGGTGGTATTACGAGGAGTATCAACAATACGCAAGAACAATTCGAATTTGTTGCCGATGCAACAACTGGTATCATTATTGATTTAATTCCGCAAAAATAACGAAAGTGTCTGACCACGCATTCATCACACAGTTTATAGTATATTTCACTTTATTTAAACTGAATATAATCATTGCGGGGGTGTCAGACCCCGCAATCACTTTTTACCGTCTACACGAAGCGTAAATAGCACTAAAACGGTGGATAGGGTACGAGGTCAGACCCTTCGTTCGCGTTTTACTTCGGCTAGAATTTCTTTTCCCGTTTCATCCCACTTTACTGCTCGGTAATAGGCATCATGATAAAAGCTGTACCAAGCTCCTTTTTCTAGTCCCTCTTTCATCCACTTCTGTTTTTGATAGACGGAATCCATCGGGTAATCATCATAGGCAAGTACCCATAAAACGTTATTATGCGCGTGCGTTGGCATAGTATCAGCCATGTGAATGAGCATGTCATCGCCACTTTCGATGACGATAATCGAATGTCCTGCACTGTGTCCGCCTGTATGAATCATTTTAATCCCGTTTGTTATTTGCATAGCTGTGCTGAATGGCTGAATTAAATGAGCAATGGCTTCCCAGTTTTCCCGCCAATATGTATTTCTTGAACGAATGTTTGGATTTTTCATTTCTTCCCATTCAATATCAGATGTTATAATGGAGGCATTTTCAAAAACAGGTGCCCATTCTTCTCCGTTATGCTTAGTTAGCCCGCATACATGATCAAAATGTAAATGTGTCATTAACACATAATCAATATCGTTTGTACTTAGCCCAAGCTTTGCTAAATCTTCAACCACTCTTGATTCTTCTTTTACGCCATAGTTTCGGATTTGTTTTTCGGAAAATCGGTTATTACCCACGCCTGAATCAATCAGTAGCTTCAATCCATTCGCTTCAATGAGAATGGGATCCGTCCGCAATTCAATTTGATTGATGTCATTCACTGGGTATTTTTTCGACCAGAGCGGTTTAGGAACAACACCAAACATTGCTCCCCCATCCATATAAGTAACCCCACCATTCAACCAAGTCAGCTTAATTTCTCCGATTTGTAAAGTCTCCATAGTTTTCCCCCATTTTAAAACCGTCACCAGTCTGTTTTTATCCCGCATTAACGGGCGTCCCCCCCACCCCAAGGCTTAGAGGAATCGAGGAAGCGTAGGTGGGGGATGAATCCCCCACTGATTGAAGTTCCACTTTATACAAGACAAGTGTATCACCATTTTCTAAGTATTGAAAATTTTTAACAAAAACAATCACAAATCTTGAAATTGATGGGCATTTTTGGTCTCGACGTATAGGCTCAAATTTATATACAATGAAATAGAGACTGTTCCATAAGCAAAAGAGTCAAACCCCGCAACAACTAAATTCAGTATAAGATACGTGTATGAAACACTACATACTGATATAGAGTGCGAGGTCTGACCCTTAGGACAACCTCTTTTTATTGAAACTGAGCTTCCATTCGGTAAATTCTACTACCTCGTTTTGAGAACTTCTCCTCATATTCCGTCATGATATTGCCTTCAAAATCACTGTTATGAAGATCAAGACTCACATAGGACAGCAACATTCCATATTCGGAAATACTTTTTAACGATGATTCAAATAATCCTTGATTATCAGTTTTAAAATGAATCTCTCCATTTTGTGGTAAAATATCTTCGTAAATGCTTAGGAACGTTTTGTAGGTCAAGCGACGTTTTGCATGACGTGTCTTTGGCCATGGATCGGAGAAGTTCAAATACAACCTGTCTACTTCACCTTTTGCAAAATAATTACATAAGTCGGCTGCATCGACATTGAGCAGCTTTAAATTGGGAATATCTGCTTCGATGACACGGTCAAGCGCAGCAACGATGACGCTTTTATATACTTCAATTCCAATAAAATTCACGTTTGGATGAGCTTTGGCCATTTCCGTAATAAAACGACCTTTCCCCGATCCAACTTCAATATAGAGCGGATTATCATTCCCAAAAATATCTCGCCATTTTCCTTTTTGTTCTTCCGGATTTGCAATAACAAAGTGAGAGAACTCACTTAATTTTTCATCAGCCCAGGGCTTATTTCTTAAACGCATGATGACACCCCTAATATAAAGATTCGTTCAAACCATAACACGGAATTGCACACCTCTGCAAGATGAATTTAATCTACTATGGTACGCAATCGATAACTTATCAAATGAATAAAGAAAAGCAGCAGAGCATACCCTAAAAGAAACTTCAGAAAGGGTGACGCTATGCCGCTTTCACACGAGCACCAAATGACGTTATTAAAAGATATATTAAGCAACCATCAAACAGACTGTTGTGGCTCCATTTCAGAATACGAGCAGGTAGAACGACTTGTGAAGTCATTATTGGTCAACAATGGCGTTAATCAAAATGTAAAATCGATTTTACAGGACGTGTACCAATATAGTCAGAGTGGCATTTCCACTTCGGATTTAGACGAACACATCCAAACTCACCAAGACCAACTAACACAGTGGGTGGATGGTATGAATCAATATTCATGATTATTCTAAAATGGATTCAAGGTTTTTAAGAAGAATATTCATTTCCTTTAACCGACTTTGACGTTTATGCCATTGAATCGAAATCAATAACTGTGCTAACACATGCCATTGCATCCGCAATTGAAGACCCGGCTCCAGGTTTACTCCGTATCGCTTTAACCAAGGTCCCCACTGATCTCTTGGTATATATGAGTTAAGGAGGATGCCTAAATCAATAGCCGGGTCTGCAATCATAGCGCCATCCCAATCAATTAAATATAGCTTATTCTCCTTTGTTATCATCCAGTTGTTATGATTGACATCACAATGACAGACAACCTTATCATCACATTCAATCAAAGATAAATTTTCCTGTAAAAAATACAACGTTCGTTGTATCAACGAAATGTTCTGTATTTCCAAGTCGAGATTGCTTGTAATATTCTCTAACATGATATCGGGCAGCAATGGCGATTTTCCCAACCTTTTCAGCATGCTTAATAACGGTTTAGACTGATGAATTTTCCGCAGAAGATGAGCCACTTTCTCTTCGTTCATTTCTTCGTGTGTTAACTCCTTGCCGTCTATAAAACGCTGTGCTGTAATGGTATCTCCATTTTCAAGCCTTCTAGTCCAAATAAGCTTAGGCACGATGCCTTCTGCAGATAGGACCGCAAGAAATGGCGATGAATTTCGTTTTAGAAAAAGTTTTTCATCCTTGTTGACGGCAATGAAGGCTTCTCCTGTTGCTCCTCCAGCAGGAAATATCTCCCACTCCTGCCCTAATAAATGTTCCAATTGGTTCACCTTCAATTTCCTCACTTAATTGCCTCGTGGTGTTTTCTTTATATAATAGTTGTTTAAACAATTTCACTTTCAGATTGGTTCTATGGTTTTAGTATGTCCGAAAAACATATCGCTTCGCATGCAATACAATACGAGAATAAGTCGTGGTATCATTCATGATCATCTATCTTTAGAATAAAAAGGATAGCTATTGAACATTTTAGCAATAGCTATCCTTTTTAAATTTTAGTTAAAAGCTAGTTTTTCGTCAAGTAGTATCATCGAAACACATGAAAATATGTCTATATTTCCATGTGTTTGATTGATCTTTACGTGCGAAAACCCTATATAGTGAAACTTCAAGCAGCGGGGACTTACTGCCCGTTCATGCAGGAAAAAGTGAAACTCCCTTCCATATTCTATACTTCAGGTTCAATACCTTTGGTCAGCTTTTTTAGGATTCATCTTCGATTCCAAATTGATCATGTTGATCCGCATCCCATTCCACTCTTCTGCTCGATGTTGTTTGACAATATTCAAGCAATCCTTGTGCCGCTTTTAACTGTTGGTGCTTTAAAGGCGTTTGCACGCTTCTCATTTTCTCAAACCATTCTGGAAAAACACGCTTATCGAGAAATGTCGTATCGTAAGGGGCTTGTGGATAATCAATATATCCATTGCGCGATAAAACAACCTTATGAATCGGTAGGCTACTCTCATACAACTCAAATAACTGGGAAACAATTTTTCCTGTCCGATTTAAGGCAATGAGTGGATTTAATAATTTTTTATCTGGATATTGGTGGTGCCGACGTAGCCAGAATCGTTCATTTGACCCAATGAAGGCTGCATCCTCTTCTGCCTCCAAAAAGGTTATGCACCACACATCGGTAGGTCCTACTAAAATGACCTCTAATTCAATCGGGGCGTTTTTCAAAACAAAAATTGGTTTGTAGAGGACTAGATATGTATCGGGAAAACGTTGTAAAAAGAAACGCAACTTTTCATCTAAAATATAAGAATTATTCATCCATGATTTTTCATGAATCGTTGAGCTTCCCCATTTTAATTGAAACTTCAAAAGCTGATTCAAGTAGTTTTGCTTTAAATCATCTAAACTCTTTGGCTCTGTAGGAAAATTCAACGAGAAAATATTCGTTTCACCAACCGGCTTTTCCTTGTATTCAGGTAAATCTTTAGTACCTCGTCCTATGAGTCCTCTTACTTTGTTCATTAAGCTTTTTTTTCCATCATGCTCTACTTCCATTTGTCTAGCATCTTCATGTTCCTCATAAAGCGTTGTGAGCTCACCTGCTGCGTAAGCCGCTTTTAGCTTCTCCCACTGCTGCTGCTTAAGCCGAACAAATTGGCTAGGATATCGATATATATCCTGCTCATATCTTGATATATAATCTTGAAGCTTTATCAGCTGTCCCATATTTATCACCGTCCTAAGATGTTTAATCGAGGGGGCTCCCATAACGAAAGGGTCAGGGGGCCCACAATTACAATCGTATATAACAGTATAAACTGTGTATAGAGTGTGAGGTCAGGCCCTTTCTGAGACATCCTCTGAATTATGTTAGTGAACATGTTGCGATTGATTGATAGGAAGGTGCTTGACCAAGATGCGTTTGGTATAACGTAACGGTAGCACCTTGAAATCGATGGGGTCTATTGGATATATCGGCAAGTTCTTGCATTCCATTAAGTTGAAAAGCATTTCCACTAAACTTTCTTGCCAGTGTAATATGTGGTTTAAATGGTTTTTTATCCAAAGTAAAGCCAACTTCCTCACACATTGTATATACTTTTTTTTGCAGATTGAAAAGCTGCTCTGACGGATTCACTCCCGCAAAAAGAATCCGAGGAGTTTCTACATTTCCAAAAGTACCTATTCCATTCAATTGGAGATCAAACCTAGATACATCCTCAAGAGCAATATTCACGAATTCTAAACTCTTCTGCCTCATTTCTTCTGTTGCATCTCCAAGAAACGCAAGAGTGATATGATAGTCTTCATGATGCAGCCATTTTTTAAAAGGAAATTCGGTCTTGATCCGTTCACTCGTCTGCTTCAAAAATTCTTTCGTTTCATCTGGCAAAGTTAACGCGTAAAAGAAATGTGTTTTCGTCATCAGCCAACTCTTCCTTTTATTTTTTATTTTATCCCGCTTTAACGGGCAGTAACCCTCCAGCTTAAAGCTTAAAGAAATCGAAGAAGCGTAGGTGGAAGATAACTGCCCGTAAAAGCCCGATTGGTTCAGCTAACCATCAGTGGGGATGAAAAAAACACCGATGGAAGTTTCACCTTATCCCGCTTTAACGGGCAGTAACCCTCCCAGCTTAAAGCTTAAAGAAATCGAAGAAGCGTAGGTGGAGGATAACTGCCCGTAAAAGCCCGATTGGTTCAGCTAACCATCAGTGGGGATGAAAAAAACACCGATGGAAGTTTCACCTTATCCCGCTTTAACGGGCAGTAACCCTCCAGCTTAAAGCTTAAAGAAATCGAAGAAGCGTAGGTGGAGGATAACTGCCCGTAAAAGCCCGATTGGTTCAGCTAACCATCAGTGGGGATGAAAAAAACACCGATGGAAGTTTCACCTTATCCCGCTTTAACGGGCAGTAACCCTCCAGCTTAAAGCTTAAAGAAATCGAAGAAGCGTAGGTGGAGGATAACTGCCCGTAAAAGCCCGATTGGTTCAGCTAACCATCAGTGGAGATGAAAAAAACGCCGATGGAAGTTTCACCTTATCCCGCTTTAACGGGCAGTTATCCTCCCAGCTTAAAGCTTAAAGAAATCGAAGAAGCGTAGGTGGAGGATAACTGCCCTCCACCTTAAGGCTTAGAGGTGAGAGGATAAAATAGAAATTAGTTTCACTTGATATAGGATGTTTAGTTACAGTCATTCCAAAAAGAGGACAGACTGCTCTGTCCCCTCGGTTACGGAAAGCGTACTTCATTTTGCAAACGATCAAGTTTTTGTTAGTTCCATTTTGTTTCGTTTCGTATTTTCAACTAAGAATGTTTTTGATTATTTCACAATAGATTCAATAACGTGACCGCACTGACGCTCAATTTCTGCATGAAAAGCTTGTTGTATTTGACGTGTCACAGTACCTGGTTCACCGCTGCCAATGGATTGACCATCTATTGCAGTAATTGGCATGATTTCAGCCGTTGTACTAGTCATGATGACCTCATCCGCTGCCATCAGTTCTTCTAATGTAAAGACTTCCTCTTGATAAGAAACACCCAAATCCTTACATATTTTAAGCATCACTTGGCGAGTAATTCCATTTAAGATCAAGTTAGTAGCTGGATGTGTTTTCAGTTCACCATTTACTATGATAGAAATATTCGATGAGCTTCCTTCAGTTACCATATTGTCACGATGCTGAATCGCTTCAAAGCAGCCCGCTTCTGCCGCTTTTTGTTTAGCAAGGATATTTCCAAGCAAGTTTAAACTTTTAATATCGCAGCGAAGCCAACGGATATCCTCGATTGTGATCGCCTTTGCTCCCGGCTTTAGTGCCCCATTATATGGTACTTCTTTTGTGTAAGCAACATAAACCGGGGTAACATCAGTACTTGGAAAGGCATGATTTCTAGGTGAGACCCCTCTTGTAAATTGCATATAGACTGTTCCGAATGTAATCTCGTTTTCGGCTACAAGGTCCTTTAGCTGAGCCTCGATTTCTCCTACCATATAAGGAATGTTGATACTGATTTTGCTCGCACTTTCAATCAGCCTCGTAAGATGCATTTCACTCGTAAACAGCTTGCCATTATAAATTCGGATGACCTCGTATACACCATCGCCAAATTGGTAGCCTCTGTCTTCTAATTCCATCTTTATCTCGCTACGATTACGTATTTCACCATTAAGTATCATTTTTTCCATGCCGATTCCCCCCTTGTTATCACTTAGCCAATTCATAAATGGCTGCTACGTAAATAGCTGCCGCTTTTAACAGATCTTCAATCACAATATACTCATCTTTTTGATGGGCAAGGTCCTCACTGCCTGGGAACAGTGGACCGAATGCGACTCCTTCTGTCAATGAACGGGCATAAGTACCTCCACCGATTGAAAGCAAATCGGCTCTTTCACCCGTTTCTTCTTCATATACTTTTTGTAATGTTTTAATTAAGAAGCTTTCACTGTCCACATGATGTGGAGTGGAGTGAGAATTCGTTACAAGGCTCCAATTCAAGGATTTCAGATGAGTTTTTAGCTTCGTTGAATTTTCTTCCCATTTATACGTAACCGGATAACGCATGCTAAAGCCAATGCTGCTTTCATTATCCCTCGAATAATTGAATTTGCCCGCATTCAACGTCAACTCACCCGTCATTTCATCACTATAGGCAATTCCAAGTTTGCTCGCACGTGTATCGTCAATTAAATACTCTTGAATAAAACGGAAATACGTATTAGCGTGCTCATCTAGTTCTAGACTTGATAGGAAATCTGCCAGGTGTAGCCCTGCGTTCACACCATTATTTGGTTCCATTGCATGGGCAGATACACCATTAACCTCAAATAATAGTTCATTCCCCATAGGAGTGGTAATACCCGTTAAAGAATGTCTATTTACATATGAATTGAAAAGGCTCGTTACTTCTTCACTATTCGTCGATTCCACAATAGCAGTTGCAAAATCAGGCACCATATTCGTTCTGCGGCCAGACGTAAAGCTCTTCACATTCACCGTGGATGTCTTCTGATTTATTTTCGCTGGCCCTTGAATCATCGCAAAATCCCAAATTCCTTTTTCCGCATTAATGATTGGGAAATCAGCATCTGGTGCGAAGCCTATTGTTGGCATTTCTTCCACTTCAAAATATCGGTCCACACAACGCCAATTGGATTCTTCATCTGTACCGATGATCATCCGCACACGCTTACTTAAAGGTAGACCAAGCTCCTTCACTGTTTTCATCGCATAGAAAGCCGCCATTGTCGGCCCTTTATCATCAAGGGCGCCGCGGGCAAAGATTTTTCCATCACGAATTTCAGCTCCAAACGGGTCTGAGCCCCAGCCGTCTCCTTCTGGCACCACGTCTACATGGCAAAGAATTCCGACGACCTCTTCCCCTTCTCCCATTTCAATATGACCAGCGATATTGTCTACGTTTTTAATCGTGAAATCAGCTTTCTCTCCAAGCCCTAGCATGTAGTCGAGCGCTTCTTTTACACCTGCGCCAAATGGAGCTTCTTTTGTTCCATTTTCTTCGTCTAAAACACTTTTAATCTTCAAGAGATTTTGTGTGTCCTGCAATAAGTCCAACTTCCGGCTCTCTATTTCATTCCGCCAATTTATTTTATTCACAGTACATTCACTCCTATTCACATCATCGTTCTATTTTACCATTGCTTCCAAATTTTCTACCATTTTAACGATATCTAAAATGAATGACCAGAGACTGCCCGATACCAAAAGGATCAAACCTTTTTTAGGCAACCTCCATTTTCATTCTGATTCTTTCCTGCTTTTCACAAATCGATACCCTAAATACGTGATATAAAGCGGGGTGGCGATATAGATGAGATAAGGAAAGTTTTGTTGGGTGCCTTTATAAATTGCAAATAAAGAACAGCCTAGAAATACGGTTACAATGGTCCCGTATTTTGGAAGTGGTATTTCTTTTAGGCTCGGTATTCGGATCTTACTCACCATTAAAAAGCAAAGCGCTGTAAAGACAACTGTCGTGATGATATTGGGTAGTTTACCTCCAAATAAGGTAAGTAACGCCAGAATTCCACCGGCCGCTGTAATCGGAACTCCGATAAAATAATTCATAGATGATTTGGATGAGCTAATATTAAATCTTGCTAAGCGGAATGCACCGAATAGTGGGAACAGTCCAGCTACAATCAATCCTAACAAGCCAAAGTGGAAGAAATATGTATAATACACAAGAAACGAGGGAGCAACACCAAATGTAACAATATCGGCCAATGAATCCAGTTCTCTTCCTAATGTACTGTCTGCTTGTAACATTCGTGCCAACCGGCCATCCATACTGTCTAGCATCATGCCAATCAAGATTAAGATAGCTGCATTACTATATTGACCATTTGCCGCAAAGCCTATCGATAAAAACCCACAATACAAATTTCCTAACGTCACAAAATTCGGTATCATCTTTTTAAATCTCACTATCTTTCATCACACTCCTTCCACATCATTTTTTATCCTGATTTAACTACCCATCAGTGAGGGATGAATAAAATCAGACCGATGGATGTTTCACTTTATGTACGTCACATAAAAAAGACAAAACCTAAACAAAGAATTTTGTCTAGGCCAGGCTCTACTTATAGTATATCATTGATTTTAAATTTTGTTGTTACCCGATTTCATCCCTACAATTTACATATTGGAGGATGTTTAAAAAAGAAATTCTCACAAAGTTCTTAGCCTTTTTTTGCAACAGATTGATCGGCTGCTCGTACTTGGACTTCAAGCGTTCCATTTTTTGTATCCACTATAGTCTTAATCATAATAGGAAAATCTTTATTGTTTTGAAACTTAAAGTCCTTTACTCCATACGCTACAGTAGCATCACGATCTTTCGGAACATAGGAAACCCCCAACGAATGGTGGTGCAGTTCTAAAATTTCTAGGCCTACCTTGTCTATAGCATTATAGAGTGTACTAGATGTCTGGCAAATTCCACCGCCAATTCCTTCTACCATTTCCTTGTTCACAATTTCCATGGCCTTTTGATAGCCTCTTTCAGCATTAGCTTCACCGGCAATTAAATTATAATAAAACCTATCTCCAGGACCTAATACGACCCCGTCAATCTCCTTAGCGGAAAGAACAATATTAGTCGTTCTTCCTTTAACTGAAGCATTGAAGTGGGTTTTGTAAGAGGCTAGCACATCTTGATCCACATTTGCAGCCGCTTCAGCCGTTATATTAGGTGCACTTTCCGTGATCGGTACTTCAATTTCTCTTTGAAAAAACGTTATATTCTGTAATGCCGTAACAAAGGCTGCTTTATCAAACACGACTCTGTTACTGCCGGCTTTCAATGTCCCATCACTATTTAGTTGGGCTGGGACCATAGGCTGATCATATTTTTTCTCTAGTTCGCTTGCAATCAGCGCTGCGTTTTCTTCATTACTAAATGAAGAAGGTTTAAGTTTTTGTATTTCGCTTCCATTTCTTGGATCAAGCAATGTTATTTCCTGTTCGATCCATTCTTTCTTAGAAAGCAGAAGCTCATGCTTCGTATGCTGACCGATGCCTTGGACTTCATTAGACTTTACATGAGTAGCTGCTTCTCCGTGTTTTCCGTACAGAACCAATCCCCCGACCATCGTAATTGCCGCAACCAACACAAGATATTTTTTCAAATTGCCTCCCACCTATTTCCCCAAATTTTCTCTCCTATTTATTACTAGACTATTACTTTTCTAACATCTTTATTAAAAAATGCTTGGTTTATTTCCAATTATAACCTGTCCTTTCCTGTTCGACAATGAAATGTTATCCGCTTTCACCAAGTAAATTTCCAGGACTTTTCTATCCCACTAGCAAACACAACCATAGAGTATATTCCCTATTGGAGCAGGATATGATCGATATATTCTGATTATGTGAAAACCTCGTATATAGATTTGACTAACACTATAGCACCACATCTTTTAGAAACTGACTTAAGAACATTCAACAAAATAAAGAAGGGTCAGACCCCCACTACCTATAGTTTAAATTTAAGTGTGTAACACTATAAACTATGTATAGAGTATGAGGTCAGACCCTTTTTAGTCATCCTTATTCGTCTCACTTGATTAATTTAATTTCTTTTACCGGCCAATAGACGAAGCTTGCTTTACCAACGACTTGATCAATGGAAATAGTTCCAATTTCTCTGCTATCGAGGCTATTTTGACGGTTATCCCCCATGACGAATAATTGACCTTCAGGAACCGTTTCGTCCAGAGTGAAATCCCATGTTAACAAACCGTCCGTCATTTTTTTATATTCAGCTAAATAGGGTTCATCTATTGGTTTGTCATTCACATACAGAACATCATCTTCATATTTAATTCGATCACCAGGAAGCCCAATAACACGTTTAATATAATCTTTTTTTTCTGTCGCATGAAAAACAACAACATCAAATCGGTTTATGTCTTCAATGTCGGTACCCATTTTATTCAGTACAACACGCTCATGATTGTGCAAGGTGGGCATCATTGACTCACCGTCTACGATAATTGGAGCAAATATAAAGGTACGAATAGCAAAAGCAAGTAAAACGGCGACTAATATGGCCTTTACCCATGAAAATATCTCTTTGCGCTCTTCCAAACTCTTTTCCCCTCTTTCTTAAAAACCCTGCCTTATTTATACCCCAAAACATCTACTGAAATCCAATATTTATTATTCCTAATACACATATTGCACGTTTATGTTTTCAATTTCCTGGTTGCTCTACTGTACTTGACTGGCCATTTGTTCTGTTTGTTACCTTGAAGAAGATGTTCAAAAATTCCGGTAAAAATAGCTGTCGAATTGCTTCAAAGCTCATGAATGACCTTCTGCTAAAATCGCGCACGTCCTGTGCGCAACACAGAAGTCAGCACATCCTGTGCAAGTCCGGTCCTCTCGAGATGCGCTCCTCGAACTTCTCGGCTCTTTTTATCCTCCTTTTTGAACACGCACTTGAAGAATTATAACACTACTAGAGTCTATATTTGATAAGACCTGGTTGCATCGGCTTTATTATTTCTTCTTTGCTTCATTTACCTTTAGTAGTTTTCCTTTAATTGTCGTATCCTTCATCACCCGCAATACTTGTGGACCTTTGCCATTTAATATTTCAACATAAGATACATGGTCCTCAATGGTGATAATCCCAATATCATCAGCAGATACGCCGCTAATTTTGGCAATGGTTCCAACGAAGTCGACTGCCCGTAATTTCTTTTTCTTGCCGCCATTAAAATAGAGTTTCATAATTCCTTTATTTAATGCGTCTGCTTTATCTTTTTTCAACACTGGTTGGGCATTCATTTTCGTTTCGAATGCCGCCTGCTTACTTGTTACTTCTTCTTCGGTTGGAGCACTTCTTTTTTCAATTTCAAAGCCGATATATGCCTCAATATCTGCTAAAAATCGATCTTCAAAAGGGGTGACAAATGTAATTGCATGTCCTGTTTTCCCAGCACGCCCTGTTCTACCAGTACGGTGGACATATCCTTCTTTTTCCAATGGTAGATCATAGTTGATTACATGTGTAATGCTATCAATATCAATTCCTCTTGCTGCCACATCTGTTGCAATTAAATAACGGAATTCTCCTCTTCGATAATCATTCATGACAGCCAAACGATCTTCCTGCACCATCCCTCCATGAATTTTATCACAGTCGTAATCCAAATCCGTTAACTCATCAACTAACTGATCGACGCGGTCTTTTGTTCGGCAGAAAATAATACAGCTATCTGGGTTTTCTACAACCGTCATATCTTGAAGAAGCCTAAATTTCTCCTGTTCTTCGACTTCGATCACAGTATGATGGATTGTATTCGTCGTGAGACCTGATGCCTTAATTTCAACATCACCTGGTTTATTCATATATTTATGCGTCATATTCTTAATACTTTCCGGCAGTGTTGCTGAGAAAAGAAGGGTTACGCGATTTCTTGGCAGCGTCTGGATAATCGCCTCTACTTGGTCAATGAAGCCCATATTCAACATCTCATCTGCTTCATCAATCACAAGGTAAGTTAGTTTATCTAAAGCAATGGTCCCACGCTCAATATGATCAAGCACCCTACCTGGTGTACCTACAACAATATGACTCTTTTGCTTTAATTCTGCTTGTTGCTTTGCAAATGGTTGCTTGCCATAAACCGCGGTCGCTTTAATTCGTTTGAAGCGGCCAATGTTTATAATATCTTCTTTCACTTGAACCGCTAACTCTCTCGTCGGAGTCAAGACAAGTGCTTGTGGCTTGTTTTCATTCCAATCCACTTTCTCACAAATCGGAATTCCGTATGAAGCCGTCTTCCCACTCCCTGTCTGTGATTTCACAACAAGGTCCCGATTTTCAAGCACTAGCGGAATCACCTTGCTTTGAACTTCTGTGGGAGTCGTGAAATTCATACTCGTTAACGCCTTTACAATTTCATCACTTAATCTATATTCTTTAAAACTTTTCATCATTTTGCCTCTTTTATTATGAATTTTTATTATCTTTCCCATTTGTACAAGGTTTCATTATACGCGAAACTTCGATATTAATGGGTGTTTGGGATAAATAATTGTTTTCACGCTCATGTTTGAAATTGATCGTATTGCTTGAACTAAATTGAATGCCAGAATCAAATAAAAAGGGGATGTCTCAAAAGCAAGGGTCAGACCCTTATGAGACATCCTCCTATGAATTCTTTCACACCGTTACATATGGATCTTTTTCTATATTCTTCGGCTTACGAACAAGACACATGATTCCAGCAATCAGGAATAAAACTGCCTGAAGCAATCCTAAGCCGACCGATAGCAAGCCAACAAGAACAGCCGTTATAATAAAGAAAACTCCAGCCATCTTCTGGCGTTTGCTTTTTAAAATGAAGATGGAAATAAGACCAAGTATAATACCAATTGCCGATGCAACTACAATCATCAAGCCAAATCCTCCAACAGCGTCCAGCACCAGAGAGAATTCTTCCATCGTTATCGTTGGATCATTTGATATTTCTCCTTCTATTGCTTGTCTGATTCCATCATTTTGCTTCATGGCCATAAAAAAGATCCCAATAAAAGTCAATAAAACCGATAGTAACATCCCAATAATTCCTAGCACATACTCACCTGTACGTTTCAACACCATACCCCCTAAATAATTATTCAGCTCATTCTTAAATGCCAGTATTGAAAAAAAGCTTATAAAAATACGATCTTTATCCCGCATTAACGGAAAGTCAAGCCCACACTGATTGAAGTTTCACTTTATCTAAAAAAGCGCATCATACATTTCATTTAACATGAATTTCCACAGTTTCACGCAAGCTATGGTAGAATTCAACCCAAATGAATAGACTCTTTTCTCCCTTTATCGTACTAAATGTAGTGCGCTTCACGCAAGTAAAATTTTTACAAATGTTAATAGATTACTCATTAATCATTTTAAAACAAGAAACGTCATGATTCATCGTTTATTGATGGCATGTGCTACTATACTATAGGAATAGATGTAAACTTGGAGGATTATATGGATAAAATAATTGATCACATAGGCATAGCTGTACGTGATTTAGAAAGTAGTATTAATTTTTATCAGAAGATATTAGGCGGGCAATTAATAGATCGTTACAGTAGTGAAGCAATAGGGGTAGAAAGTGAAATTGCCATAATCGAAATAAACGGGGAAAGAATCGAACTGCTTGCACCAACAAACAACACGACTTCACCGATTGCTCGATTCATTAAGCAGAAAGGCAAAGGTGTTCATCATATTGCCTATCGAGTTGAAGATTTGGATGAAGCTTTACTCGAACTGAAGCAACAGGGCATTCGGATTTTGGAAAATTCCTTACGTATCAACAAACATGGCAGAAGACTTATCTATTTAAATCCTGCCGATACTGAAGGAACCATTATTGAATATTGTGATTATCCGAATCAAACGGATTAATTATACTTTTTTTATTATAAAACAAACATACAAAAAGGTCTGTTCTCACAAGCTATAAACAATGGATAGTGTGTGAGTTCAGACCTTTATGATATCTATTCATCTCTATTTAATGCTATCACTTTTCAGGAACAGCACAAGATCCATCTGTACAACTATTATCCGTTGAGGCTTCATTTAAGATTTGCAGTGGATTTTCTTCAGTCCAAACCTTATTCAATGTTTCTAAAAACAGTTCCGTCGGCTGGGCACCGGAAACGCCGTATTTTCGATTAATAACGAAAAATGGTACTCCGGTAATTCCTAACTGACTTCCTTCACTTTCATCTGCCCTTACTTCTTCAGTGAATTGATCACTAGCAAGCATGCCAGTTACTTCTGTTTTATCCAGTCCGACTTGTTCAGCAAGTGAAGCAAGTGTTTCTTGATCGCCGATATGTTGGGATTCTGTAAAGTACGCATGAAATAACGTCTCGTTCATTTCATTTTCTTTTCCCTTGGCAGCAGCGAATTGCATCAATCGATGTGCATCAAATGTATTGGTAGGAATCATCGTATCAAAGTGATAGTCTAATCCTTCTCCTTTTGCTTGGCTTATTACATTGGCACTCATTTCTTTCGCTTGTTCAACTGATGTGCCATATTTTTTTGCCAGTATTTCGTGAATATTCATCCCCATATCTCTTTTTGCATCTGGATCTAATTCAAAGCTTTTGAATTCAACCTCAACTTCTGATTGATGAGCGAATTGAGACAATGCTTTTTCAAAACGGCGTTTGCCAATATAGCAAAACGGACATTGATAATCAGACCATACTTCAACTCTCATGGCTTTACCTCCTGTATGTTATTTTTCAAAACGATTAATTGCAACTTAAGTAAGCACATTATAAATTGCACAAGATGATTCAGCAAATAATCAGCCTGTACAGCTTTTTTCGAAATCGGTAAAATCAATGGTATCCATAACTTGTTCCAAAGTAATTGCCTTTAAATATTTTATAGTCTCGTGTTCGGCTTTGTTTAGAATTTCTTCAAGCAACTGGTCCAATTGTTTCCCCGCTTTACCACACTCTACTTCTTCTTCCCCATAACGTATGCATTCAGGTTTAACAGTGATGTATATATCAGCAAGCGTCAATTTCTGTGCCGGAATTTTCAAGCTGTACCCGCCATCACGCCCTTCCTTTGTTTCCACAATCCCTGAATCTGCAAGCTGGGCAAGCACTCTGCGTAAGAAGGTCGCATGAGAATTCACCTGCTCAGCAAGTATTGAGCTCGTTTGCAATTTACTACTTTTGGCAAGCCAGATGAGAGCATGAACGGCGATCGCAAAACGCGGCGGTCCAATTTGACTTAATTTGTTATCAGTCATCTATGCGTTTCCTTTCTTCTCTGTTATAAAAAGTCAGCTTAAATCTTCCTCAACTTAATGGAATGAATATCATGAGTGGCAGCCTTTGTTAAAATTAAATCAGCTCGTGTCTTTGTAGGCTCAATATTATGAAGCAAATTGACTTTATTAATTCGATTCCAAATATCCGCAGCAACAACGCAAGCTTCACCATCGGAAAGAGACGCATAACGATGGAAGTAAGACTTCGGATTGTGAAAAGCTGTTTCCTTTAGTTTCATGAACCTGTCTATATACCATTCCTTCAAATCACTCTCTACTGCATCCACATAAATAGATAAATCAAAGAAGTCTGAGACAAATACACTTGGTAATGACTGATCCTGAAGTATAGGTGTTTGCAACACATTTATTCCTTCTACAATCACGATATCTGGCTGATCGATGATCTCATTTTCCCCTGGCAAGACATCATAATACAAATGTGAATAAACGGGGGATGAAATGGTTGGAGTGCCTGATTTTAATTGTGCCAGAAATTTTATGAGTTCGCGAATATCATAGCTTTCTGGAAATCCCTTTCTTTGCATTAACCCTTTTTGCTCCAATACAGAGTTCGGAAAAAGGAAGCCATCTGTTGTTACAATTTCAACTTTTGGGTGATTATTCCATTTCGAGAGCAAAGCCTTAATTATTCTCGAGGTTGTACTTTTCCCAACCGCGACACTACCCGCAATCCCTATAATATAAGGTATTTTACGGGTGCTTTTCCCAAAAAAAGTATCAGTGACAGAATGAAGTTGTTGAGAAGCCGTCGCATATAAATTAATAAGCCTAGCCAACGGAACGTAAATATTTGTAACTTCATCCATTGATATATTCTCATTGATTCCTTGTAATTCTTCTAACTCATTTTCTGTCAATGTCATCGGTGTGTTAAAACGTAATTTTGCCCATTCCTCTTTGGTAAATGTCATATAAGGCGAATAACTATTCATGGTTGTAATCATCACAGGCCCCTTTTTTTGAAAACGTCTACATTTTCTTTTTTTGATCATCCCTATTTTAGATAATTTCAGCTAAGAATGAAAGGGAAAAGATAAATGTTATCAAAAATAGATGTTTCGATCCTAATACCATCATAAAATCATTGGGAGAAATTTAAGTAGAATAACCATCAGAAGTGAGAAGAGATCTAGGATAAAC
This sequence comes from Peribacillus sp. JNUCC 23, assembly GCF_053653995.1. Next base: position 3,563,472 of record NZ_CM132202.1, read on the forward strand.
AATCTTTACGGAAAAATGAATTAGCAGTTAAACAAAAACAAACTTGCCACATATTAAGCAAGTCTGTCTTCGATCTGAAGTGAAAATAAAAACGAAGATCTTTCCTCCAACTTAAATCGCAATATCAAATCATAATTATTACGATTTATAAATTATGATTTCACATCATTTTCCTTGTTCGTTTACTTATTACTGAGTTAGCTGCCAGACAAATGGGTCCTTAAGTTTACTCCATTCATCATTAAACTCATCCGGAGTGAGTAAGCATCCATCCAATTCTTTGGTAATCATTTCAACATTCAAATCCAGCCCGATGAACACTAGTTTCGTATGTCTGTCTCCAAATTCTTCGTCCCATGTTTCAGTCAAACCTGGGTTTTGTCGTAAAATTTCTTCCTGTTGCGCGATTGGCAGAGAGGCTACCCAATAAGAGATTGGCTCAATGCTTACAGATGGGCCGGCTTGTGATAATAACAAGGCTAAGTTATTTCTACTTGCACACCAAGCAATTCCTTTTGCACGAACAATTTGAATGGGCATTGATCCAGCCCAGTTATTGAATCTTTCTGAATGGAAAGGAAATTTTCTTTCATATACGAAAGAGGATATTCCGTATTCTTCCGTTTCCGGTGTATGTTGTGCAGGCCCTAAGTTAAGTTCCTTTAACCAGCCAGCTTGGGAACTTGCTCTGTCAAAATCAAATAATCCTGTGTTCATAATTTCTTTTGGGTGAACTGTACTGTTAACAGAACGAATAATTTTCGCTTCAGGCTGCAGCGTTCTTATCACTCTTTCTAGTTTTCCCAAATTTTCTGATTCAACTAAATCACATTTATTCAAAATAAGAACGTCACAGAATTCAATTTGGTCAATCAATAAATCGGCGATATTTCGAACGTCGTCTTCTCCCACCGCTTCCTTACGATCAAGCAGTGAATCACCGGATTCGAAATCATGCCAAAAACGATTCGCATCGACTACCGTTACCATCGTGTCCAGTTTACAGAATCTAGTTAAATCAATCTCCATTTCTTCATCAATATAAGAGAATGTCTGCGCAACTGGAACAGGCTCGCTAATCCCAGAAGATTCAATTAAGATGTAGTCAATATCACCTTGTCTTGCCAACTTTTCCACTTCAACAAGTAAGTCTTCACGTAATGTGCAGCAGATGCACCCATTAGACATCTCTACTAATTTCTCTTCTGTTCTAGAAAAACCGCCTTGCTTTTGAATTAATTCACTATCGATATTGACTTCGCTCATGTCATTTACAATCACTGCGACTTTAAGGCCTTCCCGGTTATGTAAGACGTGATTAAGCAGAGTTGTTTTACCTGCTCCTAAATATCCGCTTAGTACTGTTACTGGAATTTTATTCATTCGTATCTTCCCTTCTAAATTTTTTATCTCGTTACAAATAATCTACATACATATTGATTTAATTTAAATCGTAATTATTACGATTTATAATTCATTAACAAATTAACATGTATGTAGTTGATATGCAAGATATTTTTTCAAAAAATTTATTTATAAAAAAAGACTTCTCTCCAATTCAGGAAAAAAGTCTTTTCAATTTATTGGTTAAATAGTTCGATCAATTCTTTGTTATTCGAATCCTTCGCGTAATCGATCGCCGATAGACCATCCAAATCTTTTTTAGTTGGATCTGCACCATATTCAAGAAATAAGGTAACCAGTTTAACATTTTCCATATAAGCAGCAAGATTCAGTGGGGTTGTGTCATACGAATCTACTAAATCAACGGTTGCGCCTTTTTCTAGCAGTAATTTAGCTATTTCGTAATTTTCATAGGACACTGCTTGATGAAGTGCACTTTGGCCGTAATCGTCGGTTTCATTAATATCGGCACCCTCGGAAAGGAGCGAAAGCATGGTCTCCGTGTCATTTTCGGAGGCTGCAATCATAAGCGGTGTATAGCCTTCTTCCATTTCATAGTCATCTGAGAACATAGCAGCGAAATCACTAGTGGCTAGAGTCGATACCGCTTTGGCAATACTTACACCTGCTGCAATAGACAGAGCCGCAAATAGCAGGATACTGAGGCTAATCCCTAATATGACCGTTGCTTTTTTCTCTTTAATTAATTCTTTTTCTTCCGGAAATGACCAATTATCCAACGCATTTAAACGCTTTGGAAGGTGGGGATGTGTGGAGAGCTTTTCGCTTAACCAAGCAAAAAATCCCGACTCTTCGCGAATTTGGTTCACAAATGCATCCTGATTCACTTTCGGAGCAAGTTTCTTTCCTATGGCAAGCATGGTAAGAGCCTGTTTCGATGCTTCCGTATTTTGCACATAAAAGTGCGCATAGCGGTCACATGTATATTCACAAGCGCGCATATACGCCTCACCAAGTAATGGCATAAACATCGCAGGAAGAACAAGCATATGCACCAACACATGTCTTCGTTTAATATGGGCGAATTCATGAGCCAGCACGAACATCAGCTCATCTTCCTTCCCCTCTTCGGATAAGTCAAATAATTCCGAATAAATAACAACCATATTTTTTCCGAAAAAACGAGTGGCGAACGCATTCAACATCCCAGAAGACTCCAACACATACATATTGGGAACCTTCATATCCATCTCTTTTGCAAGTAACTCTGCCTTTTCATAAACCCCTGAAAACTGTCTTTCACTGATCCGAACGCCATTACGGCGAATATGCGCCATCGATAAACCATGGACAAATAATGACAATAAAATGAGCGTTCCAATAATCACAATTCCAATAATGCTAAAGGCTAAAAAAATATACATCATAATACTAAAAATCATTGTGAAAATAAAGTACACGTTCTCTTTTCGATAAACAAGATCATTTCTAAATCTTTCTTCTAGCAACCCTTTTCCTCCTGTTAACTATTAATGAATACATTGGAATTATACCTAACACTTTACATAAAACCAATCGGAATTTTTTCCCATAAGTCGATTGAAAATGAATAAAATGAGAATACACGCATAAATTAACGGTGAAAAGTAAATATTTTGTAAATTACATGGTTTTTTTCTAGAATTTCTTCCAATAAAGAGGTAGAATAAAGGCAAATGACAGCTTGAAATTTTGCGCAATGTTTTAGGGGAGTTTCAGGATGGGTAAAGCAAGTACATAGTGGCAGCTGGAATGTTGTCCATCTTATCGGTTGTTTTCATTTGTTTTAGTGCCAATGAAAAATAATAAGGAGTGATTTTTTGAAACCTTCAACAAATCGCATGTTAACCCGTATTAAATCCGTTTATATGTTTATTAGTAATAACGGTACGGTTTCTACTCAGGACCTTGTAGAAGAATTTGGCATCACTCCTCGAACAATACAGCGCGATTTAAATGTGTTAGCTTATAACGACTTAGTCAAAAGCCCAAGCCGCGGACTATGGACCACAACAAGCAAAAAAGTAAAGATGTCATCTTAAAGCTAAAGACGCAGTTTTTTTAAAAGATTTTCAACCATGCATTTACAAACTAAAGACATAGAAGAATAGTACCCATCTACTAGAAATGAGGCAGACTCATACAGTCCGCCTCATTTTTTTGCTTATGATTATTGTCCGTTCCGTAAAGCCTCAAGTTCCTCATCGGTTAATTCACGGTACTCACCAAGTTCGAGCGCTTCATCAAGCCCAAGGCTGCCCATTGAAATACGCTTCAGATAAACGACTCGTTTGCCTACCGCTTCAAACATCCTTTTTACTTGATGAAATTTCCCTTCCATAATCGTTAATTCAATATCAGATGTTAGTCCTGATTTTAAAATTTTCAACTCTCCAGGCTTAGTATGATAGCCATCATCCAGTGTTACCCCTTTACTGAATTCTTCGATATCGCTTTGTGTCACTTCACTGTTAATCACTGCGAAATACGTTTTCGGGACATGCTTTTTTGGGGAAAGTAGCTGGTGAGCCAGTTGGCCATCATTTGTAATCAACAGTAACCCTTCTGTATCCTTGTCCAAGCGTCCTACTGGAAAAGGCTCCATTGCTGCATCTTCTGGTTCTAGTATATCAATCACTGTTTCCTGAAAATTATCTTCCGTGGCAGAAATAAGGCCTTGAGGCTTATTCATCATCAAATAGATGAACTCTCTATATACCACTGGCTCGTTATGTACCGTTACATGATCCACTTCTGGGTCAACATGCGCCTTCGCGTCCTTCACAACTTGTTCATTCACGACGACAGCGCCTGATTTAAGTAAACTTTTCACTTCTTTTCGGCTACCGTAGCCCACATTTGCTAATAATTTATCAATTCTCATAAGTTCCTCCGGTACGATTGATCTTGCATCTCTTTAACATGTATTGTTTATATGCATTCATTCTATTATAACAAGAAAAGGGTCAGACCCCACAACTACTACAGACAGTTTAAACAAAGTGTAAGAAACACGATAAACTGTGTGATGAGTGCTGGGTCAGACCCTTTTGGGACATCCTCTATCTATTATGGGGAGATTCATACTCTTCCCTATTTTCTTTTTAATTAAACCTTCGCCTTTACACCCAGTTTCTGTGCTAAACGATCGATTCGACTGCCAAATAAGCGGTGTGCTAATTTACTTTTTAGAGAGAAAGCTGCGTAGACGAGACCACCGAAGATAGCGGATATGATAATAATTACAATTGCTTGAAGTTTGATTTCAGGATCCAAAAACAGGCCTAATAAACTTTCTACTCCCCAAACTACAAGTCCCATAATTGCCGTAAATACGCTCATAAGAATTGTTCTCTTTATCACAAGCTTATACCGATATCCTGTAAAATAATGAATAAAAAATAAATTCAAAGCACAGGCAGCGATGTACCCCAAGGTAGTTGCATATACCGCTCCTACTGATTCAAACATTTTTATGAATGGAATATTTATGCTCAATTTAATTAGTAATCCTACTAATAAGCTTAACACTGAATATTTTTGCTGGTTAATCCCTTGTAGCACGGCAGCTGACACAGAAAATAACGCAAATAAAATCGCTGTTGGAGCATAAGTAGCAAGAATACTCGTCCCTAATGGATTATGATCGAAAAACGCAGTGTAAATCGGATCAGCTAAAGTTGCCATCCCAATGACGGCAGGGATCGTTAAAAATAGTAAAATTTGAAATGCCTGATCTAGTTGATGACGAAAGGCTTTGTCATCATCACTCACATAAGCCTTTGTCACGGATGGAAGAAGAGCCATCGAAAAGGCAGTCGCTAGTGTCATTGGAATCACAACTAACTTTTGTGCATTAAAATTTAATATACCAAAAGCTGATTCGGCAAAGTCACCACTCAAACCAATCGAAACCAAAGTCTTCTCAAACGTCAAGTTATCCACAAACTGGAAAACAGGCATAGCGACCGATACAAAAATGAATGGGATCGAAGAAATGAGAATCTCTTTATAAATATGAGGCAATGAAATATCCATTGTCCCTTTGTCTTGTTTCAAAAGGTCGTTTAAGTAAGGTTTTTCTTTTTTCCAATACCATAAAAGAACGAATAACCCACCAACTGCACCAATTGCTGCCGCGAATGTTGCAACACTGACCGCTGTTACAAGATTACCATCCATTATTTTCAGTACGACATATGCACCAGCAAGTAGAAAAACAATCCGAACGATTTGTTCAACTACTTGCGAAATAGCCGTTGGTTCCATTTTTTGATGCCCTTGAAAAAAGCCACGGATAATACTCATAAATGGTACGATAATCAATGCAAAACTTACTGCCCTAATTACAGCTGTAATATCATCAGCTGTAAAACTTTTTTCACCGACACTTACGAAGTTAGCATACACAGGAGCTAACGCATACATTACGATAAAAGCTAAAACCCCTGTTACTAACATAAGTTTCAAACTTGACTTATATAATTTTCGACTAACCGCATATTCTTCTAATGAATTGTATTTAGAAACCGTTTTAGAAACGGCAAGCGGCATTCCAGCTGTAGCCATGCTGATAAAGATCGTATATGGAACGTACGCATGGGAATACAGACCAGCTCCTTTTACTCCCATCAATGCGTCAAACGGTATCACATATAACAGCCCTAATACTTTCGATAAAACCGAACCGAGCGTTAATATGAACGCTCCTTTTAAAAGCTTTGAAGACATCTAATCCCTTCCTGCCTATGTCAGTTACGTTTTCACGCTCTCTATCTTACCATATTCCCTTCCTATTAAAAAATCTATATTGACCTTTAAAATGAGCATTTTTTCATTATCATCTCAAAAATTTTAGCAAAATCTCACATGGGGCACAAGCAAATGTTTTCACATGTCGTTTTTACTTCCTAGCTAGTTATGCTATATAATGAAGAAATGAAAATAGTAAAGCTGGTGATCACATGAAATATGATGTAATAATAATTGGCGGCGGTCCTTCTGGATTAATGGCTTCAATTGCCGCTGGAGAAAAAGGAGCGAATGTGCTTCTTGTTGATAAAGGAGAAAAACTTGGGCGAAAGCTTGCCATATCAGGTGGCGGCCGTTGTAATGTTACCAATCGCCTTTCGATAGATGAAATTATTAAACATATCCCGGGAAATGGACGCTTTTTATATAGTGCCTTTTCCGAATTTAATAATGAAGATATTATCGCATTTTTTGAGAAGCTTGGTGTTGAGTTAAAAGAAGAAGACCACGGGCGGATGTTTCCTGTTAATAACAGTGCCCAAAGCGTTGTCGATGCTTTGCTTGAGCGTATGAACAGCTTGAAAGTAACAGTTTATAAAAATTCCCCTGTTGCTGAAGTTCTCTATGAGAATGGAAAAACTGCAGGTGTACGTTTAAAAGATGGCCAAACCTTCACGGCAGGTAGCATTGTTGTAGCAGTCGGCGGTAAATCTGTACCTCAGACGGGTTCGACTGGGGATGGCTATGCATGGGCAAAGAAAGCCGGTCACACGATTACCGAGCTTTTCCCAACTGAAGTACCTGTAACAAGCAATGAGCCATTCATTAAGGACAAATCTCTGCAAGGTCTCGCACTTCGCGACGTCTCCTTGAGTGTATTGAACGCAAAGGGTAAACCGCTGATCACGCACAGGATGGATATGCTCTTCACCCACTTTGGCATCTCTGGCCCCGCCGTTCTTCGCTGTAGTCAGTTCGTTGTCAAAGAATTAAAAAAAGCAAAATCCCAAGCTGTAATGATGAACATTGACGCTTTGCCGGATGCAAACAAAGAAGAAGTTTTTCAAGAAGTGATTAGACTAATGAAAGATGACCCGAAAAAAGCGATTAAGAATACGTTAAAAGGCTTACTTCCTGAGCGCTATTTGCATTTTCTGCTTGAAAAAAGTGGCATCGATTTGCAAGAACAAGGTGGCAATTTAGCACATGAAAAAGTCCGACGATTTGTGGAACTATGCAAAGACTTCCAATTCACTGTAAATGGTACTCATTCGATCGAAAAAGCCTTCGTTACCGGTGGCGGAGTATCTGTGAAAGAAATTCAACCAAAGGAAATGGGCTCGAAAATTATGCCAGGTCTTTATTTTTGCGGTGAAATCTTAGACATTCACGGCTACACCGGAGGCTACAATATTACCTCGGCGCTTGTAACAGGGCGGCTCGCGGGAATGAACGCAGCTCTCTATGCTAAAGGTCACGCATAATATTAAGAGCAGATACCAAAATCATAATTGGTATCTGCTCTTTTTCAATTTGACACATAAATAAATGATCTTCGAGAATATTCTATTAAATGAAGCAGTTCTGCCAAGTGATTCTGTCAAAACACTTGCCTATATCAGCCAATTTTCGATTATATCAGCCGTGGGTTGAATTCCTTTTCTCTATATACTGCTGTCACTTCTTATAGATAATCATCGCACTAAAACAATAGATTTGATCATCTTCCTCTTCCCCGGTCGTCGCAATATTGTATTTGATGTCAACAAGTTTATTTTCACGGATATCCTCAAGGAATACATTGATTTCATCTTCTAGATCCTTTTCATGCTCATAATCAAACAACTTTACTTGAATCATCGGCCATCCCCTGCCTTTTTAAATACAGAGTGCCCTAAAAGTAATGATACTATTCATTTTTTTGAAAAAAACGGGTCTGACCTCACACTCTACATATGGTTTATTGTGTCATACATTAATAAACCATATATAATAGATGTGGGGTCTGACCCAACTCAGATGAAAAGCGGCGGGGCTTCGCCAAATCAGCCCCGCACCGCCACCTTCATATGGTATTACAATTTGAGTACCTGAACCTTTTTCATCGTTGGATTTTAAAGTAGACGCTTATGGATGTTTTTTATAGAAAACGCCCGTCAAGGTCTTCCTTATTTCACAATTACTTCACCATTCCACTCAAGCATTCCACCTACCATATTCACGACCTTGTAGCCTTGCTCTTGTAGATAATGCGCTACGTTTGCGCTGCGGCCTCCTGAACGGCAAATGAAAATATATTCTTTCTCTTTATTAAAATAGTCAAGTGTGGCAGGAATATCGTTCATCCGAATATGTTTAGCCCCTTCAATGATTCCTTCTGCTACTTCATCATCTTCACGAACGTCAACAAGTTCCAAGTTTTCTCCTGCTTCAAGTTTAGCTTCTACCTCTTCTGGGGTAATCGTTTTAATTTCTTCCATTATAAGCACCTCAATCTCAATTAATCTTTCCCATCTATTATAGCAAGGATATTGGTTGATTGAAATTTTGGCGGATTGGGCGTTAAGAAAAGAATATCCCTTACAAATCGGTTCAAGCGTTTCACTTTTGCTTATAGACGAACTTAGATGAAGTTGGCTTCAACCATTTCTTCAATAAAGTTCAGGAAGAAGACTATTTTCACCATAAAACTCCAGTTATCAAAGTATGCATGCTTTTTTCTAAACTGGTACAATAAAACAACTAGAATAGTCATAGATACCGACATGGAGGAAGGAGTGGAACAATTTTTGAAAAAGGTACGCTTTCTTTTTACTATATTGATTATTGTCGGTGTATTTTGGTTTTTTTATGGAGAGAAGCTTAGGGAATCGGGTTTTCAAGCTGCATTCTCGGAGCTGAAATCAGACGTAACTTCTCTAAAAAATTCACCGGAAGTTTCATCTGGCATGGAAAAGCTGAAGGATGGTGCCAGGAATCTGTTTGGCATGGTGAATGAAAAATTAGATTCTTCATTAGACAAAGAACAGCCTGATGTTAATCCAGTTAAGAAGCCTTCGTTAGCTACACCGAAACAAGCCTTCTCCATCCATAATATAGAGCTCGGTGATTCGAAAGCAGATGTGGAAAGTCAGGTTGGCACACCAAAACGTTCTTCTCTAAATGAATACGGGGTGGAATGGCATGCCTATCATGAGAATTACCAGAACTTTTTCATGGTCGCTTATGATGAACAAGAGAAAGTGGCTGGATTTTATACGAATCAGGATCTTATTTCATCGAAACAAGGCTTGAAACTTGGCACAACTAAAGAAACAGTCCTTTCACAATTAGGAAACCCGTTAACAAAAATTCAAAAAGGGTTAACTTTTTATCAATTGGACAATGAAGAGTACAATACGTTTCATATCGATCATAGCTATATAACGGTTTTTTACGACAAGCATGAAAATAATACGGTCACCGCACTGCAAATTATAAGTGATAATCTTGAAGCAAAGAAGAGAGATTTCTTCGGTAAGCCTAGTTCTTATTTAAAGGAAGGGTTCGAGTACCAATTGTTCGATCTTACGAATGCAGCGAGAGTCAATCATAACCTTGGCGTACTTTCCTGGAATAACGCAGTTCGAAAAACAGCTCGCGATCATAGTACCGATATGGCTGTTCACAACTACTTCAACCACACCAACCTCGAGGGTGAATCTCCTTTCGACAGAATGGAAGCGGATGCTATCACATTCCGCATGGCAGGAGAAAATCTTGCGGCAGGCCAGCAAAGCAGCATCTTTGCCCACGAAGGATTAATGAATTCACTTGGACACCGGGAAAATAAGCTCCGCCCCGAATATCAAGAACTAGGAGTCGGCGTCGATTTCAACTCCGAATCGAGACCTTATTTCACAGAGAATTATATGAAGAAATAGAGGATGTCCCAAAGGGTCTGACCTCGCACTCACCATACAGTTTAAATGAAGGGTTACTAACACTTCATTTAAACTGTATATAGTAGTGGCGGGTCTGACCCTTTCTTATGATTTCCCTCTTCATTATGAGGAAAAAAGCCACTTCTTTATCAAAAGAATTAGTAGCTCATCCATTACAGAGATTTTTCAATCGAAGAGTAGAGAAGTGTCCTTCTTATAAGTACTTGCCATAATAAAAGTAGAATTAAAAACTAGCTTGTTTTGAACCGTATTTTTGGCCAACTTTAACTATCATTGGAGTTCCTATTATTGTAGGTAAGAACCAAATCACTAATGTAGGAAATTCATTTAATAAAGGTATTCTATGCACATTTACTACTAAAGTGGCTGTTACAATACCTATATATGAACCTAACATCCCTCCTAGGTGGAAACCCAACCAATTTTTCCACTTCTTTTTAACAGCCAAATAGCCAAGTAAAGCAAGTCCATACGAAAATAAAGCGATATAAAAGAGATACTGACTTTTTTCCCAATGTAAAATAGACATAATAATGGCCGTTCCAAACACAAATACGTAAGAACAATGATACATTTCACCCACTATTGTATGCTTGCCTTTTTTCTTCTTTGAAGACATAGCGAATATACCGACTATTAAACAAATAATGCCTGTAAGAATATGAGCAATTATAAATAGTTTAAACAAGTCGTATCCCCTCCATGGTAATAAAAATTTACTACTTAATTTCAAGTTTACCTATAATTTCCAACTAAAAATAATATTTACAATAACAACATAAACAAAGAGTGCCCATATCGGACACTCTTCTTGTGTTAATGATTTAGTCCATCTATTAAAGTTGTCGGTTGTCTTTTCTTAAGACTAAGCATCACGACAAATGAGATGATATATAAGACTGCTAAATAGGTCATCACTACTGTCATATCATAACTTTGCAGAATATAACCAACGAGGATTGGTGACAGTCCACCTATCGCTCGACCAAAGTTGAATATTGTGTTGGTCGCTGTACTTCTAATTTGAACAGGATAATAACTGCTGATTAACGCTCCATATCCGGCAAACATCCCATTCGAAAAGAAACCAACAATGGCACCACCGATTAATACACCTGCACTGCCTTCTGCATACGAGTAAAGAAATACAGCACATGCGGAGGCAAGTAGGAAAATACCAAAAGCACGTTTCGCGCCAAATCGATCCATGAATTGTCCAAAGGTTAACATCCCAATGATCATTCCAACTGCAGTACTAATTGTCCAAAGGGCTGAACTTGAAACAGACAAACCTTGAGATTGTTGCAACATGGATGGTAGCCAAATCATTAAACCATTGTAACCTGCAATCTGCACCGTTGCCATAATGGCTAGGGAAATCGTCGTCATCGCTGTTCTTTTAGTTTCAAACAATTGAAGCAGTTTGCCTTTCTCTTGTTTGTTGACGACCTTTTTCTGTTTTTGAGCTTCCATCCATTCTGGAGATTCATCTAAGTTTTTCCTCACAATAAATGCAAATATTACCGGAAGTACACCAACGAAGAACAATGCTCTCCAGCCCAAGGTAGGTAGAATGATGGCGCTAAGTAACGCTGCGAGAATGACACCATATTGGGCTCCAATACTTACATAAGAAGAAGCCCGTCCTTGTTTATTTTTTGGCCATGCCTCTGCAACAAGAGCCATTCCAATCCCATACTCTCCTCCAGCGCCAAGTCCAGCGATAAATCTGAACACATAAACTTGCTCTATATTTGTAGCGAGTCCTGTTAGAGCTGTACCTATAGCGAACAGTATAATCGTATAGGTAAAAATTCGCACCCGGCCAAACTTATCTGCCAAGATCCCAAAGATCATCCCACCTGCAAGCATGCCGATATTCGTTATGGAAGAAATAAGCCCTCCCGTTGCTAAATCAATGTGAAACTCCGCAATAATCATCGACATGGCAAAAGAGATAAACATAATGTCCATGCCTTCTAACGTTAAACCTGCTACTGACGCTACAACTGTTTTATTACGATAATTCATATTGTTCCATCCTCCAGTATTATTCTTGCCGTAAAAAAATTCTTGATGCTTTGAGGGAATGGATATGCAATTCATCAATTACAAGAAAATCTTCCATTCTCTTTTCAAGTCTCACAGGACTTTATTTAAAAGAGGTGCTATTCAAACAAAAATAAATGCCCTTCCGTCACAGAGGACAAAAGGGCATGAATGCACGAAGTTAGACTTAAAAATATAAGACTATCAAGCCACCCTTTTCGGCCTCTCTGGACCGTATTAAAAGGAAATATTATATTGATATTTATATTATCAGGTTAGAAAGACGGTTGCAATACTAATTGAAATATGAGACAAAATATTTTTCGTTGTAAATATGACCGCTTAATTCTCCCGACTATTTGTAGCTTAGTTATTAATCTTTCAATCTTTTATCAGTAATCCTTTAGATTGTAAACCATGTAATAACAATTTTTTAATGTATGTTTCATCTTTGTTGTCAAAAATATCATCTAGCTCTTCTTCTGAAACGATATGATACGACTCAAGATAACACCAAGCAGCAAATTTACTAATAGCTCTGACGCTACTAGCTTTCAACATTTTTGGCTTAACTACAATTGTCATTTTGATTTACCTCCAAACAAATAGATTGAACTCACTACGATCATTTTAACATTATTTTACACAAACTAACATAAAGTTTCAGAAAATTCAAAACAAAAAAGACTAAACCAAAGTCTAGCCTTTCTTTAACAAGATTTGCCTATTCTAGGATGACTAATTTAGCTAATACGCATAATAATTTCCATTTTGCTTAAAATATATGTCAAACGAAGAATTATGAGGTGACTAAAAGTGAAAAAGTTCCCCTTTCAAAAAAGCAATCAATCGCAAACACCTCAATTCAATGAAGTCATACAGCAGCTAAAGGAGTCAAAAGATTTTACAAGCTTTATGTTTGGCTTAGAGCATGATGCTCTCTGTATTTCTTATTTTACTACTTTAATCGACACTGATATTTTACATAGAGACCTACTTCCTTATTTAAATAAATCTTCGTCCACTCTTGAAAATGCTGTTCAAGCCTTGCCAATTGAAAATTTACTTTTCACTCAGAAACCAGACGATATGCAAAATCATTTATTAATCGGCTATATTTCAATAACGATGGAAGGGAAAGATGATCAGGCCGTTTTAATAAAAGCTGATTCACAAAAGTCCAGAACTGTTTCATTGCCTGAGGTAGAGTTTAGCGTGATTGGACCAAAAGAATCTCTTGTAGAATCGCTCGATACGAATTTGAATCTCATTAGAAAGAGATTGCCGATCCAAGAGTTAAAGGTGGAGGAGTTAATTGTAGGAAAATTATCAAAATCAAGAGTGGCAGTCCTTCATATTGACGGAATTTGTGACAAAAAGAATGTTTCCACCGTTATTCAACGAATCACGAATTTAGATGTGAATCAGATTATTGATAGTTCTTATATATCTCAAATGATTACGGATAAAAAAAATTCGCCGTTTCCACAGTTTATTGATACGGAAAGGCCAGACCGTTTAGCTGCCGTGCTAGGTGAAGGGAAGCTTGTCATATTAGTAGATGGTGCACCACATGGACTCATAGGTCCTGCTACATTGGTAGAATTTTTTACTGCCTCCGAGGATTATTTTCTTAATTGGACAATGGCTTCATTTTTTCGTCTCGTCCGATTTTTTGCTGTATTATTCTCAATCTTAATTACACCGATATATGTAGCAATTCTAACTTATCACTACGAATTATTGCCGAAAAATCTGATTAATACGCTTGTTATTTCAAGAAGCGGGATTCCTTTTCCTCCTATTCTAGAGGCACTTGTGTTGGAATTGGTGATTGAGTTACTCCGTGAGGCTGGGGCGAGGCTACCTACCAAAGTAGGACAAACCATTGGTATCGTTGGTGGTATCGTCATAGGAACAGCTTCGGTCGAAGCGGGCTTAACGAGTAATGTACTATTAATTATTGTAGCATTATCAGCTCTTGCTTCCTTTACAACACCTGTTTATCAAATGGGTAATACGATTCGGCTCATCCGATTCCCATTTCTGTTAATGGCTTATTATATTGGGATCTTAGGTGTTGCGATAAGCTTTTGTTTTATGCTTATACATTTGTTAAGAATCACGACACTAGGAAGACCTTATCTTGAGCCACTATACCCGCCAAAGCTTCAGAGCTTAAAGGATTCTCTTATCCGTCTGCCATTTTCATTGCTATCTAAACGCCCTGCCCCAAAACAGAAAGACTAAGTAAAAGGAGACTCTATTCACATATGATTAATAAAAATGAACAAATTTCTCCATTCTTAGTCTTCTTTCTCGTTTTAAAAGTACAAATTGGGGTAGGAGTTCTGGGCTTTCAAAGACTCATCATAAAATCAGCCGGAAACGATGCCTGGATTGCAGTCATTGCTGCTGGACTCCTGTTCTCAATCGTAATTTGGTGTATGTTTACTCTTCTAAATTCGCAGAAGCAGGACTTAATGGGCATCCATACTCAGCTTTTCGGAAAAGTCCTAGGTGGCTTTTTGAATATGATCTGGATCACCTATTGGCTGCTCATGGGCATTGCTGTTTATCGAGCCTATGTTGAAGTTGTTCAGGCATGGATGTTTCCACAAATTAATGTAATGACTTTTAGTATCGTTTTTGCACTCTTAATTTATTATACAGTTTCTGGAGGTTTTCAAGTTTTAACTGGAATATGCTTTTTGGGCGTCATCATTCCTTCTTATTTGATATTAACAATCTTTTTCCCATTGGAATATACAGAATTTCGCAACTTATTACCAGTATGGAATCACTCATATAAAGAAATAGCTTTGGCAACGAGAGATATGTCACTTAGCTATATGGGCTTTTCGACTTTACTCATGTTCTACCCATTAATCAAGCATCAAAAAAAAGCAAATAAATGGGCGCAACTGGCAAATATTTTATCAATCCTATCGTATTTATTGCTGACGATTGTTTCAATCGGATTTTACTCCGAAAATCAAATCAGCAGGTATGTATGGGCTACACTGTCTTTTTGGAGTATCGTCGAAGTTCCTTTTATAGAACGGTTTGAATATATCGGCATCGCAACATGGGTGATCTTTATCCTCCCTAATATTTGCCTATTTATTTGGGCAGCTACGAAAGGAACGTCTGTCCTATTTAAAGTAGAACCTAACAGGATATCCATTCTTTTTCTAGTGATATTAATTGTTATGTCACTCGCTTTGAAAGATCGTGAAACTGTCAATACCTTTCAAGATTATATGTCCTATGTTGGTTTTATTCTTTATACAGTTTATATCCCTATCCTGCTTTGTCTATCATACATTATGTCAAAAATAAGGAAAAAAACGCATGAGAATTAAAACCATAGTACTATCTTCGATTATGAGCTTGTTTCTTTCGGGTTGTATGGATATCGAACCTACAGTATTAAATGAAATTAACATAGCAACAGCCGTCAGTTATGATTACATCGATAAAGACCATTTTACATCTACCGCTGTCATTCCTTACTATATGCCGGATAAGAAAGTAAATAATGTTACCTTTACGGCGACTTCTTCTTTGAGCAAAGACGTCAGACAGAAAATGAATCAACAAACGGATAAACCCATTTACAGTGGAAAAATAGAAGTCATCTTATATAGTAAGGAGCTTGCTAAACATGATTTAACGCGAATGACAGATACATTAATTCGCGATCCTTCTATCGGGAATACCGTGTATTTAGCCGTTGTTGATGGAAAGGCTGAGGAGGTCTTAACCAAACAGTTCGGTAACGTGGATAAAGGCACATACTTATCAAATGCGATTGAGCATAATATCCAAAGCGGAATTCTCCCAAAAACTAATCTGCATTTATTTTCATATGCGCAGAATGCAGAAGGTATGGACCCTTTTCTCCCAATAATCAAGCCTAAAAATGGGAATCCAATCATTACTGGTGTCGCCCTATTTAATCAGGGGGAATTCGTGTATCAAACAAAAGAGCATGAAAATGTCATTTTTAAAATGTTAGTAGAACAATCTTCTAACAAAGAAGGCTTTTCAGCGAAATTAGGGGAAAAGTTATTTGCGTCCGTCTACAATATTTCCTCAAAAGTTTCATACAACATCCCTGAACCGATGACCAATTCGCCTATCATAATTAATTTAAACATAGAAGCGGTTTTACGAGAGTTCACTGGTGATAAGGTTGATAAAAAAGAGATCAGAAAAATTGAAAAGAAGATGGAAAATGTATTAAAAAAACGAGCTGAAAAACTAATTGTAAAACTTCAGAAACTTGATGTCGACCCGCTTGGAGTTGGTGAACAAGTACGAACAAGAACGAGAAGCTGGGATAAGAAGGAATGGAAGAAATTATATCCAAATATCCCCTTTCAAGTGAATGTCAAATTGAATATTCTCGAAAGTGGAGCGGTGGAATAAGTGTCGATTCATCAAAAATTGCAAAACAGCAGTGAGAATGGACAACTCTCACTGCTTTTAACGTACTATCTATAACGAAAATCGTGATTATGATGTGGTACACCCACTTTTCGGAACCGACATCTGATTTACGAACCGGATTCAACACTTTGCGAGCCGCTTTTCTGATTTGCGCGCTGGAACTAACTTTGCGAGCTACATATCATATTAACGGTTTCCAATTCCAAATTCTTAAACGACCGTTACATTACTAAGGTCCGCTTTTCCTGCCTTCAAAAAATTATACGTCAATTTATCCATCGTGGCGCCGCTGAAATCAGCTTTCTTTATATCGGATAAGCGGAACTGTACGTTTTTTAAAGTACTATGTTTAAACGATGCCTTTTTTAAGTTACACCCTTCAAATACCGTACCCTCAAACGTCTCACCTTCAAAATTCAGACCCGCCAAATTACTTGTTTTGAAAAAGGTTTTTTCATAGATGCAATTTTTGAACGTCGCTCCCTTTAAATTAGCTGCTTTAAAAAGCGTCTCTGTTAGATTCACATTCACAAAAATGGTATCTGCCAAATTACTGGATTTAAACGTACTATTCGTTAAATCGGAATCGGAAAAATCGGACCCTTTTAAATCACTGCTGTTAAACTTACCGTCGTGAACGGAAACTGAACGAAAATCGGAATCCACTAAACTTGATCGTGAGAAGTCCATTTGTATCACTTTTTGAAGTTCAGTTTGCTGGAGGTTGATGGATTCGATTAATTCCGACACTTCACCAATCGAGTTAATCGTCATTTGATAAGCTTCCTCATCACTGTATCCACTCTTTTTATAATCATTAAATTTCTCATTTAAATTATTCAAAAGCTCTTCTTCCAACTCTTTCGCCGTTTTCACTTCTTGATAAGGGGCAAAGATATTATGGACGTACTTGTTTAGTTGTTCTTGCATCCTCTAAATCATCCTTTCAAAGCAGACCATCTAGAATCTGTTTAGCCTGCTCCCAATTTTTTATATTTTGTTCATATGTGTCTTCACCAATTGCCGTGATTTTGTAATATTTCCTTCGTCCACCTTGATTTTCATTGCCCCAGTAGGACGTTATACTTCCCTCTTTTTCCATTCTCTTTAAACTTGAATACATGGTGGCTTCCTTTAATTCATACTGTTCACCTGAATTCGCATAGATCATTTTACTAATCTGATAGCCATATTTATCACCACTTAAAAGCAGCTTTAAAATCATCGTATCTGAATGGCCACGAAGCAAATCAGAAGATAGTTTAATATCTCCCAAAGGCTCACCCCCTTTAGTATAATATATACCGAGTTACCATGACAGTCAAGGTAATATATTTAATTAGATTAATACATCGATTGATTAACCACTAATCCTGATTATTTTCTCTCTTTTGCACGCACAATAAAAAGCAGCGACCAGTTCAATCTTTACTGTCACAGCTTTCTTCTTACATTCCTTAAATTTTTCTTAAGATACTTAACAAATAGGCATCCAACCTTTCTTTCATCATTTCATCCGTCAATCCAGTTACACCAAAAGCTGCCCAACCAGGATAAACTGTTGGTGGCCCAAAAAGAATATCAATCAAGGAAACGAGATCCCAATATGAATCATAGCGAAAAGCTGAACCCGCATAATGCTGATAAGCAGTTAGAAAATGATCGGCCGTGGCAACGTCAAACAGTTGTGCAAGGTTAAGGCGACAATGTCCCACATCAACCCCAGCTGGTCCCAAGCACGCGTTCACCCAGTCAACGACTCCACCGACTTTGTTTTGACTCCAAAGAACGTTTGCTGGATGATAATCTCGGTGAATGAAGCATAACTTTTCCTCTGGCCGGAATCCTCGCACTATTCTAATTGCTTCGCCCCATGCGTCAGGATAGTCTGACCATGTCGGAATATCGAATGATGACATGTCATTATATGTATAATAATTCCATAGGAAATCAACGCCTTCTAACATATGAATCGTTGATAGTGTCTCCGCCAAGCCATTCAACCAGTTGTCCATACATTTCGGGATTAACTCCACATCCCCATCTAGCTTTGTCATCAACACTGAGGGTACTCCACAAGAACTGCCTGTTTCATCCCATGCAATTATTTCTGGTGTTTTAATATCCAAATGTAAGGCAAGACGCAGACTTTCTGCTTCATGATAAGCAAGGTCAGGTTCTTCATGAAGCCATTCGCGATCATCAATCTGGCGTAAAACATATTTCTCTATATTCCTTTCATTACAGAGAGAAATACAGTAAATTCTTGATGAAGTACTCCCAGGAAGTCGTTGAACGGATACAACGCTAGCCTGAGGATTTACAGACTTCAACACCCAATCCAATACAAATTTCGATAAATGATCTTCCAATCCCATCCACCCTTTATTCAAAATATTTGTCTTCTAATTCGATCAGAAAGCTGTAATTTTGTTACTTTACGATAAATTCATATGGATGTTTTAAACATCCTAAAGCCTCAGTTATCTCTATACTCCATTATAATAAATGAAAAAAGCCTATGTCTAATGGGTTATAAGACCGAAAATACCCACAATCTATAAAGATTGCAGGCTATTTTCATATCAAATATTCAATTACATCAACAAACTGAACACCGGTGTTAAAACAATTAACAAAATTGCTGTAGCAAGCATTAGCTGGGAAATGTGAATCGGTAGTTTTTCTCTCGCCTTCCCTTTGTACCAACCAGAAAATTGTAGCTTATCTCGGTATAACACAAATAGAGACATGTAGATGGCTATCACGCAAAGCCAATCATATTGATCCGTATGTAAACCAATGGATACGAAAACAAACTTGATTATTTGGCCAAGTATGGTTCCTAGAATAAGAAATATCGCCATAATCCGGATGAGCTCTAATACGATTCGCATCATGATCCTCCTGTACGAGCTTACTCTAAAAAATATTACTAAATATTTATAAAATTAGCAATACTACTTCTGTCTTTCATTCTATTCACCTATATGACCGTATCCATTTAAACCTAGACCTTGTGATGCTTTATTGTAAAGGTTTTTCAAAAATGACCTTCTGTTAAAATCGCGTACGCCTTGTGCGCAAAACGGAAATCAGCACATCCTATGCAGGCCCGGTTCCAAACGTTACTGCATTCGCGAAAGATTTTAGATGTCTGCTCGCAAAACTTCTCGGCTCTTTTTATCCTCTTTTTTGAATACGCACTTGTATTAACCATATACTGATCATCCATCCCTAACATAATAGTCATTTTATGCTCAACCTAAAAAAATCTGCCTAATCGACAGATTTTTCTTTAAGAAATAAGCTTCAAGCCAACGGCCGAGCTGAGAATCAATGCGATACATGCTAGTCGCTTCCATTCTCTTGCTTCACCGTATAAGAACATCCCAACTAAAGCCGCTCCGACTGTACCTATTCCCGTCCAAACTGCATAGGCTGTCCCCATAGGAAGCTCAGTCATTGCATAAGATAACAGCATAAAACTGACACCAAACGATAGAATTAGATAAAGCGCCGCATCCCATTTCTTCATTGCCAAGCGCTTCATATTGATCACACCAAAAATTTCTAGACTGCCTGCCAAAATCACCGCTGCCCAATGCATTAGGCTTTCCCTCCTTCTACCTTCGTATCTTCTTCCTCACTCGTTAACACCTTTAATCCGATTACCCCACAAAGAAGGGTTCCGATGAGTACGATTTTTACTAATTTAAAGGGTTCACCGAAAACGGCCATTTCTACAATCACGGTTCCGGCTGTGCCAATTCCGGTGAAAACAGCATACACCGTTCCAACCGGCAGGTGTTTGGTTGCTATTACTAGCACAACGAAACTAATAACAATGGCTACTCCTGTTAGAACCCACTCCAATGTATTATTGGAATATTTCAACCCTGAAACCCAAACAATTTCAAGGATTCCTGCTAGTAGTACATAGATCCAATTCCGATTCATGTTTCATCCACTCCTTCCTCTTTTGTAAATAACCCACGCCAAAAAATCGGCCATGCAGCACGAACACGTTTTTTGTAGGGCACAGACCCACTGTAAATCAGTTCGAGAACCGTTCCATCAACCAGTGTAAGATAAGCAAGCGCATAGTCCATCGCGTTTGAAATGTAGAGACTTCTACTTCTGTTTCGGAGCCATCTTGCCAATATTCGCTGCATTTGTTCAAGGAATGGATTCACGAGATCACAAACATCCTGGTGCAGCTTTGAAGGAGGAAAAAAGGAAATTCGTAACAGAAATCTCGCATGATCATTTTCCATGTTTTCTTTTTCAATCCAATCAAAAAAACCTCGTAACACATCCTCAATCGGTTTATTTTCTTGCGATTGAAAGTATCCGATGATTCTTCTTTTTTCCGTATCTATCGCATAGTTCACGACAGCAAAAAACAACTCATCCTTGCCTTTATAATGAGCATAAATGCTTGGTTTTTTTATGCCGACTTCTTCCGCTATTTTACTAAGTGACGCCCCTTCATATCCATCTCTTGCAAACTGAATAAGAGCGACGTTACGAATTAACTCAGCACTCATAATCGAACCTCCCTAACGGTCGTTAGGAATATAATCTCACAGATCTGTGTGTGTGTCAAACCATGAATGTTTTGAAACAATCCGTCATGAAAAGGGAGAGCCAAGTATTGTAGTGTGCGGATCCCTTTATACAGGGGAAGGGGATATGCTCTCTATTATATGTACACATATTATTGGGACAAGCTTTTTTTAGGTTCCGTATTTTTTTGTTCCATTATGCAATTCGATTCGTAGATTGTATGGACCACTTTGCAATCATACACCCTCTTTTGTTTTTGACGGCTTAGCTTAACTTGCAAAAAACAATGATTGACTCAATCAATGTACTACGTGTATAGTACACATATACAAAGTGTATGTATTACATAATACACACATTTATTATTAATACAAAGGAGGACATATAAATGAAATCACCAGTAGTAGAAGTACGTAACGTTCAAAAGGTTTATGGGAAAAAAGGCGGCAACCAGTTTAAGGCGCTAAACGATGTCTCTTTTTCGATGCAAGAAGGAGAGTTTGTTGGAATCATGGGGCCTTCCGGATCGGGGAAAACGACGTTATTGAATGTGATTTCAACACTTGATCAAGTCACGTCTGGCGAAATTAAAATTGACAATGTCGATATTACCGATATGGGGCAAGATGAACTTTCTGATTTTCGCTCACAAAAATTAGGCTTCATTTTTCAGGACTTCAACTTGCTCGAGAATATGACAATTGCCGAAAACATTGCCCTCCCCCTGTATTTACAAGGAACGCCCGCTAAAAATGTGGATGCAAAAGTCATGACCGTCGCGAAACGTTTAGGGATTGAAGAATTGCTGCAAAAATATCCTGCTGAAATCTCAGGTGGTCAAAAGCAGCGCTCTGCCGCTGCCCGAGCTCTCGTTCACGAACCAACTGTCATTCTAGGAGACGAACCGACAGGAGCACTTGATTCCAAAAATGCAACAAGCTTGCTTGAAACCATGAAAGACTTAAATGACAGGCAAAATGTGTCCATCATGATGGTGACCCATGATGCATATAGCGCAAGTTACTGCCAACGAATTATTTTTATCCAAGATGGCAAGCTTCATAAGGAAATTCACCGTTCGTCCACTCGTGAATTATTTTACAAAGAAATTCTAGACGTGCTTGCGCAGCTTGGAACAAAGAACGCATAAGAAAGGAGAATTATCGATGTTACTAAAATTATCACTCGCTGGCATGAAGGGTAAACTGAAAGATTATTTTGTCTTATTATCCGGGCTCGTCATGACAATTTCCGTTTTCTATATGTTCCAAACACTTTCTTGGAATACAGAGTTTATTAAGTCCAATGCAATGATCAGAAACATTCAACTCGTCTTTATTGTTGGTTCTGTACTGCTTTCAGTCGTAACCATTATGTATATGCTCTACACTAACACCTTTCTACTCTCTTTACGACAAAAGGAATTTGGAATGTATATGATGCTTGGGGCTAAGAAAAAGAGCATCAAGAAAATTATGTTT
The DNA here is from genome assembly GCF_053653995.1 of Peribacillus sp. JNUCC 23. Next base: position 3,586,126 of record NZ_CM132202.1, read on the forward strand.
GTTGAAACAATGGTGATTGGTGCAGCATCTTTAGTCATTGGAATTACCGTTGGAATCGGACTAGCTTTCATCGTTGGCTATCTACTTGCCGGACAGCTCAACATCACATTAGAGGGCTATCAATCATTCTATCTACCAGCTGTATTGGCAACCTTTGTCTTTTTTATCGTCGTATTTTTATTTACCGCTTTAATCAATCATATCAAGTTATCGAGAGTTCAAGTGTTACAGCTGATCTATTCCGACGTTCATCCTGATGAGATGCCGATTCAGAAAAAGAAAAACAGTTGGTTGATCTTACTTGGTCTAATAACCTTATGCCTAGGCTATGTTTCTTTAATTTTCATGGAACAGTTGCGAGAGATTGGCTTGTTCGCAGCACCAACATTCACGACACTCGGAACCTACTTATTGTTCATAGGCTACCTTCCTGTCATAGTCCGACGAATACAAGCCAACAAACGCTGGACGACAAAAGGTGTCACATCTTTCACATTCGCCCAATTGAATTTTAGAATTCAAGGTTTGACGAAGATATTAGCAACTGTAGCCATGCTTATTGCTCTTGGGGCCGGTGCAATATCTGCTGGTCTTGCTTTTAAAAATAGTGCCTCACAAATGGCAGAAATGATGAATGTATACGATGTTGTCATAAAAAATCCGAACGCAGAAGAAAAAGCGATCTTAAAAAGCGTTCATTTTACCGAAGAGAATCAATACCGATTCAAAGAAGATGCTGACTATACGTATTATTTACGTGATGACTTAGATAATCAACGTCCGCTCCTATTACTTTCAGATGGAAAAAAGCCCAAATTCAAACGGGTCACGGAAGCCCTTCCCCAAGGCAAGATTTCATTACGTGAAGTGAAGAGCCCAGAAGTGGGCCAACAGCTCTCAGATGAATGGGCTAGAGCCTTATGGAATCTACAAACCAATTACCGGGAAATTAAGCAAACGATCGTCTTAGATGCAGAAACGTATCATGAAATACAGGGACAAGAGATGCTTATGTATATTGGAAAAAGCGACAAGTTCATGGACTATTTACATGAATGGCAAGAAATTGACATGCTTGTGTTAGAGAAAGAACCAAACCTAACAGCAGATGACTTAACAAGCAAATATTCCTTTTATAATATGTATAGTAGCTTTACAAGCGGGACGATGTTCATGGGCCTCTTTTTAGGCATTGCCTTTCTCGCGATGATGGCAAGCTGCCTCATGTTCAAAATAGTATCAGGTGCTTCTAAAGATACATCACGCTACCAAATGCTAAGGAAAATCGGCGTCAGACGCTCTCAGCTTTCAACATCTGTTTATAAAGAATTATTTATTATCTTCCTATTTCCTGCAATCATTGGCCTTACTCATGTGTTGATTGGTATGAATATGTTCTCTTTCATTATTTTAAATCCGTACTACCGAATTTGGGTTCCAATTATCATATTCTTAATCATTTACAGCCTGTATTATGTAATTACTGTAAAATTGTACAAACAAATCGTGTTGCCAAAAGAATAAGATAAGACTGCAAGTGAGTATCTTAAAAAGGGGCTTTGCCACAACTCCGAATCTGTATTTTCATGATATAGAAGTTGTGGCGTCTGGCCCTTGGCTTTTTTAGACCGACTAGTATTTGGTTTTACCCCGCATTAACGGAAAGTCAAGACCCCCACCTCAAGGCTTAGAGGAATCGAAGAAGCTTAGGTGGGGGACAACTGCCCGTTAAAGCCCGATTGATGAGATACAGTGAAACTTACCTTTGTGGTCTTCAAAGGTTTAGTTGAACCAATCGGGTTCGTAGTGTCGCTTTACCGAAGCGAAGTGGAGGTATTAGCGACAGTAGAACGGGACTAACAATCAATGGGGGATGAAGAAAACCCCCACTGATTGAAGGTTCACTTTATTCCTTCTCTTCCTTTTTGTCAGGAATAACCATTGGATTTACGTCGCTCTGTTTGCCACCGCCATTATAGTACGTCGGAACTTTTCCTGGTAAAATCAAATCACCAATTTTAACACGATTTTCTACAGTAATCTCTTTTTCAACCGAAGGAATGATCACATGCATATTCACCTTAATATTCACAAATATTTCAAGAATCGTATTATTAATTCCCGTTTCCTTCGTAGTTGTTTCCACCTCTGATGTCACATCCCCGATAATTTCAAAGCGAACAGGCACCTTAGGCCCTAGATTTGCGAGCAAAACGGCATCTGAAGCCATACCTAAAGGAATTTTATAGATGACACCTTTTTCTTTCACCGAACTTTCATAGTCGATAAACTCATCATTTTTAAATGTTTGTAAAGTTTCAAGCTCTCCTTCTTTTATCGCTTCTAAATATTCTTGAACTCGTAATGTTGTTTCGGAAGCAACATGATTATAAATACTAGGGTCAAAGCTATACCCTATTTGATCTCCTGCTTGATGAGTGACGATTAGCTTTCTAATATCAACATTTTGACTGATCTTTTTCTCTATTGCATCATTTATTGCTTCAACCGCAAATTCCCTGGTTTTCGCTTCTGCTATTTCTATTAAATGAGGTTCAATTTTTTTATTAATCACCCAACCACTAAAAACCGTAGATATAATGAAAAAAAGAAACGTAATCAAGATTACATACCTTGTAGGCAGAGGTCCACGTGCGAACTTGAATCTTCTGTACTTAGCCATAAAAACCCCCCTACTTAGTTATATGATTGTTCAATTTATTTCCAGAACAAAAATAACAAAAAGGAAGGTTATCTGCATTGAATCTTCTTATTTATCCTTTCACAGACCCGGCCAAAAGACCTTTTACAAAATATTTTCCAAGCAGAATATAAACAATCAATGTTGGCAGTGCCGCAAGTAAAGCACCTGCCATTTGGACATTCCACTGAACAATTTGGCTTCCTGAAAGATTTTGCAAAGCAACCATAACAGGTTGTTGATCAGATGTCGTAATGGTTACTGCAAATAGAAATTCATTCCAAATATTTGTGAATTGCCATATGGATACGACTACAAAACCGGAAATGGATAAGGGAATCATGATATGGCGGAAGACTCCTAGGAAATTAGCGCCATCAATTTTGGCTGATTCAATCATTTCATCGGGAATGTTCACATAAAAATTACGGAACATCAGTGTTGCAATAGGAATTCCATAAACCACATGGACTAAAATTAAACCAGGTATCGTATTATACAATCCCACCTCACGTAAAAATTGAATAAGGGGAATTAGAATACTTTGATAAGGAATAAACATGCCGAACAACATCAGCGTAAATAAAATCTCTGACCCTTTGAATTTCCATTTCGATAGCACATAGCCACTCATCGCCCCAAGCATGGCTGATAGAATTGTTGCCGGAATGACTAGGTAAAAGGAATTCATTAAATTGGGAGCAAGTTTCGAGAAGGCTTCCGAATAGCTGCTCATATCTAGAACAGACGGTAATTTCCACATATTCGCTAAAGTAATTTCTTCTAATGGTTTTAAGCTTGTAATAATCAACACGTAAATGGGCATGAGGAAAAAGATGCTTACTGCAATTAATAGGACGTAGATCAATGGTTTAGATATGCTGCGTAATACCATCCTAAGCCTCCCCCTTTCGACTACGAATTAAATAAGGCACCATGAAAATTGCCACACTCAACAGCATGATGATCGCAATCGCAGCACCATTCGCATAATAATTTCCCCGGAATGTTGTTTCGAACATGTAAACACCAGGAACATCTGTTACAAAATTCGCTCCAGGTCCTGTCATCGAATAAATCAAGTCAAATATTTTCAAGGATATATGTGCCATAATAATAATCACACTGACTGTAATGGGCCGTAATTGAGGAAGAATTACTTTCCAATAAATTTGTAATTCTGTTGCCCCGTCCATCCTAGCTGCTTCACGCGTTTCGTCAGGAATACCACGAAGCCCTGCAATATACATCGCAAGTGAAAAGCCGGTCATTTGCCAAACAGCAGCAATTCCAACTGCAATCATCGCAACTGGCAGACCAAATTCGATTTGCCCCCATTTGAAACCAGCTAGAATCGTTGTATCTGTATACCATTTTGGTTGAATTCCAAATGTTTTTAAAAATAAGTTAACACCTGTAGAGGGGTTCAACAACCATTGCCAAACAACTCCTGTTACAACAAAGGATAAGGCCATCGGGAAAAAGAAAAGATTTCGAAAAACGGACTCACCCTTGATTTTTTGATCAAGTAAAATAGCTAAGGATAAGCCAAATATTATGACTAAGCCGATAAATAAAATCGTAAAGAATAAGGTATTTCTTAAATCAGCTTGAAATCGAAAATCGCCAAACAGATATAGATAGTTTTTCAACCCTACAAAAGAGAAGTCCGGAACGAGAGAATTCCAATTACTTAATGAAACATAACCTGTCCAACCGATAAATCCATAAACAAAAATAACAATAAGGATAAAAGAGGGCAGTAAAAAGGCTAATGCCATCATATGATCTGTCGATAATTTTTTCTTCCTTTTCGTAGCCCGCACCACTTTTTGAGGATTGTTTTGTTTGACTAGTTCCACTGAATTAACCTCCCTTTTAAGAAAAAGAGGCGGTATCCCAGAGCAAAGGGTCAGACCCCGCAACAACTAAATACAGTATAAGACACTTTATACTGGTTTAGTGTACGAGGTCAGACCCTTATAAGACACCCCCACCTTAGTAACAACTATTTAAGTTCAGATCCTGCTGATTTCAAGGAACCAATAAATTGATCGACATCTCCTTGTGTGACAAAGATGTTAACAGCCTGGTTCACTTTCGTAACAAAACCTTCTGGAGCAGCCGACCCATGCGCTAAGCTAGGAGCAAGGTTAGCCGTTTTAAACTCTTCAATTGTGTCTTTTCCATATTGATCATATTTAGATAGATCTGAATCGATCCGTGCAGGAATCGAACCTTTCAATGGGTTAAAAACATCTTGCCCTTCAACAGATCCTAATACACCCAAAAACTTTTTCACATCATCCGCATTCTTCAACCCTTTTGGAAGACCAAAAGTATCGGTAATAACAATGAAGTCTCCGTCTGTCTCTGGTGTAGCGATATAGCCAAAATCTTCATTTACAGCAAGTTTTAAATCATTAACAAAATATCCTTTTGCCCAATCTCCCATTACGTTCATCGCAGCTTCTCCATTGCCAACGAGCTGAGAAGCATCCTGCCAATTGCGAGAGCTGTGGTCTTCATTCACATAGGTGAGCATCTTTTTGAACGTTTCCGCTGCTTCCACCACTTTTGCGTCATCTAAAGCAATGTCACCTGTCCAAACCTTCCCGTAATCAACAGGACCAAGTACCCCAAGTAGAATTGTTTCAAATAAATGAGTAGCTGTCCAAGGTTCTTTATCTCCTAATGCAAGTGGGGTAATTCCTTTGGCTTTCAATGCATCTGCCACCTCAAAAAACTCTGAAAAAGTAGTCGGAGCTTTTAATCCATTCTCATCAAACACTTTTTTGTTATACCAAAGAACATTACTGCGATGAATATTTACCGGTACGGAGTAAATCTTTCCATCCTTGCTAACGAGATCAATCAACTCTTTCGGGAACTTATCATTCCAGTCTTCTTCTTTATAAAGATCATTTAAATTCTCCATTTTGTCCGCTGCCACCCAGCTATCATTCAACTCTGAACCACCATGAACTTGGAATGTTGCTGGCGGATCATTCCCTTGCATCCTGCTCGTCAGTACGGCCTTCGCATTTGTCCCTGCGCCACCCGCAACGGCTGCATTTTCAATGGGGATATCAGGATATTTTTCTTCAAATAGCGCAATAAGTGCTTTTAACCCGTCTTCCTCCCCAGCGCCCGTCCACCAGCTAAAGATATCAAGCTTTTCTTTACCATCGCCTTTCTCTCCAGTAGAGCTTGTATCTGAACTACATGCAGAAAGAATAAGTGAAAACACGACCAAGAACGTCAATATCAATTTCTTCTTCATTGTTCATCCTCCTCCTCATCATCACCATCTATGAAAGCGCTATCTATTTTTAATTATAAGGAAGAGGAGGAGAGGGAATGGTCCCATTTTTCTAAACTATTTTACGATTATCTTCACATTTTTATGATTTGTTTTCGATACTCTTTTGGCGATTTATTGGTGATTTTCTTAAAAACACGGCTAAAGTAGTTGGGATTCTTATAGCCGACAGCATAAGAAATCTCTTTTAAGCTTTGGGATGTTCGTTGTAACAAATGAATGGCCTGTTCAATTCTGTAGATAGTCAAATAATCAATAAAGGTTTGCCCAGTCTGATCTTTGAAAAGCTTCGTAAAATAAGTAGGGCTTAGCTGAATATACTCAGCAATCGTCTCTAAACTAAGTGATGATTGAAAATGTTCGTGAATATACGCCTTCGCCTTGGAAACCATTTTTTGTCCTTCATGATGCAGCAATATCCGCTCACAAAGATCAGCGATTAATTCCAAATAGCCTTGCTTTGATTGAATGGAGATTACATCTAAATCGGTTACAAATACACCTTGGTTTTCTAGTTGTCGTTTCGCACTGATCAAATCTTCCCTAATTCGCTCCATACCTAAGATTTCTCTATTATTTACCATGAATTGTTCGTAGTACTGCTCAAAATGTGCGATGGTTGTTATGTAATCCCCCGACAATAAATGCTGTAAAACCACTTCGCCTATTTCGTTGGACTCCTCCTCTTTTTCTTGACGTGGAAAGCCATAATAACTTCCATCCCTTATTCGCAATTGATTTAAGGAAAGTGCCGATTCTTGATAAGATTTAGCAAGCTTCTTGATGGTTGCTGGATATCCAATTCCGCACCGCATTTGTACCTGCTCCCTTTTATTTACGAATACCGTTACATCCCGCGCCACTGTTAATGCATGAACTTTTCCTTGTGAAGAAAGATTTTCATTTAAGAAAAAAAGGACAGCTACTCGCTCACTTGTTAACTCGCCGATAATACATGGATGCGGTGAAAGTTGTGATAGACCATGACTTAGTAGTTGATATTGATGCTGATTCGAACAAGAATACACGTGAAAAAAGCCCACTTTCATCTCAGGAAACAAATCTCGAACCATTTTCTCTGTTTCTTCCGTACGATCCTGTTGCATAATCTTCATTAGCACATGTTGCTCTGCTACTTTTCTTGCCTCTAAAAAGGTTTGTTGTAACAACGCTTCTGATTCCTTCTCTAGTTGGAATTCCTTATAGACACGGTGAATCGTCTCAATGGTTTCATTTTTTTTGCCTGGCTTTAATAGATATTCTTTAACACCTTCCTGCATCGCTTCCTTTGCATATTGAAAGGTAGCGTAAGCTGATACTACAATAAACTTGATCCGCGGTTGACTTTTGCGAATGAGCCCAATGGCTTCTAATCCATTCAGTCCGGGCATCTTAATATCGATGAACATAACATCCGGCTGTAATTCATCTGCGAGTTCAATCGCTATTCTGCCGTTCTTTGCTTCACCGATCACTTTAATATCGGAAAAATTTTCTTCAATAAGCTTTTTCATTGCTTTTCGCTCCACCAATTCATCATCTACAATGACAACTTTCATCCACAATCACACCCTTTTTCAGGAATAAGAATTCTGACCGTCGTACCGATTTCTGAACTTGAATCAATTTCCATTAAATCAGCCTGTTGATAAAATAATTGCAGTCGTTTATGTACATTCTTGAAACCAATTCCCGTAGAATGTCCCATACGCTTTTCGTGGTGACCTTCAACAGAAGATTTTTCATTCATCAAAGCAGACACCATTTCTTGATCCATGCCTTTTCCATTATCCTTCACTTCCACGACGACATAATCCGGTTGGCGATAAATATGTAAAGAAATTTCTCCATTATCCTCGAGGTCCTCAACACCATGAATAAAAGCATTTTCAATGATTGGCTGCAAAATAAGGCTCGGTATACCCAAATCGAGACATGTTTCATCAATCGTTGTGGAAAACATAATCCGATCGATAAATCTATTTTTTTGAATATAGAAGTACTCTTGGACAACCTTCACCTCATCACGTAGAGTCACCGGTTTATCCAAGTCTTCTAAGCTATAGCGCAATATAGTAGAAACAGATTCTATCAGTCTTGAAGTGAGATGGGCGTCTTCTAGATAGGCCGTTCTTGAAATCGTATTTAACGTATTAAACAAAAAATGGGGATTGATTTGATTTTGTAAATGCTTAAGCTCTAATTCCTTTAACAGCCGATCGAGTTCGGATTTTTGCCTGATTTCAACGATAAGCTGGCGGATATTCGTTCTCATCTGATTAAAAGATTCACTCAGAATTTTCATCTCATCATTCGACTGAATCAAAACCTGCTCACCGTCCAGTTTTCCAGCAGACACTTCTTTAGCAGCTTTTGTTAGGCTATAAATGGGTCTAGTAAGACCTCTTGAAAAAAATACTGCGATTAATAATGCAAGGAGAATGGTAGAGGTGAATAAGCTAATCGTAAACCATTGATATGACGTATTCCGCTTCTCCATATTGTCGTAGAAATCTTGATACTCAGTAAGCTCTACGTTTAATAGGCTTAATGTTTTTTCCTGAATATAATTGGAGATATTTTGAATCTCTTTTAAATGAAACGAATATACATCTACATCCTCTAATTGAACAGAAGCAATGGTTGCTTCGCTTTCATCAAGCAAGCTGTTCATCATCGCTCGATACGTTTCAAGCGATTGATGGTTTACTCCGCTTATCGCTGCATTTTTTAGACGTTTTTCATTTCCGATAAACTTCCCTCGTATTTCCCGATATTCTACAATATATGTATCATTTCGTTCCACTACATACGCATTAATTGTTTCATAAATCCTACTGGACTGCTGTGAAATTTCATTTAAGAGCAGAAATCCCCGAAAGCTTTCATGATATTCTGAAACCATTTGCTTGCTGCTAAAAAAAATAGCAAAAGATACGAAATTAAATAGAACAACAAACACTAAAAAATAGATGACAAGTTTCGAACGGATCGAGTTCATGGACGTCTTCCCCCAATGAACGTGGCTTGAGTAAAAGGTAAGTCTTGTTTATGAATAACCGTCGTATCCGTATGTTTAATTTCTTCCCTTTCTTTTCCTTGCTTTAATTCAAATAGTGCTTCAACTGCTTTGTATCCCATCTGCTTCGGATATTGAACAACTGTTGCATCTATTATTCCTTTTTCCATTAATTTAAGCGTTTCAGGAAGTGTGTCAAACGCAAGAATATAAAGATTATTTATGTTCTTCGACTCCACTACTTGAGCAATACCGATACCATCCAATGCGCTCGTTCCGTAAAACGCCGTCACCTCAGGATGTTTCATAAGTAGCTGATGTGTCGTTTTCACTGCACCAATTTTCGTGATATTCGATTCCTGAACATCAACAATTTCAATCCGTTTTTCTCGTTCCACTGCATCCATAAAGCCCTGTACTCGAAGTTTCTGATTAGCAGCCGCGAAGCGACCGGTGATAATGGCTACCTTTTGTTCACCTGCCGTATCAGCTATCAACGCCTTCCCCGCTAAAAAACCTGCATAATAGTTATCAGTTCCTATATAGCTCGTCCGCTCACTATTTGGGGTATCCGTATCAACCGTCACAACAGGGATTCCTTTTCCGACCGCTTTATTAAGTAGACTAATAAACTCCTGGTCTTTCATTCCTTGCGTTAAAATTCCATCAATTTTCCCAGCAATCGCCACATCGATCGTTTTTAAAAGCTCGTCACTATCAGCTTGCTTTGGGCCTAGATACTCTAAATTTACATTGTATATGGTAGCAGCTTCACGAGCGCCTTCTTCAATAAGCCGCCAATATTCGTTATCCACTTCTTCGGGTATTAGCACAAAGTGATAACTAAACTGATGATTTGTTTGAGCTAAACTCTCATGGGTATGAAAGGTTTCCTTGCCAAAATAAATGGTGCATCCAGATGCCAATAAAAAAGCAAGGAAAACAACCAAATAAAGTAAGCGCTTTATTAACATCGTAATCTATCTCCTTCTCCGTCATTTGAGTACAAAAGTACTCTAGAAGAGTCAATCAAAGCGATCTACTATGAATAAATAACAGCTTTGGATAAAGAATTACTCCAAATTCTTTAGAACTCCTCTATTTTTATGGCGAAATCAATGAAGATTTTTTCGAATTAAAGCAAAAATTCCATAATCGGTAAAATAATCCAAGTGTTGTTATAAAAAAACCCATTGCTACTTATTTCAATAAGCAACAACGGGTATTTTTACCGTTCAATTAGTAAGCTAAGCTATACAAAGCTTTAATATGTGCAAGGTAACGGATATTACTTGCTTCTTTCATTAGTGTAGCTGGAAGACCTTTAAGTGGAATATCGTTGCCACCGACTGTTGCAACACCATCTTTGCGGCCAAGGCTTGCAAGTGTACCAGAATTAATTGGTGCAAATTTTTCAAACGTTGCATCTTGTAAATATGCGAATAAGTTATATCCTACTAATTCACCCATTTGCCAAGCGTTTTGTGCAGTTGGTGCGTATGGACGACCACCTTCCTCAGGGAAGGCAACAGCACTGTCACCGACAACAAATACATCTGCGTGAGAAGATGATTGTAGATATTCATTAACTGTCGCACGGCCACGATCGACTGCAAGTCCAGACTGACCAACTAGTGGATTCCCTTGTACGCCGCCTGTCCAAACGAATGTATTCGCAATGATTTTTTGACCATCTTTCAAATCAATCTCATTACCAGCAACATTTGTTACAGGAAGACCTGTTAAGAATGTAACGCCACGCGCTTCTAAGCTTGCAGTTGCACGTTCAATTAAATTTTCTGGTAGTACAGGCAAGATTTTCGGACCTGCTTCTACAAGCTTTAATTTAATTTCTTTCGGATCTACACCATGGCTTTTCGCAAGCTCAGGCATGATATCAGCAAGTTCGCCAACTAATTCAACACCAGTTAGCCCACCTCCACCAATTACAATGGTTGCATCTGCTTCATTTTTAGATTTTGCATACTCACGAATGCGGTCTTCAACATGTGCGTAAATTTTGTTCGCATCATTGGCTGATTTTAATACCATGCTGTTTTCTTCTAGTCCTGGGATACCGAAGTATGCCGTTACACTTCCTAAAGCGACAACTAGAGCATCATATGATAAAGTAGCACCATTTGATAATTTCACTTCTTTATTGTCTGCAGAAAATGATTCAACTTTTGCAATTTTAAGATCGATATCTTTGCCTTTTAGAAGTTTGTCCAATGGCATTGCAACCGCTTCTTCAGCAACATTATGTGCTGCTAGACGGTGTAATTCAGTGATAATTTGGTGTGTTGGGAACTGGTTTACAACAGTTACCTCTGCTTGTTCTTTACTTAGATATTTACGAACAGTTAAAGCAGTAAGTAGTCCGCCGTAACCTGCACCTAAGATAACAATATGTTTTGAAATTGACATCGTGTATCCTCCGCCCTTACGATTTATATGGATAATGAATTATTTTTTATTACGTTCTGCATTAATTTCAAGGAATGCATTTGCGAAACGGAAAAGATTCTGTGCTTGTGGATCTTTTAGCATTTTCAACAGTCCAAAGAGACCAACTACATCTTTGCTTTGGTCTGCACGGTCTTTTGCTTCAATAGCAGTTTGTGCAAGTGATTTCACTGAACCAGCTACAGGTCCTGCAATTTCTTTGATCGCTCCAACCGTATCATTTTTTAATATTTCGTCAGTAGCTACTAATTGAGCATAGTCATAAGACTTCGTCATAATATTGACAATTTCCGTTAATTTCGGAAGTTGCTCTACTAAGGCATTCAAGGATTCTTGAACCTCTGGTTTTAAAAGCTGATCAAGGATATCAAGTTGTTCTTGGCTAGCAGACAATTTTTGTGTTTCTTGTTCTGGCTTTGTTTTAGCGATTGTTTCTGACATATCCAATTCTCCTTTACGATAAGCAATTATGCTTTTAATTTTCGGGGCAAAAGGGACCCCATTTCCTGTGTTAACTCTCAAATCTATGTGGACCTGAGAAGTTCGTGAAACATAACACAAATACTAATATGGTTTAAGAATAGCATAACGCACCCGTAGTCGTCGATACGTATAAGACGACTAAATTACATCAGATTACTTGGCGAGCCTTACTACGACCACCAAAAAATGGATGACGAATAGATAAATTCGGGTAATAAATAATACTTCTAAGCTTACCATTTCCAGTAAACTTTAAAAAATACCTTTAATAAAACCATTAAAATGTTAAAGGTTTTAATTTTAAAATCACCTAATTAAAACAATAAACTTTGGCTAAAAAATTTTGTCTTTAGCTTACCTTCCCATTTGAGGGACGCACTTATATTATAATCTATTTGTTGAAATGTTTCATTAAAAATAAAATGAAACTTATTTCAGTGAAAGTTTTTTTTCATTACATACAGTTATTTAGGTCCATTTAACTGTCGCTAAACCTTAAAGTTTTTTAGTTTTTTAATAAAGCGATGCGACTCGTGTAGTTTGCCACTGAGTAGTAAAACTTATGAATTCGAAGAACTAAAGCTGTAGGAAGTGAGGATATTACAGCCTGTTAAACCGTGGTACAGTTATTTATCTAAAAACAAAGGGCAGACCCCACAACTATTCAATTAATCTGTGTAGCACGATTAATTGAATAGTTGTGGGAGTTCTGCCCCTAAGATATCCAAATTCTACATTAAATTGCTGCTTTCGTTTGTTTCATTTTCCCAGTTTTTTTCGGACTGAATTTGTCAACAATCATCGTAATAGCACCATCACCTGTCACATTTGTAGCAGTTCCTAAACTGTCTTGTGCCAAGTATAAAGCAATCATTAACGTGATCATCGTTTGATCGAACCCAAGCATCGTTTCCAACACTCCCAACGCTGCTATCACAGCACCACCCGGTACACCTGGAGCTGCAACCATTGTTACACCCAGCATGAGAATAAAGGGAATATACATGGCAATGGTAGGCGTTGTACCATTCAGAAGCATAACACCTACAGAACAGCTGACAAGTGTAATCATGCTTCCTGACAAATGAACCGTTGCTAATAATGGCACAGTAAAATCAGCAATTCTGCTTTGAACACCTGTTTTCTTTACTTGTCCAAGCGTAACTGGGATAGTTGCCGCAGAAGATTGCGTTCCAACAGCTGTAAAATAAGCAGGTGCCATGATTTTCAACAATGTAAACGGATTTTTCTTATGAAGCAAACCGCCAACAGTATATTGAAGAATAAGCATGACGATATGCAGCACAATAATCATTACAAATACTTTTGCAAATACGGAAAGAATCGATTGAACTTGTCCGCCATATGTCATGTTCGCAAAGATTCCGAAAATGTGAAAAGGTAAGATTGGAATAATCGCTGTTTTAATTAACTTTTCAACAATTTGTTGAAAATCGTCAAATGCAAGCTGCAGTGTATTACCTTTAATGTAAGCTAACCCAATTCCAATAATGAAGGCGAATAACAACGCACTAATTACTTCCATAATTGGTGGCATTTCAATAACAAAAAAAGGCTCAAGCAGAAATTCTTCTGGATTATCTGTCTTGGTAAGTTGGTTGCCCGAGATAAAGTTCGGAAGCAATGTATAACTTGCGATAAAAGCAAGAGCACCCGCAATAATTGTTGAGATATAGGCAAAAGCCGTCGTTATGCCAAGAAGCTTTCCAGCCCCTTTCCCCAGTTGCCCAATCCCAGGGGCAATAAATCCAATAATAATGAACGGAATGACGAATCCAATAAAGTTGCCGAAAATTCCGTTAAACGTTGCAAATCCTCTCACCAGATATCCTGGTGCAAAACTACCGATTACAATACCTAAAATAATAGCAACAATAATGCGTGGTAGTAGACCTAATTTCAATTTCATAGTTGAAGTCCTCCCGAGAAATACAATTGTTCATTTGATATGAATACCTTAGCATAGTAATGGATGAATTTAAATAGGATTATTCATTATTTACTTTTTTAATATATGGAAGTTTAGATGTAAGCTGTGATTTTTTGTAGAAGAGTTCATAATTTTTAAATTTGCATTTCGGATCGTAAATCTCGATTCTGGGTCGTAAAGGATCGAATGGATTAATACCCATACAAAAATAAACCACCTAATGAAATTAGATGATCTCTTTTTCAGCAAATTAATATTTAAATAACATAGCAACTAATTGATAGCCTGAACCAATTGTCCAGAACACTACATAGTCGCCTCGTTTAATCCGTCCAGTTTCAATCCCTTCATGCAAAGCGATAAAAGGGCTGCTTGTGCCGGTATATCCAAATCGATCGCCTATATAGGTAACTTGGCTGTCAGCAATCTGTAACCGCTTCTTGATTTTCAAAATATTCACCAAGGCAAATTGTGAGAAGCAATAGGCGGTAATGTCACGGGTGGTAAGCTGATTTCTCTCTAACAGGATATGCAACATTTCATACGTTGGAGGCATGGCCATACTTCCATCAAACGGGAGCCATTGAATGTATTTATCATCACCAGTTCCACGCAAGGTATGCGATAATCCTTTAGCTGGATACATAATTTTTTCCCGGTTTACTGAATCAGTAAAGTAAATCGCATCTTGGAATCCACAATCTTCATCTGTTTTTTCCAAAATTACGCAAGCGGCAGCATCTCCATAATTAGCATATGTAATTTCATCTTCTGGATTACTTATCAATGTATTATAATCAGATCCGACAATTAAAGCTGTTTTTACATGAGGATTAGCCTGCATATATCGACTTGCTTGTTCCACCGCTACTGTCATGCCCGCACAATTCGCATTCGAGTCCAAAACGATCGTATTCTTACCAGCTTGAATCGCATCATGCAGTAAAAGGGCATTTGTTGGGAAAGTCGTTTCCGGAACCTGTGTACTAAATACAATAAGATCGATATCCTCACCAGAAAAGTTAGCTTTTTGTAGAGCTCTTTTTGCTGCTTCCACTCCCATTGTAAAGCCATTTTCCTTCTCATTAGTAATCACATAGCGAGATTCTCTCCCCATAACTTCTAAAAATCGTTCAATATTTTTTCCTTTTTCCTTGAAATGCTTAATATACACATCATTGCTAATCGAATTCTCAGGATGATAAATAGCTACTTGTTTAATCGCAATGTTCATCATATTACTATAGTCCCCTCATAAGCCGAATTGAAATTCTTAGAAAAAGAGGTTGTCCCAAACAAGGATCAGGCCCTTGTTAAGACAACCTCCACATTTTTTATTATACGTTAACAACTTCCGCGTTGGTAAGCCCTGTCTTTCGAGCTAATCGAGATAATTGCATTTTCAGAATCGTATTCTCTTTAATCGTGAAAATGACTTTTTCAAATCCCGACTCTTTGTACATTCTATAGGAGTTTTCCAAACTAGGAACCATCTCCTGCGTCAACAAATCCATTGTTGTGCAATCAATGATTAATTGGTATGACGACACGTCAATCGATGCAACTATGTTTTGATAGTCTTTGACAAAATTTTGGACATCTATAGGGGGTAAACGAACCTCCCACAAACATATCGACAACCTTTTTACCCGCATTCACTTTAATACTGTATTTCTCAGCAATATGATGTTTAACTCCTTTAATATATAGTATCCTCAATTTATCGGCTGAAGGTTGGATTTGTTAATATCCATTTTTTCAAAATAGTTCCTTATACACTTGTGAAAATAAAAAAAGATCACCTTAAAGGCAACCCAGGGATTGACAATCTTACGATAATTATTCGTCTAACATAGCGATTGGACTAAATACCTCGAAATGAATCTGTTCTTTTGGTATTTCCAATTGGTTTAGCGCTTGATTTATGACTTGCATAAAAGGAATCGGCCCGCAAAAGTAAAAATCCGCTTTTTTTGATGGAAGATTTGCTTGCAATACGTTCATATCTACAAAGCCTTCTTTATCGAAATGACCGGACGTTCGATCGTCTTCAGTTGGTGAAGAATAACATATCACTGATTTAAGATTCGAATGCTCTTTCACTAATTGAGAGACATGATCTTTAAAGGCATGTGTTTGACTGTTGACAGTTGCGTGAATAAACGTCACTTCACGTTGCGGCTGTTCTTCCATGATCGTATTTAACATACAAAGCATGGGTGTAATGCCGATTCCACCACTGATTAGGACAACTGGTCGCTCGTTGTTCTGTAGGACGAAATCACCTGCAGGCGCTGATGCGAGTAAAGTGTCTCCTACTTTCACTTTCTCATGTAAATAAGTAGAGACAATTCCAGCTGGAGCGTCGGTATGAGCATCTTCGCGTTTCACACTAATGCGGTAATACTCCTTTCCAGGTGCCAAAGAAAGGCTGTAATGGCGAATATGGCTATATTTCTCCCCCGGTATTTCCGCTTTAATTGTTAGATATTGCCCTGCAGAGTATGAAGCAATCTTTTCTCCATCTTTCGGTTTTAAATAAAAAGAAGTAACCGTCTCACTTTCTTCTGCTTTTTTATCGACATAAAAGGTTCGGTATCCTTCCCAGCCGCCAGCTTGTTTTTCAGTTTCTTCATAAAGATCTTTTTCAATTTCAATAAAGGCATCGGCAATATATCCATATGCTTTTCCCCATGCCTCAATGATCTCATCTGTAGCAACATCACCTAGAACATCTTTGACTGCTTGAAGCAATGTTTCACCAACAATCGGATATTGTTCAGCCTTAACTCCAATCGCTCGATGCTTCTGTGTAATCCTTTCGATAACCGGTTTTAGCGCATCAAGATTCGTAATATGCTCACCAGCAGCATACACTGCATATCCTAAAGCTTCCTGTTGGATACCTCTTTTTTGATTCGTTTGATTAAAGATGTTATATAAATCGGGAGCTTTTGAAAATAGGAGTTCGTAAAATTTCTTCCCAATTTGTTGACTATGTTCTTTCAAAACAGGTGCAGTAGATTGAACAATTTGTATCGATTTTTCATCTAGCATGTTCCATCAGCCTTTCATGGTTAAATTTATAAATTAGTATAAAATTTAACATATCCAACTGAATTCATTATTAACCATAAATGCTGCACTAATATTTATATTGTTCCAAATTAACCGATATACGTTTTATAGGAGGTGTATCATAAATGGATATCGCTGCTTTATCAATCGGGATGAGCCAAGCTTCTCTCAGTCAAAATGTCGGCATTGCTTTAACTAAGAAAGTGATGGACTCTTCTCAACAAAATGCTGTTCAAATGATTGAAATGCTTCAAGTTCCCCACCCAAATCTAGGTCATTCTATTGATCTAAAAGGCTGAAGGGCAAAAAAATGCATCCAAGTCTGGATGCATTTTTCATATAGGTTAGATCTGTCCCAATTATTCGATCTCTTTAATTACCTGATTTACAAACATGAGGGCATGTCTGACAACGCTGTTTGTTTGTCGTTAAATAGGACAGACAACAAGTCTTCCTTGGCCGAACCTCTTTCCCAAATTCTTCAATATATATGCGTTCATTATAATATCTTGTTAACGGATTTTTGAGATCTTCCCCGAATAAATCGCCCGAAGCCTGAAAAACAAGGAATTGGAAGTCTTCCTTGGCACGATTTTTAATCGCTTCCTCCGTACTTTCTTCCACTAATACGGTTTCATAAAGCCAGTAACTATACACGGCTATATTCTCCCACAGTATTAGCTTGGACACTTTTGTAGTCCGTGCAAGGCAATCGATTAAAGGAAGTAAATGTTCTTTAAATAAAGATTCAAGACAATTCTTTCTCCAGTTGTCTCTGTCTTCTTTAAAGGTTTCTGCCTTCAAATTTGCCAAGCGAAAACTCGGGAGCCACAATGTTGCGTTATCATCTGTTTCCATCGATACATTTTCGTATGAGATTGACAACTTTACATTCCACGCTGACATGGCATAAAGATAAATAACCGGCAAAAATGCATATCTTTTTACGAAAAGAGAAGCCGTCACTTTATCATTTGGAGCCTGTATGCGGCTGCCAACAATTTTCAAATATTTCTGTAGAGACGACTCATGGAACAGGTCTTTTATTTGAACGGAGAGTGGTGAATCAGTTTTACTCGTCGTCAGGCGCAGCTTACTTAGCTTATTAATCTGTAAATCCGAGAGTTCACGAGCCAATCATCGTTCCTGCCTTTTTTAAAATACAACGGCCTTTTCCATATGGGATACATAATGGCGTTCCCAAAAGCGGATCCGTAATAATCTCACAGTCCATACCGAACACATTCTTTACTAAGCTGCAATTAATGACAATCTCCGGTTTACCTTGCGCATATATTTTCTGATCCTTTATCGCGACAATATTATCCGCATACCGACAAGCTAAATTTAAATCATGTAGTACCATGACAATCGTTCGCTGTTCTGTTTCATTTAACTCAAAAAGCAAATCGAGAATCTCAATTTGATGGGTCATATCAAGATATGTAGTTGGTTCATCAAGAAGCACAATATCAGTATCTTGGGCTAAAGTCATCGCGATCCATGCTCGTTGACGTTGCCCTCCTGAAAGAGAATCAACAGGCCGGTCTTTTAACTCTTCTATCCCAGTTGCTTTTAAAGCATTGGTTACTTGTTTTTCGTCTTCTTCTGTCCATTGCTTTAACCATGTTTGATAAGGATACCTACCTTGCTTAACTAATTGAAGAACGGTAAGACCTTCTGGTGCAACAGGTGTCTGAGGAAGAATAGCCATTTGTTTGGCCACGTCCTTCGTAGACATTCTGGAAATTGCTTTTCCTTCCAACAAAACGGCTCCAGATTTTGGTTTTAACAATCGGGCAATTGATCGAAGAAGCGTTGACTTTCCACAGCCGTTTCCACCGATAAAAACCGTAATTTCACCTTTTGGGATTTCCAGATCCAATTCATCGATGATAATGCTATCCCCATATGAAAGGGTTAAATTTTGAGTTTCAATCGTTTGCACCATTTAAGTCCGCTCCTTTTTTTAAAATGAGTACCGTGTATTAAGTATTACGCGTTTTAAACAATAAATAGATAAAATAAGGTGCCCCGATTCCAGCTGTGAAAACACCTGCTGGAATTTCAAGAGGAGAAAATAATGTTCTGCCAATTAGATCAGCTAGCATGACTAATATCCCGCCGATAAATGCCGAAACAGGTAATAGTGCTCCAAAAGCAGAACCTACTAGCCTTCTTGCCATATGCGGAGCCATTAATCCTACAAAGCCAATGCCCCCAGCAAAGGCTACAGAACTTCCGATTAGCGCCGTACTAATCAATAACAACAAGAAACGGTGTCTTTGCACACGGCCTCCAACACCTGTTGCCGTTTCATCGCCAAGTTCTAGAACATTTATATTCCTTGCCATGACAAAGGCAATAAGCAGAAAAATAACGGTCCATGGAACTAATGTCGCTACGTTCGCCCAATTTGAGCCATACACGGTCCCTGTAATCCAAATGTTTGCTTGACTAGCTCGATAAATAGGTCCTAATATCATCATTAATGTTGTTAACGCCTGCATAAGAGCTGAAAGTCCAATACCAATTAATACGAGCCTGATCGGTGATACACCATTTTTCCAGGCGAGAAAATAAACGAGTAGCGCAATAATTCCAGCACCAGCAAACGCAGCTAAAGGCATCCATTTTATACTTACTGTTAATGCATTATTTTGATCGCTAAAAAACGCTAAAAAACCTACTACTGCAACTGCTGCTCCCCCAGTAATCCCAAGAACATCTGGGGATGCTAGAGGATTTCGAATCATTCCCTGAAGAATTCCCCCAGCAACTGCTAGAGACATTCCTACCATCAATGCCACAATAATTCTTGGTAGACGAAAGTCCTGTACAACAAGCTTCTCCATATCTGTGCCACCGCCAAAAAGCACCTGTAAAACAGTCAGTGGGCTTATTTTCATTTCACCTAGCCCTGTGCTCCATAAGAAAATGACAGCAGATAATAACAGCAATATTGTTAAAACAACGGTTGCCCTTTTATCTAGTAAAAAAGAAACTTTACCTTTCAATATCCGAAAACTTCTATATTCACTCATCGGGCATTAAACCCCTTTCTTACAATGTAGATAAAGAATGGAGTTCCAATAATGGCGGTCATCACTCCAACGGGAACCTCTTGTGGCATGATGATATACCTTGCCAATATATCCGCTGTAAGTAAAAGGATTCCACCTAGAATTCCAGAGAAAGGGATCACCCACCGATGATCAATACCGATAATCGATCTAGCTACATGTGGAATAACAATACCAATAAACCCAACTGGTCCGGCAATGGCTACTGAACCACCTGCTAAAAAAATGATTATAATAGCAGCACATATCTTTAAGAAGCCAGTGTTTAAACCTAGTCCTTTTGCTACATCTTCTCCCATCGACAAGACATTCAACTTTGATGCAATGATGATCGACCCTAGCCAACCAATCACTAAATATGGAAGTACAGTAGTTAGAACCGTCATTTTTCTTCCTTCAACAGATCCTGCTAACCAAAATAAAACTTGTTCAAAGGCAGCCTCATTGATGACAAGAAATCCTTGAGTAAACGAAGCAAACATGGCAGTCATAGCAGCCCCTGCTAAGGTTAGCTTCATTGGTGTAAGCCCTTCTCTACCAACGGAACCAATGGCATATACACCAACGGCGGCTATAGCAGCCCCTAAAAAGGAAATCCAGGTGAATGCTTGAAGATTTCCGACTGAGAAAAAAGTTACGGCAAGCACAACAGCAAATCCTGCTCCTGCATTCACGCCGAAAGTACCGGGTGAAGCGAGAGGGTTTTTCGTAAGAGTTTGCATAAGTGCACCAGCGATTGCTAAACTGCTGCCAACTGCTGCCGCGATTAAAGATCGAGGCAATCTCACCGTTTCGATTACAATGTGTTCGTTTGAGCCATTATTATTTCGGAAGGCATCCAATACCATTTTCCAAGTTGTATCCGTGTATCCGTAGACAATGCTTGCACACATTAAAAAAATTAATAAAACAATAGCAATTAACAAGCCAAATAATCTTTGGCTATTATCCTTTAGTAACATAATAAATAACCTTCCAAACACATAATTTTAAATAAGTAATTTCAAGTCTATTGTATAATATTTTCATTGTCAACGATTTTGAAAATCATTATCAATTAGTCATTGACATGTCCTCAAAAACGTTTTAGTATAACGTTATAAATGAAAATGATTATCATTATGGAGGCGTCACAAATTGAAATCTGTTAAATTCTTATTTACCATCATTTCTATCATGACCATTTTCTTATTGGCTGCATGTGGAAATAATACGGATGAACAAGCTGAAAAACCAAAAGATGAAGGCACTAAAACGGAAGACACTAGCTATACAATTGAACATGCAATGGGATCAACTACTTTAGATCAAACACCTAAAAAAGTAGTCGTTCTTTCAAATGAAGGGACTGAAGCTCTTCTTGCATTAGGAGTAACACCTGTGGGTGCTGTTCAATCTTGGACAGGAGATCCATGGTATGACCATATTACAGATGATATGCAAGGTGTTGAAGTAGTAGGTACTGAAAGTGAAGTAAATTTAGAGAAGATTGCATCGTTAAAACCTGATTTAATTATCGGAACCAAAATACGTCAAGAAGCTATATACGATCAATTAAGCGCAATCGCTCCGACGGTATTTTCCGAGACATTAAGAGGCGATTGGAAAGAAAACTTCTCATTATATGCAAAAGCTTTGAACCTTGAAGAAAAAGGGAACGAAGTATTAAGCCAATTTGATGCACACGTAGACGATGTAAAACAAAAACTTGGTGATCAAGTCAATCAAGAAGTATCCGTTGTTCGTTTTATGGCCGGAAAATCTCGTATTTATTATACGGATTCATTTTCTGGTGTGATTTTCAATCAATTAGGATTTAAACGAACTCAACCTCAAGCAGAGCTGTTCGCTGCTGATAACAAGCTTGGTAATCTTGCCATAGAGGTAGGAAAAGAAGTCATTCCTAAAATGGATGGAGATGTTCTCTTCTACTTCACTTATGCGCCAAACGGTGATCAAGCAGCACTCGATACAGCAAAAGAATGGACAAATGATCCACTTTGGAAAAACTTAAATGCTGTAAAAACTGGAAATGTTCACGAAGTCAGTGACGCTGTTTGGAATACAGCAGGTGGTGTTCTAGCTGCTAACTTAATGCTAGATGATATCGCGGATATTTTCCTAAAAGAGACAAAATAAGAGCTGCGAACACCCTCTTAAAATAGAAGTTCCAAAAAGAACCGGGCAAAAATTGTCCGGTTCTTTTTGGTCTATATGGTTAGGCCTAAAAAAGCGGTTTTACAAGAGTAGGGTCGATAGGCGAATAATATAATGGTCTAGTTAAAATCCATTGAGCATTTTACTACTATGTACGTTATATAGAGTGCAAGAGGTCACACCCTTTTGGACACCCACCCACCATTGAACATGTAGAACTGTCTAGATTCAGGCTTCCCTGATTTTTTCTAATATAGCACGCCTGCACAATAATACGAGGAGGTAAATCTCATTCATTCCCTAAACCATTCCAATAAAAATCAACAATCTGTTTTGTCATTTCATCTATTGATGGAAAAATAGGCTGTTGATCAGCGTCTTTATAATTTCCCACTGTTAGCAAAGCTACAAAAGAATGGGCTCCTAATTGTGGATGACTCTTTGGAATTTCTCCATTTTCCATCGCATTTATTAATGCTTGCTCAAGCACTTCATACATTTTATCTT
The DNA here is from genome assembly GCF_053653995.1 of Peribacillus sp. JNUCC 23. The sequence goes on from NZ_CM132202.1 coordinate 3,608,893, forward strand.
CTGCCCCCTTCATTTGTTGTAATTGTTCACTTGAAAGGGAAGTTGTTGCTTCTTTCATAAATCCATTTAGATCAATATCTACTGTTGCTTGCAAATGTGCCTTGGCAAATTCAAATAATCGCTCTTTTAGTGGTTTGTCCGCAGAAAGTATATCAAAAATGCGTTTCCTAATTCGAATCATCATTTGGACCATCGCATCTGTAAAGAGATCAGCTTTCGTTTTATAATAGTAATACACGGTTGCTTTGGTAACTCCACATTTTTTTGCAACATCATCCATAGTAATTACCTGATAGCCTTGTTCAAGAAACAATTGAGTAGCTACGTCTAATATTACGTTTTTTGTAGGCTTCCCTTTAAGATCTTGACGTGGTCTTCCAAGTGGTCGATGTTCCCGTTGCATATCATTCTCCCCTAACTTATCAATATAAAAAATAGTATAGCACATTCTTCAATTTGTTCTTGATTAATTAACTGACTGGTATATATAATTAATAATAATCATTCAATTGAAAAGGTGGTTCTTTATGAAAAATCCATGGTATTTATATGGAACATTTGTTGGAGGTTTAAAGACTCGCTGGATTACGCTGGTAATATGGGTGCTTCTAACCATCGTTTTATCTTTTACTTGGCCAGCGATCAATTCAGTCGAAGATGATACGGCAGCAGACCTTCCTGATTCATCCATGTCACAACAAGCGGACAGACTCATCAAAAAGGAATTTCCAAACGATGCTGGAATCCCCGTTCTTATCGTATGGCACAAAGATAACAAGCTAAATAATCAGGACTATCAAGCGATTCAAACTGTTTATAAGCAGCTAAAAGATAAACCATTAACAAAACAATCGACTTTACCACCATTTGATACGATTCCCGAACAGGTACTTTCGCAAAGTGTTTCAAAGGATGGTACAACTCTAGTCACTCCGATATTTTTTGACAAAAATGCTGGAACGGAAACTCTTCAAGGTAATATGGATGAACTACAGAAAATAGTAAAGAGTACATTAAACGAAGATCCATTTAAACGAAAGCTATCTGATTCTGGTTTACATGTTCGGTTATCCGGGCCTGTTGGTATTCAAACGGATGCTGTTAGTTTATTCAGCCAAGCAGATGTCAAATTATTAATTGCGACTGTACTTCTTGTTTTAGTCCTATTAATTCTTCTCTATCGCTCACCTGTTCTGGCAATTTTACCGTTAATTGTGGTTGGCTTTGCTTATGGTATCATCAGTCCAACTCTTGGTTTTTTAGCGAATAAAGGCTGGATCACAGCTGATGCCCAAGGTGTTTCCATTATGACAGTGCTATTGTTCGGAGCTGGAACGGATTATTGTTTATTCCTCATTTCCAGATATCGAGAATTTTTGCTTCACGAGAAAAATACATTTAAAGCCTTACAACTTGCCATGAAAGAATCCGGCGGGGCTATTTCGATGAGTGCTCTAACTGTCGTGATAGGATTAGGTACATTATTGCTTGCTCATTTCGGTTCTTTCCATCGGTTTGCCGTTCCATTTAGTCTCGCCGTTCTATTGATGGGGATTGCAGCATTAACACTTCTTCCAGCTTTGCTTGCCATTTTTGGAAGGGCAGCATTTTACCCGTTTATTCCAAGAACGAACGAAATGACAGACGAATGGGCTAAAAAGAAAGGGAAAACAATTAAACTTAGAAAATCACAAGGGGTCTTTAGTAAGGCGCTTGGCCGACTCGTGACCCGACGTCCATGGACAGTGATCATTACAACGCTCATTCTACTTGGAGGATTGGCTGCCGTTGTTCCACGTATTCAATATACGTATGATTTATTGGAGTCTTTTCCTAAAGACATGCCCTCAAGGGAAGGGTTTGATTTAATCTCTGATCATTTTTCTCCGGGTGGATTGGCACCTCTCCAAATTGTTGTTGATACAAACGGAAAAGACATCTCTTTAAAAAAAGAATTGGAACAACTTTCTTTCGTAGCGGAAGTGACTGAGCCCGTGAAAGGAAAATATAATCATCAATTGCAAATGTACGAAGTGTCCTTGGCTGAGAATCCCTATTCCATTAAAGCGTTGAGTCGGATTCCGGAGTTAAGAAGTCATTTGAAAAAGACGTTAACAAACGCTAGTGTCCAAGATACCGAGAACCATGTTTGGATTGGTGGTGAAACTGCCTCATTATATGATACAAAAGTAATAACAGAACGGGATGAATCTGTTATTATCCCTGTTATAATTTGTATTATTTCATTATTGTTGCTGTTATACTTACGCTCTATCATTGCCATGATTTATTTGATTTTAACTGTAGTTTTATCATACTTTTCTGCACTAGGTGCGGGCTGGCTTATTCTTCACTTCGGGCTTGGAGCCCCTGCCATTCAAGGGGCAATTCCTTTATATGCCTTCGTCTTCCTTGTTGCATTAGGTGAGGATTATAATATTTTTATGGTTTCGGAAATATGGAAGAAAAAACAGACTCAAACTCATCTTGATGCTGTTGCGGGCGGAGTGGTTCAAACCGGAAGTGTGATCACTTCGGCCGGTTTAATCTTAGCTGGAACATTTGCTGTTTTGGCTACTTTACCTATTCAAGTGCTTGTTCAATTTGGCATTGTTACAGCAATCGGTGTGCTATTAGATACATTTATCGTTCGTCCACTTCTCGTGCCTGCGATTACCGCTGTTCTGGGTCGATTCGCTTTCTGGCCAGGTAAACTTTGGAAGAAGGATGACTTATCGCAAAAGTATAATACAGATAATAATATGGAGTAAATCCGTTGCATAATAAATCCCGAGGATAGGTATATTTCCTCGGGTTTTATTATGCAAAGGGCTGAAATAATCACAATAAAGGCTTATCAACTATTTTTGTAAGCCTCTTTAGCGTTTGGATCAGGTTGTCCGTAACCGGTAATCTTTCCTGCATGTTCTTCATGATACTTCGATCCTGAACCCGGTTGATTGCCGGATTGCCTTCTTTGTTTCTCACCATTAGTACGTTGCTGGTTTGACAATATAAGCACCTCCCTTGTTCATTAGGATTTGTTACCCCCTTGAAATTATTCGAAGCATGCTGAAAGAGAGATAATAACATTTTCGGAAATTCTCACTGAAGGTCGGGTATTTTATTCACTTTTAAGTTAAGACTAGTAACTGACATTTAATATGGGAGTGAAGGAAAATTGTTTCAATTACATACAGATATTGAAGGAAAAAGGGCGTATTTTGGTGCAGTTCGTGATATCTTCCATTCTTACGGATGTAGTTTTTGCAGTAATTTTGATTATGAACAAGGGAAATTCGACGCATTGTTATGGCGTGATAGAGGGGAGTCTATTTATCTAAGAGTCCCCATTCATGTTTTGGATGGGGCTTTAGATCATCCTAGTGCATTGATTGAGTTTGGAAAACCTTTTGTTATCAAGCATGTTGTCAATTTTGGGCTTGATCATGATGAAAATTCATTTCTAACTGCTACTACCGGGCTTGATCAATTTCAAACACCATTGGATAATGACGACTATATCCATGATAAAAGCAGATGGGCTAAAGCCGGAGAAGAAACAATTCAACAAGTCTATCGTTCGATCAATGGATTATTAGTTTCCTAATGACACACCATGAAAACAACAACGGAAAAGGGCTGTCCCATACCGAAAGGATCAGACCCTTTTCCATTCATCTCGTGAAGTAGCGTTGTAAATAATAAACATGCTCTTGATCTTCAGCTAATATCTCTGCGATTAATTGCTGGCTTTCATGATCGAAATCCTCTCTCACGATTTCTGCCGACAACATCCCGTAATACCCCTTCCCCTTTATTACACTCTCCATCATTCTAACCAAGGTTTCAGGAATCATAATTTGACTAAAAAAACCTTGCACTGATCCAATCATGCCTTCATCACTAACCAGTATTCCCAGATTTTGAATCCTTTCCTCAACTTTTAAGGCGTGGTTTTTATGTTCTTCAAGGGGAGCCCGTAGAAAACGAACGCCTGCAGCAGAAAGCAACAGCCATGATTAACAGAGCTTTTGTAAAAAACGATTTGTAAATCATTTACTTCATTGGCCCATCATTCATTTTAAATGAAAAGAAGAGCCATCAATTATTTCCACATCATCCCTCGCTTTAATCTCCTCCATTAAACTAAAAAGTGCTTCGTCTTTCTTTTTCGCTTCAATCATACAGTCAATTTGCTTAATGCTGCCTTTAATTTCTTTTAGAAACTGAAAGAACATGTTCACATCAATAAAATCAGCATGGTGGCGAAATGCCTGTTCGCTTCTTGGACTAGATATATGCATTTTCACAGGGAGAGAAGAATGCTTCCACGTTTGGATGACTCGGTTCCAATGAATTTCCCAATCAGCATTCCGATGGTGAGCAAGATGATGGTGATAATCGAAGACAAGAGGAATATCCAGTTTTTCACATAAGTAAAGAGTATCCTCTAGCGTAAATGAAGTATCGTCATTTTCAAGCATAATCATGTTTTGAATCGATCTTGGGACGACCATCCAATTATCTATAAATCGTTCAAGCGATACATCTGTCTCCTTATAATTACCGCCCACATGCATAACACAGCGATGAGTCGGTTCAATTCCCATCCTTTTTAATAATAAATAATGCATTTTCAACGTTTGAATGGAGCTTATTAAAACCTCTTTCTTCATGGAATTAATGAGAACAAAGTGATCCGCATGAAAATCAATTCTTATTTCGTGTTCTTTTGCAAAATCACCAATCTCATGCAGCAGTTGATACAGGGGCTTCAGATAATTCCAATCAAGAAGTTCTTCATGGTTGGCCAGAGGGATTAGACGAGAAGATAAACGATAAAAATGGATATCAGATTCTGCATTATGCCTTAGAATTCTAAGTGTATTTTGTAAATTCGATAATGAAATACGTTCCAATTTGCGAACAGCAGCTTCCCTGTCAGCAATTTTCTGGAATTGCTTAAATGTCATGGTTTGCGAGGGAGATGCGTTCTTTAATTCCATGCTCATTGCTACATAACCGAGCCGTACAATCGTCATTTTTTGCACCTCATTCCAAAAAGTAGTTACTCTTCCCATTCACCAGTCCATCCCTACACTGGATATACGTGAAGCGACATCCCAATACGGATCCATGTTTCTCCTTCATTACAGTAAAAACTCCAAGGATGCATTTACCAGTTTAACGCATCTTTTAGAACCAATTATTTTTTTTAACATATGATTCCATATCATTATCTTCTTAATGAAAGAAGTGGTCATCATGAGTACATTTAATGCCTCAAAGTTAAGTACTACGTTTTTGGCATCTACCACTGAATGTTTGCCTGTTGATGGTCGAAAATATACGCTGACGCATTCTGATGCTACTGGGAAATTATTTTTAAGTATTGGCAATCACTATAACCTTCCTGCCATAAATGCAAAAATCCGAGATGAGGTTTTAGCAGAATGGATCTCGCAATATGAGCAGTTTATATGTAAAGGCAAAGTGTATGTAAGCGGAAGAGAATTCGATGAACATTCCTCTAAACAACGCTTTATAATTTTCCAAAGAGAAATCAAACTTGCCTTAACTGCCATCTTTTACGGTGATCGTAGATTGTTCAGCTATTATCCACAACTGCTGGATTCCGCCATCTTGATTCATTTTGAATCCATTTTCCCTCAATATAATCAAGTTCTTTACTATGGTACCCCACGTCAATATTTAAATCCCATCTTTTTTCCAGATGTTACTTAGTGATTCGTTGCCCTTGACGCTTTGCAAAACCCCGACATGAAAATATAAAAACACAGTTCATGTTAAATCGCATTTTCTATTTATCCAGTTTTTACAGTTTTAATAATAGCAACAAGATGACAGTTTAGTGCCGCCGTTAGACTGTTTACTGGATTTAATATAAAAGGATATTCCTCCATCTAAATAAGATTTAAATAAAGTTTACGAACACAGCATTGTTGTACAGAAGCACATTATTGCTTTACAAACAGGCGAGCCCTTCATTTTCATTAGAAAGAAGCACTAGTTTATATAACATTTGTCCAATCTCCTTTAACTCCATGCTCATATATTGAAAAAGACAAGGAGATGAGAGAATGACTCACGATAGACATTTAAAAAATAACCATATACTTCCTCCTATGGAATCAACGGATGAACACATTGAAGAAAGAGCACAACTTTCAGCATCATTACAAGAATGCGTCGATCGTGCCTTCCGAATCCCGATTTTTTTAAGTACGACTAATACCCTTAATACCAAACAAGGGCGGTTTCTAGATCGACTTATCTCAGAGATTGAGCAAGCCTTACTTTTTCCACGGACATTGCCTAGTAGTGAACAGTATCCCGAAACAATTTTGACAAGCATTCGTCGATTGGTTTTATCGAGTTATGGATTGTTAGCAATAAACTTTCGACGATTTCTCGTTGAATTCATTGACACCAATGTAGGACCATTACCCTCAACTACTCCATTTTGGGAGGGGTCCGTGTTTTTGCAAATTGAACCATCGATGGCTTTTCAACATGGTCTACCCATATTATTAGTAAGAGAAAAAGGTACGGACGTAAATAATGGAATTTGGGCAGGTGGAATCGCTCCACTCAATACATTTATAGAGTGGGATTCTGAAAATCAAACCGTTGATCAATTCTTTAATAGTATTCAATGGCGGGAGGCCTTTGCCAACTGGAGTGCAGAGGTTAGGAATGGTTATTTCATACAGACAGAACCAAAATTCAAGTATGGCTGCAACAATATGTAGGGCCTTATTTACCTGAACATGAATATCCTCCATACCGAACCGACTAAATGATATATTTCAACCTCTTCCCATATTCCGTATTTTTTACTTCGAAATAAAAAGAACCTTGCACACATATAGCAAGGTTCTTCGTATTATGATATTTGGCACCCAAATTACTTGTGTAATGTAACGTTTTTTGTCTAGTAGAATCATGAAACTGATTTTACGATGCTATATTCTTTAAGCGGAGCTTTTTCATAAGTATACAAATTCACTCATTCGCCGAGAAATATTGCCCTTCACTTTTCTCAGATTGCATCATTAAATTGGCTGCCGGCATCTGTACCTCATTGTCATAAAAAACAGACATCAGTTCGAATCTTACATCTCGTGAAGTTTGAAAATAGTCCTCAGGGTTCACCAAGCCTACGATACAAAGTTCATAGCCGAGATACTTTTGATTTGGATTTAAATTAGTAACGCCAATATACCGAAAATCCTGTTCAGGCTCTCCATCCTCTAATGGTAATAAACTTTGATGATACTTTTCATTACAAATTTTACACACTTCCTCTAACAAGAGCTCCATTCGTCTTGGGTCCTCCTGATAACTTACAGTAACCCTTTCGATTATACGCATTCTTCCTTTATTATAATTCTGAATCGTCCTAATTTCTCCGTGAGGAATCGTAAGAAGCTTACCCGACCACTCGCGAATCTGCATAAAACGGATCCCAATTTCCTCAACCGTACCTGAACTTGTTCCGTTAAACGTGACAAAGTTGCCAACGCGAAATTCATTATCAGATAATCGAGTGACGCCAAGTAAAATGTCCTTCAACATTTGCTGTGCAGCAAAACCAATAATTACCCCAATAATCCCCGCTCCAGCAAGTAATCCTTTTAGATCGATGAATTGTCCAATCAAGTAGATAATAAAGACTGTCACGAATCCGTATCTTAACGTTGAACGAATGACACTTTGTATCGTCTTTTCAATTTCTTCTTCAAAAAATGTAGATTTTCCGAAGAACCAGGCCACCGTTCGGTTTATGATATAGGAAAGGATTATTAACACTAATCCCAATAATATTAATTTTAAAATTAAAAAATCATCTATATAGTCTGATATTTTTTTTGTAAAAGTTAAAATACTCACATTTTCACCTCAGTAGCATGAAATCCATTATCAGCGACTATCTTTTTAATGTTAGGCTAAGCCGATGAATTTATCCTTGTTTTAACCGGCTGAAGTACTCTTATTAATGATCATTCACTTAATTACGTTGACTAACAATTCAACTATATAGGTTGAAGACATGTTCTCAGTTTTATTTTCATTCTGGATCGATACAACTCGTTGGCATCTAATTTGCAATTTCCGATCGTAATGTTGATCTTCGGTATCAAAGAGATGGTATCGAGATGGGATGCTTCCTTCTACATCCCACTACTTTTAAATAATCTGAATAAGATCCGAATCTTTGCTGGCCATCCCTTTATCAAAAGTTAGCCTTGTTTTAAATTGATAATCCATTCCTTTAGGTGAAGGAAAAGTTGGCAGCTGAAAGAAAAACGGGATTTCGTTTACTTCTTCTGCGGCAATATCTCTTGAAGACAAGATCATCGTTGTATCGATTATCGTCTCTGTACCCTTGACATAATCAAACATGATCAAATCACACTCAATTCGTTTCATTTGTTGTTTTATCGTACCACCTTTTATCAAAAAATACCCTTGAATAGATTCTCCAGGATGATATATTTCTTTAGGTAAGATAAGATCAATTTGCGCTGAACCGATCCCTAATAGTGACATCGATTTTCTTAGTATCAAAGAATGCACTCCTTCATTTTTTATATCGATTTATTTAGAATTAGAATATTTTTCATCCATTTGCTTTTCAATTTTTTCAAGTTTTGCTACATCTTTAAGAATGGCTTCTCTATTTTTTCTAATTAATTCAGTTAATGATTGGACTCTTTTTTTCACTAGATTCTCACCTCTATTCATTTTTTTCATCACTAGATGAATCGCTTAGTTGAATTGAAAACAAAAAACCTTTACCCGAAAGGTAAAGGTTTTTGAATACGTATAAAGACCTTTACCAATAGGTAAGGTCTGGCTAACAACGTTATGTTGCCAACAAAGCCGAGAGTGTAACACTCCGTAATGACGACCTTGCTGTAAAAGCTACTCCCCTTAGGAGAAACTATTCAACTGTATATAGCTATCTTAAAATAAAGTTATAGAGTTTGTCAATTTTTTATATTCGCGAAAGAGCAAAGGATCACACCCTTATGAGACATCCTCTTCTAAAATCATTACTTAGACTTCGTTTTCCTTTACTGCAGCAACTGGTTTAACCCATTTATAGAAAAATAGACTGCTCAGTAGCAGAACAATTCCCATTGAGAAGGTTTTCAGGTCGGCTGTTCCTGCGTAGATCACCCAGATAGAGTAAAGTAATGCAAAAGCAGCAATGATACCATCTGCGATTCTTCCTTTCCCATCTGCATATGTGTCACCTGTTATTACCAATTTCAACTGAAAAAGCGATGAGATCAGATAAGGGACTAAATAAGAAAGGGTCGCAACAACGATCATAAACTGAAAGGCCGCTGAAATCGAACTCGAAATGGTTGAGAAGATGAACAGTTGCCCAACTGCATTCGTGACAATCATCGAGAAAACCGGCATACCGTTTTTATTCGTTTTCAAGAATTGAGGCATAAACATGCCTTGCTTTGCAGCTTGATAAGGTACTTCTGCACTGAGCATAATCCAACCAATCGTCGAACCGAAAAAGCTGACCAATCCGATAGCAGCGAGAATTTTCCCGCCAACCGGTCCCGTTACGGTTGAGAAAGCATCTATCAATGGCTTTTCGGATGTGACTAATTGATCATGTGGTAATAAGCCCATAACAAGCGTACTGATGCCAATATAGATGGCAAGCGCAATGAATAATCCCAATACAGTGGCACGCTTCACATCAACTTGTCGTTTCGCACGTGATCCGAAGACAACCGCTGATTCAACTCCAATAAACGCCCAAAGAGTTATCACAGCTGCACTATTCACTTGTCCAAGCAAGCTAACTGACTGGCCGAGCTCATTAACAGTTGGTGCGACAAATGGCATAATATTGGCTTTTTCGAAGGCAAATAAACCAATCACAATAAACAAGAAGAAACTTACTACCTTTGCTGCCGTTGCAATAAAGTTTATTTTACCAGCTCGATTAGCTCCTTGTAGTACGATGAAATGAACACCCCATAACAGAACCGTACATACGATAAAGGTTAACGCATTTCCAACCTTTAACGTAAAATCACCAAAAGTGAATAATTCCGCCTGGCTTACTAAAATCGGGAAGAAAGTCGATAAATAGCCGGCAAACGATGTAATGACCGCAATATTTCCGATTAGGCTCCCAATCCAATATCCCCAAGTTGACATAAATCCTGATAAAGTTGACATCTTGCTACCAGACTTAAATAATTCCTTCGCATAAAGCTGCGGTCCGCCTGTTAAATGCGGTTTTCTAAGCGAAAGATTTCCAAATACTAATGCAAGGATCAGTACACCAAATCCGGTTACAAGCCAAGCCGATACAACTCCGAGGGGGCTTGCCACTGAGCGTAAGGATCCAGGCAACATAAAGATCCCCGTACCAACCATATTTCCAACGACAAGCGCCGTTAATATCCAAAACCCAAGTTTTTTTGTACTCATGTAAAATCTCCTTTTCTAAGTTGTTTGATTGCATTGTAAGGAGACGATTTCTTGTCAATTATATGCAAAACGAATGAGATATTTATTCAATAACTCGTATTAATATAAAAGCAGCCACAACAAAAGTCAATGGAATAACCGACCTTCAGAATTGGGTGAAAAATAAGTTAAGTATCGTTTATCTGCCAAAGAAGCAACTTAGTGTTAAAACGCTTCGATTTAATTTGAAAGAAGGCTTAATAAAATAGGAAAACTAACTAAAATAAAGAGGCAAAGTGTAACAGTAATTTTATAGATTTCTACTCAAACTCCAGTTGAGCTTGTTATTCAATTGGTAACGCTGTTTTAAGTTAACAATGCATCGCCCCTGTGTCCTTCCTAGGAAAAAGAGTCTCAGATAAAAGCGGCTTTCTCCAATTAAACAAGGGCTCAATATTGTTGCCCTTTGAATTAGAAACAATTTTAACATCATATAATGTAATTTCTAGACACAAAAAAAACAGAATTCCCGCTTTGAGAACCCTGCCTAGTCATTTTCTATCTTATTCTGAAGTGCTTCACGCAATCCAATCCAGTCTCTTACCGCAATAATGACTTCCTGTAAAGCTAGACCGCTCGGCGTTAGTTCATATTCCACCTTCTTTACGGACGATTCTAGGAAGTTTTTCGTGACGAGCCCCTCTTTGACCAATTCATTCAGTCGTTCTGTTAAGAGTCTATCGGAAATTCCAGGAATACTGGCGACAATTTCATAATAACGCTTCGGTCCAGACATTAATGTATAAATGATTACACCCATCCATCTTCTACCAATAAATTCAATCGTATCGTGAAAATTACTGCAGACATGTGATGAATTCTTGCAATTGTATGGCTGATTCAATAAAATAAGCCCCCATTCGAATTTTCTATCTTTAATCATAGCACGAAACTTTATGGTTGACGCATCAAACTTACTAATGGTAAGTTATATTCAATAACTTATTATTAGTAAGTTTATATACCTAGGAGGCAACGACAATGACTACATCAACAAGCTCAAAATTATATGATCTAATGACTGCAAGGAAATCTGTAAGAGTATACGATCCTAATTTTCAAATAACCAAAGAAGAAATTGAGGACATGTTGAAGCAAGCAACAACAGCTCCTTCATCAAGTAACCTGCAACCTTGGAGCTTTCTTGTCATTCAAGATCAAGACGTAAAGAAAGAACTAAGAGCAATCGCATTTAACCAAGCACAAGTCGAATCTTCATCCGCAGTTATTGCCATTTTGGGTAATAGCGACATGTATAAAAAAGTAGATCAAATATATACACAAAATGTAGCAGAAGGCCATATGGATGAGTCAACCAAAGAGCTAATGATTGCAAATACGAATGCTACTTATCCGAAAGCTTCAAAAGATGCAAGAATGAATATCGCGGCTTTCGACGCTGGACTTGTTTCCATGCAATTGATGCTGATCGCTAAGGAAAAAGGCTATGATACGGTAACAATGGGCGGCTTCGATAAAGCGAAATTCACAGAAAGATTCGAGCTTCCAGAACACATCTTCCCAATTGTTCTAATCGCATTAGGTAAAGCAGCTGCGCCAGCGCACGGATCTTCCCGCCTGCCGTTGGAAGAAGTTGCACGCTTTATTTAATTCTAATCGCTCCATTCATAACGAAACTGCTATGCACATCAGCGGTTTCGTTTTTTTAGGTTAGGAGATGTCGAATCGCAAATTTTAGATTTATTACAACCTTATAAAAATAAAACCATATGCTCCTCATCTAAGTATACATCGCCTAGTTTCAGTGCTTTTTCTTCGAGACCAAACACCTTGAAACCGAGATTGCTATATAGCTTTTTAGCACCTTCATTGCTTGCAACGACTGATAAGTTCAATTTTTCAATTCCCCGAACGTTCCTCGCAAAGTTTATGGCCTTACTCATCAAAGCTTTTCCCACCCCAAGACCTTGTTGATTCTTTTTAACGAACATGCCAAAAATATCTGCTCGGTGCCGCTGCTTTTCGCGCATTTCTTGAACAAGTGTCACAATACCAACCAGTTCACCATCTACAAAGGCACCAAAAGTATAACTGCCTTCTGCTTCAAGTCTATCTTTAGCTTCCTGAATCGGATCTTCTTTCGCAATTGCCTCCTCATAACTTGTAGCAAATGCTTCGGGAAATGCCTGAAATGCTTCTAAACGTAACGTCCAATATTTTTCTGCATCTACTGCTCTCAATATACGAATATTCAAATTTCTTCCCCCCTTTTACCCCCAGTTATTCTAATGAAACTTCATCTTCTTTTCCTCGATTACATCTCGTACTTGCTAACTATCATTTGTATACCTACATAGATACTAATCTTATCTTCGTATCTTAGCTTTGTCTAATGATTTATCACGAATACTACTACCCTCTTTAATAAAGTGAAGCTTCAATCAGTGGGGGTTTTTCTTCATCCCCCACTGATTGTGAGGCCCGTTCTAGAGTCGCTAATATCTTCGCTCCGCTTCAATAAAGCGGCTCTACGAACTTGATTCAATGATTCACAGACTAAGTACGCCGCGTCCTGCGGCAACGTCTGTGTGACCCACATCCTGTGGGCCTCAACTAAACCTCTGCTCACGCATTGGTAAGTTTCACTGTATCTCACCAATCGGGATCTTACATTAAAAAGCGAGGCGACTGCCCAGCCCCGACAAGCATAAGCTGTAATACGACGTGGCGTAGTTTGCCACAGAGTATTACAGCTTATGACCTCGAGGGGCTAGGAGCTGCAACTAGATTAAAGGCAGTTGTCCCCCACCTACGCTTCTTCAATTCTCCTAAACCTTGAGGTGAAGGTCTTACTGCCCATTAATGCGGGATAAATATTCTACTCCTTATCCATCAATTAAAGTATATTTAGAAATTAATGCAGAAAACTAAAGGCTTATTCCATCAATATCTTTTCAAAACTATAAAAGTCAGTTCCTCAAGAATTCTTGAATAACTGACTTGATTATACTACTCTTAATGTTTCCACATTCTAAAATCACGAAATAAGAGTGGCAGTCTTATGATCATATTAATAAGCAGGATGCATAGAATCATGACGGCTGCAGAGCGGTCGGCAATTTGTTTAGCATCTTCAACAAGGGCTTCTGATTGGACATACCATAAATGAACGGGCAATGTACCTCCTTGAGACATTGGATTAAAATCCCACATAATGCCTGAGGTACCTGTTCCACCAGCTAACAGAATGACAGCTGATTCACCAAAAGCCCTACAAGCGGCTAGAGCGCTTCCCGTAATAATACCTGATAATGCTGCCGGAATAATCACTTTCCAAATGGTTTGTGATTTTGTGGCTCCTAACGCATAAGATGCTTCCCTTAACTCAGTCGGAACTGCTTGAATCGCTTCTTCAGTAACCCTAGTAATTACTGGTAGATTTAGTAACGAAAGAGCAATCCCAGCTCCCAATATCGTTAAGCCAATTTGAAAAACATCGACAAACAGTACATAGCCAAATAAACCAAAGATAATTGAAGGTACAGAGGCAAGGCTTTCTACACTTGTTCGGATGAATCCTGTTAAGTGATTTTTTGGTGCATATTCTGCTAAGTAGATGCCTGAGCCAATCCCTATTGGAAGAGACAGGATCATTGAGATTAGAAGAATGTAAATGGAGTTGAATAGGAAAGGGCCTACTCCACCTCCAGCCTCGATTTCATCAGGTAATCCAGTGAGGAAATGTAACGATATTCCCGGAAGGCCATTCCATAATATCCGAATCAAAAGAAAAGTAACTAATAATAGAATCATACTAGCAACTAACCAAAGGCTGTATGTAAAGATTTTATCCATGGCAACGGGACTCTTTCGCCTTACCACATATTTTCTAAAAATCTGTTCATTCATGAGGTTACTCTCCTTTTCCCCTAATTCTTCTTATTATAAGAATCATGAGGGAAGAAATGATTAACAATAAAAAAGCCATCATGTATAAGGCGTAATTCCAAGTTGAATCAAATTGTACATCGATAATTTGCATGACGATATTACTTGTTAAGACTGCTGTAGGCGTTAATAAATCGCCAGGAATTTGCGCCGTATTTCCGATTACCATTACAACAGCCATTGTCTCACCAATCGCCCTAGCCATCCCAAGTACCGTTGCTGTTAAGATTCCTGGTTTCGCAGCTGGTAGAATAACCCGAAAAATAGACTGAAAGCGCGTGCTCCCTAGTGCATAAGCAGCTTCACGCAAATCTTTAGGCACAGCTGTGATTGCATCATCACTAATTCTTGTGATCGTCGGCAACACCATAACCGTCAGGACGAGTGATGCAGCAAGCAGACCGTCTCCCATAATTGAACCCGTTATATTTCGTAAAAGTGGAATGAGCAATGTTAGTCCTAAATAACCGTAAATAATGGAAGGAATTCCAACTAATAAATCTAGCATTGGCCGAAGTATCTTCTTTACCCAATCTGGTGCTACCTCAACAATAAAGACCGCTAAAGCTAAAGAAAGCGGAACAGCAAAACACATCGTTAAGGCAGTTAGTGACAACGTTCCTAAGATAAAAATCGCTGCGCCATAGTTTCCATCATATGGTTCCCAAGTTGTTGAAAAAAAGAATTCCATCACGGATACATCCTTAAATACAAGCAAACCGGTCTTCCCAATGAATAGAACGATACAGAAGAGAACGACTCCTAGCATTAAAGCACTAAGTAAGCAAAATATAAAAAACAAATAATTTCTAACGTACTTTGTTCTGGCTTTTATTTTCAATCCATGAACAGGTAAGTAGGCTGATGATTTTATATTCCCTTCTAATTTCACCTTAAATCCCCCTGGAATAAAGTAAAAAAGATGACTTAAAAGGGGGTGATTCCCTCATATGAAGATGATTAAAATGAGCATCTTCATATGAGGGGTCTGACCCCATACTAGGTCATCCTTCACTAATCTATTATTTATCAATGAAACGATTATTTCATTTGGCTTAGTGGAATAAATTTCAATGTTTTCAATGAACCATTTTGAAATTTACTTGATTGGATGTATTTAATGAATTCAGCGTCTGCACCTTTTGGTTGGCCCTTAGTCAATAAATAGCCGTAAGACCAAACAGGATATTTACCATTCACAACGTTTTGAGTAGTAGCAGCCACACCATTATAGC
Source organism: Peribacillus sp. JNUCC 23 (assembly GCF_053653995.1). The sequence continues at coordinate 3,624,573 of NZ_CM132202.1, forward strand.
TTACAGCTTTAACATTTCCTTTAACATAAGCTAAATCTGTATAGCCAATTGCATTTGGGTTAGATTCTACTGCTGCTAACATTTCACCACTTTTTCCAACTTCTTTATAATTATCGCCTTTTGACATAAAGCTAGCATTTTTCAATGCTTTCGCTTGAAAGTTGACGCGAGTTCCTGAACCGTGCTTTCTATTTACAACAACAATCTGTGCATCTTTACCACCAACTTGTTTCCAGTTCGTGACTTTCCCAGCATAAATATCTTGTAATTGCTTTGTTGTTAAGTTTTTTACAGGATTAGATTTGTGAACGATTGTTGCAAATGGAATAGCTGCAATCTTATGAGCAACTAGTCCTTTAAATGCTGAAAACCCTTGTACCGCTTTAGTAGCATCCCAGTCACTTGCTCCAATTGTCGCTGCACCTTTCAAAACAGACTGTGGCCCAGCAATGGAAGAAGAACCTGAAACTGAAACCGTTACTTTCGGATTTACTTTCTTAAATTCCTTTGCAGCTTGTTGAGTCAGTGGTAGTAAAGCAGTCGAACCTGCAATTGTGATTTTCCCTGATACTGTAGATGCTGCACTTGCTTTTGTAATAAACCCTCCAAATGAAAAACCAATGAACATGATAATTGCCATTATTGCTACAGTAAAGCGTTTTACATTTTTCATCATTTTATTTCGCCCCTTTATTATTTAGTTACTGCTTCAAAGAATCCGTTCTTCACAACCATTAACACATCGCCATTTTTCCCTGGTGATGTAACAGCCATTCTTTTTCCATCTATCGATACAGAGAAGGAAGTAAGCTCTAATTTTGTTTGTGCGACTTTCGTTAATGCTTTCGTGGATGCATTCACTTCATAAATCACTTGATATCCATTTTTTTCAGCTACTAAAATGAATAGCTTACCTTGTGCAGTAACAACGGTTTGGATGATGTCCTTATTCGTGACTAACGGTAAAACTTTGTTACTTTGATCAATCATGTATAAAACTGGCATTACATTACTGTCAGTTGAGTAACTAGTATACACAACATTTCCATTATTCAGTAAATTCACAAAAACTTTATTGTCTTTTGTAACTGTTAATTGTAAAGGCTTAAGTTCAGCCGCATTTAAATCCAGTGAAAACAACTGTGGTTCCGTATCCGTTAAGTCGATATCCGATACGTCCGTATTATCTGAGTCTGTATAATTGGTTTTAGCTTCATTTGACACAGAATAAATCAGCTTTTGCCCGTCATTGGAAAGGTGGAGGTCGGATTTATATTTGAAAGCATCCGCGTAAACTTTTGTTAATGCACCGTCTTTCACATTCACGTTATAGATTTTATCTGTATCTTTTCCATTAAAGAAATACACTTTATCTTCATTTTTAGACCAGACAAATTCGAATTTTTCGTTATCGTCCAGATCATTCAAAATAACCGTTTTATTCGTGGTCAAATTGGTTAGATAGATGATTCCCTTTTCGTCCGTATAAATGGCACTTTTCCCACTTGGTGAAACAGAAACTTCTGTGCCACTGATTTCAAGTGATGACTTCTTACTATCAACATTAATTAAGTAATTTTTCGCACCTGATGTCGTTTCGTTACCGGCTAGGACTGTTGTATTGTTAACCCACTGTGGATTGAATGTATCACCGCTAATTAATCCCGAAACTGAAATGAATGGTCCGTTTTGAGTAGTGACCAATTCCCCTCCAATTATTGTAGTTAAATCTTTTAAATCCGCATATACAATACCTTTTACTTTGATTGGGTAATTCCCAATTTTTATTTTCTTGCCATTTTGTGTGACCGTATTTTCTAAAATTTTAAAGCTGCTTGTCTTTCCTTTTTGTTTGATTGTGACCAGATTGTCCTTATCCGTATTTACAGTAGCCGCATACCAATTTGCAAGATCTGAAACGGAGTATAACGACTTACCACCAATCATTACGGTACGGATTTTTTTAGGCTGCCCATCCACTTGCAAGGATGATGTTTGCCATTTAATTGAACTAGCTGTTGATACTAACAATCCATTGTCCAGTAATAGATCTCCTCCAAATGCCTGTATGAAAGATTTCGCTTCAACGAACAAAGAATTCCCTACAATTTTCGGTGCAGCATTTAGCTTTACTTCTTTTCCATTTATTTTTGTAGACCCTTTACTGGCCACTACCACGATGCTTACCTTTTTAGTACCAGTTTTTTTTGAAAAAGTGAATGCTTTTGACTTTTTTTCATAGCTGACTGTTGCAGACATTAATTTTGCTAGATCACTAGCAGAGTAGAGCTTTTGCTTATTCGATACTGTGTATTGAATATCTCTCAATTGTCCATTTACCAATACTTTTTCTTTACTGAACTCCCCTTTTTGTTGAACCGATGCAGCACTCACCTCATGTGGCAAAATAGGTGTGACTACACTTCCAGCTAACACAGATGTTGCAATAATAAGCGTTGATAATTGTTTTTTCATCCCTTTTCCTCCATCTTTTTTCTAGGACTATTGATCCAAACCTAACAAATCCTCCTTTTAAAAATTAGGAAATCTAGTACATTAGTAATTATAATTAACTATTGTTAACTGATTATTAAGAATTATGAGAAACCAAAGGTTTGTTGCTGTTTTTTGTTAATAAAAAGTAAATTTTTCCACCCCTATACTCACGAAATTAATAAAAGGTAACAAATAATCACCACATTAGCTTTAAATAAGTCAGTTCTTTTCCGCATGTACAATAGTATTATTTTCTTGTTCATCACATGGATTCTCTTATATAATTCTTTTCATATAGTATTATTTGGAAATGATAACTTGAAACATCTCTATCTTCTTCGGAGAAAATAACTTGCACTGTTTACCACGGAGTATTACTTAAACGAACTAGATTCCATGAGCATTTTGGGATGGGATCTAGTTCGTTCGAAGGTGCTTTTTACTCGTTAATAAAGGAGCATTTTTTTTTGCTCCCGTACATTTTTCTTATTTGTGTATACGACATTGACATTCCATCTATTCTCACTTGTTCCATCGCGTACATATACTATTTTTTATGTTGAGCTGAGTTTGATATTTCTACATTTCTTATAGCATCTCTAAATTCACCATTCCGAATTAAAATTTTGTATTTTTTCCCACACCCTTTACACCAGCACTTTCCCTACTATAGTCGGACTATTAAAACGATTAAATATTATAGGGGATTACATTGATAAAGTATTATCTTTGTAATAAAAATCCTTTTATTTAGCAATCCACTTAAAAGTCTTGAAAGGCAGAAAGCCAATCAAAGGTTTAAATAAATTATTATGATTTAAAACTTCATCTATAGAATTACCAAACATATCAAGGTTTCAACAAAAAGTTCCCCATCCATGTAAGTGATGCCATTAATCACAAAAAAAAGGTAAGCAAACATATTAACATACCTAATATGTGCCTACCTTTATTGATCTATAAATTTCGAGTATAAAATAGACCTATTTCACTCAGAACTCTCATTTATTACCGTTCATTTTCCGTAAACTTCTTAAACACTAGCACGGCATTATGTCCACCAAATCCAAAGCCGTTAGAAAGAGCATAATTTACTGTTTCTTCTACAGCTTGATTCGGAATGTAATTTAGGTCGCACTCTTCGTCCGGCTCTTCATAGTTAATTGTTGGAGGTAAAATCCCTTCCTGGATACTTTTCACTGTGATGACACCTTCTACACCGCCAGCTGCGCCGAACAGATGACCTGTCATGGATTTAGTAGAGCTAACTTTTAGCTTGTAGGCGTGTTCGCCAAATACATGCTTAATCGCATTCGTTTCAGACTTGTCCCCTTCAGGTGTGCTCGTTCCGTGTGCGTTGATATAATCAATTTGTTCTGGATTGATTTTTGCCATCTGTATCGCTTTTTCCATTGCTTTAGCAGCACCTAAGTAATCAGGAGAAGTAATATGATGCGCATCTGTCGAGGATCCGTATCCAACAATTTCTCCTAAAATTACAGCGCCTCTCTTTTTGGCATGCTCATATTCTTCAAGCATTAACACACCTGCACCTTCAGACATAACGAAACCGTCGCGTTCCTTATCAAACGGTCTGCTTGCCTTTTGGGGTTCTTCGTTTCGGGTGGACATCGCACGCATACGTGAAAATCCTGCAAATGACAGTGGATTTATCGTCGCTTCAGCGCCACCAGCAAGTATCGCATCTGAATAACCATGATGGATGTTTAAAAAAGCCTCGCCAATCGCCTGATTACCAGTCGCACAGGCAGATACCGGTGAGAAACTTGGACCAGCAAACCCAGTTTTTATGGCAATGATTCCTGATGCCATATTACTAATCATCATCGGTACCATAAATGGTGACACTCTTCTCGGCCCTTTTTCTAGCAACGCCTTATGATTCTCAAGCGTCGTATCAATCCCGCCAATACCTGAACCGACGTAAACACCGTACCGGTCATTCGTCTCTGTCTCCAAAACCAATCCTGACTGATCAAGCGCTTGCTTTGCTGCAGCATATCCATATTGAATAAATCTATCGTATCTGCCGATTTCCTTATTATCTAAGTACGACTCTGGCGCAAAATCGTCAATATATCCGCCAATTTGTGTATTAATCCCATCAAATTCGTCTGATGTAATTTTCTTTATTCCTGATTTACCTTCTTTTATATGATTCCAAAATGTATCTACATCATTTCCTAAAGGGGATACGACCCCATAACCTGTTACAACAACTCTTCGACTCATTGCAATATCTCCTCCAATTGATAACTTATTGTCTCCATTATTTCCCCACCAACTGCTCGTCTATACTGCAACGCGCCTTTCATAGCGGATAATAATAGGATTGCCTTGGCTTCATTTTTATTTATATCTTTATGTACGTTTTGAAGTAATTCAGCTACACAGCCTAATTCTTTTTTCGTTACATCTTGAACAGATTGCTTGAGGATTTCAGGTAAGTACGGAAAATCCGCTTGAAACGCTGAAATTGGACAAATCTCATCTACATCAATGTGAGAAATCCTCATTCTAAAAAACTCCATCGGCTTTTCTTTCGGATCAATATGCATACCATTAATGGCCAATATCATTTGATCCAACCCTGTTTCCAGCCTGTCACAAACAGCAAGCCCTAAACTCTCTTTTTTTTCAAAGTGGTAATGAATACTTGCTTTCGTCAAACCAAGCTCTTTTGATAGATGATCATAGCTGAAAGATAGATAGCCTCTTTTTTTTATATGCACTAATGCCCTTTCAATGATTTGTTCTTTTCTATTTTCCATATCTACACACTAACTTACTACTAAGTAAGTGTCAACGTTAGAGAACATTATTTGACCTTCAATATTCATTGAACACATCTGAATACTATTCTATTTGTTTAAGACAGAAAAAGTGAGTTTCCCTTAGTGTTATCGGTATTACAATCTGCACGAAAACACCGACCTATTATTTGGACGGTGTTTTCGTGTTTTGTTTATCAAAGCTAAAATGAATCTCGGTTATATTTTCACGCAAAAAGGAGTTATGCTTTTACAGGGCGTTCCTGCTTTTCGCCATTTAAGACAAGGTGGAAGATAATATCTGCTTTCAATGAATTTGATACCGAACAGTATTTCTCTTTACCTAGGTCGATGGCTCGCCACACTCGTTTGCTGTCGACAGTTCCATTAATGGTAAACGTGACGTTAATCGTTGTAAATGCTTTTGGCATGTCTTCTTCTCTTGTGCCATCTGTTTCGATTTCCAGTGTATCTACTTCAGATAAATATGGTCTTAGGATCATCGTAACATCAATCCCAATACAACCAGCAAGAGACGCGAGCAACATTTCGGTTGGGGTAACTCCCTTGCCTTCCCCGAAGTATTTTTCTGTTGCATCCATTTTCACTTCATATCCTGAATCGCCGACTGCTGTGAAGGCGCGTTGTCCTGTCCATTTCGTTAGTACTTTCATGCTGATCCCTCTTTCAATTAGTGACTTCTTCCATTTTCAAAAATTTTCGTGCTCGTTCTGTTTTTGGCCGGTTAAAGAATTCTTCTGATGTTCCTTCTTCCACAATCACGCCATCAGCCATAAACACAATTCGGTCGGCAACTTCACGCGCAAACTCCATTTCGTGCGTCACAATAACCATTGTCATACCCGTATGAGCGAGCTCTTTAATAACAGCTAGAACCTCATCCACTAATTCTGGGTCAAGAGCAGAAGTTGGCTCATCAAAAAGCATAAGATCCGGTTCCATCGCCAGTGCTCTTGCAATGGCTACCCTTTGCTGTTGGCCGCCAGAGAGTCTTTGCGGATATTGATCTTTCTTTTCAAATAATCCAACTCGCTTAAGCAGGTTTTCCCCTAAAATAATTGCTTTCTCTTTCGGGCTTTTTTTGACAATAAGCAATGCTTCTACGACGTTTTGCAACACGGTTTTATGTGGGTATAGATTAAATTGTTGAAAGACCATTCCAGTATGTAGTCGAATTTTACGAATTTGTTTGTTTCGTTCTCTTGGCGATTGGTTCGCATCCACTTCAATTTCGCCTACTTGGATCCTGCCGCCTGACAATTCCTCTAACCCATTAAAACAACGCAACAAAGTACTTTTCCCTGAACCACTTGGACCAAGAATAGCGACTACTTCACCTGTCTCTACAGACAAATTGATTTCTTTTAATACTTCAAGTCCTGAAAAACTCTTTGATAGATCGTTTGTTTTTATCATAGGGATCACCATACTTATTCATAAATTGATAGCCGTTTCTCGATTCGCTCTAAAATGAAGGAAAATCCCGTACTAAGGATCCAATACATCACCGCAATGGCTAGATAAAACGGCATGTACACATAATACTGCGCAATTAAAAGCTGCGCCGAGCGAAGCAATTCGGTGACAGTAATAACGGATACGAGCGATGTTTCCTTAAGCATCCCGATGAAGGTATTTCCTGCTGGCGGTATCGCAATCCGAATCGCTTGCGGTAGAATGATTCTCTTCATGGTTTGGATCGGTGTCATTCCCGATGCATATGCGGCTTCATATTGTCCCTTTGGAATCGCTTGTATCGCACCACGCAATGTTTCTGATAAATAGGCACCGATGCTAATACTTAACGCAATATATGCGGCAGTCAACGGTTTAAGGTTTAAGCCATAATCCGCTAATCCATAATAAATAATGATAATCTGCACAAGTGTTGGCGTTCCTCGAATAATCGATACATAAGCACGCGCCAACCATCTAATTGGCCGGTTTCCTTTCAGTCTCGCGATTGCAACAATAATCGCAAGTATCGATCCGAAAAACATCGATACAATGGTGATAAGGAGCGTATAATAGGCTCCTTGTAATAAAAATGGCAAATTAGACCATATAATATCCATTTACTTATCCAGCCCTTCCTCTTTACTCAGCTGGTTCTTCATTAAACCACTTCATATAAATATTTTTATACGTTCCGTCTGCTTTCATTTCTGCTAAAATTCGGTCCAGCTCTTTTAGAAATGGTTCATTTCCTTTGCGAACAGCAATACCTGCTTGATCAGACTTCACCGGTTCGCCCACCGTTTTAATTTTAAAACCATTCTTCTCAACGATCGGTTTAATGGCATACATGTTATTAATCGTTGCATCAATTCTGCCTGTATCCAAATCCTTCAATGATGTAATCACATCATCATACGTTTTGATTGTAAAATCGCCTACTTTTGGCATTAACTCTGTACGAAGATAGGTCTCGTCATTTGTTCCTAACCCGACGCCAATATTCTTCCCTTTAAAATCATCAACAGACTTGATCGTATTATTCGCTTCTTGAACAATGGCCTTTACGTGATTTGTAATATACGGCTTTGTAAAATCCATTTGTTTCTTCCGCTCATCCGTAATCGTCATTTGGCTGATTACAACATCAAACTTATTCGTTTGCAGTCCCGCAATCATTCCCGAGAATTCTTGAGCGACAAACTCAGCCTTTACCCCTAAACGTTTCGCGACTTCCTTGGCAATGTCTACATCGAAACCGTCCATTTTTTTGTTTTCATTTAAGAAATTATAGGGCTGATACGTTCCCATGACACCGACCCGTAATGTGCCTCGATCCTTCACCTCTTGAAGTAATTCTTTTTTCGCATTGCTGGCGTTATCTTTTGTACCGCATGCACTTACTATCATCATGATAGCCACTAGAAAAATCAGTAGGGACACTAAACGCTTTTTCAATTTCGATTCACTCCTTCTCTTATATGCCTAACAGTCCATGGAACTCGAACTTCACCAATTCCTTTGCCAAGTCATTTGCTGATTGTTCCTTTACTGCTGATTCGTATGTAACAGGGCCGAATAGCCATCTCGCAAGCATCCCTTCCATTAAGCTCATTAATAACGCCGCTTGAATCGTCGGATCTTTTTCTGGCAAAATCCCTAAATCCATTGCCCGCTTTACATTATTCTTGAATGCTTCTTCAATTTTTATACGAGTTTCGAAAATTAAATGCTTGATGGACTCTTCACTATCGATTCCTTTAATAATTAATTCCATCAAATATCGATTATCCTTAGAAAAGGTAAATAAATCCTCAAATAATTTTTCAGAAGAGGCCACTGCATCGGCTACAGTACCTGGAGTTGTCCGATATCCTTTAGAAACAACTGCAAGAATCTGTGCTTGTCCGCTTTGAATAATCTCAAGTGCTATACTTTCCTTGCTTTTGAAATACCAATAAAAGGTCCCTTGAGCAATTCCCGCTTCGCGCACAATATCTGCTATCTTTGTCTTATGATAACCATTCATAGCAAACAACTGAATGGCGATCGCAATCAATTGCTCTCTTCGATCAATAGACTTCTCATTTTCTGTAATTACAATTCCTCCTCTCGATTGATCAGTCAGTCGATACACCTTATCGTATAAAATCTCTCATAATTCGTCAATTAATTGAACCTGTTTGGTAGGAATTAAAAATTTTAACAATGCGAAATAAAGTGAATGAATGAACCAGTTCTTTCACAAAGTTCTCAGACTATTCCTGTGACTACGATTAATAGCATGCAAATCATCCGATTCTTGCTCTATTCTCCGCAAAAAATTCGAGTGCCCTGTACGGAAAAGTAAGAATACGAGCCCTATTGAGTTTTCTCAATTCTGGATATTGAAAAGATGGAACGGTGAAAGATAGATAATAGATTAGATGATTCATCCTAATCATGGGAGAATACATCCAAAGCATACTACAGGTCCGGGTTTACCGGTCAACTAACGAATTTCTCCCCTGCCCCTGTTTTATGGCTTAACAAAAAAACACCTCAGACAGCTTGCACTGTCATAAGGTGTTATCTTACATGTCGTATACGAGTTCTTCTTTCATCTTTTTCTTTACAATTGTCGCGGCTTGAATTCTTGTGTGCAGAACAGGCGAAATCTCGCTCGTAAAGCTGCGTGTTCGGATTGCTCGCTTTATATCTTCCACCGTTTCACATTCTGGCAGTTTGTTTTTCACAACGCCAATATGAATGGGATGGTGGGAGTCGCTACCGCAAACAACAGGTACATCACACATATCGGCGAATTCATGGACCGCGAACATCATTGCCTCCACCCCATGCACATGCATGTCTTTTCCGTTTAAGTCAAACGCATCAAAGCGCCTTAACACTTCCGCTGGATGCTGGTGTAAAGGTGTGGATTCTCTTAGCGGGTGAGCCCCAATCTTCAAAACACCATATTTATCAGCCAAGTTCAAAAGCTCGGTGATGGGTAAAAACGTCTCTTCTGTCGTATGGTCACTCAGTTGATTACGGATTTCAAGGATTGATTCCTTATTTGCCAAGAACAACAAATGCCCAATCTCCTTTGCATCGACCTCCATTCCTGTGAATACTTTGAAACCATTTACATCATAATAATCATGCTTATACTCGAAATGTTCATCAAGCGTTTCATAGATTTCATAGAAATTCTTCGTATTAAAGTGCTCTGTCAAAGCAAGCGCCGTCAATCCGCTTTCTTTTGCGTTTACAATTACTTCTTTAAAAAATTCAAGATCAAAATCCACTCGTTTTGCTAATTTCCCATGTGTATGGAAGTCAATAATCATACTAACATCCCCCTTCTTATAATGGGTAAAACATTCCTATATTAATGATACAAATCGTAATGACTGATGTGATTGCGACAAACTGATAATCGTATTTGTTCATTTTTAACGCTTTAAGCTTTAATTTCTTTGCTAAATCATTTTCCTCTGAATAACTAAACCCTCTAATTTCTAAAGCCTCAACAGTGGTCCGAGTTCGTTTAGCTGTATTGAGCATCATTGGGTAAAAGGCAAGAACACTTATTTTCAGAAAATAAACGATGTAGCGCCAATACAGAATTCCTTTCTTAGCGGGCATCTTTCCACGTAAACGAAATGACTGGATAATACTTTGATATTCTTCGATTAGGATAGGAAGCATACGGTATCCATAGGAAACACCGAAGCTGAATTTACCCGGCACACCAAAGCTTAAGAGTGCATCACTAAATTTTTCAGGATCCATGCTTGTAAAAACCGCCATACTGGATAGCGAGATAATCATGATTTTGATAGTAAGCGGAATGACGGCAAGGAGCGCCGTAAATGTTCCTCCCAGAAAAAGCGCCACAAAAATCAAGTACGTAAACTGTGATATCACGCCAATAATCATCAGCACGATCAATAGTGGGCTAACTCTAGCCATATAAGCAAGCACCCCCATCAACACTGCTAGCCCAATCAAAATGGTCATATTATGAATAAACCAAGGAACTGTTGTAAAGAACAAAGACCAAACGATTAGCATTCTCGGGTCAAGCTTTGAAAGAACCGTTTCCTCTGTCCCATAAGCTGTTCTCATTAACTCAATCTTGATGTTCTCGACTGAAAGCTTACTAAAGAGCTTTTGAAACACATTCAACACTTCCACCTCCAACACCCACTTGTTTTACACGAGACAGAAACTCTTCAGTCGTAATCGCTGCCGGGTACATGTTCACCTCTTTGGACAAGGTTACAATCTGCGGAGCGACAAGAGATGCCTCTCGCAGCAGGACTGGATTTGAAAACAATATATGCGGTGTTGTATCATCGAGAATTATCCCACCCTTTAATACAATCACTCGGCTTGCCCATTCTGCCACCAATTCCATATCATGTGTGGCAACAATTGCTGTTTTCACAAAACCATTCAAATTATTCAACATCTTCATCATATCCTTACGCGTTGCAATATCTAGGCTTGCTGTTGGCTCATCTAGAAGTACAATTGACGGTTTCATCGCAATGCCAATCGCGAGACTCGCTCTCCGCTGTTGCCCGCCGCTTAATAACCGACCGTCCCTCTCCCTCAGCTCCTCTAAGTGGAAACGTTGAATAATTTCTTCAATGAACTCCCTGCGCTCTGCAATCTTTCTCGCTTTCAAAAAATAATCAATATCTTTATAAATTGAATCCTCGATAAACATTTCTTCCGGGTTTTGATAAATATAAGCGACCTTTTCAGCAAGTTGTTCCATGCTAAGCTTCGATGTGGATTGTCCATTCACTAACATTGACCCACCTTGTGGTTTCACAAGACCGGAAATCATCTTTAATAAAGTTGACTTCCCAGCGCCATTGCTACCAACTAGTGCAATCTTCTCTCCTTCATAACAAGTCAGCGAAAGCTTATTTATAATCGGTTTTCGCTTTCGGGTAATTGTTTTGTAGCCATAATCAACCCCGTCCATTGAGATGGTCTCTACGCCTTTGACTTGTGGTACTTGTGAAGAAAATAAATGAGGCCCAGGTAAGATTTCATACTTCCCGTGAATTTCTGCTTTCGCTTCCTGAACCGTTATCGGAAATAACTTAGGTTTTTGCTCTCGTTTCAGCTGGAACATCGCTTGTGTGACCTGAGGAGGATAAATATTCTTATCCATCAATTCCTCCACTAAAGATAAGCCATGCTTAACGGGTTTCTGCCATAATACAGAACCCTGCTCCATCATGATGACACTTGAACAATAATTCGCTATGAACTCTGTATGGTGTTCAATAACAATAATCGTTTTGTTATACTCTTCATTCAACATCTTAAGCTTGTCATATAATTCAATAGCATGTGCCGGATCTAGCTGTGCGACTGGCTCATCAATAATCAAGATCTCCGGCTGTAGTGATAATGCTCCAGCTAACGCAACTAAATGTTTCTGCCCACCGCTCAACTGCCATATATGTTCCTTCTCCAAATGGCTCAATCCAAGAATCCGTAACGCTTCCCTCCCGCGTTCCATATAATCAGGGTATCCGAAATTCAGGGGTGAAAAGATGGCTTCATCCAAAACCGTCGGACGCACAAGCTGATTTTCGAAATCCTGATACACATATGCCACCTTCTCAGACAAGACTGCCACGCTTGTAGTAGCTGCATTCAAGCCATCTACCATAACCGTTCCTTCGAAATCACCTACATAATAAGATGGTATTAACCCATTTAATGTTTTACAAAGTGTCGACTTACCAGCTCCATTTCCACCAATGATTGCCGTAAATTCACCCTGTTTTATGTCTACACTTGCTTCTTGCAAAACCCAACTTTCAGAACCAGGGTAACGAAACGAAACAGAGTTAATCGAAATCATTTACAACACCCTTTTATTTGATTCTATTGTCTCTTCTACTTGCTGCTTGTTTGAAAAAATCTTCTTAACTATATACAGCACAAGACCGAGAACAATCAGACCTGCTGAAATGCCGATCCATTCATAGCCATTTTCAAACTGTAATAGAAAATCTGGCGTCCAAAATGCAAAGTTCAAGTCCAGTTCTGCCATAAATTCAGCAATCATTGAAACAAAACCTAGTATAATCACTATGGTGATTAAACCAGGTTTGACGAACTCCGCCATCGATGCATTTACTCGTTTTTCGCGTGGTTTCATTCCAAGCAGGGGTTCAATCTTTCCATACAATCGCGGAACAAGAATCAGCGTTGGAATAACGCCGAATAGTACACCTGTAATAACCATTTCGTTCACAAAGCTAACGGCTTCTAGCAAGACAATACTTTCAGGAAGTCCCGGGACTGCATCAAACCCTTCAATTCCAATCCAGACCTTTGTAATATCAACAACCGAACTTAAGATCTGATCAATTCCTACACCTACTAGAGCTGCGATTGTAAGTTGTACCTTATTTAATGGATTTTTCACAATCAACCCTGCCACATACATTCCCACCGTCAATTGAATAAATCCTTCTAACTCACCAATACCGCTAAAATCTCCCATCAGCACATCAGCGAAAATAATCTTCCCCACCGAAGCACCGAGCGCTGCGTACAGCGGATGAAACAATACACAAAGAATAAGCGGAATAAAAGCGAAATACGAAACAGAAAACTCAATCGGTCCAATTTCATTTGAAGGTAAAATTTCTGTAATCATCTTAGATAAACCGAATAAGGCCATTGATAAAACAAACACCATCATTTTCTGAGACTGTGTTAACTTTCTCTCTACGTTTACTTTCATTTTCCCTTCCTCCTCCATAACTTACTTCCGAACTTAATAGTAAGAAAATTTTGTTAAGTACATATTAATTGAATGTAAAAATTACATTTTTGTTGAAATGTAATTTTTTTTTCATTATTGATGATAAAATAGACTTATGGAACCGTAAGTCTTTCTTTCAAACTAGGAGGAATGTACACAATGAATATAGAGATTACGAAGAATTTAACGAAGAAACAGCAGATTATTGCAGATTATATAACGAAGCAAGCAGACTCTATTCCCTTTATGACGGAAAAAGACATCTCCACAGCAACAGGAGTCAGCATTGCTACTGTTTCACGCTTTTGGGAAGCGATCGGCTATGAAAGTTTCAAAGCATATAAGATGCAATTAAAAAAAGATTCCATCATCACACCAGCTAGTAAAATGAAAACAGCTCTAGAGAAATATGAACAAACAAGAGTTGGGCATATGCTAAGGGCGGGCGTCTATTACTTAGAGGAAACAAGCAAACATATGGATAATCACAGCTTTTACGAGGCAATTAAGAGAATAGTTGCAAGTGATAACATTCATTTATATGGCTCAGGATCTGCAGAATGCTTGACAACTTTGCTTCAATTTCGACTAAAACGCTTTGGCATGAGTGTTCAAACCATGGCGAAAAGCGGGCATGAATTATTTGAGGATCTTGTACACTGCCAAGAAACGGACATTCTCATCATCTTCGGTTTTGTACAGACTTCACCAGAAATTCGAACACTTTTTGACTATGCTAGAAAAAAAGGCTGTCAAACGGTACTAATCACAGACTTGCTTGTCTCGCCTATGATTGAAGAGGCGACATACACCTTTTTCACCGAAAGAGGCGACATGCGGGAATTTCACTCGATGGTCGCTGCTATTGCATTTGTCGAAAGCATGATCATTGCAATAGGAAAACAAATGGGAGAAGTAGCGTTAACTAAATTACACGAGTTACAGACATTGAGGAAAGTTTATGCGGGAGAATTACCGAAAAATTAAGTCACATCAAAACTATTTTAAAAAAATCTATTTTCCAAAGTTGAAAGCTGCGTGAATGGTTATTGAAAATAAGGGAATATTGCAATTTTAGATTTATCAATAGATTCGCATACTACTATTTTCAGATAGTCACCCTTTCATTTATTTGATAAACTGAAAGTACATAGATGAAATGATGAGGAGAAGAAATGAAACGAAAACGGAAAATATCTAAAACCCTTTTCGTCATGTTTGCGCTACTTTTTGCGATCCTACTGATTAAGCAGGTCATCTTAGTTCCGCATCCGGAAAAGGCATCGACATCCATGATTCAACCGGACCCCTTTGCATCTGTAAAGAAATACAGTACAATCCTTCACGATGAACTGGTCCAATATAACTTGCAAGACTATACAGTCGTACTTATTGCAGTTATGCAACAAGAAAGCCGCGGTAAGGGTGGAGATCCGATGCAATCTTCAGAATCTGCTGGACTTGCCCCTAATACAATCACTGATCCTAAGGAAAGCATTCAATATGGCGTTAAGCATTTTCAGCGCGTTGTTACTTATGGCAAAGAAAAGAATGTAGATTTCCAGACCATCATTCAATCCTATAATATGGGCATGGGCTATATCAATTACATCGCGGAAAATGGCGGAAAGCATAGTGAGGAACTAGCGAAGAAATTCTCAAAGATCCAAGTAGATAAAAATCCTGTCCTGTACAATTGCGGCGGAAATAAAGACAATTTCCGCTACCCATATTGCTACGGTGATTTCTCCTATAGCGCGAAAGTAACAAAAAATATTGAAGCGTTAGCAGATAGTATCCCTGCACTTGTTAGCGAAAAACACCCAGATGCTTTTTAAATCTGGGTGTTTTTTCAATTATCACACGGACAATACTTCATCTTGTGAATTGATTACTTAATGCTAAATATTCCCCCCGCTTTTTTTCATTTGTATTGATCATAAATCAACCACCACATGTATTTTTTTAACATTTACATTTCCCATCTATTCCAATTTTAGTTGGATATTTAAATTATATTTTCCTCTTATTTCATAACGTTTATGTACAATATTACAATGGAAACGAACGAAAAGTTTTTTAGGCATATTTAGTCATTAGCTATTATGTAAAACCTTACTGAAGGGTTATTGAAATTTAAGTCCATAAACATTACCAGCATTATCAAACACCTACAAGCAAATATTAGATGATGAAAGGCACGTGCTTTTCAAATAGCTAATGAGGAGTGTTTAAACTGAATAACCGGATACCTACTCTTTTTAATAGTAGAAAAAGAAGAAGGAACAATAGAGGAATGATGTGGGCATCTATGTTAGGTCTGGGTATTAGTGCCGCCGCTTATGGATTAAGAAGAAATCGAAACAAAAATATGCTGATTCCGATTCAAAACTTAATGAATAATTTTCGGGAGCGAAATGATGGGCAAATGCCAAAAATGGCGAATGTAACAGAGTTTTCAAAGGAATTAGTACCTTACAAAGATCCATTTGCAAACAAATAGATTTTCTTTTTACTTTAAACTGAGGATGTCGTGGCAAAGGATCTGATCACGCACTCTATACACAGTTCATTGTGGTACTTACGCTAAATTTGAACTGTATAGGGTTATTGTGGGATCTGATCCTTTTCATCCTCTTATGTAAATAAAGAAATTTGTTAAGCTTTATCCATAGTCATTTCTCCTAACCCGGTAAACCTATACGCGACTTCCTAATTGCGATGAATTACTACTCCACCCAAGTTTTCTTTCTTCTTGCTTCACTTTTTAATCTCTGGAATATCCATATGGCAATGGCCAGCCAACAGCTGCTTGCGAAATAGCCACCGATAATATCGCTTGGATAATGTACCCCTAGATAAATCCTACTCACACCAATCATGAGAATGAATAGACTACTGAACATAATTAGAGTAACGCGGCCCAAACGGGTAGGAATATGACGCCATAATAGAAACGAAAGAATCCCATAAACAGCAAATGCACTCATCGCATGACCACTTGGAAAACTAAAGCCCTCAACCTCAATTAAGCGATGAAAATCTGGACGGGCACGTTGGAAAACGAATTTCAGGACCTGATTTAAAAGCGGCGTTCCAATCATGACCACAATAAATAACAATAATTCGATTCGATGTTTTAATACTTTATCAAGAAGAATTAATGCCAGGAGAGATATCACCAACACAAATGGCAACGAACCAATAAATGTAAAAAATTTCATAATCGAAGTTACCATCGATGACTCAAATCCTCGAATAAAGGAAATAACGCTTTGATCAAATTGAACAATCCTTTTCCCACTGACTAGGATCGCCATAACACAGAATCCGATAAGCGAGAACAAACTTATTAGAAAAGCAATCAAAAACTGTCCGTTTTGTTTCATGTTGAAGACACCCCAAATTCATGATAGTTCTTAGCAGTGTGAACTTTCTATTCAGAAGAATTATACGATAAGAGTAGACAATTAACAGTACCTTTCGGAAAAACACGGTCTGCCTTACTATCCCCTTATATTCTTCAATCATGTTTGCACAGACTGTGTTTTTCAATAGCTTGGGCAACATAATTATAACTCTCCCACTATTTTGTGATAGTAGATCGATTCATCGCTCCATTAAACGGCTGTTTCTTCAACCAGAATCGATAGGCTCACCGTAAAAAAACAAAATTATTTTTTTCAAAAAAATATCTTGCTATTTAAAGCGCTTACATTTATTATTTAGTTAATAAATAGTTAGTTTATCAAACGAATAAATTAATTTGCATACATATTAACTGAACATGAGAAATAATTATTTCGTTAGATAATTTTTTTGATTAAAATTTTCTAAAAATTCTGTAAACGGAAAGATTCTACATCAAAATCAAAGGGGGTAATTTTAATGTCAAGTACTACAATGCAAGGTGGTCCCAAATACAACTCGTCAAAGTTATGGCAAATTGGTTTTTTTACATTAAATAACACATCAACAAATCTCCAAATGTTTTTGTTAGGGTTTGTCACGTATTATGCAACCGGAATTGCTGGACTCGCTGTTATGGTAATAAGTACGGTTTTAATGGCTACGCGCCTATTTGATGGTCTTATTGATCCTACTATTGGCTATATTATCGATAAAACAGAATCCAAGTTCGGAAAATTTAGACCATTAATTATTATAGGATATCTCATTTCAGTAGCTACCATATTAATTGTATACAATGTAACTCATTTATTACCGGAATCTCTTCAGTTAATTTTCTTTGTTGCAATGTTAATAGTCAATAAAATTGGTTATTCACTTCAATGTAGTGTGACGAAAGCTGCGCAAACTGTTTTGACAAATAATCCAAAGCAACGACCACTTTATGCTATATTTGACGGAATTTTTAATGTAGGGGTGTTTACTGGTGGTCAAATTTTCGTTTCCTCTTATCTGATTGCAAAACATGGTGGATTTAATATGCCATTGTTTACTGAATTAAATTCTTATGGACTTATTCTATCAGGAATATTTGCTATTCTAGCAATGGTGGGCATTTGGGAGAAAGATCGTAAAGAATTTTATGGATTGGCTGAGGATACGACAAAAACAAGCCTTCGTGATTATTGGCCAATTATTAAAGGAAACAGACCATTGCAAATGCTCTCTCTTTCCGCTTCTTTTGACAAACTTGCAACTAGTTTGCTCAGACATTCAGTCGTAGTCGTCATGTTGTTTGGTATTTTACTAGGAGATTATGCACTAAGTGGCACAATCGGATTAATTACAATAATACCGCAACTTTTAATAACATTCCTAGTGGTTTCCGTTGCAAGAAAATCAGGATTAAAAAATTCATATGTTAAATCGGCTTGGATCGGTATGCTGTCATTTATTGGTCTGATTGCGCTATTCTTGATCATTGATGATCCAACATCGGTATCCCTTAGTAATATCGGGATAACCACTATATTGTTTTTAGTTTTATATTCATTAGGCCTTGGCTTTGGTAACATTCCAACTACTCTTGTCGTTCCGATGATTGCCGATGTTTCTGACTATGAAACGGCTAAATCAGGGCGTTATGTCCCTGGCATGATGGGTACGATCTTCTCATTTATTGATCAATTAGTTTCATCTTTAGCTCCGGTGATCGTTGGTGCTGTAGTGGGCATGATCGGATATAGTTCAGAATTCCCACAAGTTGGCGAAGCATTAACTACCCCTTTATTTGCAGTCACATTACTATTAGCATTCGGTTTACCAGCACTTTGCTTGGTCGTGTCAATCATTGCAATGAAATTCTATAAATTAGATAGTAAGAGAATGGAAGAAATTCAAAAAGAGATTGCAGAAATTAAAGAAAAAGCTACTAAGAAAGAGTCTATTGTCTCTTGAAGTAAGGAATCTACACAACTTGGAGTTAAAAAATATAAATACAATACAGTGAAACTTCAATCAGCGGGGGTTTTCTTCATCCCCCACTGATTGTTAGTTGAACCAATCGGGCTTTTACGGGCAGTTTGTCCCCCTCCTTTGCTTCTTCGATTCCTCTAAGCCTTGAGGTGGGGGTCTTACTGCCCGTTAATGCGGGATAAATCACGTTCAGTAATAAGGTTGTCTCGTAGAAATACGAGACAACTTTTATTTTTGTAGAAAAATTTTTCAATTGATAAAAACCTCGTTCACCCTGACTATTCGAACCTCAAACATGCCACATTTATCTTCTGAGCCATTAAACTATACATTGACACATATAATTATAGTTGTATCATAGTATGGTAAGTTTATAAGTTTTTATTCAAAGAGAGGTGGAAAGCTGTTCAAAACTGCAGCTAGATACATGAAAATCATAAAAATCATCATCCAGATTGCGATTCTTTATGCCTTTTCCTTTATCGGAAATATTTTGCATGACTTTTTCAATCTGCCAATTCCAGGAAGTATCATTGGTATGCTTTTGTTATTGATTGGTTTGTCTTTAAAAATTATCCCACTACAATTTATTGAAGCTGGAGTTGGGTTTTTATTAAAATTTTTATCCTTGTTATTTATTCCAGCCATGTTGGGGATCATGAATTATCCTTCTTTGGTTTCGTTTAAAGGCGTACTATTAATTGTCATTACTGTCATAAGTACGTTGATAACGATGGGGGCAGCTGGAATGATGAGTCAGTATCTTGAAAAGCGGGCACAAATAAGAAAGGAGAAAGAGAAATGCAGCAAACACTATTCGCAATCATTGTAATCGTATTAACAATTACCGCATATGTTCTCATGAATCGGTTATATATACGCTTTTCTTACCCACTTCTCCTGCCTGTTTTGACAACAACAATCATCCTAATCATTCTACTTACCCTCTTTCATATTCCCTATTCGAGCTATATGATTGGCGGACAGTGGATTCAATCCCTTCTAGGACCTGCTGTAGTAGCACTTGCCTATCCTTTATACAAACAGCGCCATATCGTCGTGAGCTATTGGTTCCCCATTATAAGTGGCGTATTCGTCGGCTTAATTACTGGTATGATCAGTGTTCTCCTATTCGCACGTGTTTTAGGAATCGACCAAACACTTATATTATCCATGTTACCTAAATCTCTTACTACCCCAGTAGCTCTCCAAGTTTCAGAAGTACTCGGCGGCATCCCCCCCATGACGACTGTCTTCGTCATGATTGCAGGATTCACTGGCGTCATCTTAGGTCCGACCTTCATGAAACGACTGCGAATTAACAGTTCATTAGGAAAAGGTATTGCCTTTGGTAGTGCCTCCCATGCTTTAGGCACAGCAAAATCCGCTGAATATGGTGAATTTACTTTGTCCATGAGTTCCGTTTCCATGACATTGAGTGCCATACTGGGATCGATTATCGGACCAATCGTCGCGTGGCTCATCACAATTTAAATGATCTACGTGAAGTCACATTAATATAGGAAGAATCCAGATTTATTGTATAAGGCCGAACGTTTGGAAAATATGGTTTTACAACGTTTCAGGAAATTCCAATGTCAAAAGCCCATATTCTCAATTTTAATACTGAGAAATTGGGCTTTTTTCGTTACTTCATTAAAGCGGCCTATTACTGAATATTCCAGTTTGGGGATTACTTTTACAAGTGTTATTTATATGATCTATTACTGTTTTTAACTTTATTAGAATTTATGTAATGGAACAGTTTAATGTATATCCAGTAGCATTTTTCGAGTTATTCCTTGGATTAGCCAGTTTTGTTTGTGGGATATATGGTATTTTGAAAAGAGTTAATCCTTTAATTTCTGTATTCGTTTCTCTTTTTGGGGTACTAATTTTTGTGTTTTTTGTCTTTGTTTATCTCTTGCCTGAAGCAGGAATACCACCAGCTATTCCTTGGTTGTATTCTGAATAAATTTAGGTCCTTCATGAACTAAAGGGTGCGATTGTTCAATAAGAACAGTCGCTTCTTGTGCTAACTGATCAGTTTAGTGCAAGAATGCAGTTACGCCACCAGGGCGCGGTATTTGCTTGAACCAGTTGTATAAATGTAAGCAAATGCCCCATTATGAAAAAATCTCCAACAGAATGTTGGAGATTCTTAAGATTATTTTTTAAACGTATCCGGAAACTGCTTCACAACTCCCGTAGAGATAGTATCTGCCATTAGGATTATATGTGTGACTCCTTCGTCAATTGAAACGATTCTTGCATTCCAATCTTTTGCTAAACTTGTAGATAAATCATTTGTCACTAATTTCAGATGCATATACAGCAAATTTTTTAGATCTTCATTTTTCAAATAGGGGTTGGCACCGCTAAGGAAAGCTGCTATTTCATCAGCATTTCTATACCATTCTTTGTTTAGCTGATTCACCAAGGCTTCATTTCCGCTTTTAGCCGCATCTACAATCTTTCCCGCAATAACAATATGCTCCTTAAGCAAATCCGTAAGTTTGTTCCCAGCTTTCTCTCCGTATACTGGCTTTACAGCATTACCAATATCCTCCTGATTTTTCAGAAGCCTCGTCAGTACCTGTTGTTGATCTTCCGCTCCTGTTGTTGTTGCACTTGTAATATAATTACTTGTCCACAATACATGATCAATCCAAAGTTTCCTGAAGTTATTTTTGAACTTTACTTCAGATTGGCTAATGCATTGTATCTGCGGTTTAGCATAGGTACTGCTTGTTCCAGCCACCATGTTTAGAGGAAATAACAAAATAAACCCCACCAACAATACTTTTTTCATAAACCTTCTCCTTCCAAAGTTAAAAAGTATCCCTCTTTATTATTGATATATGGGATTTTTTTATTCCTAAAAATGGTTCTGTACCCTGTTTTACAAGAAGGGATGAAACCTGAATAAATAACAAAGTGTAATAGTGGTTTCTAGTAGAATACTAAATTTTTAGTAGGAAGTAAGAAATTAAAAAGTATTACTTTTTAATTCTTCATCCATGTATGTGAAGGGCTTCACTTAAGCTAACGGGTGTATTACTTGAACAAGACATCAAAAAATGAGCATACCTTTGTAAACCAAAATTTACATTGAATACATGTAAGTGATGTGAGAGCCATTGATATCCCAATAGTTCTAACATCGAAGTTAAGATAAAGTGAAACTTCAATCAGTGGGGGTCTTACTGCCCGTTAATGCGGGATAAATGCGGATTTACAACGTTAAAAAAGCCAAATTTCTTGGTTTTGTAAGTGAGAAATTCGGCTTAGTTACTTCATAAAAGCGACCTTTAGCTGAATAGACTACTTACAGGATTTAATATTTTTTGTTAAAATCCTTGGTCCTAACTTCTTAGTTTTTGAATTAGAAGGACGAACTTGAACTTCAACATTTTCCATTTCTGCTGTAATTAAATCAAATCTTCCAGCCCACGTTGGACTTTCCTCTTCTGCGGTAGGGTAAAGCCTAAATCGCCAACTTATTTCATCTGGTATAAACGCAAAACCTTCATAGCTATTATAATTTCCATAAGATGATGGTTCTGGAAGGTGAACAGCAAGAATACTTATATTGGTTCGTGCGAAACTCGGTGGGTGTAGTTGCACTTCATAAATTAGCGCTACACCCTTAGCATTTTTTAGATTTTTATCAACTGGTTCTAATAGTAAACTACAAGGCATTGAAATCGCATTTGTTTGAGATGGATACATAGCTAAAGTAGCGAAAAGAAAGAAAACCAAAACAAATTGTTTCATAGTACACCTCTTACAATTTCTTTTGGTTAATTTACCCGATTTCTTACCTAATAATAAATAATACCTCTTATACAAACTCCTATGACGTTAAAACGCCACCATGTACTATGAAGGATCCATCCTGTAGCTCGCTACACTTACCTAATCACAATGGTGGCGGTGCGAAGCCAGATTTTGGATGTTTCTCGATAAAATTAGAATACCTGATAAATAGATTGGCTAGATTAGTAAGTCGTGAAGCCTAAGTCCCCATGTTCTTCATACAAAATGGCCCAATACAAAAAGACGCCTTCTTACTTAAGATTGGCGCCGGTTTATCAAAACAAATATGGCGTTAAAACGCCACCATTTACTATGAAGGATAAATCCCATTACACGCTACACTCACCTAGTCTCAATGGTGGAGGTGCGGAGCCGGAATTTGGATGCTTTCTCGATAAAATCAGTTTACCTGATAAATAGATTGGCTAGATTAGTAAGTCGCGAAGGCTAAGTCCCCATGTTCTTCATACAAAACAAGGGTCAGACCCCGCAACAACTAAAATACAGTATAAGATAAGTGTGTGAAACACTACATACTGATTTAGTGTGCGAGGTCAGATCCTTTTGGGACATCCCCGCCCCTTTTTTCTAAACATATTTCTTTCTTTAATCTTCCCAAACGCTTTCCATAAGTGATTTGATCTTTTTCCTACGCTTTTCGGTTTCTTCTTCATGAACTACCCATTTTTCATTGACGAATTCCACGACATCATTGACTTTCACCTTAGACTCAACTAACTCTTTCGGAACATTTTGTGTGTTTCCATCGACTTCAATCACAACAAAATCCCCTTCAAATCGATCAATGATTCCTTTCATGCTTACACTTCCTTTATCTTGGAGTAAAAGCTGTTTTCGTGATTGCAGTAATGCCATTAGCTGAAACTGTAATGTCGCCATCTACCGTGAATCCAGCAGCCGCTCGACCTACTCTAAAGGCAAGAGAGGCAACACCATTTGCATTTGTCACCCCTTCATACACCGTATCTTTCGACTTAAATTGAAGGTTCAAATGAACATTCGCTCCATTTACAGGCTTACCATTTTGATCTTTTACCGTAACGGTCACTGTAACTTCTTCGTTTTGATTTGGAGTCGCTTCATCTATCACAGCAGTAGCCTGTAAGCTACTTGTCACATCCGGTATACTTGCTGGTGGAGTTACAACTGGATTGGGTGTCGTTTGGTTATTCCCTTGTGTCTGTTCCTGTGATTTAGGTACAGGTGTATACACCCATGCTTGTTTGTTGACATTGATTTCTTTGCCATCCGTTTTAAACACAATCGTTCCATCCGTATCATTACGATATATCTTTATGTTCTCATTGTGAAGTCGTTCTAATACTTCGCTAGTCGGATGACCGTAACTGTTTTTTCCTACTTGAATCACTGCGTATTTCGGCTGAACCGCTTGTAAGAATGCTTCACTAGTAGAGTGACTGCTACCATGGTGACCGGTTAAAAGGACCGTAGATTTTATCATTTCACCTGACTGAAGCCATTTTTCCTCTGTTGGTATTCCCGCATCCCCTGTTAAAAGGAATGATTGTTCACCATATTGAAGTCTGACGACTGCACTCATTTCATTCGCATCACTTGCTGTATCGTCCAGCGGAGCAATCATTTTCGCTTGTACCGTAGGGTCTAAATTAAGTTCGATGCCCGCTTTCGCTGTTGTTACTGTTAATCCTTTATTTTGAATCGATTGTAAAACCGATTCAAATGTTTGTGTATCTCGTTGTACTTTCGGCATATATACTTTTCCAATATCAAAAGAATCAATGACCGCATCCATTCCGCCAATATGATCGGCGTCAGGATGTGTGCCAATTAGCACATCAACCTTAGATACTCCTAACTCTTTCAAGTAAGCGACCATTTTGTCTTCATCATCGTTATTACCAGCATCAATGACCATCACTTTTTTATTTGGTGCAATAATCACTTGTGCGGCTCCTTGACCAACATCGACAAAATGTACGGCCAATTCTTCTGTTAATGGCTCGGAGACAGCTACGTCATTTGCTTTCTGAGTCTCTTCCGTTTTCGTTTCTTTTTGTTCTTTTATAGGCGTTGCTTCTTGTTGATCTTCTGTTGGAGCATTTGTGGTAGGGTCCGTTGGTATCATGGTTCCCCCGATCATAAACACTACGAATGCAGCCACAACAAACAAGGAGCTTGCCTTCCTAGAGCGTAATCTTATCCATTTCACGCTTCCTTTTATCACACCAAGAAGACCGATAAAAAAGCTAAAAAAAGCGACTAACATTAATATTGTTGCTAAAAATTCCATTTTCTCTCCCCTGTCCACGTTTTCTATCATATTTGATTGTAGCAAACAAATTCATCCCCTGCTGAACCAAGTTTATCCTACTTCCAATTGTCGATGGTATAGACAAAATGAGCAAGCCCTCCCTTTTCGTGCCAGATTTAAGATTTTCGAGCCAGAATCAACTCTTTTCGCGCCGGATTCGGGATTTTCGAGCGAGAATTCATACTTTTCATGCCGGATTCGAATTTTGCGAGCCGCCATAATCTGAAGGAGCAAAATGTAGAATATAAAGTGAAACTTCCATCAGCGGAGGTTTCTTTCATCCCCACTGATGGTTAGTTGAACCAATCGGGATTTTACAGCCTGTTAAACCGGGATAAAAACAGACCAATATTTCATCTTCTTAACTGGATGCTGTATATTTAAGGTGAACTTCCGCTATCATTCTAGTTTAGGAGCTGTATATCCAAATGATCCGTATTTTAATTGCTGATGATGATCAACACATTCGTGAATTATTAAAACATTTTCTACAAAAAGAAGGCTTTTCCGTCTACGAGGCAGCTGATGGTGTAGAAGCTTCAACGATTCTACTGGAACAGCAAATTCATTTAGCCATTGTAGACGTGATGATGCCGAATAAGGATGGCTATCAGCTGTGTGAGGAAATAAGGAGCGATTATGATTTCCCGATTATTTTATTAACTGCAAAAGATCAGTTGATCGATAAAGAAAAAGGCTTTGCTGTTGGAACGGATGATTATGTCACAAAACCGTTCGAACCGAAAGAATTATTGTTCCGAATTAAAGCCCTGCTTCGTCGTTTTCAAATGGTCAATGCTGAGAAAATCGTGCTCAATCAAACCATAATTGACCGTAAAAGTTATGAAGTACATGCTAATGGGAAGCTACTAATGCTGCCCATGAAGGAATTTGAACTATTAGCACAGCTAGCCAGCTTCCCTGATCGAATTTTCACGCGAGATGAATTGATCCAGCTAATCTGGGGGACAGATTTTTCTGGGGATGACCGCACAGTCGATGTACATATTAAACGGCTACGTGAGCGTTTCTCGAACCAAGATGGCGATTTCATGATTAAAACGGTACGAGGGGTTGGCTATAAATTGGAGGTTACCAAACAGTGAAAACTCTCTATTTACGTATCGTCTTTACCACCATTTTTGTGATGATTTTAAGCGGAATAATAGCCTTTATCCTTGCCAATTTCTATTACCAAAATAAACTTAAGCCTTTTAACGACAGTAAAGTGACTCGACTTTCGAAAGATATCGTTAATTTTTATGAAAAGAATCAAGAAATTCTGCTTAACGATTATTTAGAAAATACCGCCGATCTTGGCTACCAATTGTACATAGTGGATCCAAATGGACAAGGTTTTTTTTATGGTGGAGAATTTAGAAATAAAGAGATGGATTCAGAAATCATTCAAAATGTGCTCAATGGACATGTGTATCACGGCATTTTGGACTTCCCCTCAAGTGCGTTTATAACAGGGTTTTTCGATAATGTATTAACAAACACAATCGGGGTACGAATGACTGTAGATGGCAAGAACTATGCACTTTTCATTCGTCCGAATCTCGATATGCAGTTTGGTGAAATGCGGATTTTCTTTTCCGTTCTTCTCATTCTTTCGCTCATAGTAAGCATTCTCTTCGTCATTATTAGTACGCGATATATTGTAAAACCGATTATCAAACTAACCGATGCAACGAAAAGGATATCCACCGGAAAATATGATATTCAGCTTGATATGAAACGACGAGATGAAATTGGCAAATTAGCTGAACATTTTAAAGAGATGGCAAAGAATTTAGAACAACTTGAGAGTATGCGACAAGAATTCGTTTCAAACGTTTCCCATGAAATTCAAGCCCCACTCGCATCCATCCAAGGATTTTCAAATACATTGCAATCCGATACTTTACCTGAAGAACAAAGGAAGCAGTATTTAGCCATTATTGAAGCAGAAACGAAGCGAATGTCCCAATTAAGTAAACAATTATTGATGCTTGCTTCATTAGATAAAGAAGAACATCTAATAAAAAAAAGCACCTTTAATGTTGCCGAGCAAATTAAACAGGTCATATTTATGTCTGAATGGAGCTGGCAAGAAAAAGAGATAGCGATTGACTTAAGTTTACCCACAACCTTCATCTATGCCGATCAGCATCTCCTCCACCAAGTATGGACGAATCTTTTAACGAACAGCATTAAATTCACCCCTATTGGTGGAACGGTATCCATTCGGCTCACTGAACAGGAAAATGATTGTATCGTTGAAGTACAAGATACAGGCATTGGGATTGCCCAAAGCGAGTTAGCCAATATTTTTAACCGTTTTTATAAAGTAGATCAAGCTAGAACTCCAAGCGAAATCGGAAGCAGTGGTTTAGGACTTGCGATTACGAAGAAAATTGTCGAACTTCACTCTGGACAAATCTCCGTTACAAGTCAAATTGGAAACGGAACGACTTTCCGCATCCAGCTTCCGAGAATGTAAAGAACTGTTCATACTCCGTTCATATTGCTGTATTATCCTATATTTAAGTTATTAATGAATGGAGATGAACAAATCATGTTTCTCGCATTAAGGGAAATGAAGCACGCTAAATTACGGTACGTATTGATTGGATTCATCATGATCTTACTTATATGGTTGGTCCTGTTTGTTTCCGGATTGGCCAAAGGGCTGTCTTCGGATAACGCATCGTCGATTCAAAATATGAATGCGGATTACTTAGTCCTCCAACAAGATTCAGACCATCGCTTAACCCGTTCAACCTTATCTGATAAAAATCTGCAGGATGTACGCGAATACACCGAAGAGGGGCAGGCCACACCACTTGGCGTGCAAATGACAACCATTACGAAAAATGGCGATTCAAAAAAAAGCGATATTACGTTTTTCGCAATTGACATAAACAGCATGCTTGCTCCTACGATAACCGAAGGAAAAATGCTCAATCATAGAGCAGCCCATGAAGTAGTAGCCGATCGTTCATTACAACATGAAGGATTAAAGCTCGGTGATGAAATAGAAGACTTGGCATCAGGAGAAATTTTCACAATCGTCGGGTTCACAGAAGGTCAATCTTTCAGTCATACACCAGTTGTTTATCTGAATTTCAACGGTTGGTCTACGATTTCTCATAATCGGACTCCGAATCAAGACGTATTTAATACGATTGCTTTAAACATCTCGGCAAATAAAGCGAAACAAATTGAGAAAAATCTTCCAAACATTGACGTGATTAGTAAAGATCAAGCCCTGCAAGGCATCCCAGGCTATAAAGAAGAACAAGGATCACTGATGATGATGATTGCATTTCTATTCGTCATTGCTGCATTTGTTTTAGCCGCATTCTTCTATGTGATGACGATTCAAAAAATGAATCAATTCGGTGTCTTAAAAGCAATTGGCGCCAAATCAACATACTTGGCACGGACGATTATTTTCCAAGTCGTATTCATTACGATTATAAGTTTACTAATCAGCATCTCACTCACCTTTGGTGTATCGTTCATTTTACCTGATAGTATGCCTTTTGAACTTAGTGCTCAATTAGTAATAGGCTGCTCGTTTCTTTTCTTAGCGGTATCGATGATTGGTGCCTTACTATCGCTATACCGAGTATCGAAAATTGATGCAATTGAAGCAATTGGGAGGGCTGCATAATGGAAAATCAACTACTTCTTGAAAATATCAGCAAAATTTATGGTGACGGCGATACGTCCGTGAAAGTTCTAGATGATGTATCATTACAAGTAAAAGCCGGTGAATTCGTCGCCGTCGTCGGCCCATCTGGATCAGGTAAAAGTACCTTCCTTTCTATTACAGGTGCATTATTATCACCAACAAGCGGGCGTATCATGATTGGTGGTAAGGAGATCCACAAGCTTTCTCCGAAAAAAATGAATCAACTTCGATTAGAAAAAATTGGCTTTGTTTTTCAATCGGCAAATTTAATTCCTTATTTAACCGTTCAAGATCAATTGTTGCTCATTTCTGAATTAAGTGGAATGCATAATAAAAATGCAAAAAAAAGAGCTGATAATCTACTTGATCGACTTGGCTTAAATCATAGAAAGAACCATTACCCAGAAAGCTTATCCGGCGGTGAGCGTCAACGCGTTGCCATTGCGCGCGCCTGGATGAATAATCCTGATATTATTTTAGCAGATGAACCAACCGCAAGCCTTGATTCCGAACGAGGTCGAGCTGTCGTTCAAATGCTCGCAGATGAAGTGAAATTGCATAAAAAAGCCGCCATCATGGTTACTCATGACAAGCGGATGCTTGATTTATGTGATCGCGTTGTGTATATCGAGGATGGACGACTGTCAGAAAAGCAATAAAAATAGAAGTCTAGTAGCACTGCGGGTGTCCCAAAACTTAAAAATGAGTTGAATCCCCATGGGAAACTATAGAAAGGTAAATGTTTCGTTTTGAGGATCCTTCAAAATACTAGTTTGATAGGCATGCGACGGTACCCCTATATGAGATTCATAATCGGGTGGCAGGTTATCTTAATGAGATGTATGAAGATATTGGTGATTGTGCCTTAGCAGATCACCAATATCACGTATACTGCCAGATTTGTTAAAGTAGGTAGGAACAGGGGCTAATAGGCTTCTGTTTTTTTGTTGAAGAAAATTATGAAAGTTTGTTACAAGGTCAAGTACGTTCAATAGTGATTTCGGGCGGCAGCACTACAACAATGTAATCCAAATGTCGAAAAATTTCAATCGGGATCCCCCCTTACTCAAGAAGATGTAAGAAATGCAGAGGAAAAGTTTAAACGTTTTGCTCTATATATCGCCAAGGTTTCCCCTGAAACAAAAGGAACGAATGGTATCATAGAATCTCCTTTAGGGAGAGTTCCTGCCTCGAAACAATCCTTAGAACAGAATTAGCAACAACCTATATTAGGGGAATTATTACTAAATTGTGATAGTCACCTTCCTATATCAGGATCTATTAAAGAAATAGGCGGGATTTATGAAATTCTCAAACATGCAGAAGAATTAGCTTTTCAACATCAATCGTTAACGATTCAAGATGATTATTCGATTTTAGATAGTGATAGGTCTCGAACCTTCTTCTCGCAATATTCAATCGCAGTAGGCTCCATTAATTCACAGATAACTTATTGTTACGTTTCTATAGTAACAAAGTTTATGAAAAAAAATTTAATTAATTAAAACTTTTTGCAGAAGAACGACGTTTTAGTATTGTATTCAAAATTGATACACAGCAAGGGAGTAAAATAATGTTCAAAAAAAGGAAAATAGAAAAAGCATTTATTCAATTCGTGACTGAAAATGAAGCGAACTTATACCGTTTTGCCTATAATTATGTGAAAAATCAACAAGATGCTTTAGATGTGGTTCAGGAGTCTATTCGAAAAGGGCTATGTTCAATTCACAAGATTGAAGATGTGTCAGTAATTAAAAGCTGGATGTATCGAATTGTAATAAATACTTCGATTGATAGCATCAGAAAGCATAAAAAAGTACATCCAATGGAAAGTGAAGCCATTGAACATTTACTAGGTGGTACAGATAAATATGAGAATCTAGATTTGAAAAATGCGATCGAGTCGCTACCGCATAATTATCATGCCATTATTTTTCTTCGCTTTTTTGAAGATCTGAAGATCGAAGAAATAGCCAAGGTATTAGAGGAAAATGCTAACACCATTAAAACGAGATTATATAGAGCGCTAAAGCTATTAAGAATAGAATTAGAAGATGGAATTCAGGAGGATCAAAGGTATGAATAGAATGAAACAACTGATAAAAGAATATCAAAATATTGAAATCCCAGAAGAATTACACACAGTGGTTAAGCAAGCACTACGTCAAGAAAAGAAAAGAAAACCTAAAAAAATGTATATAGGAATTGCAGTTGCAGCTATTTTATTTATTTCGAGTGTGAACACAAGTTCAACTATTGCACATGCCTTTTCCGATATTCCAGTTTTAGGTAAAATGGTAAACTTAATTACGTTTAGAGAGTATAGAGTTAATGAGGATACTTATAATGCAAATATTAAAGTACCTGCAGTTACCAACTTAGACAATAAAGATTTAGAAAAAAGTTTAAACGAAAAATATTTACAAGAAAATGAAAAATTATATCAAGAATTTTTAAAAGACATGGAAGAGGTAAAGAAAAGTGGAGGTGGCCATTTAGGTATAGATAGTGGTTATGAAATTAAAACAGACAACGAACAACTTCTTTCAATCGCTAGGTATAATGTGAATACGGTAGGCTCTTCATCAACGACAATGAAATTTGATACGATTGATAAAAAAAACCAAATTCTAATAAATCTACCAAGTCTATTTGAAGATGAGGATTATGTGGATGTAATTAGTGAAAATATAAAAGAACAAATGAGAGCACAAATGAAAGCGAACCCTGAAGTGTCATATTGGGTAAGTGGGATCGGTGAAGAAGTATTCGATTCATTTGAAAAAATAGGTAAAGAGCAAAACTTTTATATAAATAATCAAGGGAAGTTAGTTATTTCATTTGATAAATATGAGGTTTCTCCTGGTTTTATGGGTGTGGTGGAATTCATTATTCCAACTGATGTCATCCAAGATCAATTAGTGAGTAATGAATATATAAAATAGGATTTGTTTATCATTTTATTGATTTTCACAGTAATTTGGAATAACAATCCTGCTACATTTATGGTTTTAAATAGTATACGTCCATTGAGG
Organism: Peribacillus sp. JNUCC 23; assembly: GCF_053653995.1. The sequence goes on from NZ_CM132202.1 coordinate 3,656,362, forward strand.
TGTTATAAATGACCAAAAACGGACTGAATATCATAGATTGTTGTGTTTGTATCATCGTACCCCCCATATAAAATTGATACTCTAATTATACAGAAAAAAGGTATAATCTCTTCGCAAAATGAAGGATTACACCTTTTTCTATTCGGAGGGGACTTTTACAGTGCCCTCTGTTTTTGCTTGGTCCTTTGCTCTTTCAATCAAACTCGCGACAATACACTGATTTTGTCTTGCGTTTAAACCGATTAACCGTAAACATTGTCTTCGTGATCTGCGATAATAAGAAGTTCGTTCATTTTAATGAGCCGAACTTTTCCTAAAGTTACTACCTGAAACATCAGCAACATTCTCTATGGCGATTAAAGCTTTCGGGTCTATTTCTTGAGCAATGGTACGTAAACTAGATAATTCGATCCGAGATACGATCGTATATATGATCTTTTTGGGCTCGTTACTATAAACACCCTCACCATGAATATACGTAATGCCGCGACCTAATTCCTGTATTAAGGAATTTGCAATTTCTTCTGGTTTATCAGAAATAATCGTTACTGATTTTAATTCTTCCATACCTTCAACGACAATATCAATCATTTTATAAGCAATAAAATAAGTAATAATAGAGTACATAGCTGTTTCCCAACTAAATACTAATAAGGCAGCAAGGACAAAAATAAATACATTGACAATCATGACAAATTGTCCGACTGAAACAGGTCGTTTCTTGCTTACAAGAATGGCAATAATTTCTGTACCGTCTAAAGCACCACCCGTTCTAATAACTAAACCAACACCCGCTCCTAGTATGACTGCACCTACTACCGTTGCTAAAAATAAATCATCTGTAAAAGGCTCAAAATGATGCAAATAAGAAGTAAATATAGATAAAACAATAACGCCATATAAAGTATGAAGGGTAAATTTCGTACCTATTCTCTTATAACCGATATAAAGAAATGGTATATTGAAAATAATGAGAAATAAACTCATGTTTAAACCAGTTAATTCCGCTGTAATGATCGAAAGACCAATAATCCCACCGTCTAAAATATCATTCGGAACTAAAAATAATTCAAGCCCAACAGCAGCAATAATCGCACCAATTGTAATCATAATTAATTGTTGAACTTCTTTTACTACCCGTTTTTTCTTTGTCAATCCCATCTAAATCAAGCCTTTCCTATTTGAAATACATGATTAATCATACATTAAATACAGCCTGGAAGAAAAAAGAAAGAACTATTGATTACAAAAAAGAATTCTATCGTTGGTAATAATCGTACGTAGTTCGGGGAAACAAACATTCTAGGACTCATAATTAACTTTTTCCTATAAAAAAGGAATGTCCCATTACAAAAGACCAGATCCACATCTACTTTATACCGTTTATCTCTATATGCATAATAAACGATGGATAGACTGTGAGGTCAGATCTTTTGGGACATCCTCTTGATTACTGCTTTATTACCATACAAATAAGCCGACAATCATCGCACTTAATAAGGAAACCGCAATGCCGCTGACGAGAAGCTTCCAGACGTTTTTACCGATAATCGCTGATTTTCCTTCTGATAATACCGAATTATACGTTCCATAAATCATACCGACTGTACTAAAATTCGCAAATGATGTTAAGAACGTTGTTGCAACCGCAATCGTATGTGGTGGCAGTGTATCTAAGTTGCTCTTTAGATCCATCATGGCCACAAATTCATTCGTCGCCAATTTAATTCCCATTAACTGTGCGACATACATAGCATCATGCCCTGTCAAACCAAGTAAAAAGGCAAATGGACTAAAAATGACTGAAAAGATTTTCTGAATCGTCAGACCATCTACAATAACACCCAAAATTCCATTTAGGCCAGCTGTAAGAGCGACATAGCCAATCACCATCGCTAATATAACGATAACCATATTCATACCGACTAACATACTATTCGAAATCGTCGAGAAGAAATCCTTTTTCTCCGATTTTGGCGGTACATAAATAATATCTTCCTCTTTTGGTACATGGATTGGGTTTAAAATACTAACTAAAATAAGTGCATTTAAACAGTTTACAGGTATCGCAGTAAAGACATATTCTGCCGGGACCATTGATAAATAGGCACCAATAATCGATCCGCTAATACTACTCATACTCATAATTCCAAAGGTAAGCAAACGATTGTCCTTTAAAACAGATAGCTGATCACGAATGACAGCTAACGCTTCGGTATTTCCTAAAAACATCATTTGAATCGAGAAAAAGCTTTCTAGTTTGGGCAAGCGTGACACTTTAGAAATCACCCAGCCCACTTTATCAATAATCCACGTTAAAATGCCAAAATAAGATAAAATGTCAAAGAAAGTAACAACGAAAATAATAGGCAACAATGCACTAAAGAAAAAGTCTACTGTTTCATTTGCCATAACCGATGGAAAAACAAAGGCTATTCCTTCACTTGCACAGGCAATTAACCACGTAAAGAATGAGGCAATTTTAGTAATGACCCAGCTCCCTATTGTTGTTCCTAACATAAACCATGTAATAAGCAATTCGACTACAATGAGTGAAATAACCGGTCTCCATTTCACTTCTTTCTTATTTGGAGAACACAAGAACACGACGCCTAAGACAACAAAAACGCCTAATAGATTTAACAAAAAGTACATGAAAGCAGCTCCTAGATGTGGATTTCAACAAGATTAACAGCGTATTCGCCTCACGATTGCATATATACCATTTTTACAAAATCATTCATTGATTTCACAAAAGATGCAACTCATTAAAGGCTAAGGTACTGGATTTGGATGTAGAAACACTACTATAATTATCCACAACTAAAAACCCCTTTATACGCCAAACAACAAAAAAGCTCTTACTTTTCATATATTCTGATCAACAGAAAGAATGAAAAATAAGAGCTTCATAGGAAGAGATATATGACATAGACAAAACTCATCCACTACATGGTTCTTCCAATCTACATTAATTCAAACTTTCTTGTAGTCTAGTATTTTACGGCTACTAGGTAGAGACGATCAGACCATATTACTGATAATATACAAGAAGTATTTATAACTTGATTCAATTGGTATGAACAAATAGTACGCGTTCGCTTATGAATAATCAATACTTTGATCGTTATTCGGAATAGCAAAATTTCCGAGAAAATTCATAATCATTTTAATAGAGTCTATTACAAAGCACATTCTTCGATTTCAAAACCTAATTCCGCAATCATTCTCCAATCATCTAATGGTTGCTGACCTTCTGTCGTTAAGTAATCCCCAACGAAAATCGAATTAGCTGCAAACAAGCCTAACGGCTGAAGAAAACCAAGATTCACTTCCCGTCCACCAGAAATTCGAATTTCTTTCGTTGGATTTACAAATCGCATCATCGCAATGATCTTTAAACAGTTTATCGGTGTTAACTCTTTCATTTCACTTAATGGTGTTCCTTCAATTGCCACGAGAAAGTTACAAGGTATCGAATCAGCATCTAAATCACGTAATTCAAAGGCGATATCTACTCGCTGCTCTTCATTTTCCCCCATTCCAAAAATAGCACCAGAACAAGGGGATATTCCCGCTTCTTTCGCTTGCTGTACAGTATCTATTCTTTGGTCATACGTATGTGTTGTACAAATCTCCTCATACTGATCACGATGTGTATTGACATTGTGATTGTAACGATGAACCCCCGCATCTGCTAAAGCTTTCGCATGATCTGGATTCAGGAACCCTAAACAGCAACAAATCTTTAAATTTGTCGTTTCTCGAATCTCTTTTACAGCGTCAACAACATGGGAAATTTCTTTATTAGTAGGACGTCTTCCAGAAGCAACAATACAATATGTACCCGCTTTACGATAAATAGCCTCTTTTGCACCTTGAATAATTTTCTCTTTCGTTAGCCAGGCATATTTGTCAATCGGTGTTTCTGCAACGATTGACTGTGAACAGTATCCACAATTTTCAGGACAAAGACCTGACTTTGCATTAATAATCATATTCAATTTAACTTTATTTCCATAGTGATGATACCGAATCTTATAAGCAGCATTCATTAATTCTAAAATCTTGGTATCTTCTATTTGCAAAAGAGACAGGGCTTCTTCTTTACTCACTGCTTCCCCACTTATTACTCGCTCCGCTAATTGTTGTAGCTCCATTTCTTTTATCATATCCATTTCTCCTCTTTTCTGTAGAATCTTTTTAATGTTAACCTAAAAATAAAATAGGTTGACAATAGAATTATAAATCATGCAGAATAATATTCAAGTAAAAAAATAAACGAGGTGAAATAGTGAAAAATACAACCATAGCGTTCGCAGCATTATTCGCTGCCTTAACCGCAATAGGGGCATTCATTAAAATTCCTATTCCCTTTATTCCTTTTACACTACAAATTTTATCTGTCTATCTTGCTGGTGCCCTAGTAGGGCCTAAGCTTGGCAGTTTAAGTCAACTTTGCTATGTGTTAATCGGATTAGTCGGATTACCAATCTTTACAGAAGGAGGCGGACCCAGCTATCTTCTCAAACCGACATTTGGCTATTTAATCGGTTTTATATTGGGTGCCTATGCAAATGGCTGGTTTATACAAAGGTTTAACTTAAAAAGAATCTATTCTATTTTCTTCGCCAACTTAAGTACCCTCCTCATTGTGTACTTCTTTGGATGCATTTGGCTTTATGGAGCAATGAAATGGGTGATTGAAAAACCTCTTTCTCTTCATGAAACATTGTTATTTGGTTTCTATTTACCTGCTCCCGGTGATCTATTATTAGCTGCGATGAGTGCTGCTATCATTGCTAAAGTGCGTCCAAGATTAAAAAATACCATTATTAAGCAAGGAGCTGCATGAAAGATGGGTCAATCATTCTTTATTACAGGAACAGGCACAGATATTGGCAAAACGATCACTACCGGTTTCTTATATTACTCATTAAACAAGCTTGGATTGAAAACAACCGTATTTAAACCGTTTCAAACAGGGTTAATTGAAGAAACACAAACTTATCCTGATTTAGATTGGTTCCAGTCGGTCATTGGTGTTGGCAATGCGGGGTTTTATGCCTTGGAACCTGAAACTTCTCCTCATCTAGCGATTAAGCTACAAAGTGCCAAAGTGAACATCGAAGCTGTTTTACAAAGACTGAAAGAATTAGAACAAACGAATGATATCGTCTTAGTCGAAGGAGCTGGAGGATTAGCCGTTCCTTTAATAGAACGAGAAGATGACTTTTACATGACAAAAGATTTTATTAAAGACGCGAATATGCCTACTATTCTTGTTAGTCCAAGCGGTCTTGGTTCGATTCATGATGTCTTAACAACTAACCAATATGCTAACCATTATGAAATCCCTATTCAATTATTACTTTTCAATAGATTTGAAGAAACGAACATCATTCATCTGGACAATGTCGAGACCTTAAAGCGAATCGTTCAGTTGCCTGCTTTAGCTATTCCTTTTTTTGAAGATGTCAAAAATGAATTAGAGCGCTATTGTGAAAGCTGTATACAATCCGAATCATTCAAGAAGCAAATCAAGGAGGTTTTCCTTTATGAAACACGATGAAGTACAAAATTTAGAAAACTGGGATAAAGAATATGTCTGGCATCCATTTACTCAAATGAAAATGTATCAACAAAATAAACCGCTGATTATTGAAAGTGGACAAGGTAGCTATTTGTATGATATTGAAGGCAAGAAATATTTAGATGGCTATGCTTCTCTATGGGTAAATGTCCATGGACATAATGTTCCTGCGTTAAATGAAGCACTGATCCATCAAGTACATCAAATCGCTCATTCTACTTTATTAGGTTCTGCCAATGTTCCATCTATTCTACTAGCAAAGAAATTAGCAGAAATCACACCAGGCAACTTATGTAAAGTCTTCTATTCTGATACAGGTTCTGCTTCCGTTGAAATCGCCTTAAAAATCGCTTATCAATATTGGCAAAATACCAATCTTGAAAAATATAAAAATAAACATACATTTATCTCCTTAGACGATGCGTATCATGGTGACACAATCGGTTCCGTCAGCGTAGGTGGTATGGATTTATATCATCGCATCTTTGAGCCATTGCTTTTCAAACGTGTCTCATTACCAACACCTCACACGTATCGAATGACAGAATTTGATCATGCCGAAGATGTTAAGAATTTCTGCTTACAGCGGTTAGAAAGCTTACTTCAAGAAAAAGCCGATGAAATAGCTGGGATAATCATTGAGCCTTTAGTACAGGGAGCAGCGGGAATCATTACTCATCCATCTGGTTTCTTAAAAGGTGTAGAAAATCTTTGTAGAAAATATAATATTCTCCTCATTTGTGATGAAGTGGCTGTTGGCTTTGGACGCACCGGAACAATGTTTGCCTGTGAACAAGAAGAGGTTGTACCCGACATATTATGTGTAGGAAAAGGAATAACTGGCGGCTACATGCCTCTCGCAGCAACGATTACAAGTCAAAAGATTTTTGATGCTTTTTTAGGAGATAAAGAGGAGCATAAAACGTTTTACCATGGTCATACATACACCGGTAACCAACTAAGCTGTTCCGTTGCACTAAAAAATATTCAATTAATGGAAGAAACAGCATTAATCGAAAAAGTTCAAGTGAATGCTTCATTCGTAAAAGAACAATTACAAGAATTATATAAGCTAGACATTGTAGGGGACATTCGACAACGAGGATTAATGGTTGGAATAGAGATTGTACAAAACAAAGAAACGAAAACTATTTTCCCAATTCAAGAAAATAAACTGGATAACATTGTCTTAGCTGCACGTCAAAAAGGACTGATCATCCGCCAATTAGATCAAGTATTAACATTTATGCCTGTTTTAGCAATGAGTCAAAATGAGCTAGAAGAAGCCATTAGAATAATATACCAATCTATTTTAGAAAATATGTAACTTGCCTGTTAATAGATTTGACGTAACGTTCTCAATATTATTTTACTAAAATTCAATAGTTTAAATGTTACTGATAAGAATAAACATCCTTCACGTAGTGTTAGTACAATATTAATCCATTTCATTGTACGTATATAGTTCACTTTGCAAATTTAAGTATTCTAAAAAATGCTTCTGCCGTCACCAAAAAACCGGTTAAGAATTTATTCTTAACCGGTTAAATCATTATAATGAAGCTTCGATCAAACGCTTCATTGTTTGAACTTGTCCTAAGTGAAGCGATTCATGAAACGCTACAAAGTTGGCTATTTCACCAACAGAAGACATTCCTAAAAATGGTTCTGGCAGCGTTTCTTCAAAACGAGCATCCGGGATCGCCGTAAGACGAGTAAGTTGTTCTTTCAACTGTTCAATTAACGTTTCAACAGTCGGGACCTCACCTTGCCAATCACTTGGCTTAGTACGGGTTCCAAACAACTCCCCATAATTAGCTGGTAGACTCCCGCTTTGCGGGAAGCCTAATAAAAGCGACTCTGCAGAAATCAGAACATGGCCAATCTGCCAATGAATCGTATTATTAAAGCCTGCTGGTTGCACGTCCATTACCTGATTAGATAAGGACTCCGCATTTTTAATGAAATATCCTCTTGTCAGTTCAAATTGCTTCTTGATTAAGTTGCTCATGGAATCTCTCCTTCAACGATATATATGTAGAAGTATACCGACTATAATTTCCCAAGGCAAATATTGTGTTTGGGAACAAGCATTGCAGGACACGTGTAGGTACAAAATTTTATATCAGTTTGTTCAACGAAAGCTCCTTAGTTGTGAAGATCTTGATAAGCTTTGGACCAATGAAATGGCTATACTTCTTCTAATGATTTATATAGCAGTTGATTATCAGAAGTAGTCACTGCTACTTTTACATCACTTCCCCAATAAATTTGATGAACGACCGCTTCTTTCCACCAAGTTTTATTCATAATTTTACTCCTAATACCCTTTGTACACTCTTGTTTCATATGGTCTTAATGTAAACGATGTTCGTTTCGCTTCTGTTTCTTCTAAAACATAATTGCTAATGAGCAGCTCATTCGGTGTAAACGTATAATCCTTTGGCATAACAAATTCCACTTGCTCTTCACTAAAGTTCGTCACAATAAGAAGTTTCTCTTCTTGATATGATCTCGTGTAAGCAAAGATCTGTTCATGTTCAGCCAAAATTAGCTCATATTCTCCATACACAATGATTTCATTTTCTTTGCGCAATCTAATTAGCTTACGATAATAGTGGTAAATAGAATTTGGATCCTGTATAGCCTGCTTAGCATTAATTTGCTTATAGTTCGGATTTACTTTGATCCATGGCTGACCGCTAGTAAATCCTCCATGATCTGTATCATCCCACTGGATAGGGGTTCTTGCATTATCCCTTCCTTTTACGTAAATCGATTCCAATACCTTGTTTTTATCCATATTGCCATCTATCACTTTTTCTTTGTACATATTCAAGATTTCAATATCCCTGTACTCATCTATTGTTCCAAAACGAACATTCGTCATGCCGATTTCTTCCCCTTGATAAATATAAGGAGTTCCTTGAAGCATATGAAGGAAGGTTGCCAGCATTTTAGCCGATTCATTCCTGTATTCCTGGTCATTTCCGAATCGAGAAACCATCCGGGGCTGATCATGATTATTTAAATATAAGCTATTCCATCCGACACCATGAAGACCAGTTTGCCATTTCGTGATGTTTTCTTTTAAATCAAGAAGGTTGAGCGGCTTTAGATCCCATTTTCCATTAGGGCCTGAATCGAGATCCATATGCTCAAACGTGAACACCATGTTCAATTCCCCACGGTTTTGTTCTGTATAAAGCTTTGCCTCTTCAGCATCAACACCTGGCATTTCACCGACCGTCATAATGTCATATTTAGATAGCACTTCCTTATTCATTTCTTGTAAAAACTCATGAATACGAGGGCCATTCATATAATACTGTCCGCCACCCACATAGGCTTTTTCCTCTGGATTCGCCGCATCGGGAAAGCCAGGCACCTTAGAAATAAAGTTAATCACGTCCATGCGGAATCCGTCGATTCCTTTATCTAACCACCAAGCCATCATTTTGTATACTTCATTCCGTAGAGTAGGATTTTCCCAGTTTAAATCGGGCTGTTTCTTACTAAATAAGTGTAAATAATACTCATCAGTATCTTCATCATATTGCCATGCAGAACCACTAAATGCAGATTCCCAATTGTTAGGCTCTTTGCCATCTTTACCAGGACGCCAAATATAATAGTCACGATATGGGTTATCTTTTGATTTTCTAGATTCTGTAAACCAAGCATGTTCATCTGAAGAATGGTTTACCACTAAGTCCATAATCAACTTCATGCTCCGTGAATGAATTTCATGTAATAATTGATCCCAATCTTCTAAAGTTCCAAATTCATCCATAATATCTTGGTAATTACTAATATCGTATCCATTGTCATCATTAGGTGATTTATACACCGGTGATAACCAAATCACATCCACCCCTAGTTTTTTTAAATAATCGAGTTTTTCAATTATTCCTTTAATATCGCCGATTCCATCCCCATTACTATCCTTAAAACTTCGAGGATAGATTTGATAAATAACACTTTCTTTCCACCATGACTTTTCCAAGTTTTTCACTCCAATATGCTAGAATACACTCTATTTAATTGAGCCTCTCATAACTCCACTAATAATCCATTTTTGAGCAAAGACATACACTAGAATCATCGGAGCAAGAGCCATTAAATAGGATGCGAATGCTAAATTATAATCCGTACTAAATTGTGATTGGAAAATGTACTGTACAAGTGGCAATGTTGCCATGCTTTGGTCACTTAAAAGCACGAGCGGGAGCATAAAGTCATTCCACGCACCAAGACAAGTAATAATAGCTACTGTTGCATTCATCGGAGCCAATAATGGGAAGATGACCTTCCAGAATACGCCCCATGTGCTTGCACCATCTATAATCGCTGCTTCTTCCAATTCAACCGGTATGGACCTTATATACCCGATATAAATAAATACATTGAATGATAAATTAAATACAACATATAAAACAATTAAACCAACTAAATTATCCATTCCCCAGGCACTTGTTTGTTTAACTAACGGGAGCATAATAATGGGAAACGGGATGAACATGGCACTAAGAAAATAAAAGTACAATGTTTTATAAAACTTCTTATGCAAATTTCTTGCAATGGCGTAAGCTACTAAGGAATTGGTTAAAACCGTAAAAATCACCACAAAGAATGTAATAAAAAAACTATTCTTAAAGGCATTGAAAAAATTCGTCATTTCAATGGCTTGTTTAAAGTTATCAAATGACCAAGACTTCGGAAGTACAAGTAAATTCCCTGCCATTTCTGGAGGTGTTTTAAAAGCAATCGTAATCGCTAAATATATTGGGAAAAGAATAAAAAGTGAACCTAAAATTAAGAGAACGGTAATTATCCAGTTTGTTTTCTTGCGAGTCATTAGTTAGCCGCCTCTCTTCTATTTAAAATTTTAAGTTGAATAATAGAAATGATGACAATGACGACAAAGTACACGACAGCATTGGCAGATTGATAGGCGAATTGGCCACCTTCAAATCCTCCGCGGTAAATGAGCAAAGATATCGATTCTGTTGATTTACCAGGTCCTCCGCCTGTCATAGCGACAATCTGGTCAAATACCATTAAATAGTTTTTCATCGATAACACCATATTGATCGTAAAGAAAGGAGCAATCATTGGAAATGTAATCTTCCAAAACTTCGTCCAGATACCAGCTCCATCAATACTCGCTGCTTCATATAAGTCTTCTGAAATCGTGACCAGCCCAGCTAAATAAATAAGGGTATTAAAGGCAACACCCTGCCAAACGGCAACAATGACGATACCAATCCAGGCTAAATTCGGATCACCAAGAATATTTTTAGAGAGTAATTCTGAACCCAGTACTGTTCCGATTTGTGGTAGGAAATGAGCAAAAATGAAGTTGAAAATGAAACCAATGATCAGAATACTTAAGATATAGGGTAAGAAATAGATGGCCCTAAGCGTCTTTCGAAATTTAATCTTAGAATTAAGGCCAATAGCAATGAGCAAACTAATAATATTTACAACAATCGTAGTAACAATGGCAAATTGAAAGGTAAAAATATAGGCTGCTCCTGCACGGTTGTCCTTAAAGACATTCAGGTAGTTCTTTATCCCAACAAAATTCCAACTTCCATACCCTTTCCAATCTGTAAAGCTATAAAAAATTCCTTGCAAAGCAGGATACGTATGGAAAATAAAGAAAAGAGCAAGAGCAGGCAATGCAATAGCCATGAATACATGGTTTTTCTTCATATGATGACATCTCCTTTTTTAGAAGATGAGAATGACTCAAAAGGGGTTTGCTCCTTTTTTATGGGCCATCCTCATCATCTAGAAATCAACGATTCTCCACTTTTTCCCATTCTTTATCCATTTTCTTCAGGAAGACAGCTTTATCTTGTTTAATTAAGAATTCCTGAACAAGGTTTTCCGCACCCATTCCCGCTGGATAGTAATGATCAGGGAAACTCGTAATTGTACCTGATTCAAAGTTTCCTTTTATCCCTTCAAAAACAGAATCTTCTTGGTAAACGTTTGCAATAGCTGAGAAAGCCTTCTGCTCATTAATGTATTTTTGAGAGATTTCTTCTTTCATCATGAATTCAATAAATTTCATGGCTTCGTCCTTATGTTTCGTTTCCTTATTCATCGTCAGTAAGACATCAACACCAGAAACCAATTTATTCTGTGCTGGATCATTATTGACAGGCATTGGGAAAACACCAAGTTCGATATTCGGATTTGCTTTTAAGATTTCAGGGATCGCCCAGTTACCCTGGATATACAAGACTGCCTCCCCTTTTGAAAATGCATTATTTCCGTCGCCGTAAGCAACGCCCATATTATCTTTGTGACCATATGAGATAAGCTTCAACATTTTATCAGCAACCTCATCATAGCTTTTGACAAATGAAGTTGTGCCTGCATTTTTCTTTTCAGCAAAATCTTCACCCGCAATGTTAGCACCTAACGAGTTCCAACTAATCATTCCAGTCCATGCATCTTTTAATGTGAAATAAATAGGTGTCTCTCCGGTTGCTTTTACCTTTTCAAGTAATGCGATAAATTCATCCCAAGTAGTTGGAACTTCAAGCCCAAGTTCAGCAAATTTTTGTTTATTATAAATAACAGAATTTGCATTCGTTGCATACGGAAGACCATATACGCCTTCTACTTCTGAACCAACCAAACGGTTTATCATATCAATATATGAAGGTTGTACAGTTTTAACTAAATCTGAGTCAGTGAAATCATTTAAAACTTCAGCACGCGCCAATTCACCATATGTGGCATTACCAGCAATAGACATCAAATCTGGTAAATCATTTTTAGTTAGACGTGTTTTTAACACCGTTTCAGCTTCTGGCGGTGAATTAAATTCTATTTTAATATCAGGATTTTCTGCCTCGAATTCTTTTATAAGTTCTTTATATGTATCAATACTCTCTGATTTATTCGAAAAAAGCTCTAGCTTAACACCATCACTTGAATCAGAGGATGAACAGCCAGTTAGAATGATAGTTCCTAAAGCGATTGTAGCGATACCTGTAGTTATTTTTTTAAACATAATATTCCCTCCAAATGTGAGATTGATAATTTCCACCCAACGTAAACGTTTACGTAAAAGAGTAAAAAGAAAAGTTTAACGCTTTTCTCTTACCGTTTCCCTTTCCAAAATTTCATGTGGTAAAATCCGATTCTCAACAAAAACATTTCCAGATTCAAGCATTTCAAAAAGCATACTTGCTGCTGTCTTCCCCATTTTAATTAAAGGTTGTCCAACAGTGGTTAGCGGTGGAATAGCCATTTCTGCAATACTCAAATTATCATACCCAATTATCGATACATCGTCAGGAATCTTTATTCCATGTTGATATGCAAAAGACAATGCTCCAAAGGCTATTTCATCACTAGCCGCAAAGATAGCGGATATTTCAGGTGATTGCTTCATAAGCTTCTCCATGCCATCTAATCCATCTTGAAAACCGAATCCCTTACTATAGATAATATTATTCTCTGTAAAAGCGATACCCTGATCTTTAAGAGCCATTTCAAATCCCATAATTCGTGGCTTACCAGCAATTAGGTCATCTTTGTTACCGCTAATCATCCCTATCTTTTTATGCCCTTTATTAAGTAGGTATTTGGTTGCTGAATAAGCAGCATGCTGATCATTCACTTTTACATAAGGTACTGGGTAAGAATAAGATTCTGTAGATAAGAGAACCATCGGAATGCCCATTTTTCTTATATAATTGTAATACTCCTCTTTTAAGATTGCGCTTACAAAAATTATACCATCAATTCTTTTTTCATTTAATAACTGAAGGTACTTCATTGTTTTCTCACCATCAGCCTCGGTATGACAGACAATTACACTTGAGCCAAGTTCATGGGCCATCGTTTCAATACCGTTTAAGAAATCTGTTACCAGCATACTGGATAATTCAGGAAAGAGCACCCCTATTGTATGTGTCTTATTATTGATTAAACCCCTTGCTACAGCATTTGGTTCGTACCCCAGTTCTTCAATAACATGTTGAACCTTCTTTTTTGTTTTTTCCGAAAAACCAGGTTGATTATTAAGAACTCTAGAAACAGTTGCTATAGACACACCTGCTTTTTTCGCTACATCTTTGATGGTATACGCCATACTCCCACCTACTTCGTAAAATAAAATAACGAAAACGTTTACGTGATTATAATATCATCTTTTGAAAGCCTTTTCAATATTATCATAAAATTATATTATCCATTACCCGATTGTAAGTTTATCATTACCAGATGGCTATCAAAATATTTCAAATTTGATCACCCTTCATGCACTCTAACAACTCCTCAAAAGGTTTCCTCTCACGTTTCTCAATGTACTTTCTTCATTTAGTGCTCTTCATTCTTTCTATCACTTCTAGGACACTTCACCGAACAAGTAGTTTAACAAAAAAAACTATAACATTATTCTCTTTTCTACCACAATCAAAGAAAGAAGCGTAAATTCATTGCTACTTCTATGTATGCAACTAGTATCCAAACTATTTGGGATCATCCGATTAAACATGATATGATAACAAAATAACACTTAGTGGAGGTTTCTATGAAAAAAGTAGTTAAGGTAGTTGCAGCAATCATCGAGAACGATCAAAATGAAATCCTTTGTGCTTTAAGATCTCCCGAAATGTCTCTTCCAAATATGTGGGAATTTCCAGGCGGCAAAGTAGAGAAGGATGAGGATATTTATTCTGCATTAGTACGTGAGATTGATGAAGAATTATCATGCAAAATCGAAACAGCAGAACTCTTTAATGATCATACTCATGAATATGAAACCTTTATTATTCATTTACTCTCCATAAAATGCAAAATTATTGATGGAAGACCCCTTCCAAACGAACACTCTACATTCATCTGGCTAAAAAGAGATAATTTAGCTTCATTAAAATGGGCACCAGCAGATATACCTGCCGTTGAACAATTACTTACTGAAAAAATTAGTCTTCTCAACTGAGAAGACTATATTTTTATCATGAATTCCTTATACAAGTTTTCAGGGATTTCATGCTCTAATTTAATTTTCACCGTTATTGGCTTCTCTCCCTCATATTCAACTGCATTTCCTTTACCAATATAAATAAAAGGTTCTCTTTTCTTATCAATCATTTTGTATTTCCTTACAAATAAATGAAAATTGATTCCTCTTGCTTCATTGAAGATAATGTCTTTTCCTCGTTCCGTGTTTGGAGACGTATTGTTTGGTGTTTGCCATACAATTCATGGGATAAAGTGAAGGCTACACCAGCTCAAAGATTGGGAATTGCCGATAAACAATTTACGATGAAGGATATTATTTATTTTAAGTAGGTTCTGTTATCTTTCGTTGTTGATTTACTTTATTAAACTATTGGGAAGTTTTGTTGAACAAGTTGTAAATTTAACATTTTAAAATAAGAGCATTTCTTTGTAATGAGAAATGCTTTTTATTTTTGTCAAAATTAAAAGGATATAATAATAACAATAATAATATAATTAAAAACGATATGAGTTTATTGTAAAACAATAAATTATGTGTTAAAGTCATTTTATTATTAAATCCGTGAGGTGCTTTAAATGAATGTTAAACAAGGTTCAACCATTTTCTTAAAGGTAATTATTTTTCTGATTGGAATTGCGATGCTTGCTTTATGTATCTATTGGTTGCCTGAGATAACCATTAAAGATGCAAAGGTACATCCAGATACGGCTTATTTCCTAATCCCCTTTTTAGTATGTGCATATGGATTCTGTATTACGTTTTCTGTTGCGTTGTATCAAGCATTTAAACTACTAACCTATATCGAAAAAAACAATGCTTTCTCTGAATTATCCCTTAAATCTTTGAAGGTTATAAAAAAATGTGCTTTTACAGTCATTTTCCTCATTCTGTTAGGAATAGTAAGCTTAAAGGTGCTTGCTAAAATCACAGGAGACGACCCAGCAGGTCCTATATCACTAAGTCTAATGGGTATTTTAGCAACAAGTATCATCGCAGCCATTGTGGATACCCTTCAAAAGCCATTGAAAAATGTCCCAGATATTAAGTCAAAAAATGATTAACGGTTTGAAAAAATTTAATTAACGAGGTACTTTTTATGAAACAAGTTACGACACTCTTTTTAAAGCTAGCTGTTATTTTTATGGGAATCTCAGTTCTTGCATTGTGCATATTTTTAGTGCCTCATATGGCGAATTTCGCAGCAAATTTGTATCCAAATATTGCCTCAATGAAATATCTCGTTTTCATCGTGATGTACGGAGCGGCTGTGCCTTTTTACTTTGCTCTCTATCAGGCTTTCAATCTATTACGGTACATTGACGAGGGCACCGCGTTCTCGGAATTATCTGTAAAGGCGTTAAAGAACATAAAGTGCTGTGCGATTACAATCAGTGGTTTGTATGTATTAGGTTTGCCACTCTTTCATTTTATAGCGAAGAAAGTTGACCCTCCTATTGGATTAATGGGACTCATCATCATTTTTGCTTCGTTGGTTATCGCCGTTTTTGCTGCTATCCTCCAACGGCTTCTACAAGAAGCGATTCACATAAAATCAGAAAATGATTTGACGGTCTGAGGTGGAGGATATGGCAATTATTATTAATATTGATGTGATGTTAGCAAAACGAAAAATGAGCGTAACGGAGCTTTCCAAGAGGGTTGGGATTACGATGGCGAATCTTTCCATTCTGAAAAATGGGAAAGCAAAAGCGGTTCGTTTTTCAACATTAGAAGCGATTTGTAAGACTTTGGATTGTCAACCAGGTGATATTTTGGAGTACAAAAGCGACGAAGACACTTAATAAAAACAGACAACAACTTTCTTCAACCAACGGGATTAGATAGTGAAATTAAGATGAAGGGATACCGATTAAGCTATCCCTTCTCTGCGTTTATTATTGTTATTTAATTACAGAATTCCATTGAGAATTATATTGATATTAGTGACAAAAAATGTGATGTGTTTTGCAATGTTTGCACCCCAAAAGAGAACCCGTTACCCTTTTGGGGTATCCTCTTCCTCTTCTTCCTTCCCCTCTTTTCTCAAATGCAAGTTATATTCTCCCTTTTCTTCTATTATTGTAAGGCCGCTACCTGGTTCATATAGTAAAGTCCTGCTTTTTTCAATCGTATGACGTACTTGTAAAGTAATCTGAAGCACAGCTGCGTATCCGCGCCGTTTATCGACTTGTTCACTTTTTAGTGAAATAGTAATGCTGTGTCCATGCATTAAGTGTAAAATTGTTTTTTTATTAGAAATTACTTCAGGTCTAATGATTTTTGGAGTAACAATCCAGATTTTCTTTTTACTATTTGATGTATGGAAAGGAGCTAGAATAATCCCATGCTCGGCATTCAGTGCAACTGGTAAAAAGTATTTCCCGCCAAGAATCGAACGTGCTCCTACTATGGCCCCATCTAAATCGCGTGCATAATAGTTAAAGGATTCTTCGAGTACATCTTTAATTGGCTTTTTAACAAGGATAGAATCTTTTCCTTCTATTACCCTCGTATTTTCATTTCCTTGCTTGTCATATTCGGAAAATAAGCATACTGTTTCTCTGTTTATTATATAGAGTCGTTTACTGAACATCATTGACACTCCTCATTTAGGTGATTGATTATTCATACGTTCCTTTGTTCCGATTTATCCCGCATTAACGGAAAGTCAAGACCCCTCCCTCAAGGCTTAGAGGAATCAAAGAAGCGAGGGTGGGAGATAACTGCCCGTAAAAGCCCGATTGGTTCAACTAACAATCAGTGGGGATAAAGCCCCCCACTGATTGAAGTTTCACTTTATTAGCTAAAACCAATCCTTCATTTCTATCATCCATACACAATACATTTTCTGTTTCCATACACTTTCTCTACTTGATCTGTTTTCCTTTTTAATCGCCAATTCTTTACTAATGATTTTAAAAAGGTATACTAGATAATAAGACAGGATTCATCCTGACTGAAACGCCCATGAGCAACGTCTTCGGAGGACCCTTGCTCATGGGTTATTTTTTGTATTATTTCCCATTTTCAGATAAACCTCACCTCCCACAAGAATAAAGCCAAGTTCTTAGTTTTTTCATATTGCTTTTGTCATTGGCCAGATAAAATAGTGGCTTTCGTCCTTTCATCGTTCCACTAAATACTTCTCTCCAGATTGGATTATCCGGTGTCCAATCTACATCCTGTAAACTCTCCATCCTCTTCACGATGTATTCTTGTCGATTTGTGAAGGGCTGATTCTCCATTTGGTCGTTGGCAAATTGAGCGACGGCGGTTAGGATTGGGTAGCTTGCTAACATAGACTGGTGATAGTCACCGATTTCCTCTGGCGGACATAGCTTAAAGAGTTGGTCAAGCCAAAGGTGGATGAGTTGGAGGTATTCCCCGTTTTGTAAATATGTTGTTTTGATCTTGTCTTCAATGTTCGTTGCGAAGTGACCGGTGATGAAGATACCAACGATTTGCCTTAACTGGGATAGCGAAACTAAATTTTTATTTTTTGGTCGGATAATGTTTTGTTTTTCCAACTCTACCCCGGCTATTTTTAAATTTGGATGACTTTGCAGCACTTGATTTGTGATGACATTCAAATGGTTCCGGGAATCAAAAGATATCCGCTTGGAGAGAGCTACTTTCTTGCCTTTTAAATTCACATCAAGGTAAAGCTGCGCTGCTTCTGCTTCTGAGAGGTTTTCAAATACTTGGAGTGCGATATGCGTTTCTTTGATGAGGTATTTCAGCTTATAGGCTTGTTCTACCTTCGTATCATCAAATGACTTTAACGCTTTGAAAATGCTGTCCTCTAGCTGTACGAAGGCTTTCATTCTTTGTGAACCGTCAATAATTGAGAGTTTCATTGTAGATGAATCGTTGATTTCTCCTTCCTCCAAGTTCACAATCAATGGTGGAATATAAATATTTTCTGTTAGGGCGTTTTCCAATAAATAATTTCTGATAGAGCGGACCCTTGTCTGATCTGTCTCTCTTACCTGTATTTGGCCATTTCGAACGAGAGAGATTAGCTCTTCGATAGAAAAGGAAGTCATGCTTCTTTTTTTTGTACGTAATTCCTGAAGGCTCATCCTACCATGTCCTTTCTTTTTCCAAACTGTCGCAAAATGCTATCGCTGTTTTTTGCATGCTTGTCGTTCTTGAGTGATTATTGATTCGTTTCTTTTGCTGGTCGTAGATGTGAGGATAGTGTGGATCATCATGCTTCCATGTACAATATATTTGAAGTTTCTCCATCTGCTGCAATGCTTCTTCGTAGGTGAGTTTATGATGTTTATGCAATAGAAAAGCTGTCAAACCAAGTGCTATTTGGATACCGCTATAGCCAGATGTGAATTTCTTTCGATTCGCTGGATTCCTCGGGAAAATCGTGAGCCAAGTTTCAAAAAATGCCGTTCCGATTGTAACAGCTTCTTCATTCGTAAGTCCTCCGAGCTTGACCCGTTTTGTACTAACCGTTAAGTTTCCATCGAAAAGAGCAAGCAAACAGCGTCTCATGATTGTGAGGGAAGTAAGCGCCGAGTTACTCATCGAAATCCGTGATAGTTTATCTTCAATCTCCATTTTAGATGCCAAGCGGCTTGCAATTTGCCGTGTAATGTCTGCATAATGGTCTCGCTGATCATACTGCATCACCAAGCCTAAATGCGGTTCTTTTCTTTTTGTATTTAAATCTGAAAAAAGTTGCTGCTCCTCTTGCTTGTCTAAGTCGAGATAAATTTGGACGCTAATCGGGTATCCCTTCAACTTCTTTATTTGTGCTTGAACTTTCCTTAATTCCATTTGATTATCCATTAGTTCTGCCGTTTCTTGTAAGCCTTGCAGGTGAGTAATCGCCGCGATCAATCCTGCAGTTCTGTGCTGTCCGTCAAGTATATATACTTTACAACCATCTGAAAGTTCGCCACCTCCATCGGTTTCGACAATGTTTCCTCTACTAGAGAAGATAAATGGCGAGAAATAGAAATCATTTTCCTCCAATGTTTGAATAATAAAATCCCGTATTTCAAATTTTCGCTTTACATCTAACTTTCTTTGAACCTCTTGATCAATCTCAAAAATCGCTTGCAATGTCTGGAATTTAATTTGTGAAATCAAGACTTTCCTCCCGAAAGATTGGAAGTATTTACCTGGTATCGTGACTTTCATTTCTTGATATGTCATGTCGCACACCTCTTTTATCCAACTAATGTAATGGTTATCTTTTCCTATTATCCTATGAAGCACTCTTTTTGTAAAACTCTCTCAATTACTAAATGGAGAAATTCCCTTTAAACTCTTTAAAACTCAACTCGTTTTATTTTCTAATTCTTGACATATTTAATCCGTTGATTTATATTATAAATTTTCTGTATTCAATTCCCGATATTTTAATGAAATGCAGCGTTTTCACCTACTAATTCTTTATCTTTTTTTACTTTAAATCCCAACATTATTAATTGTTTGTAAAATTTTTCTTTTTTTCACGAAAATTCTTTATCTTTTGTTTCTAGTTCAAAAAAAGCTTGCAGGACAGGTCTCAATCTGACCACTCTGCAAGCTTTTTTCTTTTTTTCACTTTGCTGCAATCATAATGCTGCTTGTATCTGTACGTTTAAGTACGGTCTGCTCTTCACTTTAGCCCATTACTTCTCGATTTCTCTTGTGTATACTTCCATATTGAGCGATTCTTGTAACATCGACTTTTCATCTCAACCTTTACTTCTTTTCTTTAAACCAATTTCATATTTTACGTTACGATTATAAATCAAATACCGTTCCAGACCGTCCTTTAATGCTGAATCATGATCAGTTTATATCTAATACGTTTAACCACCTTCTCCATCTAATAGTTTTACCCATTCATTTTCCTTACACTTAAAACTTAAGAGACTATCATCTCTTAAACGACTTTGCTCTTTTTGAATAAACATTTTATCTGCGTACTTGTTTAAGAGGTTAGACGTAAGACAAGAATGCCTACAACTGTAACGACAAGTCCCGTAATTTCACGTTTACTCATGTTTTCTTTCAAATAAAAATGAGCATATAAAATGACGAGTGCAACGCTCATTGCACTAATGGCCGAAACAATTCCGGTGATCCCTTCGCGGAATGCGGGAAAGAGAAACATCATGCCCGCTATATTCGTAATCCCTACAAACATTCCCCAGCCTAACGTTCTTTTCAAAGTCCAGTGTGGAATGTTATTTTGTTGTGTAGTCTTGTTTGGCGCTTCCTCATACTGATCTTTTTCCTGAACAGTAGATTTACTCTTTGCATAGGAAATGGCCCAGGTAATACCAAACAATACTGTTCCGGTTACATACATGATGATTAATGCAGGTAGTGTAGCTGCGCCAGCAATGGTTGATTGTTTGATGGACACATCTGAAAAGCCGAAGAAAAGCATCGTTAGAATTCCCCATTGAATCCCTTTTAACTGATTGAGCTTTAAATCCTGTGAATATTTAATAAGGATCAGGCCTAGTAAGACAATAAAAAACGCGGTTAATTGCCAGGTTGATAGAACCTCTCCCCATAGTATATAGGCAACAATTACGACAACTAGCGGCGGCAGTCCTGAAAATAAAGCAATAATCGAGGCCTTACCCACCGCATACCCTCTATACATAGAAGCGTTGGCTATATATGAGAACAATCCCATTAAAACTCCATACCAAGCACCGATTGACCAAGGTTGTTTGGCGATAACATTACTAATCAAAGCAATCAAAGTACCAGATATGTAGACACCTAAAAGTAATAGATTACGATCAATCGGTCTTTGTGACGTCCATTGATAAAGAATTCCCCTAATCCCGAAGCAAATAGCCGCAGCTCCTGCGAAAAAAAACCACATGTCCTGTTCTCCTCCCTATTCTCTCTAAACATGCTACTCCCTTTCCCCTTTGTGTTAGCGAAATAATAGCGATTATTTACTTTCCACATTACCGTCAGCCATTCCCCCCCATCTATTTCCATTCAACCATAAGGGAACTGAATTATTCTGTCAATTTAAATAGTACATACACCGAATAAGACCGCAAGACTATAGCTCTAAGCGACCATTGAAGCGGATTCCTTTAACTCTCTAAAAAATTGAAATTCAATCTAGAATCCCTTTTAAAAACTTTTTTTACCCATGCTACTTTTTCCGTTTTAACTCTTATAAAGAAAGTGAAAGGAGGTGAGCAACGTGGCAATTGAAATTCTTGAAGCTGTAACGATCCGCTTAGAGTTTGAAACAGGCATGGATGAAAAAGGCATACCGATTGTGAAGCGTAAATCATTTTCCAATGTAAAAACAGATGCTGCTTCAGATGATATTTTAGCGGCAACTGAAGCAATCGCAGGGTTACAAATACACCCTCTCGCAAAAGTCGCTCAAATCGGGACAACTGTTCTATCTAATTAATTTTCTAAGGAAAGAAAGGGGTGAAGCAAATGGCAAAAACACTAGAATTATTGTTTCTAACCGAAGGTGGTAAATCAGCAACACTTTCTGTTACTGACCCAATTGAACCGGTTGACGTAGAAATTGTGAAAACCGCTATGGATACAGTCATAGCGAGCAATGTGTTCACAACAGCGTCCGGATCATTCATTAGCGCAAAAGGAGCAAGAGTTGTCGAGCGCAATGTGAGTGAATATGAAGTGAATTAATTAAAAGAGGCCGAGGCTGTCCTTTAATTAGGACAGCCTTGGTCTCTTTGTATAAAGTGACAATCAAGTTATTTAATTTTAAAATCCAAACAGGCATAACAATCGGGGCAACACTACGAGAACCGAATTTCACAGGTTTGCTAGCTGCAGGTAAAAGTACGGATTTTATCGGCAGCAGGGTATACAGGTGAAAAGTAGCTTTATCCACTTGAGGAAGGAGCGCTTAAGCTACTCTCATTGGCGATGAAGCTTCATCAACTTCATCGTCGTCTCTTCTATTTTGTTTTCATTATGGATTGTCTCAATGACTTCCCCTTGTTTCATAAATAGAATGACGTCACCCGTCTCAGCTGCTACATCCATCATATGTGTAGAAAAAACAATGATTGTGCCTTCTTTTTTAATCTGATTAAGAATTTCAACGAACCGATTTACCCAGTAGGGATCCAATCCGTTTGTCGGCTCATCTAATAACAAGACATTCGGTTTGGCTAAAATTGATTGACCGAATATTAGACGCTGCCTCATTCCCTTAGATAAGCTTTTTACTAACTCACGTTTTTTGTCAACTAGACCGATCAAATCGATTACTTCGTTTACTCGATCTTTTTTCACTTTCCGGAATGATCCATAAAAATTAAGGAACTCTTCAATCGTCATCATTTCCTGGGCATGGAAATCATCTGGCATAAAACCAATTTCGGTTAAATAATTCTCACGGTTTAAGATAATCCCTTTCCCGTTAATAGAGGTTGTGCCACTTGATGGAGAAAGGATACCAGCAATGATTTGCAGTAATGTACTTTTGCCGGCACCATTTCCACCGCATAAAACAACACAAATTCCCTCCGTTGCTTCAAAGGAACATGGATATAACGCTGTTTTTTTTTTATAAACTTTCGAGACATCTTCCACTTTTAATCCTGTCATCGCCTTTTCCTCCATTCCAGCATGAGCATCGAAAACAATAATGTAATTGCCATAAATCCAATAAAATATAAAATATAATTAAGGATTCCATAAGGTGGGTCTAAATAGGGCACAAGTGAATCATATGCTTGCCCAAAAACGGCTCCTCCATCAAGGTTTATGACTAAGGACACCCGAATAAATTCGGCTGGATTGGTAAATAGGGCTAGTTTCATTAACGGGGCAATCCATGGATAAGGGACCAAACCTAAAACACCAATTAACGCAGTCGGCCAAATCATGATTAAGAAAAACCAAATAATGACTGATATTGATAACGCCTGCCACCTTGTCGATACGATACATCCAAGTGTTATACCAAGGACGAGAAAGAAAAAAATTAGACTCATAGAAAAAAAGTAAATTGACAGAAGCCATTCACTAGAAAAACCATTTCCACTTACTAGTCCAATTGCCAAGCTAACTCCATAACTAAACGTAAACACGATCGCTTGAGCAGTGAATTGACCACCTATTTTCCCTGATATGTACGATATAGAAAATAAAGGATAGGTATTCAACAACCGCCATTGTCCATTTTCCATTTCATTGGCGATAGAAAAGGAACCAATGATCAACATGAAAAGCGGAATGATATATAAGGCAACATTGACCACAGTTCCAGTCATATTTGTATATCCAGATAAGGATGGAGCGCTACTTTGCACTAAAAATAAGAGAGAAAGTACAGTAACCCATAAGACTAAAAAAGAATAAAAAGATCGCTGTCGTATCGTCATGCGCAGTTCAGAGTGCCAAATATTCCACATCTTAATTCCTCTTTTCGAAAATTCTTCACCATAAATAGCTTTATTGTCTAAATTCAATCCACTAATTTCTTCCCATAGTATTAAATGAAGCTTTTGATAAGAAAAAGGGACCGTCCGAAAACGGAGCCGGCCCTCTATTTATTAATGAGAATGGCTATGATCATCTTTTGCACCGTCTGAATGTAAATGGTTCGCTTTGTCTTGCTTTTGCTTCCAATCATGGCCAGCTAAATCATTGGCAGTCATTATCGTACTGCCTTCATTTTCCGCAGCAAACTCTTCTGCAGTAGCCTTATCTTTAAATGATATTACATTATAAGCCATTGGCGTTTTAACCGATTGATTATATACATAAGTTGCATCGTCCACTAACATCCACTCTTTATCATGATAATCACGGACAAATTCAGCATCAATTTTTTCATTTTCATGTTTAGTTACCCATTCGTACATACAACCTACATCATCAAAAACCATAGATTTTCCGTTTTCCAAAATGATCTGGGTAGCATATTGGTTGTCAATAACAGCCATATTACATGTTTCACAAGTGTCCGTTGCTTCATTAATAGCAACTGGTTGCGCTTTATCATTTCCACACGCTGCAAGAATCATTATTAATCCTGCCAACACAATAAAACTAAACAGTTTTTTCTTCATCTTCTTTTCCTCCCAAATATAAATAGACTAAAACTGGATAAAATCATTACTACACTTATGATCCATAAACTAAAACTCGTTGATCTTTCTTTTTCGACTTCTATCGTCATGTTCATTAAAGGGGCTGAGTCTGTAAGCAATTGGTCAGCCGGGCTTTTCAATATATTTTGTAACAGGATAAGCCCTGGTGCTTGGAAAAATAGCTGATACTCTGGAACTGCGTTTGTCAAAGTAAGAAAATACGGATCAGCGCTATAGACAATTTCACTCTTGCCATCTCCATTTACATCAACCTTGCTTGCTGCATCCCAATAGTTCCCATTAACTTGATTATTTGCACTTTCTATTGCCTGTGCATCATTGACATTTCCAACAAATGTATTACGCATTATATTATTTCCGTTCGATTTTTTAAATTGTACCCCGATAAAATTGTCCTTGATTTTATTGGAATCTATTCGGTTATTTTCAGCCTCTTCAATAAAAATGCCTACACGATTGGAGATAAACTCATTTCCAATCACTTCAGTGTCAGTAGACAAATAAATTAACAGTCCTTGTGCATTCACACTTTTGTTATTTGACAAAAATTTATTATTACTAACGACTGTCCGCTTTGATTCCATTAACATTGTCCCTGTTATATTCGCTCTAGATGCATTTTCGTCAAGTACATTTTCATTTGAAAACATGAGATGCATACCGTAACGGGATATTTGGATATCATTCCTATGTATAGTATTCCCATTGCTTTGCTCCAAATAAATTCCATCCGTAACATTGGTAATTTTAAGATTTTCAAACGTATTCTGATTGGATTTCCATAAATCAATCCCATTGCCTTGCTTCCTGCCAACAATCTCGCTATCTTGGATCGTTACGCCATTCGCATTATCAAGTCTAATACCGAAACGCGTCGTCTCAATAGCAAGTCCCTCCAGTTTATGATTGGAACCAGTAACATAAATGGCTGTATCTTCTTTTTCATCTCCACAGTGTTCCACTTTAATATTTTTTAGAGTAACTGACTCACCGCTCATGGTAACTACCGGATCAGATTGACAAGATCGAAGAAGGACTTCACCTTTTCCTTTTAGGGTTATTGGCTTGGTAATTACCAATGTTTCCTCATACTCCCCCTCATTTAGTTCAATTGTGGCACCCTTTTGTGCCTCGTCGATTTTAGATTGTAAAGTGCCTTCTGCAACAGACACAGCGGGCATGAATAATGATAAAACGAGGAGAAACATTATGTAGTTCAATATTTTCATTGCTTTAGTGTCCTCGCTTTCATATAGATTTCCTTTAAGAATATTTAAGTTTAGAAGATAAAACAAGTAGACGCATGATAAAACATGTGAAAAATTGGTGAACTTGGTAGATTGCTGTCAAAACTAATGAACATACATGCACCATTGGACGAGATTCGTTCACCTGGAGCATTTCTAAAAGTAATTGAAAGACTTCTTTTCTATAAATATCAAGGGTGAAACTTTTCTCCTAAAAGAAAAAGGCAGGAATTTCCCCTGCCACTGTAACTGGATAACCGATAATAATGGGGGAAAATAAACCGGTGTTGTCATACATCTCTCTTATCTAAATCAATCGTTCAATGATGATGACCCTGATGATTGCTTTTCTTAACAGGCTCTTCTCTTAAAGCATTTATTTCCTCTTCTGAGACTTTCCCAACAATAAGTTGTTTTTTAGGCATGACATGAAGTCCTCTGGCATTGACATGAGTTTGAACATAATAGATTCCATCTTTACTAAACTGTTTAGAAACAGTATATGTTCCATTACCTGTAAAATCAGCTTGAAGCATTTCACTATCTTGAGTAGTAGCATTCCAAATTTCAAATTGAACATCTTGTGCATCATCTACATTGCTTGATCCCTGCGTTACATGAACTTTAAATATACATTCTTGGTTCAGTGAAACAGCATCAGATAGTATGATGTCCGCTTCAATCACTTGCATTTTTTCTTGAGAGGAACTGCTAGTTGCATTACATCCACTAATCATACAAACAAGTATAAATGCAGATAGTATGAAAATATATTTTCTCATGGTACTCAAATATCCTCTCTTCTTCTATTAATTTATCCATCCTCTTAACGGCTTAAATTTAGGTATAACAAAACGATCTAATAAAAACACCAAAATTATAGAAATACCAACTAACGGCATTACTATTCCTAATACAAGCATGATAAAAAATACAGTTCTAGTTAATTTCTTATCATGAACTTTAGAAGGAGCACCTAATTTACCAGAAGGTTTACGTTTTTTCCACATGATAAATGAACTAATGACCACCCCTATTAATCCCATACATACAATGAGACCAATGATTTGATTGGCTAATCCAAATAATCTTCCTTCATGTAATGCAATGCCGACTGTTATGGCCTTTGCCGTAATTCCATAATCGTTAAAGCGAACATCTGTTAATACCGCTCCACTGTATTGATCAATGTTTAATGTCGCATTATCTCCTGGTTTTGTATGGGAAGTTGTGACGGTATATACGCCTTTTTCTGACTGTGGCATAGATATGGTATAAGGCTTTGCCACCTTGTTATTTCCAGCAATATAAGAAACGTCTTCCAGTGAAATAGTCGAATAACTACTTGTTTTAGAAGAAGGCACTGCTAAATTTTCAGTTGCCCATGGTCCATCTTGTGCAACATCTTTCGTTCTAATGATAGACTCTGGTTTTGCATCCCAACTGTACGCATAAGGAGGAGTCCCTGTATTAGTAGCAGTAGCGAAACGGTTTATTTGTTCACCCATTACTCCTGACCATGGAAGCCCCGTCCCTATTAAAATCAAAACAAATATCGATAACCAAAAGGCAGGAACAGCGTGCATATCTCTCCAGAATATCCGGCCTTTCTTGTTGAATCTAGGTAGAATAGTCCCCCAGATAGACGCCTTATTTCTAGGCCACCATATATATAGACCAGTTATAAGCAAGATTACACACCAACATGCAGCAAGTTCCACCAAGCGGTTGGCGAATGTACCACCTATTATTAATTCGCTATGCAGCTTTTTAAATATCTCTGTAAATTTCTTTTCTGAATTTAGCGATCCAGTTATTGTACCTGTATATGGATCTACAAATACCGAAAGTGATTGGCCAGCATTAGAAATACTAATTTCTGATGTTCGTAATGGGTCATCATACGTTTTATACGAATTCACAATCCCTTCAGGGTACTTTTCTTTTACCAGACTTATCTGCTCTGAAGGAGAGATCAGAGATGAATGACTCTCCTTCACATAGTAGAGGTCCTGATATAACATTGATTCTATTTGTGGCTTGAATAAATATACCGCACCACTAAAAGCCAAAATAATTAAAAATGGGGAAAATATAAGTCCTGCGTAAAAGTGCCATCTCCAAACAATTCGATAAATAGAGGTCTTGTTACGTTTACTTTCCTTTTCATTATGCTTTTCAGGTACTTCATTAAGTTTTAATGCTTCCATATCTCTTCTCCCTTTATATTAGTCCAACAAATTCTACTAATTGGCTTTATGTTACGATAGATGATTCATTTACACGCATATTGCTTTTTATCACATTCTAAAAATTACAAATATTCATGTTCGAACCGTGTTAAAATTTGTTATTATTGTTTTCTCAACAACATTAGACACCTCCAAACTTTTTCGATTTATATCCTATAATTACTCCCATCTAATGCACCCGTGAATTTAATAAAGTACCATTATCAGTGTACTCTTTTGGATACCATCGATTTAAATCTCATATTAACTGATTTTAATTTTTGATAATTGTAAATAACGGTACATCTTGTTAATCTATAACATTTTTTAATAATCTATTAATAAAACCCCTTATATAACACCATTTTTTTAAAATTAAATTCGGGTTGTGAGTATAAATGTTATATAAATGCTAGTCGCTTTTGTAAGACAATATAGCTCTTTAATTTTAAAACCACAAACACGCATAACCCTGTTCTGATTTTAGAACGGGGTTAAAACAAAGTTAGTTATTTTCAAATGTAAAAACCGCCCCTTTTCCATAGAAAAGTCGGGATACAATCACTCAATCTAGAAACCCTTTTAAAAACTTTTTCCCGTTGCTACTTTTTATCTTTTACCGCTTATAAAGAAAGTGAAAAGTGGTGAGCAACGTGGCCATTGAAATTCTTGAAGCTGTAACGATCCGCTTAGAATTTGAAACGGGTTTGGACGAAAAAGGCATACCAATTGTGAAGCGTAAATCATTTTCCAAGGTAAAAACAGATGCTGCTTCAGATGATATTTTAGCGGCAACTGAAGCGATCGCAGGGTTACAAATGCACCCTCTTGCAAAAGTCGCTCAAATCGGGACAACTATTCTATCTAATTAATTTTCGAAGGAAAGAAAGGGGTGAAGAAAATGGCAAAAATACTGGAATTATTGTTTCTAACCGAAGACGGTAAATCAACAGCACTTTCCGTTGCTGATCCAATTGAACCGGTTGACGTAGAAAAAGTGAAAACAGCTATGGATACAATCATAGCGAGCAATGTGTTCACAACAGCGTCCGGATCATTCATGAGCGCGAAAGGGGTAAGAGTTGTCGAGCGCAATGTGAGTGAATATGAAGTGAATTAATTAAAAGAGGCCGAGGCTGTCCTGTAATTAGGACAGCCTCGGCCTCTTAATACGATCTAACATAATCATTTTCTAATGATTCGTTTTATTTTCCAAGCATTTCGCGTTATATCTAAATGAGATAATGAGTTGGAATGACTTCATCTAACTTACTAAATCCTAGCCATTCGCCTATCTATTTTCCAAACCTTTTACGATATCCGCATTTTCTACATAGCTCTTCCACTGCCACTCTTCGTGAAAAACCATCTACAAGGTTTTTTGCTCGATCCATCTCGATAATATCAGAAAATGAATCATCATTAATATTTCCAAGGTTGATCACTCCCTCACCATCTAGACAACAAGGAATAACAGTTCCATTTGCTAAAATACCTGCTTGATTTCGCATGCCATAGCAGAAGCCCTTCCCATCATCTTCTTCTTCATGTAACGCAGGCCACTGAAACTCGTAATCTTGATTGATGAAGATGCGGTCCGCAATTTTCACGCCGCTTCCTGGTACGACCTTCTCTTCAATTTTGTAGTCTAAATCAAATTCTTTCTCAATCATTTCTAGTAATTCTCTGTTTCGTTTTCTTTCAATATTCGTCGTATTGTCTTGTGTAAGGTTCCATAATCTCAGGGAAACAATCATTTCTGATTGACTCGTTGCTTCTTTAATAAACGAAAGGATACTTTTCACATACCCTTCCTTATCTTTAGAACCAATATGGCCATCAAAGCTATGGAGTGAAAAATTCATTTGTCTTAGCGCAGGCTTATTTAATAATTTTTCTCTCTTTTTATTAATTAATGTTCCATTGGTTGTAATATTAACTTTAAACCCTTTTTCATGACTTACGTCTAACAATTGGCCTATTTTAGGATGGAGCAATGGCTCACCTTTTACATGTAAATAAATGTAGTCTGTGTGCGGTTTAATTTGGTCTAATCTCTTAGAAAAGTCCTCCACAGAAATGAATTGCTTCTGCCGTTCTGTTGGCGGACAAAAGCTGCATGCAAGATTACATACACTTGTAATCTCTAAGTAAAACTTCTTAAATTTTTTCACGATCAATTCCTCACTTCTTTGACTACTTAGAACAGGATGAACGATTGTTCTATCACTATTACAGCATACTTGC
Source organism: Peribacillus sp. JNUCC 23 (assembly GCF_053653995.1). The sequence goes on from NZ_CM132202.1 coordinate 3,686,772, forward strand.
TCCCAAATAGAAACATGCTTATTCAAGGAAACTACCGTTACCATTTTTCTGTTTAACAGAATGCACTTGTGTTTTACCTAGATATTGTGAAGCATAGAAGTGATGATGGTTCTATAAACAAAATGATAGTAGAGAGTTGTTTGTTACCCATTAATGAAACTTATAACTCATTGAGAACGTATCAATATTAAGACTGTTGTCGCTTAACTGACTGGATATTTACGTTAAATGGGGCTTGTGAGGAGGCGAAAGAATTGATTTACAATGCAAAAACCCAAAGAGGTGTTTTAGGATTTTTATTGGCGATAACAGTATCGTCAATAAAAATGAATTATTTTTCCGTAGGATTATTTTACTTTCAAATATTATTAACTGTATTTATTCTTGTAGCAATCTTTATCCAATTTAAGTTTAAGATAGATGACGGTTATTTGACATATCAAATATTATTTTTGACAATGCCTATCTACAAACAAGTAATATATCCCAATCAAATAATTCAGATGAAGTTTAAACGTTTCAGTTGGGTTACCAAAGGGGTTATTATACAAGTGAAAAAAGGATTTAGCATTAGAGCTGTTAATTTTGTTCCCCACAACCTATTTGCAGATTTAATTGATTTTGCTAATGAATACGGTATATCAATATCTAAAACAAAAGAGTATTTGGTTTTAGAAAAATAAAGATTTTTGTTCAGCTAACGGGGTGCGTTAGCTGAACAAGAATACCACAAAAAGGACCCTAAATAGGTCCTTTTTCTTTATTAATGGATTATCAACAATATTATTTAACAGAGTCATGTAATTAAAAGTGCCTCTTCTATTGAAATAATAAGTGGAGTAACCTTAGCCGACTTTTAGTAATAAAAATCGAGACAAAACTTTATTCACTTTATTTTTATATCTATCAAATACAGTTGTAAGATATCGAACAAAGAGTTCAATTACTATACGGGTCACCCAGCCGCCATACTTTGTTGCGAGATGCAGCGGTTAACCTATTTTTAGGATAGAGTACCTGTTTTAAGTTGGCTAAGCTCTTCGCTTTTCAACAAACGCTTTACAAAGAAAATGAACAGAAACAAGGAAAACACGACCGACACGGCACTGACAGTGAACAATACTTGGTAGCTCGTGTACTGGGAAACCCAACCTAATATGATTGCACCTAGTTCGATTCCGAGGTCAGTAGCAGTCGAAAATGAAGCATTGGCTACCCCTACAAGACGGATCGTTGCCGCTTGAAGAGCAGGTTGCGCGGAACCGAAACCAATCCCGTACATAACCGCCGAAATGATCACGCCGAACAAATTGGTAGAGAAACTCAAGACATTCAAAGCCGAAACCGTAATCACTAGTGCAGGTATAATGACAAACGTCTCACTGTACCGGTCTGAAAGTTCCCCCCCGATACTACTTTTTCCGTTTTAACTCTTATAAAGAAAGTGAAAGGAGGTGAGCAACGTGGCAATTGAAATTCTTGAAGCTGTAACGATCCGCTTAGAGTTTGAAACAGGCATGGATGAAAAAGGCATACCGATTGTGAAGCGTAAATCATTTTCCAATGTAAAAACAGATGCTGCTTCAGATGATATTTTAGCGGCAACTGAAGCAATCGCAGGGTTACAAATACACCCTCTCTCAAAAGTCGCTCAAATCGGGACAACTATTCTATCCAATTAATTTTCTAAGGAAAGAAAGGGGTGAAGAAAATGGTAAAAACACTGGAATTATTGTTTCTAACCGAAGGCGGTAAATCAGCAACACTTTCCGTTGCCGATCCAATTGAACCGGTTGACGTCGAAAAAGTGAAAACGGCTATGGATGCAGTCATAGCGAGCAATGTGTTCACAACAGCGTCCGGATCATTCATTAGCGCAAAAGGAGCAAGAGTTGTCGAGCGCAATGTGAGTGAATATGAAGTGAATTAATCAGATGAGACCGAGGCTGTCCTGTCTTTAGGATAAGCCTCGGTCTCTTTTCAATAAAAATAGCGCCAACTTCTATTTAATAGAAATCGGCACTTCGTTTATTTGCTATACGTTTAGCGTGACGCTTTTGTCGGTTGGCACACTTCACATTTACGTTGGTTATTATTTTTAAATTTCGTAAATGTTTTTTCAAAATTGCTACCACATGCACATTTAAATAGTAACTTTTGCGAAAAACCGTGATATTCCGTCGATAGTAACTTACTTTCCGAATTGTTCGCAACAAATTCTTTAATCTTACTGATCGTCCATCGTTTATTCATTCTCTAACACCTCCATATTTACGCTTTAGCGGAGGCTTTTCTTGGCATCCGTTCAATTATGAGCAAAAGTCGTAACTATCCTAAGTTTCTCATTATAGCATGAGCTGACACACAATTAAACAGGTCGTTATTTTGAACGCATACTAAGCGTCATTCCAAACTGACGTAGCATGTTTGATCTACCTGTTCGTATTAAATTTAGTCCCCCTCAAATTGGGGTTTAAAAAGCCCTACAAGATCATGTTCTTGTAGGGCTTAAACCATTAGTTCTCTTCTACTTCTTTACGGTTTTTCTTGAATAGCTTCGATAAGATTTCATAAACGATTGGTACAACAATTAACGTTAATAACGTCGAACTTGCTAGACCACCGATTACTGTAATACCAAGGCCTTTGGAGATCAATCCACCGCCGCCTGAGCCAATCGCTAATGGGATTAATGCACCGATCGTTGCGATTGCGGTCATGAGGATTGGACGTAGACGCGTTACGCCAGCTTCAAGAATCGCTTCACGCATATTCATACCATCACGTTCCATATGAATAATACGGTCTACAAGTACAATGGCATTCGTTACAACGACACCGATTAACATTAATAGACCCATCATAACAGAGACTGAGATCGTTTCACGGCCGATTAATAAACCAACAAATGAACCAATTACTGCAAATGGTAACGAGAATAGGATTGCAAATGGCGCGACACCTTCACGGAATGTGACCACAAGGATGAAGTACACAATCGCAATTGCTGCAGCCATGGCTACACCTAGTTGTGTAAATGTTTCAGTCATGTCTGCCGTTACACCAGCAACATCCACTGTAACACCTTTAGGTAAATCTAATTGATCAATCTCTTTATCTACTTTAGCTGTTACTTTGGAAATATCATCACCAATGATTTTCCCTGAAACCGTTGCGTAGTATTCACCTTTACTACGTGCAAGTGTATTTAAAGTTGTCCCTTTCTTCACGGTTACAAGCTCAGAAAGTGGCATTGTATTGCCTTGCGCTACCGGTACTGGTGTTGCTAAAATATCATCGATTGATTCTGGTTGTGCAGCTTGTTCTTGCTGAACAATTACATCTAATGTATCACCATTTTTTTCAACCGTTGTTAAAACATCTTGTGTTTTTGCTGGGCTTAACATCATGACGAGTTGCCCTGTTGTTAACCCATACTGTAGCAATTCATCTTGTGCTACGTTGAACGTATATTCAACATAGGCATCTTCTGCACTTGAAGAAACATCTTTTAAACCGTCCGTTTTCTTCATTACGCCTTCTACTTGTTTTACCGTTTCATTTAGTTTATCTAGATTTTCACTATAAAATGAGTAGCTTACTTCATTTGTCGACCCCGACATAGATGAGAAGTTCTGGCTCTTCCATTCGCCTGTTTGACCAATGTTCGTCACATACTTTTCAATTTCTGTGCGAACCTCTGGGAAGTTATCCATTTCCGGGTCAAAGATTAGGTACATTAATCCGCCGCCTGCTCCGCCACCCATCATTGCTGACATCTGATCGCCACTATCTGTTACAGAAACTTGAACAATATCAATATCATCACGTTTAAGTAACTTCTCTTCGACAACATGAATATTTGCTAATGTATCATCCTTAAGCTCGCCTGCTTTTGGTGTGTACGTTAAGTACATCACTTTATCTTCTTCACTACCCATGAAACTAAAGCCGATTAAAGGCGTTAACGCCAAACTACCAGCTAATAAAACAATCGCAATTAGGGAAGTAATCACTTTATGATTCAGTGCCCGATTAAGGACCCCTTTGTACCATTTCGCTAATTTACCAGCCTCTTTATGGCTACTTTCGGTTTTTTCACCATATAACTTCTTCTTAAATAAGAAGTGAGATAGTGCCGGAACGATTGTAATCGCAACAATTAATGAAGCAAAAAGCGCAAACGCCATTGTTAATGCGAACGGCATGAATAGCTCGCCGACCATACCACCAACGAAGATAAGTGGCGCAAATACCGCAACTGTTACTAATGTAGATGACATGATTGGTTTGAACATTTCAATTGTCGCTTCACGTACAAGTGCGCGACCTGTTAACTTCTCTTCTTTTAAATGTAAACGACGATAAATATTTTCAACGACTACGATGGAGTCATCAATTACCCGACCGATGGCAACCGTAATCGCACCAAGTGTCATAATATTTAGCGTAATATCCATCCAGTTTAATATCAGTAAAGCCATGAAAATTGAAACGGGAATCGATACGATCGAAATAATCGTTGATTTAAAATCACGTAGGAATAGAAGAATAATTAATACGGCAATTAAACCACCAAATAACGCTTTTTCAATCATCGTTGAAACGGATTTTTCAATTGGTGCACCTTGGTCAAGCGTTACATCGATGACAAGACCATCGTATTTTGCCTTTTCTTCTTTCACTAACTTCTTCACACTGTTTACAACATCAACAGTGTTTGCTTGTTGCCCTTTGACAATTTGAATCGCAATAGCCTCTTTGCCATTTGTACGTGAAACGGATTGTACTTTACCAACTACATCAATGGTAGCAATATCGCTCAATTTCACAAATGGTGACGGACTTGCAGCTGTTGGTGTTACCGGAATAAGCATATTCTTTAATTCATCAGCTGTCATGAACTTACCGTCGATTGCTACGGCTTGTTCTCCTGCTTTAAACTCGTAAAGCCCTAGTGAAACTGCTACATTACTCGCTTGAATCATTTGCTTTACTTGATCTTCTGTTAAGCCGAGTTCAGTCATTTTTGCTTTGTTATACGTAAGGTCTACTTCTTCAATATGCTGACCTGTAATCGCTGCCGACGCAACACCATCGATTTTCTCGATTTTTGGCAGTAAACTTTCCTCTACCGTTGACGTTAATTCAACAATATCTTCTTTTGAACTACTTACACTTAAGGCAACAACTGGCATCATGTTCATGCTAATCGCTGTAGTTGTCGGCTCTTGTGCTCCTTCTGGTAATTTCACTGCATCTAACGCAGATTGCAAGGCACGTTTCGCCTCGTCCATATCCACACCGTATTCGTATTCCACTTGAATACTTGCCATGTTAGAATAGGAATTTGAATAAACGGATTTCACGTTTTCAAGGTTTTCTACCGCTTTCTCTATCGGCATGGACACATCTTCCATTACTTTTTCAGGAGTTGCTCCAGGATATACATCCATGACCATTAAGTAAGGAATCGAAATATTAGGGATCGTCTCCATATTCATTTTCGTACCTGAATAAATACCAGATACCGTAATGATAATAGTAAGTAGCCATACTGCTAGTTTATTCTTTAAGACAAAATTGACTAACCCTTTCACTATTACACCCACCTTAAATTGACTTATCAAGCTCATTTCTTTATAGTAATGACTAGTCAGTCATTTGTCAACGATAGGGTATCTAGGAGCGATATAAATAATGATTAAGAAACAATTAATTATGGAAAAGGCGTTAGATCTTTTTGCAAAGCAGGGCTTCGAAGCCACTTCTGTTCAACAAATAACAGAACATTGCGGGATTTCCAAAGGTTCTTTTTACTTATCTTTCAAGTCAAAAGACGAATTGATTTTAGCATTGATTGATCATTTCATGATGCAAATCACTTCTGATATTGACTATACGGTCAGAAACACAAATGATGATAAAAAACTTTTATACGAATTTTATTACACCATGTTTCATACGTTTCATAAGCATTCTGATTTCGCCAAAATTCTTATTAAAGAGCAAATACAGTCATTCAATGAAGTACTAATCGAAAGAATGCATAACTATAATCAATTAAACGAGAAAATTATCTTATCAATGATTGAACGTTTATATAGAGAAGAAGTCGAACTGATCAAATATGATTTAATTTATTGTATCAAAGGCTTCATGAGTACTTATTTACAGTTATTTTTATTCTATAACGTACCGTTAGATTTAGAGTTACTGTCTCAATCCCTTGTGGAAAAAACAAATTTACTAGCAAGACATACTACCGTCCCATTTATTTCACAAGAGCTTATCGAAATGATTAACCAGCCAATGACTGAAGAAATAACGAAGGAACAAATTCTCGAAATCATGGAGAAAAAAATTGAAGAAATTGATGAGTCGATTGAAAAAGAATCGTTAATCCTACTAAAGCAGCAGCTTCTGGAACCAACTTTAAGTCCTGCTATTGTGAAAGGATTACTAGAAAATATTCGAAATCATCCTCATTGTAAATGGATTTCGTATTTACTTCGTCGTTATTATGAATTTTAAAGACTAAGAAAGACAGAACGCATTAACTTTCATGCATTCTGCCTTTCTTTACTTATAAATTAGGAAATAACTGAATATCATAAAGCGCCAATTAGGTTGGATAAATAGATAATTTGTTGTCGTTAAGTATTATGGATTTCATGCCTAATAGGCGCTTATCCTTAAAAAGGAAAGCGCCTAGTTTTAGAACGAACCATTGACTGATTTGTAGCTAATTACCCTATCAAAACCTACAACAATTGTTTCTGATATTATTATAAAAGACCGTGCAGCGCTCCTAGTAACGTAAAAATGATAAGGTGGTCGCCTATAACAAGTAAAAAAGCTTTTTTCGTTACAAGTCCAAATAATGTATTTTTCAAATAAACAATCGTAATGAGGATCCCAATGATAATACCTACAGCTGCCCCCTCTATTAATCCTTCAGCGCTAGAGACTTGGACGAGTAGGGCAACAAAAAATGAACTAATAAATGCAACGATAACTGAGATAATATATTTCAATGGGCCTTCACTTTGCCCACCCTCTTTATTCTTCCCTAGTAATATCGAATAATAGATGGTTCCATATATCATGTACAAGAATCCACCTGCGATAATTGCCATATAATGAAGTTCACTCACATTAAATAACATATAATTCCTCCGGTCTATTTTGGTTCAATGGCTAAAGCTATTGCACTGATTTTACAAGTAAGAGTTAATGTGCCCCTTACTTCTTCAATTACAACAAGTTCAATCGGATTTCCTAAATACTTGTAGCCACTCTTGGGCAGCCAAAAGCTATACAACTCTGAGTAACACTCTATCAGTTTACTTCTTTCACGATAACTGACAGGTTCGTCAAACTCATACAACACATATTTCCCACCACTAAAAGGATATACTTCTTCGTCATCCTGTCTGACATCTTCACCATGAGGAATGGTTATACGACAATCGTAGCGACTTTTTTCTGGAGGTGTGATATACGGATTGTTCCTTGGGACACCGAAGATCATTGTATTTTGTTTGATTAACCCTCGCACACTTGACCATCGATAAATATCTTCCCATGCGTCTGGTATTCCATTCATGTAAGAGCCAATATTATGCCTGTTAACAGTTGTGCACGCTGGAAAATGTACGATTTTCACTTTTGATAAGTCTAGCCACTTAAATTCAGTATAAGGGTTTTGATCATTTTCTACTTTCGTATTTGTGCTTAAAAGTTTAGATTTCTTGCTATCATACTCTCTGGGGAATCGTTCTAAATAAGCACCATCTCGCCACCGTTTAGGACTCATATTAAAATATGCTTTAAATGAATAAGTGAAGTATGATAGAGATGCAAAACCGCATATGTACGCAATTTGAGTAATCGGGATCTGCTGTTCATATATCAACATATGTGCAGCATTCTCAAGACGAAGACGTTTCACATAGCCAGCCGGTGTTTCGCCAATGATCCCTTTAAACAATCGTTGAAAATGAAAAGGAGAATACGTAGATACTTTAGCTAACTGGTCTAGCGAAAGATTTTCATCTATATGATCTTCAATAAACTCCACTACTTTATTTATTTGCTTTCGCTGCGCTTTGTCATAATTCATTGTGTTTCCTCCATTACATTTCTAAATGAATTTGAGTACAGTTATCATCACATAAACCATATCATGTTCTACGATCCTTCGTTCCAAAATTGATACAAATATAAGGATTAATTGGAGTCACAAGTATACTGCGTTCTTTCCCCCATGTACGAATCTCCTAACAATTTCCTCAATTAAGTATACATCCTTCATTGCCACGTACTGTTTCTTTTGCTAGAATCATGTATCATTAGTCATGAACGGAGAGGATGCCCTGCTATGCATTTAATCGATTATCATCACCATACAAATCATTCGTTTGATTCTACCGCTTCCATGAAAGATGTATGTAAAACCGCCATTGAGAAAGGAATCAGAGAAATTTGTTTCACGGAACACTTTTCGGTTAACCCCCTTGCTCCCACTTATGGTCATATGAATTTCACACATTATTTTAACGAGATCGAGGAATGTCAAGAAATATACGGCAATCACTTGGTTATCAAAGTTGGAATTGAACTTTGTGAACCACACCTGCTTAAACAGGAATATGAAGCGGCACTGTCACCGTTGGATTTAGATTTCATCTTAGGGTCTGTACATAATATTAACAACCTTAAATTACGTAGATTTTTGGAGAATAAGGATACCTATTTAGCGTATCAAAGCTATTTTGAAGAAGTGTACAAGATGGTTTGTTCAGCAGATATAGATGTGATTGCACATTTAGACTTACTGAAACGCTATGCCGTCAAAACGATTGGCATGTATCATTTTGAAGATCACAAAGAGATATTAGAAGCGATTTTAATGAAGGCGATCAAACGAAACATTGGCATTGAAATTAATACTTCAGGACTTAGAGGAAACTTGAAGCAAGCTCTTCCTTCTATTAATATCGTACAACTTTATAAAGATTTAGGTGGCGAAATTCTAACAATCGGTTCTGATTCTCATTTTGCGGACGCCGTTGGTTCGAATTTTGAGGATGCTGTTGATATGGCGATACAATGTGGTTTTACATCGATATTCACTTTTGAGCGTCGAAAGCCGATTGCGATAAATCTCGTATAAGCGGAAAAAGAGTTGCCCATGTAAGCAACTCCTTTTCCACTTATTCACATCTTTCACGTTGCTAGGAGCGTACTGTTACTTACAGATGCTGATCCACGAATCTTCCACTCGTAATTACGCTTCAATTATGACTTTTTAATTTGTGTTAGTTCTTTATTTAGTCGATACATCAATTTTTCATTGAACAAGTCTTCGTCCATAGACGCGATGAAATCCAACTGCATTCCCTGTGCCATTCCAAACATTGGGTGTTCTGAGAAATTACCTAAATATTTTTCAAGGACGGCTTTCGCTTCTTCATTTTCCATAAGATCTTTAAATGTGTCAGCTGTTGAATACACATCATCAGTAATGTGAATTTCTTCAACTTCATCATCATCACCTAGATCAGGCATTTGGAACCAGTTTGCTACTAGTCCACCTGTTTCCGCTTCAGGAGCCTCATAACTTGGGTTAGGTTCTGTCACTTTGTTAAACTTAGCTACATCTTGTAATTCAACACCATCATGGTTCGAAATAATTTTGATCTCGTTCATGCCATCTTGTAATTCAATATGTTCAAAAGTAAAGGTTCTATGACCTGATTTCGTTTCTAATTCTTTCCCGTTTACATAAAGCGTGAGTTCCTCACAATTCGAATACACTTTAACAGAAATGGCGCGATCAGCGCGATCGATATAGCGTTTGCTTGTAATATGCACGAATTTTTCATCTGACCAATTTGCTTTATACATATAAAACGCGTCTTTTTTAATCTTACGATCGTATGTGATCAACCCTTTGTTATTTCTTCCCTTAACGCCGCCTTCATCTCTTATATTGGCACCGAAATCAAACATATTCCATACATATGTGGACCAGAGGTAAGGACGTTCCGAGAAAATTTTCCAAACCTTTTCATGATAGAGCGTATGGTATTCTTCCGTATAGTCTTTTACTTTCGGATCATTGCTATGATATTGTAAAATACCCTCTGCCCCGTATTCTGAAATCCCTAATTTCACCGTAGGATTCGTCTTATGGAATCCATCAAGCCAACCGGCAAAATCTTCTGCTTTGCCTTGATACCAACCATAATATTTATTATAGCCAACGATATCTGTCATATAGTTATAATCATCTTTATCTGGCACGAACATCACATTCGCCATTGTCGTTAATCTTGTTGGATCTTCATTTTTTGTTAGCTCATTTAATTCTTTCACAAGTTTTCTAAGTTCTGGTCTTTCACCACTAATTTGGATTTCATTTTGAATTCCCCAGAACATAATTGATGGATGGTTAAAGTTTTGTCTAATTAATTCAATCATTTGTTGTTTGGCATTTATTCCTTCTAATTCCGTTTTTGACATCACAGAAATAAATGGAATTTCAGCCCAGATAACCATTCCTTCTTGGTCACATAAATCATAGAAATATTGGTCATGTTGATAGTGAGCTAATCTAATTGAAGTCGCCCCTACCTCTTTAATTAAGTCCATATCTTCTTCGTGTTCTTTTTTAGTAATTGCCCAGCCCATATCTTTGCGATCTTGATGTCTTGAAACACCATTTAAAGCAAGATGTTCACCGTTTAAGAAGAAACCTTTTTCAGCATCCACTTCAAAGTATCTTACTCCGAAAGGAATCGATAGCTCATCTACAGTATCGTTAAAGCTCTGCAAAGATACTTTTGCTTCATACATATACGCATTTTTTCTACCATTCCATAATGTTGGGTTATCGATCACAACTGGCACTTCAACTTCTTTTGTTTCACGTGAAGCTAGCACGACTTCTTTTGCAGCATAAGCTACTGTTTTTCCTTGTACATCTACTAAATCGACCCACAGTCTTACTTTCTTTTCTTCTTCATGATCATTGACTACTTTAGATTTAATCGTTAATGAAGCCTTCTCTTCGTTTACTTCTTCTTGAATGACATAGATTCCTTGTGAACCATAGTCCATTAAATCAAAGTGAACATGATTAGCAATCACTAGATTTACATCACGATAGATCCCACCGTAAAAAGTAAAATCGGCCATTTGTGGATAAACATCATCAACAACAGTATTATCTACCTTTACAGCTAGTGTGTTCTTCGTTCCAAATTGAATCACATCACTTATATCAAATCTAAAAGTAGAATAACCGCCTTTATGTTGTCCCAGATGTTGGCCATTCATATAAACATCCGTAATACTGTTAGAGCCGTTGAACTCAATATATACTTTATTCCCTTTTGCTAATGTATCTACGACAAACTCTTTTCGATACCAACAAGCCCCTTTATAAAAATCAAAGCCATTTGCTCCATCAATAGCGTTCCATGTGTGGGGTACATGAACAACTTCCCAGCTTTCATCATTATAAGCTTGGTCCATTGCTTGTCCTTCATCTTGCTTTATAAATTTCCATTCATCATTCATATTAATAATTTTTCTCATTGTAATTCCTCCTAAATTTATCTTTTCATATATGGGAACGATTACATTTCAGATAAAACAACTATCAACTATAAGTACCTTCATGACTAATTCCGTATTCTTACGTTCATTATATTGTAAGGTTAATATTTATAATCGTACTATTTTGACATAATTAGCATAAAAACGACTTTTTTTGCATATTTACAGATATAATAATTGAAAGAATCCATCGAAGAGGTGATTATATGTCAGAGGAATCAGGATTTTATTTTAATGATTTCTATAAAAAATGTACGATAATAAATGCGATTACTAAAATGGATGTCCGGTTAATTGATAAAGACGGGAATGCTACTTTACAGCTCGTTAATCATCATATTCCCGCTGTACTACAAAACATCAACAATGAGTATTTTACAATTAATGAAACACTAAGAAAGAATGAAACGAATAGCTACTATTATCATGTAAATTCGTTTGGCCTTGAGTATATTGCAGCTGGTATTTGGAGAAATAGCATATTTTATGGTTCCGCATTAATAGGTCCTTTTATTTCAAGTATTCCTAGTATTGGATTTATTAGTGATATTTTATCTACAAACAAGCTGCCTGTTAGTGAACGAAAACAGCTCGAAGAATTCTATACATCCTTAACCGTTATTAGTAGTATGGATTCTAATAGCATCGGCGATTTACTTGTTAATATGTGTATCCATAAACATATTGATTCACAACTCATAACCTCTGAAATCATCACCCCACCACTAAATAAAGAGCAACTAAAAACCAATATTGCTGAAAGTAAAACGATGATCGAGGCTAGATATCAATTTGAGAAGAGAGTAATGGATGCGATCGCAAAAGGAGACAGAGAAGAAATCGCTCGGATTGCAAATGAAAGTAATAGTCTCTTACATATTTCAGATAGAATCCCCGAAAGTCCGATTAGATCTGCCAAAAATATAACTTTGGTTATGAACACGGTTTGTAGAAAAGCTGCTGAAAGAGGAGGAGTACATCCCATTTATATTCATACTATTTCAGAAAAATTTGCTATCTTGATTGAAAGAGCACCGAATCTACCTCATTTAAAGAAATTGGGTATCGTGATGATTAATGAATACTGTGAACTTGTCCAAACATTTTCAACACGTAATTATAGCTTCATCGTCAAAAAGGCAGTTGATTATATTCATTTACACTTAGAAAACCCTTTAACACTTCATGATCTCGCTGCTACTTTACACGTGAATCCTTCCCATCTTTCTCGCAAATTTAAGTCAGAGACGACTATGAATATCATCGATTATATTAATCAAAAAAGGGTAGAAGAAGCTAAGTTATACCTCCAAAGAGGAAATGTATCGATTACAGAAATTGCTTTTATGGTCGGATTCAATGATCTCAATTATTTTAGTAGAGTTTTCAAAAAAATGACATCTTTCACACCATCCCAATATATAAAACGGTTCACTTGAAAGAGCTTCTCTATTATTGTAAAGCCGTAAAATAAACCGAAAGTCTTAAAACAGCTTATTCAAACAGATTAATCCCTGACAATTGAAATCCATTGCAACTTCTATCATCGATTTTTAACTCACCGAGGGATACTTCCCTTCAGTCTACGCTTTAGTCTATTAAATCGAAAAGCCCAGGAATTCATTTGAAATCCCTGGACTGCTTTATTTTATGAAGTTAGCTTTACTTTTTTTGTTTCTTTATAAATGAAAGGATGGCAATTAATCCTACCATTATCAGACATACACTGGTACCAATCACATTTTGTTTATTAAAAATAAAAGTAATAAAGATAAGAGTTAAAGCCGTGATTGCAAATATCGTTGTGTATGGGTACCATTTCACACGGAAAAATGGTGTGTCCGTGTATTGCTGACGAAGCTTCAATTGTGCACAACAAATACTGATCCATAATAATAACACGGTAAAACCAGGAATCGTCATAAGATAGCTTATGACCTGATCAGGAGTTAAATAAGATAAAAACACACCAACTAATATACATAATGCAGTGATTACTATTCCATTTAACGGGATTCCATTTTTTGTTGTTCTAGAAAATGCTTTAGGTGCTTCCCCCGTTTGAGACATAGTAAATAAAGTTCTAGATGTCGCGTATATTCCTGAATTTGCAGCGGACAGTACAGCTGTTAAAAGAACGAAATTCATTACATGTGCAGCTCCAGGAAGTCCTGTGATACTGAATACTTGTACGAAAGGACTTTCTTCTGTCGTTACTTTGTCCCAAGGTATGATACCGCAAATAATAAGAATAGGTAGGATGTAAAATAGAATGACTCGCCATACAGTTCCTTTAATTATTTTCGGTAAGACCTTCTTCGTGTCTTTTGTCTCTGTGACAGCTATACCAATTAATTCAGCTCCCCCATAGGAAAACATGACAACTAAAAATGCGCTTAAAGTTCCACTAATTCCATGAGGAAAAAAACCGCCATGTGCCGTATAATTAGAAAATCCAACTGGAATGGTACTAGAGAATACTCCTAGTAAAATGAAAGAACCTAAAATAATAAAAGCAATTAAGGCGATAATTTTAACACCTGCAAACCAAAACTCGAGCTCCCCATAGTATTTTACTTGAGACAAGTTAATACTTACTATTAGGGCTGTACAAATTAAACTTAAAAACCATAATGGGATATTCGGAAACCAATATTGCAAAAAGCTTCCAGATGCTATCAACTCTACAACGGTCACAATTACCCAGTTAACCCAATAGAGCCATCCTACGATAAAGGAGATTCGAAATCCAAAAGCTTTATTTATTAAGTGTTGCACATTTAAATTGGGATAAACAGTAGCCATTTCTCCTAGGGCTGCCATTACAATAAATAATAAGAGTCCACCTATTAAATAGGCTATTACTACACTTGGACCAGCCAAATTTAAAGTATCTGAACTTCCCTTAAAAATACCTGTTCCAATCATTCCTGCTAATGCAATAAACTGGACGTGTCGCGGCAATAAGCCCCTTCTTAAATCATGATGATTTTCTCCCACGATGTTCATACCTTTCTTTCATTTGTTATATTTTCCATTCTCCTAATGAATATCTGTTTACTATTCAATTACATCAAAATCAAGTTATTCTATTCTGTATTAACGCTTTCGAGCGTTAAAGTAATTTTATATTAATATATCATAATATAGGAAAAAGTCAATTTCTGACGTGCAGGGAAATACAATCTAAAGAAGAGTTGTTCCCCTTAATTATGACTCAAAAAGTGTCCTATTAAATCTTTCCCGCTATACCAAGATCATTTAATGGCGAGAACTGGTCAAGCCCATCAAGGATAGACGCACTCAAATAAACTTTGTAAAGCCGCTTTTTAAAAAATGGAACACATAAAGAGAACACCAAGGAAACTGTAGCTAGTTATACTTATTGAGGCGCTTTTGACAACGCCTATTCTTCTATTTTATTATTCAAATCGTTCGTTGTCAGATCCTCATCTGGTTCCTTTATAGGGCCACCAAATTCTTGGATAATCTTTCTTACTATTTCATTTAAAAAATCATCTGATAATAAAGGATTATTTTCTTGAAATATATTATTAGCTATTGTTCACACAAGAAGGAATATCATTCATTTTGAAAATAACACTCCACTTTTAAATTTTCATATTTTTCACATTTTTCATTTACTTTTTTAAAACACGGGAGTATGATAATCTCCAGTTTCAAATTTCTAAGTTGCTGAAACCATATGGTACGGGGGAACCGATATTGTGGGTTGTTACATAACCCAGGGGGTGAATCCTTTTAAGGTAGGGCTACTCAAGGCCCAAATCCGACAGCTAACCTCGTAAGCAAATATTGAGAAGGAAGGTGTACTTGTGAGAAAAAATTGCTGTTTACAAGTCTATTCAACTATGACTTGTAGGTATGTTTCCACTTTAATTATGTAATGATGCTGTTTGCCGAGATAATTATTTAAATGTCTAGGAATTGTACACTTATTACTATTTGGTGGTGAATATCAATGGTTGCTTCAGTAAAGAGATTTTTAATTGGACGTCCATTAAAATCAACTGAATTAGGGGAACAGAAGCTTAACAAAACGAAAGCATTAGCGATCCTTTCCTCTGACGCACTATCATCAGTTGCATATGGTCCAGAACAAATATTGATTGTCCTAGTTACAGTGAGCGCTACAGCATTTTGGTATTCGATTCCTATTGCCTTAGGGATATTGATTTTATTAACGGCTTTGATTTTGTCTTATCGACAAATTATCTTTTCGTATCCTCACGGGGGAGGAGCCTATATAGTATCGAAAGAAAATCTAGGTATGAATCCAGGGTTAATAGCGGGCGGTTCATTGCTAGTGGACTATATTTTAACCGTGGCAGTAAGTGTGTCTGCAGGTACAGATGCCATCACCTCTGCTTTTCCTGCATTACATTTTTATAATGTAGAGATTGCCATTATATTTGTAATATTTATTACCCTCTTGAACTTAAGAGGGGTAACTGAATCTGCTTCTATCTTAGCTTATCCGGTTTATTTATTTGTTTTAGCGTTATTTATATTAATTGGAGTAGGTATTTACCATATAGTTTCGGGGCAAGTTTCCCCAGCCTTGCATACACCACTCGGTACACCGGTAGCGGGAATCAGCTTATTTATTCTTCTAAGAGCGTTCGCATCAGGTAGCTCTGCTTTAACAGGGGTTGAAGCCATTTCCAACGCAATACCAAACTTTAAAAATCCAGCTCCTAATAATGCCGCAAAAACCCTCATTGCGATGGGGGCCTTGCTTGCTGTTTTATTTAGTGGAATTATATTTTTAGCCTATTATTACGGAATTGTTCCCAACGAGAAAGTAACTGTTGTGTCTCAAATTGCTGAAGATACATTTGGGCGAAATTTGATGTATTACTTTATTCAAGGTACAACTGCTCTGATATTAATCCTTGCAGCTAACACGGGATACTCTGCTTTTCCTTTGTTAGCAGTTAACCTTGCCAAAGATAAGTTTATCCCAAGAATGTTTACAATTCGAGGTGACCGTTTAGGCTATTCTAATGGAATTATGATACTTGGGATTGCTTCTGTCATCTTAATTATCGCTTTTAAAGGACGAACAGAACATCTTATCCCACTTTATGCTGTCGGAGTATTTATCCCATTTACTTTGTCCCAAACGGGCATGATCGTTAAATGGATTCGCGAAAAGCCTAAAGGATGGATCCCTAAGCTAACGATTAATACAATCGGTGCCCTGATTAGCTTTATCGTTATGCTCATGTTCTTTTTAACTAAATTCACACAGGTTTGGCCAGTCTTAATTTTTTTACCGATCATCATTTTTATCTTTTATCAAATTAAAAAGCATTATGAAGCAGTAAGTGATCAACTCAGGGTTGCCAATTCTGAACTTTCCATACCAATTGCAGGCAATGTAATGATAGTACCTGTTGCTGGCATTACTCAAGTTGTAGAGAACTCATTAAGCTATGCTAAATCTCTCTCGCCAGAACAGATTATTGCCGTTTATGTTGCTTTTGAAAGAGAAGATGAGAAGAAATTCGAAGAAAAGTGGAAAAAATGGCAACCTGATATTAGACTTGTGACACTGCATTCTTATTACAGAAGTATCATTCAGCCACTGACCAAATTTATTGATATCGTTGAACATAAAGCAAGTGAATCGAATTATCAAGTTACAGTCATTATTCCACAATTTATCCCTAAGAAAGGCTGGCACAATATTCTTCATAACCAATCAAGTATACTGATTCGTACACTCTTGCTTTATCGCAGAAATGTGGTTATAACGACTGTACCTTATCATCTAAAAAAATAAAACAGCTAACATCAACGAATTCTTAGGTGGCTTACCTTTATTCGAAGCCACCTTTTCTTATCCCCAAAATACGACTGTTATTATTTTTAAATATACTGAAATAGATTTATCAATTAAAAAACAGCTTTCAGATTATTTATTATTTTTGTAAGAGCACAGTAATGATCTATAAAATCCCTGAACAATCTTTCACTCTTTGCGGAATTGTTTTTTATATAATAGAAGAGACTGGATCGCTCTATATAAAAGCTCTTCTTCACGCATTCTCCATCTCATTCTCTGTACGTAACGTGGCGTGCGCAGTTAGTCATACCACGATTTGCTCAAGTTGTTGCAGTTCCCCATCATTTAAAACGTTATAAAAATCGCGAAACATGTTTGAAAAGCGCCGATGTATGGACTGATATGTTTCTCTCCCAGTATCAGTGAATTGGATATGAACGACATGTCGGTCATCCTCGCCGTGTACTCGTTGAATTAACTTTTTCCGTTCAAGCCGATCCATTTGCTGTTTCAGTAGCAGGATTAATTTTTAACTGTTCTGCAATGTTTTTACAGCCATAGGTTCCTTTAAGACAATACATTCTCATGCATGTTTGCACGTTAGTTAAGTCGTATGCAACCAATCACGGCTCTACTAATTCCTGTGAGAAGCTGTCACGCTCCTTAATCCCTGTATGCAACATAAATAATTCACCTGAATCATCCATGTTATACAATCCTTTCTAATTGACAACGATCCATCAAAAACTATAAGATAGGGAGCGTGCCAAAAAATGAATCATGCCAATTAAATGGTTGATTTGAGTAACTGTAGAAAGAGAGGTAATATATGTCAACAGAACAACGTAAAAAGATGATCGTTCTTATGATCAATATGTTTATAGCAATAGGAAGTTTTGGAATTATTATTCCCATTTTACCAGCATACTTAGCATCCATTAATCAAGGTGGAACTGCTGCCGGACTTATGATTGCAATTTTCGCAGGAGCTCAACTTATTTTTTCTCCGATTGCGGGAAAATGGACGGATCAATACGGTCGTAGAAAGATGATTATCTACGGACTAGTTGGCTTGACGCTGTCCATGTTTATCTTCTATGCCGTTAATTCCATTTGGCTGCTGTATGCTTCTCGTGTTGTCGGCGGAATTGGTGCTGCGTTACTTGTGCCAGCTATATTTGCTTATGTAGCTGATATTACGACATTCGATCAGCGAGCAAAGGGCAATAGTTTAGTATCTGCGGCCATGTCACTAGGAATTGTCGTTGGACCAGGGATTGGTGGATTTTTAGCTGACTTTGGTTTAAAGGTTCCGTTTTTAATTTCTGCACTTGTGTCACTTGCTGCTGTCGTGTTTTCAATTTTTGTTTTAAAGGAAAGTGAAACGAAAGAAGTAGCACAAGCTACGGAAATGGCAGAAGAAGAATCAATGCTTCGCCAAATTGCCACGTCTGTTAAGAAGCCATATTTTATTCCGCTTATTATTACCCTCGTACTGAGCTTTGGGTTAATGGCCTATGAATCCATAATTGGTCTTTATCTCGACAATCAATTTAGTGCGACACCTCAGGAAATTGCCACGATGATTACAGCTACTGGGATCGTTAGCGTAATCGTTCAGCTTTTTGTCGTGGATCGGGTAGTTCGTCGTTTTGGAGAAGTTTCTGTATTAAATATTTTTATCGGCATCGCAGCCATCGGATTTCTACTTTCACTCTTTGCTTCTAGTTATGCGCTTTTCTTTGGAATTTCTCTCATCATCTTCCTTTCTACCTCCATCCTCAGACCAGTCCTAAACACACTGATTTCTAAGATGGCAGGGAACGAACAAGGCTTTGCGATGGGAATGAATAACGCATATATGAGCATTGGGAATGTGCTTGGACCAACTCTTGCCGGATTGATGTATGATGTGCGCATTACGTATCCGTTCATTTTAGGGCTTGTTCTCTTGGTCATTACATTATTCATTACGATGGCTTGGCAAAAGCGGTCTCTTCACGCGAAAGCATTGTCGAAACAGCCGTTAAGCTGATTAAAACAAACATATAAGTGGTTGTACCAAAAAAGGATCTGATTTCACACGCTAAACATTATTTATTGTATCAAGTGAATGATGTAGTAAATGCGGGGGCTGATCCTTTCTTTATGGGGCAACCTCTTATTTTTGTTTATATTCATATGTATTTTGAGAAATTGTATACACGATTACCTAATTTATCATTCCGAACTTTTTATCGTACCTTGATGAAAAACCATCTGCCATCTACCATCTATCTGTTTCCATACCGAGCTCCTTAAACTTTCTTTCATTCTCGTTTCATCTTTCAAATCATATATGGTTAACACTGAATCTGACGATAATAGTTTGATCTCAAAGTTCAATACATACATCAGTGGTGTGGCAAGACCATCGAGACAATCCTGTTTATTTTTCTTCTTACCAGAGCTTGTAAACTCAATAAAATCATCTGCCAATAACTTCTCAAGTTCTATTTTAGATTGACGAATTTCTGGTGTTAGTAATTGTACTTCTAAATCGTATAACAACTCTTTTAGCACAGAACCGCTTTCCATATGTAAGCATCTCCTCAAAATTACAGATTCCCAATATTTCTTTTCTATTTCTACAGGTAAAGAAGCTAGATTCGCTATTTATGTTAATCATTCATTGTCTAGTGAGGTCTTCATGCCTTACCCCCCCATATCAAGCACTCTTATTTTTTCAGAAAATTAGCTGATAAAATCATCACTACTCCGATTCCGATATAGACAATTGCTGTTGCTTGACTTGGCGTTCATGCAGAATATTTTAATACACCGGTTATAGGCGCAACGCCAAACATAAAAAATAAATACCCTGACCCAAATAATCGTTTTCCCCACAACGAATGTTTTTTCATTCTTTCCTTCCCTTTATCTTTTTTAAAACTATTTTTTTGTAACTTTTCATTTTATCAGGAAAAAATGGGTGCCATAAAAAGCCTAGTTACTCGTGTATACAGGATTTGCTTCCCACTCTTCTCGTAAAAGGCCCATCCTGATCGAATCATAATATTCTCCATTATAGTACCGGCATTTTCTAAGTCTTGCTTCCATTGTCAGCCCCAGTTTTTCGCCAACTTTGATCATCCTATAATTTCCTGACCAAGTTGTAAACCCTACTCGTACTAATGGCAAAGTGGTAAACAAATGGGTAATCCATAGCTTGAGCGCTCTTGTCCCAAACCCTCCACTCCAATAATGAGGATGATAAATACCTATTCCCATTTCAATCCAATTTGAAGGTTGATGTTCCCAATAATAACTAACTGTACCGATCATTTTCCCTTCCACTTCTATTCCCCAATAATGTTCCTGCTCAATAAGTTTTGCTTTTTCATTTATGAAATCGTGATACGAAAGAGCCTTATGTTCGAAATAAGGTGCATCCCATTTCTTCCATTCAGGTGACTCCTCTTTGTATTTGATTTCCCAAAGAGAATATAAATCTTCTTCTTTAATTGGTCTGATCATTAAATTCCTATCTTTATACATCACAAGTCCTTTCCCCTTTACCAATGCTTTCTCTCTACCCTAATCATACCATATATTTCCAAACACGACCTACAATCTCTTTTTCATCATTCACGATTTCAGGCTATTTACATGAATTAAAGAAGATAAATAATCGATAATCGTTCAATAAAGTGAAACTTCAATCAGTGGGAGATTCTTCATCCTCCACCGATTGTTATCCCCCACCTACGCTTCTTCGATTCCTCTAAGCCTTGAGGTGGGGGTCTTGACTTTCCGTTAATGCGGGATAAAAAAAGAGCTGCGCTAGCAACCCCTTGGTCGTTAAAACTCCTTATAAATCCCCTTTATTATTCAACAAGGATCGAGACTGCACTATAAACCAATAACAAAGCCATTACCAGATTAAACTGACTTCTATACTTAGTTAGGAACATTTGAAATAAGGAACCGAACATACTCCAACACATCGTACTAAGAAAACCAACAAAAGCCAGGAATATTGAAAAAGCTAGTAAGCTGAAATTAGAACTGTGATAAGGAAGAATAAAAGTTGATATGACCGTTATACCGTATAAAATACCTTTCGGGTTTACGAATTGTAAAACCATACCTGAGAAAAAACGGTTATGCTTATCGTCCTCATTGTCGTTATCATGATTTTTACTCATTACAATTTTTATAGCCAGATAGACCATATAAACGGCGGCTAGAATCGTCATCGCAAATTCGATTTTCGGTATGAAATTTTTAAGCAAAAGATTAAAATAACTACTCAATAACATAATAACGAAGAAACCTGTACCAACTCCTAAACAAAACCTAAGTGTCTTTTTAAACCCGGATTTATTAGCAAATAACATCGCCATAATATTATTAGGACCTGGTGTAAAACTCGAAATAAAAACATAAAGCAAAAATGATAATAATGGCATAATCTTGCTCCCTTCTAAACGTATGTTATAATGACTGAAATGGACCTTATAAAGATTTACTTTTTATTGTACGTTATAGTCGTTATATTGTAAATATAGGAGGTGTACTTCATGGAGGAAATAAATCTTATTATTGCAAAAAACTTAAAAGCTTTGAGAGAAGAGAAAAAATTAAGCCTTGAGAAAGTCGCAGAGTTAACTGGCGTAAGTAAAACGATGATTGGTCAAATCGAAAGAGGCGAGTCAAGTCCGACGATAACAACGATCTGGAAAATTGCAAATGGTTTGAAGATCTCATTTACATCTCTAATCAATAATCCGCAACCAGATACAAAAGTTATTGTAAAAAATGAAGTTCAAACATTATCTGAAGATAACGGGAAGTATCGAATTTATTCCTATTTTCCCTTTCAAGAAGATAGACGCTTCGAAGTTTATGCAGTCGAGATAGATAAAGGTGGGTTTCTAAGTGCGGATTCACATGGAGGGGGAACGGAGGAATTTTTAACCGTCTTTGATGGAGAATTAACTATCAATGTCAATAACATTGAATATACAGTAAGTAGTGGTGATTCTATCAGGTTCAAAGCTGATAGACCTCATAGCTACCATAATTCCGGGGAAACATTAACACGATTAAGCATGACGATCTACTATCCCGCTTAAAAAGAAGCTTGTTTGATGTATACATTTATAACATGAATGCTCTTTGATAAGAAAACAACATCTATTAAAGTGGAGCTTATTTGTCATGACCTATGCAACCGAAACCGCGACGCAACAAATACGAGAAAACACGGGTCGATTTCAGAACGCCCTCATTGTAGAAAACCAACATTGTATAATATATAAACGCTGCCAATAACTATAGGCTGCCTGAGAGTTGACAGCCTATAGCTCGCTTTTAAGCAGACTTTACACGTTTAAGACCATTCTAACTGTTTTTAATAGATGACCATCAAATTCTGAGACAACTTCAAACCCTTTAGCCTTGTAAAGGGTTATGCCAATTTTATTCTCTTTTTCTACGTTGATAAAGACGACTTTGACACCTTCTAAGTTTTTTATGCCCTCTTTTTACATAGCTGTACCTATTCCTTTCCCTTGATATTCAGGCAATAAATAAAGTAAAACTTCAATCAGTGGGGGTTTTCCTCATCCCCCACTGATTGTTAATCCCGTTCTACTGTCTCTAATACCCCACTTCGCTTCGGTAAAGCGACACTACTAACTTGATTCAAGGTAAGTTTCACTGTATCTCACCAATCGGGATTTTACGGGCAGTTGTCCCCCACCTACGCTTCTTCGATTCCTCTAAGCCTTGAGGTGGGGTCTTGACTTTCCGTTAATGCAGGATAAATACCCCATCTAAATAAACTTTTTATATTCTTTTACTTTTCTAAGGAAATTTTAAGGTTCTTCTTCTTTTTCTTTAAACTCATTTGGGTATGATACAAATATCAACAAAACAAGGCGGTTATCAAGAATGAACCCAATGAAAATACTAATAAAAGGTTCCTTAATCGCAGTTGGTCTAGGAGCTCATACAATAATTGATAACCAACCAATAACGAAACCAACAAATGCACAAGTACAAACGATCAATGAATTATCAGCAAAGATGATCGCCTTAGACACCTCAAAAGGTGGTCTAGTAACGAACACTCACACCATTTTCGATCATGGAATTATTAAATACGAGATTTCTATTGAAAAGCAAGATACAGGATATGATATGGATATTGATGCATCAACCGGAAAAGTTTTAAAAATTGACCAATGTAGGAAAGTTTGTACTAACCATGATGTTGAGTAAGTAATTTTAAGCTTTCATTCCTATTTCATGCATATAGCCAAACAGATATCGATTAATTTAAAACCATTTAGGGAAAAATAGTAAAAGTAACTATTACAGGAGGTTTTGATAATGATTCAAGATTTTAAAGTGAAACCATTATTTGAAGATCAAGTTCATGAACGCCAACACTTTACCCTTAATTTCGAAGGAGATACGTATCAAGGGATTTTTCACGATGAAGAAATACATTGGCTTCACCCCAAACCGAATACTAAACTAGAAGAAGTTTCCATTCAAAATTTGGAATCCAGAGTGTATGACTTGTTAACAAGCCACACGGATCAAGACTTCACGGTAAACCCAATGCTTGAAGGTCAAGTTCCTGAACGTCATCAGTTTGCACTTAATTTTGAAGGCGTTAATTATCAAGGGATTTTCCACAATGAAGAAATTCAATGGTTACATCCTCAACCTAAACAACAACTTGAAAAAAATGATCTGCTTGATTTGGAAGCCAAGGTACATGACTTAATGACAAACCATGTATATCAAGATTTTAAAGTGAAACCTTTGTTTGAAGATCAAGTTCATGAGCGTCATCAATTTGAACTGAATCATGAAGGCGATAATTATCAAGGCATTTTCCATAATGAAGAAATTCAATGGTTCCATCCTCAACCACATGGCAATCTTGAAGAAGATGATCTTGAAGAATTGGAATCTAAAGTGTATGACTTAATGACGAACCACGTTGAACAAGAATTTCAAGTAAAACCTTTGATTGAAGAGCAGCCATAATTAACTACAGAAAAAGCGAGTGAAATAGTCATGCATTTCACTCGCTTTTTCATAACCTGAATGATTAGGCGTTACATTTCCCCTACAAAATCCACTTGTTACACGATCTCGAAAAATTAATGAAATTTACCCGTTAATCTAAAACCAATTTCGGCTACTAGAGTAGATAATAAAAACGTCCCTGTATATACAACTAGTGAGATGACAACAATACGCCATCCTAATTTTTTAAACTCTTTCAAATCTTTCCCGAAAGAAAGGCCAGCATACGCCAAAATAGGTGTTGCTAAGGCCATAAAATTCACTTGTTCTGTTACTTTAACGATTGATTCGTTTCCAGGGAAAATGGGAGTTGTAATCAATAATGCTAACATAGACACCCAAATAACGGTTGGTAATTTAATGGGGAATATTTTAGCGAAAAAGAACCCTAATATCGTAACCGCAACAATAATCATCATACCTGGTAATGCATCAATAGGAGAAACATTGTATCCAATCCAATTTCCCATAAGGGCTATTATTCCAATCATTACAAAAGTCAATATTTTATCTTTCATATAAAATCTCCTCTTTTATGTCCTACACTCAAATATTTTTCATTTGATCTTGTTTTGATTTTCTCCCCAAAATAGGTTCAAGTTTTTTGTATAAATAGTTTGTAAATGGCAGAGAAAAGAATACACAAATATACGTCCCTAAAATGGTTGTAATTAAGTTAGCGGCACCAGCAAAAATGGCGATATCCTTTGCCGATTCCGGGAATATAACGGCTAATGCACCAGACATAGCAGCCATCATACTCCCTGAACCGACACCAGCACCCATGGCTAGTGAAATAGGGTGAAACCAACCAGTTTGGGCCATAAAACTCGCTAACACTGACAGATATAAAGCCCCAAATAAAGTACCACAAACATATACTCCTAGTGCTCCCCGTCCTTCTGGTGAATCAGAGCCGTATTTTTCAGCAATAATGGCTAAATTAGGTTCTCGATCAATTGAAAAAGTGGCACCGACTGCTTCTCTTTTCATCCCAAGTAGTAAAGCAATTGGTAGCCCCAATAAGATTGTCCCTGCAAAATGTCCTACTTCTTGTAATCCTAAAGAAAGTCCCGCCTCAAATATCTTCGGTAATGATGGTCCCATTAACATGCCTAATTTGGCTACAAAAAGCATGAATGAAATCCCTAAAATATTGGCGGCTATATTCATTTCTTTCAATTTTAAAATTTTTAAAGACGGTAAACTAATAATTGCTCCGATAATTAATGCATACAACATTGGAAATAACGCAATTGCTCCAATTCCTATGTTAAGCGTTTTTACGCCGATAAATTCTGTCAAACATACTAATATCAAAACAAATAAATGAATTTTCCAATTACGTAAAGAATTTTCTTGCATTTTTTTCACTCCATTTCTGTAAATTGTGCTAACTCAGAAAAAAACGATGATTATTTCCGGTGCAAAAAGGGCGGTACTTTTTCAAAATCTGCTCAGCACCGCCATCTTCATTTGGTGATTGAATGTTTAGAACTTTAACCTTTTACATCATTTTCATAGATGTTTTTTTATCTTATTGAATTTTTTCAGTAGTATTTATTGCTAGTCCAACGATAAGGGAAATTCCTTGGATCATCGCCTTTTCATCTGGTAAAAATACGTCACTATGCAACTTCATAGGATTCTCTGAATTTTCTCCTACGCCCAGGAAGACAAATGTGCCAGGGACTTTCTCTAAATAGAAAGCAAAATCTTCACTGGCCATACTTGGTTTACTCAGCCACTGCACTGAATGTTCTCCAAATAAATCAGTAGCAATAGCACAAGTATGTTCATTAAATTTTGGATCATTCATAGTAACAGGATACCCAACTGTAAAGTTATAGTTTATTTCAACTTCTAATTTAAGAGCAGAAGCCACTCCTTCAATAATTCGTTGAATACTTTCCGCTACTTCCTTACGAGTGTTTTCATTAAGTGTTCGTACAGTTCCTTTAAAACTAGCTTTTTCAGGAATGATATTATAGCCATCCCCCGCTTCAATTGTTCCGATTGTAATAACGACCGAATCTACTGGATCCGTTTCCCGACTAACAATTGTTTGTAGAGCAGTTACAACATGAGCTGCACCTACAATTGCATCTACTCCTTGATGAGGTGCTGCCCCATGACCTTGTTTACCTTTTAAAACAACATCAAAAGTATCCATACTTGCCATAATCGCACCGTTTCTAAATCCATATTTTCCAGTTGGTAACTCAGGCCAAACATGAAATGCAAAAGCATGGTCAACGGGAGGATTACTTAATACCCCTTCATCAACCATCATGATTCCTCCGCCCTTCATCTCTTCAGCAGGTTGAAAAATAAATTTGATTGTACCCGAAATATGTTGCTTATTTTGAGATAAAATATTAGCGGCAGAAAGTAACATTGCGGTATGCATATCATGTCCGCAAGCATGCATAATCCCTGATTTTTTTGATTTGTAGCTTACATCTGTTTTCTCTTGAATAGGTAAAGCATCAATATCCGCTCGCAAAGCAAGTATCGGTCCTTCATTCACTCCACGTAGAATTCCAACAACACCTGTCTTAGCGACTCCTCTTGTCACTTCAATTCCGAGCTCTTGTAAATAAGTCGCGATCATTTCAGCCGTTTGATACTCTTCAAATCCAAGCTCAGGATTTTCATGGATTTTCCTTCTTAATTTCACAGCTTCTTCATATATTCCAACTGCTTGCTCTACTATTTCAGCTGCCTTTAACGAATTTGTATTTTTTTGGATACTCATGAGCGTTCATCCCCTAAAGAAGTATAAGTGCAAAAAACACTAATATTTAATAATAAAATTTTCATTATAATAAAAAAACTAAATTTACAGAAAAAACCTTTAAATTAGAAAATTCTAAATCGATATTGATATACTACCATATCAAAAAACAACTGTAAATCTGAAAAATACAATTGTATTTTTATAACACCTCATTGAAATTTAAATCATGTATCATGACTAATAAAAACTACAGCAACTGCCAATTTCTATGTAAATTCCTCCATACAAACATCTAAACGATTATTACTATGCGTCAAAAACTACAAAAAAAATAATAAATTGTTGATTTTGATAATCATTATCAATTAGAATGAAAGTAATTGATAATCGTTTTCAACAAGGAGGTGGCTTCCAATAAAATCATTTCCTATTAATGACTTCGTGTTTGTCTTGATTTGTAATGATTGCGGTTATATAGAGAAATGTGCGATTTATGATGATTTATGTCCATGTTGTGGGGAAGATGAAGGTTTAGACAAGTATAACTATATAAAGTAAAACTTCAATCAGTGGGGTTTTCTTCATCCCCCACTGATTGTTAGTCCCGTTCTAGTGTCGCTAGATCTTCGATAAAGCGACACTACGAACCCGATTCAATGAATCACAGAGTATTACAGCTTATGACCTCGAGGGGCTAGGAGCCGCAATTAGATTAAAGGCAGTTGTCCCCCACCTACGCTTCTTCGATTTCTCTAAGCCTTGAGGTAGGGGGCTTGACTTTCCGTTAATGCGGGATAAACGTAGAGTAATAGATACATGTATTTATGTATGTATTCAGCATTCAGTCGAATTCCAATTCATCAAAAAATTTTATTGCGTATGCCATCACAGTAAACATTCATCGTCTTCTATTTACTTATCCCCTGCTTAGAATTTTAACTTTAAAACGATAAATAACTTCACCGAGGAGCATAAGAATGAAAAAATATATTTTAATTTTTACTAGTATGTCAGGAAATACAGAGGAAATGGCGGAGATTATTTCAGAAGCGATAACAGAAGAGGGTGGCGATATCCTTGTAAAAGATGTGCTTGAAGCTGACCCTTCTGAGCTTGAACAATATGACGGAATCTTACTTGGTGCTTATACCTGGGGAAACGGCGATCTCCCATATGAGTTTTTAGATTTTTATGACGAGATGGATCAACTAAATTTAGCTGGTAGAAAGGCAGCTGTTTTTGGTTCATGTGATTCATTCTATCCCGAATTTGGGGCAGCCGTTGATACATTGATGAATAAATTGCAAGAATGTGGAGCTGATATAGTACTTGAAGGTTTAAAGGTTGAGCTCGATCCTATCGGTGAAGATGTTGAACGCTGCAAACAATTTGGTAAGGATTTTCTCAAGAAATGTACAGATTAAATATCACTGCAACTTCTTAGGAGGCATCTTGAAATGAAAAATCATATGATCTCAATCCGTACGATAACAGAACAAAACTTAAAAGATTTCATTCTTTGCCCATATAAGTTTTATTACGAATATATAGAAAAGAAGAAGTCTCCTTTAGATTGGAGGAAGGTCGTTCAACAAGTCGTTCACCGGATTGTGTACGCCTATTATCAACTCCCAATTGAACACCGGCATGCAACAAAAGTGCTTGAGTTAATAGAACAACATTGGTTGAAGATTTCTCCACAATTTTTTGAATCCAAAATTCAATATTATCAAGTAGTGGCTAAAGTAACGGATTATTTATTACAAGATTTAACAGAAGAATCAAATCTAGATCCACCTCTACTGTTATTTGAAAAGTATAAAACTCATATTCAAGAACTAGACGTTGATCTCGCTTTAACCTTTGATGTAGTTAATTTTTCTAACTCCTCATTTGTTGTGAAGAAGTATGTAGTTCAAGCTGATCAAGAAATGTTAAAGCTTTATTATTTCTTAATTCAAGTATTTTCGGAAAAAGTTTTTCAAATACGTCCAACACGGGTTGAAGTGATCACTTTAATTGACCAAAAGAAACATATCTTTCGTCCGACACAAGAAACGCTTGATGAAGGAACAAGTTATTTACTGCTAATGAAGCATTTTCTAGAAGATTCAGCTATTTATAGTGAAATCTATAACGAAAATGAATGCCCAACGTGTCCATTTCAAAACGTTTGTAATAGAGAAGCACCAAAATTAAATCAAGCTAAGTATTTATCTTAAAACTTGCCTGTTGATTGGAGCGAAAAGCTTTCTCTTTCTGCGGTCAATACGGGAGTCTCCTTGGCGCTCTCTTCTGCACAAGGTGTCTCCCAGATCCGCTCCAATGAATATCGTGCAAAAATGAACACCACTCATAGCATAGCCCTTTATCAAATGACCCTGTAAATCGGTTCATCCTCTTACTTGGACAATCATGATGGGATGGGTCTACAGTTTTGGATCGCACGCATGAATCACTTCGAAATTCTTATTTCCTCATTCAATGCTCTCCTATCAGCTTGTTAAAAACACTTTCCCCTTGCGAGCTTTAGAAGTTTCAACAACGGTAATTGCTTCTTTTACGTTTACTAAATCATAATGAGAATCTGTCATCATTAATTTTAATTTATGGTCTTGTATGAATGTGATGATCTGTTGAAAGGCTTCTTGCCAAGCTTCCGTAGATACTCTGTTATTCCAATGCCGTAAATGAAAGATTTTCGCTTTTACTTTTGCCTGATGGACAATTTCTGCCCAATTTACTTGAACGCCCGATAAAAGACCGATCGATAAAAAGATCCCATCGGGGTGTACACAATAAGCTAAATCAGTACCAGAGAAACCACCTATAGAATCAATCGCTGCATCAGCACCACGTCCATTGGTAATCTCCATCATCGCTACACGCAATGGTGTTTCAGATGTATTGATGACATAACTCGCGCCAAGGTTCAGTAATTCTTTTGTATATGTATGATTTCTCGTTACCGCAATTAACCGAAAGCCAAGTATTTTCGATAATTGGGCAAAGATTCGGCCGATTGAAGAACTACAAGCATTTACGACTAAAATATCATTTCGTTGCAATCTCAACTCTTCTGTACAAATTACCCATGCTGTAATTGGATTTATATACATCTGAGAAGCGATAAAATCATCCATCGTATCAGGGATTGGAACGGCAAACCGTGCGGATGTTTTGACAAACTCTTGCCAAGTACCTTCTCCTCTTAAAGGTAAAACCCGCTTCCCAACAAGATGATTCGATACTAAAGAACCCACCTCTTCTACGATCCCCACTCCTTCATAACCAGGAATAACAGGTAGTGCAATACGCTGGGAATACGCTCCTCTAATCGGAATTAAGTCTGAGGGATTAATAGGCCGTGCTAACATTCGCACAAGCACTTCATCTTCTTTAGGGCGCTGAATTTTTTTATGTTCCACTTTTAATACTGCTTCTGGTTGACCGAACTCATAAAATGTAATATATTTCGCATCCAACGCAATCACTCTCCTTCTATATCGGTTAACTCCGGACACAAATATCACTACACGGTTCAATCTTTACGACCTTCCGATCAAGCAGCGCCCCCATATACTACACACAGATTACTTACATAACTGTCAATATTTCTGAAGGTTTATGCACCTTATAGTCGGGATTCTCCCCTTGAATCGCTTCTATTGAATCATACCCCCAACTTACCCAGATCATCTTAATTCCTGCTTTTTTACAAGCAACTAGATCTCGTTTCTCATCACCTACATAAATCACTTCAGAAGACTCCAATTGATTCTCTCTTAAAAAATTTTCAATTAGTTTATCTTTTGAAAATAAACTGCTAGAACAAAGCACATTTGTTACACAGTCTATTTGATTGCGTTTTAAAAAAAATAATATATTCTCCTTTGAATTAGAAGAGATGATCGCTGTTTTATATCCTTTTTTCTCTAAGCCGGATAACATGTCCTTAATTCCATCAAACAAATTAATATCATTTATTGATTTTCGGTATAATTTATAAAATTGAGGAATGATGATTGGCAGCTTATACATTTGAAAATTTAACAATTTACATCTTTCTTTTATCGAAAGTTTTTTCAAAGTCTCGATATCATCAAACTTTATTTCTTTAAAGCGATATTTTCCAGCAAGAATATTCCAACTTGAGATGAAAGCCATTTTTGAATCGGCGAGTGTTCCATCAAAATCAAAAATTATATATTTCACCATTCACTTCACTCCTCATTTCTAATGATACTAATTGATTTTATGAAAATTTCCTCAGTATAAGTGCCCTCTTAAACTTTGCCTTTCCTTATTCCAAGTGAAAGCAATACTTCCTTTTTAAATTATTACACCCTTAGAACACGGTGTACTTAATCGCACCCGTTAAATGAGTAAATAAGACTCTGCTTTTACTTTATGTAACCATTTTTATAAAAAAGGTTAACATAATAAGACAGTTTTTAACACCATAAATTGACTTTATTACTACACAGTCCAAAGATATTGTGACAAGAACGAGAAAAATGACAGAATAAAAAAAGACCGAGAAGTCATCTCAATAGACAACTCCTCAGTCTATAAACAAATTAATTGTTATTTCTCTTGGCTTCTCCGCCTTTGCGACCAGCTTCTTCTCGACTCATTTTGTTATCGTTGTTAGCCATATTAATCACTCCTATAATAGATTTTTATCTTGCTTACATTACTTAATTATCCTGTGTTGGTAGTCTTTAAACTAAAGATGTAGTTTTGATAATAATTACCTTTATGTAATGTGATCAAACTTAAAATCGGAGCTATTTGCTCGATATACTAGTAATGTTATTTGTTTATGTATTTACGAAGGCCATTTTTGGGGGCATAAAAAAATTCTCAATTTTATTATTGAGAATCGGTTAATCATATGAAGTAGTTTGATAATTTTGACCAGATAAATTCACTATATCCATCCTTACTTTATTAGTCTTTTTATGAATATGATTTTTTCTCATTACGTTTTATTTCTTTTTCTTTGCTTCGTCCATTTTCACGCCATAATTCCAAACTTTAGTATATTTTTCCCCATAAACCTTCATTGCATCTGTTACTGATTTTACATATTTCTTCATTTAAATGATCCCCTTTCTTATATGGTATGCTTTTATTATCGTGTATGGAAGCCCTTTTGACAAAGCCGCTGAAAACGGAAACATCGCCTATGTAAACGGAAACAACTAGGATGATAGCGTGCATCATTACTATTTTTCTTACTATTCCATTGTTTTTGAATCATTTGTAAATTAAGATTACTCTTATAACGATATTAGGGGGAACCATACATGTGCATTAAAAAAGCAACATTAAATGAGCTTGATCCGCTAACAGAACTGTTTGATTTATACAGAGAGTTCTATGAACAAAAGTCTAATATTGAAGGGGCAAAGGAGTTTTTAAAAGCAAGATTAATGAACGAAGAATCCGTCGTCTTTATAGCCTTTGATGAGAATCATCCGATTGGTTTTGTTCAGTTATATCCATCATTTTCTTCATTAAGTATGAAAAAGTCATGGGTGTTAAACGATTTATATGTGAAAGAAACTGCGAGAAAAAAAGGGTTTGGTGAGAAATTATTAAAAGAAGCAATTAACTTTGCTAAGGAAACAGGTTCAAAAGGAGTTTTACTTGAGACAAATGTAGAAAATATTCCCGCACAAAGTCTGTACGAAAAAATTGGTTTTAAAAGAGAAGAAAATTATTTTTATTTTTATTCGGTTATTTAAGTTGTTTACAAAACGCCACCATGTACCATGAAGGATTAATCAAGTGTCACGTTGCACTCACCTCATCACAATGGTGCCGGTGCGAAGCCGGAATTAAGACTTTCTATAATAAAAAAGGATACTTGCTAAGTAGATTAGTCATATTAATAAGTTGCGAAGCCCCGCTCCATGTCCTTTATACAAAAGAGGCTAATCTAAAACAAGGATCAAAACGTTTTGACACCCATCTTTGAATTAGCCTCTCGTTCTTCCATTTAATTAAAAAGTATGCGCTAAATCCTTAGCACGAGCAATGCCATTTTCTTTAATTTTTTGTGCTTTATCGGGCATAGCATTATGACCTTCAATAAATAATCCTTCAAAAGAAGGCACACCAAAGAAATTCATAATTACACTTAAGAAGCGATGACCCATTTCTACTTCAGCTGCTGGACCTTCTGAATATACACCGCCACGCGCCTGAATATGAAGGGCCTTCTTATTTGTTAAAAGACCAATTGGACCTTGAGCCGTATATTTAAATGTTTTTCCCGCTACGGCAACAGAGTCAATATACGCTTTCATTACTGGAGGGAATGAGAAATTCCATAAGGGGGTTACAAATACATATTTATCCCCGGACATAAACTGTTCACTCAGTTCATTCAGACGTCCCACTTTGGATTTTTCTTCTGCTGAGAGCTCTTCAAATCCTTTACCAGATTGGAGTTTCCCCCAGCCACTGAAAACATCCGTATCGAGATGAGGGATATGTTCTTGATATAAATCAAGATGAACGATTTCATCATTTGGATGTACTTCCTTGTATGTCTCAATGAATGCTTTACCCGCTGCCATACTGACAGATTGAGTATCATCATTAGGATGAGCTGTGATGTATAATAATTTTACCATGCTGCCTTCACCTTCTACTTTTTAGATTTATTATCGTATGTTTGAGCAAAAAACAAAAAATGAACCAAGATTTGCATGATTTCATCTAAAAGAACTTCTCAAAACAAGTAAAGGCAGTTAGAAAAGTACCCTATAGACTTTACCAATGCTAAGAAAGATGATTTCTTATTTATTTAATTTCAAAGAAATATGGGTTACCGCCAATGTTTAATCGCATTTCATCTGTTATTTGATAAGGTTCATTTGAATGAGACTCATTGTTTACAGCATAGTCAAAAGAAACGCTACCATCATAATGATTAGGCTTTTGCTCCATGTTTACACCTCCAATCATTTTTAGTATCTATCTCTTCCTTTAATTCATTCTTCGATCGGTAGCTTTTACTGACCGTTTTCAATAAATAATCATTTTTACAATATTTTGGAGTGAACTAGCACGATCTAACCACTTTTTTTAAGACTATTGCTTTATTTTCTACTATTAATTCGAATTGTTATTTATAGCGATGTATAATAAGACAATGCAGAAAAATAGATTCTAGTTAAGGAGTGTCACATAATGATG
Organism: Peribacillus sp. JNUCC 23; assembly: GCF_053653995.1. The sequence goes on from NZ_CM132202.1 coordinate 3,721,253, forward strand.
GTATGGACGTTAGCCCTTTTATTTGGGGCAGCAGTTGTTCTACTTATCTTGTCGTTTATTAAATCAAAGCAAGCGGAACAAGAGGCAGAACAAAAAATGGAACAATTTACGATTTCACTTTTGAAAGAATTAAATCAGTTACAACAGAAAGTTCAAAACGTCGAGATAGATACTGAAATAATTGCTCAAAAAACAGGAGCTTCAAAACAGCGGCTTGTATTGCGTGAGGTTATCGACTTACATAGGCGCGGATATTCATTGGAAAGCATTGCCGAAAAAAGCCAACTGAATGAGAATGAGATTAAAAGATTACTAGCTCCCTACATAAAATCAAAGGATGAGAGGAGCGATGTTGTCGATGAAAGCACAATTAATGCGTAGCTTTGCCGGTGGACTTATACTTTCAACCAGTATATGCGGGATTGTGTACCTCCTTGGTTCGAACAATGTACAATCCGCTAAAATACCATCAGAAGACGAAATGATCAACTCATTAACCGCTGATGGCTATATCGTTCAAACAGAAGAAGAGTGGAAAAAGCAAATTACTGCCAACGAAACACCTAAAGAGCAGATAAAAGAAGAACCAACTGAGGCAGAAACAGCCGAGGAAAAGGTCGTGTATCGTACCATTTTGTCAGTATCTAAAGGGATGACTAGCATTGATATTGAAAAGATCCTTAAATCAACAAAAAGCATTGGTCCTGAGATTAATTTCTCGAAAGAAGTGGAAAATCGTGGCTTATCTAACAAGTTACGTCCAGGTACTTATGAAGTAGATAGTGGAATGACGATAGACGAAATAATGGCTGTTATCTTTAAATAAACATTAGCTAGGATAAGATGCCATTGTCACTCCTCACTAGTAGAGAGTTATAGTTTAGTTAGATATGTTAACCGTTGGAAAGCTCTGTTGATCACTACAGGGCGTTTCTTTATTTTGATTTACAATGTTTAGAGTTTCCCACCTTTGAAATAAAGAGATAAAGTCAGACTTTGTTTTTTCACCGGTCAACTAACCGGTGAAAAAAACAAAATGGTACGCTACCGTTCCTTAATTTACCCCAATTTTCTCTACTCTTTGTTGCCTGTACCCAAATTCATATATTTTTTCTACATAGATTTGATGCCATATCATAAAAATTAATATAGTCCATAATGCTAGAGTTAGAGTATATAAACGTCCATACAATCCATCAATCGTTAAGCTTTGCACTATGCACCAGGATGTTCTAGCTGCATAAAAAAACACCTTAGGTCGATGTTCCTGTTGACCATTGGCGTCTTTGGACGTTTCTAATAGCAGCATATCTCCAGCATAGGAGCCTCATCTAACTAAAATCATCGTCTATTCACTTAACAACTACATCCTAAATGCTCCATCTAAAGTTTTCAACATCATTTCGGGAAGTGACACGCTAAAAAGCAAACATCCTATTTGAAAAGAAGCCGACAATTGCACAATCGATTCATACACCTCATACTTCAAATCATGCCAAACATTAGTATTTCTAATAACTAGTGTCTCAATTTTTTCTTTTCTTTCCAATCAATAAGGTAATTTGTGTCATAGTAAAAGGTAATGACGTTTTTTTACGGTAAGCTAAATATTTAGGTTGCCATGTATCGGCATATTTTTCTTTAAATTTTCTTAAACCATGAAAAGAATAGAGAAATTGACCATGCATAAATATTTGAGAAGCTATTTTTTCACTTAAAAATGAATACTTTGAAATCCCAACATTCGATAAAGGGGCCATTCCGATATTAAAGGATTTATATCCTTGTTCTTTTGCCCATTCAAATAATGATAGAAAAACAAAGTCCATTGTCCCAGAGGGTGCATCCTTACCAAATCGCATCAAATCCAAAGAGACCGTATGTTTTTTATCATAAACTGGCATAATGTTTACAAATCCAAGGATCCTCTTTCCTTCATCTTTCACAACGGCAATCTCAGCTTTATTAAGGTAATCCTCATCAAAAAAACCGAGGGAAAAACCTTTTTCCGTTCTTCCTTTGAGCCATTCATTTGATATTCCCCTAAGTTTCTTCATGAAATCTTCATCAAAAGGAGGGGCTACAATCTCAAAATGATAATTCTCTCGTTCAAACTTGTTTTTTACTGCCCTGGCTCCTTTCATCTTTTTCCCACTATATGAAAAACTGTCTAAATCAACATAAGCTTCCTCACCGAGCTTAAAAAAGTCATACCCATTTTCATGAAGATAAGGGAGCATCGTATTGCTGACCTCATAAAAAACAGGTGTAAATCCATAAAGATCCGATGTTTCTCGGAATTCTTCTATTGCAAGAAGCATTTCATCACGGTCACCAATAGGGTCTCCAAGAACCACAAGCTTGTCAGAATATATCTGATACGAAAACATGACGTTGTTTTTTTTATTCCAATAAATATATTTATCATGTAAAAAAATTAAATGGGTTAGAACCGTTCCATTAAATTTTTCTAAGTGTTCCGTAATTTTCTCTTCCTGAACAAGGGATGTTTCCGTACTCCATTTTTTATCCCGACTTAACAAATAACCTGCGATAAAAATAGATAAGGCGATAAGCAAGCCAATTAAAGCACTAGTAAATAGATCATGAGAATCTTGAATCACAAAAGGCGACAGCTTTGGATTCACTTTCATTTTGGCGGAAGGTAAATTTAGATATCCAATTAAAACATACATGAAGGTAATCATGACAAACACCGCTATATCAAAAATCATTTTCCCCCAGCTTAATATCAATTTTTCCCTGTTAAAACGTTTTTTGGACATTCTCAGGAGCACGATAACAATCAAAAGGAACAATGCTTCTTCATAATCAAATCCTTTAAAGAATGAAAATAAGGCAGCCAAAAATAAGACACCCATCGTTAGCGGATATGACCGTTTCACCTTATACTGAATACCTCGGGATAAACCGAGCAGGATAAAACCAGTTGCAACGGAGAGCTGATGAGAGATATTCATGATTGGAAAGGATAAAAACTCTTGAGTAATTTGTAATCTTTCAACAATTCCTGGTACTGCAGCTGACAGAAGCAAAATAATTCCTGAAAAAAAGACCAATAAGGTTAATAGTACATGGCTTATCCTCACTATGACCACATTGGGAAGATTGTTCCATGATTTATTCCACTTGTTCCAAAAATCTTTGATAAAAAGAAAAACTCCTACGAAAAAAGGAAGGATAAAATAGCCAATACGATAAAATAGCAGGAGGACTAGCACCTTCTCATCCGGAACACCCAATGCATGAGTTCCCCAAATAAAAACTAAGTCAAAGGATCCAAAGCCCCCAGGAATCATACTGATAATACCAGCACATGAAGCAACGATAAAAACAGGAATAAGATCGTTAAAATAAAGGGGTAGCTTCAAAATAAAACTTAATAACCAAATAACAAGGAATGCGCTTATCCACTCAAGCAAAGAAACAAGGAGTAGTTTTATTACAACTCCAAAATCAGTAGCTGAACCAGTTGCCTTTTTGCGTTGGATAATATGGACAATGATAAAAATCGGCAAATACATACCTACGGCTACAACGGCCCAAAAAAGCCATCTTGTATCTTGAATAAAAGGGGAATTCCTATAAGCGACAAGTACAATCCAGGAAAGCAAAGAGATACCTGTAAGGGTAAAAAGTGAAACAAAAGCAATTTTCGTCACCAGTCTTTTCCTATCATCTTCGTATTCATTATAGAAATAGGTTCTCAACGCAACTCCAACAAGACCTCCAAAACCAATTAAGTTTGAAAAGGTATTCGCAACAAGAGATTTTTTTACCAATTCTTTCAAAGGAACTTTAATCCCTAATATTTTCACTAAAAATACATCATAAAAAACCATAGGAAAAATGGAGCAAAATGCAAGTAAAAGAATGAAAAGCGTCATAGCAAAATGCAATTGGCTTACTTCATGACGTACCAATTGAACGTCTATGTTTCCTGTAAATTTTTTCATTTCAAAGACTGCCAGGACTAATAAAATCAACGGAAAAATAACTTTTATGAATTGAAATATCTTTGCTTTATTTAAACTTTTCATACTTATTCACCTCATATGTTTCTCCTCGCTTGCCTTCCATGGCTATCTATATCTTATGTAAATAAAAGACATGCTACTATTCTCCGATGTAAAAATAGTAATGTACGCTACAATTTGTATCGATGCGTACACAAATATTCGTGTAGGAATAGACTTTTTCTATCATGGAGACCAAAATCCCAATATAAGAAAGACGGTTATATAACCCAGATTCAGTCTAACAAACAACTGTTACAAAGTGCCTATTTATAAGTTATTAGCTAATAGGTTAGGAAGTATACCAGAAACTAATTGAAATGGGGAGTGTTTTGAAGTAAAGGGTCAGACCCCGCAACAACTAAATACAGTACAAGATACGCGTATGAAACATTACATACTGATTTAGAGTGCGAGGTCAGACCCTTATGAGACACCTTTCTATCCACTTCAACGAAAGCTCTCTTTTTTTTCCTATTAAAAAATGTACGAAACAAAAATCAGCTCGTTCTTTAGTCTTCTGAGCCCAATCGCGGGTTCTCGTCTATTCTCGTCTTGGTCAAGTAGATGACCAAGATTAGGATGATTACGAGGAAAATTGCGCTAGTACCCATCGTACCCAGTCCAAGACCACCAGCATGACGAGATTGTGACAAATAGTCGCCAAGAGAGGCGCCGAAAGGACGGGTCAAGATGTAGGCAATCCAGAAGGCCAGCACTGCATTCATCTTGAAAAAGTAGTAGGCGAGGGTCACCACCCCGATTACTATAGCGAACAGTAGAGCTGAAATCCAATAGCCTAAGTTGAGTCCCTCTGCTATGAGGTCACCAGCTGCAGTCCCCAAGGCAAAGGTGAATAGAATGGCCAACCAGTAGAACGCTTCCCGCCTTGTCGTATAGATTGAGTGAATAGACAGGGTCTTCTCACTCGCGTACCAAACCGCAAAAGTTGCTAGTAGCGCAAGACCGAAGACAACAGTGGTCGTCTCTAGCGCGACCCCATAGTTGTCCACGAGATTGTCCGTGACTAGTGTGCCGACAACACTTATAAGCACGACTGCGAGCCAATAGATCCCTGGCACATACTTTCTCGCCCTGAACTGGAAAAACAGTGTGATAAGAAAGAGGATAGCCATAAGATAGGTTGTATTAGTCAATCCCCAGTGCAGGTTAAAGTTTAGGAAGTCTGCAGCCGTCTCTCCTACAGTCGTTGCCATAATCTTGATAATCCAGAAGTAGAGCGTGACTTCTGGAACCTTGTTCAACATTTGCCGGCCTCGTGATGCGGTTTCTTTAGTAATAGATGGAACTTTCACCAATGATTTCATCCCCTTTTTTGTTTTACTCAACATCGGTAATCAATGACACCAAAAGTCCTCTTTAAAATGCTGTAATGAAATCCATCATAAACCTTGTTACTTCCTCTCTAATATTTCGTAAAATACAATTCAAACAATACATTATTTACATGAAAATTTAATGAATATTAGATTAAATTACTTAAGTACTCTGCTAAAATTGGATATAACACAAACAACACTCTAAGAAGGAAGCCCCGTTGCACACAACAGATTGTACTAGGTATTTCGACTATAATTCCCATTTTATCGAAGAATATAACAAGCTCGTTTACATAAACCACCTTACTCGAAGCAAAAACAAGAAAGAAAGCCGTATTGGATTAAACATAGCCAAATACAGAAATTTATCTATTAATAAATTAAACGCGGCTGTTAGAATTCATCCTTTGTATCCATCACTGGCATACATTCTTCGAGTTGGTCATCTTCAATTTTCCTCATCGTGTTCGTAAGTACTCGAAGCGGTGATCATAATTTCCCTGCAAATAGTCGGCCACAAATCAGACTTAATGTACGTGTTCAAAAAGGAGAATAAAAAGAGTCGAGATGTTCGAGGTGTGATCGTCTCAAACCTTTCGCGGATGCAGTAATACGTGAGGAACGGACGTGCACGATTTTAACAGAAGGTCAAAAATGCGCTTTGTTGCAATTCGCAAGCTTTTTTACCGGAATTTTTGAACAACCATTACATTCTGTACCATTCAACAGATTTAAACTTCTTAGGAATGCCTAGTTCAAACGGATCATCAAAACCTAATTGTTCAAGAGTATCAAACCACAAATCACTTTTTGAGTCTGGCAATTTTGTGCCACATCACAGGCAATCGTCTATAATTAAACTAGCTGTCCCACCATCATGAATTATTAACCCATACTCATCAAACTTGTCGTTGTAATATATTTGATTATCTGGACAACCAAATGGATTAGAATGTTCCTCGCATTTAAAGTTGACCTGTTTTGTCATGGTTTCACAGCAATGTACTTTTATTAATTTTCTCCTTTCTATAGGAAAGCACTACAAAGTTGAATAACATTCAATTACATTTTTTGAAAATTCCCCTTTCATGAGCGAGGCTACTTATTTTTTTCTTCCTTCAAAGTGTTTTCAAGCTGCTTAATAATTAACTCTTGTCGTTTCACAGGATGACATTTTGCTTTAATTTTTGCGATTTATATTTTGAACGCTACAATTCCTTCGATAAAACTTGTGGTATGTCATATCGAATTGAAATGTGAAGGATCACTTGCCCATGATTTCAGATATTCAATGAACTTTTTCGTGGCTGGAGCAAGGGTTTTAAAAGATGTAGCAGCGATACCAATTGTGCGATAATTCTCTTGTTCTAAGTTAAGGATGCGAACATTATTGGGAATTCGATATAAAGCCATTTCAGGGAGGATACTGATTCCCATACCATGTTGAACCATTGAAAATATGGCTTGATCATCGGCAAGTTCAAATTTAATTTTAGGTGTTACATTGTTTTCTGCTAAGATCCGCCTTAAGTCATTATCGCTCCCTTTCTTCGACATAATTAGCTGCTCCTCTTGGATTTTTTCAAAGCTTATCTCACTTTGGTGAGCAAGGGGATGATCATCAGAGAGGATACAAAGCATTGGATCTTTTTTTAAGGAAATCACTTCAAAAGCATAGGAGGTCGGGATCGAGACAAAACCAAAATCAACAATTCCATTCGATATCCAATACTCAATGTCATCATAATCCCCTTCTAGCAGCTTAATTTCGATGGAAGGATACAACTCACTAAAATTCCCCAAGATTTCAGGCAGCCATTGGGCCGAAACACTTGAAAATGTGCCAATACGTACTACACCAATTTCTAGACCATTAATATTAGCTATTTCTTGAACCATTTCTTCATTCCATTTTAGAATTTCACGTATGTATCGTAAGACATGCTCTCCGTTACTAGTCAAATTAACACCTGCACGCCCTCTAGTAAGGATAGAAAATCCCCATTCTGATTCAAGGCTAGCAATGGCATGACTAACAGCGGATTGAGTTAGACCGAGTGTTTCTCCCGCTTTAGTAAGGCTCCCTAATTCTACAACGGTATTAAATATCTCAAACTTCGCAAGCGACAATTTCATCACTCCATTTACATGAATTTTTTTCATCTAATTACTTAAAAACATTCATTTTTCTTATTTGAATTTTACAATTATACTAAAAAATAATCAATTTGTGATAGGTTAGGTGATGAAAAATGAATGGGATTAAAAAGTTAGAGAAATTAAAAAGGATTGGTATGAACACTCAATTGAAAGCAGATTTTATGATGATTATGGTTACGATGTTTTGGGGTTCGTCCTATTTATTTATGAAGATGGGGCTTGATTCTATCCAGGAATTTAACTTGATAGCCTTACGCTTTGGTATCGCCTTTATTTTAGCTGGGGTCGTTTTTTACAAACGCTTCATGCATCTTGATTTTCAAACGATTAAATCTGGATTTATATTAGGGTCCATCTTATTTTTGGCAATTTCTGTTGTCACGATCGGATTAACATCCACCTCCATTTCCAATGCAGGCTTTTTATTTAGTCTTACAGTCGTATTTGTCCCGTTATTATTAGCCCTCTTTTTTAGAAAAAAACCTGAAAAAAGAATTGCTTTTGGCGTAGTCTTCTCGATAGTAGGAATTGCTCTGTTAACGTTAAATCATGATTTCCAAATTAGTTCTGGAGATTTCCTCATCATTTTAGGTGCCCTTTTTTATGCCATCCACATTATTGCTACAGATAAATTGACGAAGAATGTGGATTCCATTACTCTTGGAGTTTTACAACTTGGCTTTACCGGAGCATGGGGGCTACTATTTTCTTTATGGTGGGAACAGCCACATCTTCCTAGCACTTCTACATCATGGTTTTCGATTTTGGCATTAAGCATACTATGTAGCGCCATTGGATTTATCGGTCAAACTGCAGCCCAAAAATATACGACACCCACACACACAGGGCTTATCTTTTCATTAGAACCCATTTTTGCCGCATTCCTTGCTTTTATTTTCGTAGAAGAAGTACTCCCAGCAAGGGGTTATTTAGGGGCAGCTCTTGTTTTATTCGGTGTCTTAACTGCAAAGGTCGATTTTAAAAAGTCGTTTATGAGTAAAGGTATTAGGAAAACAATCAACGAGTCTAGAGCCTAGTTTCATATCTCGTATAAAAATAGAATAGGGTCAAGCATTGTATGTGTACATGAGATTGAATAAAATTACTTATTTTTGCATAATTATTTATGTTTCATTTGTATTTTTATGCTAATATTATGTATATAAACGGACGTATGAAGGAATCAAATTTGAAAGATGTGTTCTTTTTGAGTTTATTTTTTACGTATCTTCTAGCTGGTCTGGCAATTGCCATGCCTGTAGGAGCAATGACTGTTGAAATGACGAAGCAAGGTCTAAAAAAGGGTTTTTTACATGGGTGGGCTGTAGGATTAGGTGGAATGACGGTCGATCTCTTATTAATTATTTCCTTATATTTAGGATTGGCATCTATACTTTCTACCCCTTACATTCAAATACCAATGTGGCTAATTGGGGCCTGTTTCTTAGCATTTTTAGGTTATGACTCTATCAAAAACTCGGATCAGGATATTACATTAACTGGTGATAGACCAAATCAATCATTTTTTAGCTCATATCGTAATGGATTACTAGTAGCCATTTCACCAGGAAATCTCGTGTTTTGGATTTCCGTTTTTGGAGCTGTACTTGCCGATTCCTATGAGTCTATACAACCGACAAAATTTTTAATCGTTGGAGCAGGTTTATTAGCTGGTATCCTAGTCCATGATATTGGTCTCCTATTAATCGTTACGATAACAAGAAAAATTATGAATCGAACGATGATAAAATGGGTATCCATCATCGCTGGATTTATTTTAATAGGTTTTGCGGGATACTTCTTATATGAGTTTATAATCGCAATTAAAGGAGTTTTATAAAAGACCAGAGATGTTATTCCATTAAAATGTTCATTTTTGATGGAGTAATATCTCTGGTCTTCTTATTTTTTATAGTTTAGTCATACTATTTCTTTCTACGTTCTTTAGAATGGAACAAATGCTGTCCCACACTTGAAGCTGTACATGTAGCTTTGAAATAAAGTTTGATTGAATGAACTCTATAAATCTTGATACGCGAGCAAATAAAAAGCGTGTTTATGTACCTATATTTTTCACTTTTTTCAGTACTAGAATATCCATTTCCACTTTTCTTTTTTTATAATGGATCGATCCTCCCGTTATTTTGTTTTAACCGCAAGAACAATAAACCCGGCGATAACCATCACTACTGACAAACTAATAAACACGATTGAGAAAGATCCGCCAAATAGAGTAATTAAAGCGCCAAAAGTCATTGGGGCTACAAAGCCACCAAGTGTCGAACCCGTATTGATAATCCCAACGGATGAACCAATTACTTTTTCAGGCAGGATTTTGTGTGGCCAAGAGAATACCCCAACAAAGATAATGGTTAATAAAAATGTAAGCACATATAACAAGCCAATAGATACTGCCAATGAATCAGAAAGCACCAAACCTGCAAACGCTGCAGCTGATAGGATCGAACTACTTAAAAATAATACTTTTTCTTTATCAACAAAAAATTTTGTCAATAAAATGCCTGCTAATAAGGAAGCGATTGTTCCCCCAACTGCGTTGATAGCCAGGATCGTTCCAACTGTACTTATCGATAATGCGAATTTTGCTTTTAAGAAAGATGGCAGCCAAGACATATTTCCGTAAAAAGCCATATTGACTAAAACCATAACCATAAATAGAGTGATTACATTTCGATTCAAAATGACTGATTTAAAACTAGTTTGTTTTGGTTCAACCTTCCTTTTCTCTATTGTAGTACCGTTAGGCACAAAGAAAATAACCAATATTAACGAAATGAAAAATAATGTACCTAATACATAATAAGCATAGTGCCAGTCCAAATCTATTAGTCTTGCTCCAAATAGGAAAGCTAGGATTCCTCCAATTCCGCTTGTAGATAATATTAGAGATTGGATAAAAGTCCGCCTATCTTTCGAGAAATTCACTGCAATACTTTTTGACGTACTTGATGGATAGCCTGCATGTCCAACACCTGCTGCGAAACGAATCAAAATAAATAAAAGAAGACTTCCTACAAAACCAAATGCAAATGTAAATACAGTAATCAGTGAAAGAGATATAATTAATACCTTTTTATAGCCAATTTTATCTGCTAACCATCCACCTGGAATTTGCATTAAGGAGTAGCCTAAGAAAAACAAACTCATTATTAATCCTGTCTGACTTGTTGTGAAATTGTACTGCTCTGCAATAGGGATAATCGCTGTCGAAATCATATTTTTGTCCATGTAAAGCAAGGAATAACCAAACATTAAAACCGTAATTAGCAAAATTTCACTTGGTTTTTTTGCTTTTTGAGCAGGGTTCTTTCCTACCATTTGTTGATGTGTTTCGTTTGTGTATGGATCCTGTAATGCACTTTTGGAAATAGACATAAAAAGTCTCCTCTCGCCAAGTTGTAATCGCTATCATTTTTTCGGGTCTATTATAGTATAATATAATTTTCTGAATAATTGTAATATTTTTCAAAAAGAATCTGTATCTTTGATAAAAAATAGGCGTTCACAAAGATGAATTGTGAACACCTTTCATTTATTTCACTTTAACATGGAACTCTGCATTTTTTGAAGAAATTTGTTGTCTATTATTCTTGATTGTCTTCATTACTTTTGTATTCTAAAATATCTCTGGGCTGACATTCTATACCTTTAAACTATTCCATTAATAACTTGTTACACGAATCTGCTCCTATTGTTAAATAACTACAACAAAAAAAGGGCATCCATCCATCTTGGATCAACGCCCTCGATATTTAAATATTGTTCCTGATGAGAGTCTACTGTTTAACATCTTACATATTTGCGTTTGAAACCAAGCTTCCCTTTATCTACTTCCTTTTGAATACTTTCGTAAGCATGTGGGAAACTACTTTTTTTCTTGTCCCGTTTGACTTCTACTGGACCTACTACCTTTGCAGTTTCGACCGCCTTTTCATGGAGCGGCAAATATGATATCCCAACAGTGTATAGAAAATTATTCATAGCAGATTTCGTTCGTTCTGGCGAATCGTGAATCGTATTTTTCACAATTTCAATCATGTTGGCAATCTTGCTCTCGGAAAATTCAACGTCTGAGCGATTCCCTAAAAGCCAACAGTAACAACTCCAGCCCGCTGACATTCTCAGCTCTTTACCGCTTGCGATCCATTTATCAGCAACTTCTTGTGCAATATCTGCTTCCGCTAAAGTTACTGCTACCACATAATCGGACAGCATATAAAAATAGGCCAAATCCATCCAACGATCAAAATCCGACTCTGTCATTGCTTTTGGATCTGCAATAATGCCTGCAAAGTACATTGCGTCGTAGTTCCCTGTGGCATAAAGCTCTTCAGCTAATGTTTGATTGATTTTTATTTTCTTAGCTATTGGCTTCATTGCACCTGTTGCCACGCCAAAAAGCGGCTCATGCGCACCATTGGATATGTACATTTTTTTAGTTCGTTCCTTGCCAAGGGCTTCAAGCTCCTGCATAACCATTTCTAAATTCATCGTTTAGCACTTCCTTCTTTTTGGAGTTCCCCCCTAATATTTTTCCCATCAAATACATCACCATTATCCTATAACAAACTACCATTTGTCAGCAAAACTACCGTCTAAGCGCATGAGTGTTATGCAGGAATCCACTTCATGTATGTTGATACTATGTTCTCCTCACTTTGAATGATGTGGAAACATGGATGAATGAGTTGCTGCGGAAAATCCCGGATTATCAAACCCCAGATCAAGCATTCGTCAGTTTTATTACTGCGCTATTTCTTAATAACAATCGATAATTTATAGTTTGCATGCTCGTTTAAGTCCTCTAAAAATTGGTCTAATAATTCATTAGATGGAAATTTGCATTCGAGAAGGTAACAACCATCCCCACTGATTTTATAGTTATTTATTATGTATTGTTCTTGTATTTTTATAAATGAGAGATAAGGTTGATGATACATACTTTGTGTAATGATCGTAATAAAAGCATGTATAAAACACCCTAATTTAACTTGATTCACTTTAATTGTATATCCCTCAATAATCCCATTATCCTCTAATTTCGCAACTCTTGCTGAAGCAGCTTGCCCAGTCAAATGGACTCTCTCCCCCAATTCTTTCATAGTGATCCGACTGTTCTTGGATAGTTCGTCTAAGATACGCATATCCGTGCTATCTAACATTTATTCAAATCCTTTCATTTATCAAGTCAAACAGCAAAAAGACTTGATTTTATCTATGTATCTGCTAGTTAGTCATAGTATAAACTATACGTAAATCAAAAAAAGGAGTTATAAATATGAATATAGAACAAATTCGAAATGCTACACTAGTTGTCGAATATGCAGGGAAAAAGTTTTTAATTGATCCATTTTTAGCAGATAAGGGTACTTACCCGCCTTTCCCCAATTCATTAAGACAAGATCAAAATAATCCTTTAGTTAGCTTACCAACATCAATTGATAATATCATTAATCATGTAGATGCTGTCATTGTAACGCATCTACATTTAGACCATTGGGATGATGTTGCCATAGATGTATTGTCAAAAGATATAAAAATGTTTGTACAAAATGAAGAAGATGCTACTGAAATTCGAAACGCTGGTTTTCAAAATGTAGAAGTTTTACATGAAGATACAGTTTTTAAGGGTATCCAATTGACTAAAACAAAAGGTGAGCATGGAAGAGGAGAAATACTGAAAGTTGCTGGTCTAGTGTGTGGCGTTGTCTTCAAACACCCAAATGAAAAAACTTTATATGTAGCTGGAGATACGGTTTGGTATGAAGCGATTCAACAAGTAATCGAAACACACAAACCAGAAATCATTGTTGTAAACGCTGGAGATAATCAATTCCTAGAAGGCGGTTCTCTAGTAATGGGGAAAGATGATGTCCATGAAGTGCATAAGGCTGCCCCATACGCAAAAATTATTGCTAGCCATATGGAAGCTGTCAATCATTGGACATTATCCAGAGTAGAATTAAAAAGCTTTGTTAACGAAAAAGGAATCTCCTCTAATGTTTTAGTGCCAGATGACGGCGAAACATACTCATTTTAAGATTGACCAATCCCACAGCTAAAGCAGTGGGACTCTTTTTGGCAAACATCTAATAATATCGCCTACTTTTAAAGTCAATTTTATTCCCCTCTTAATTTAAATGTGACATATATTCAAATGCTGTTGTTCCATATACGCTTTTAAAGTGTTTATTTAAATGGGTTAAATCAACAAAACCACATTCAGCTACGGCAGAATAAATATCTCTATTTCTTTCTATTAACTGCTTGGCACGTTCTATCTTGCAGTTAAGAAAGTATTGGTATGGTGTAATTCCAGTCTGAGCCTTGAATAACCTGATAAACTGAAATTTTGATAAATCAAGTTCTTTACATATCTTGTCAAGTTTAAGTACATTTTCTAAGTTGGCATGAAGCATATCCTTTGCTTTTCCAATTAGAACGTTATCTTTCTTAAGGCCTGTAGAAAGATTCGTTTGAATAAGGCTATCTGTAAGGGATAAGAATAATTCACTGCAAAAAGCCTCATCTTTTTCGCTTAATATTGCATGAGAAAGACTTAATATTCTTTGTTCAAGTCTATAATCATACACAATAGGGGTTGAAAAACGTACGATATCCTTTTTCCGAGTAGCCTCTAAAAACAATTGTGGCTCAATATATAGCATCACATAATCAAGGCCTGCCTCATCATGTGCCATTCCGTCATGTGCCTGTTCTGGATTAAAAAGCATAACACCATTTTGATAGGATAATTGTAAACTGCCATCCAAGTTATAATGTTGAATACCACGCAATGTTACACCTATTGCATACTCCTTGTGAGAGTGCTTTTTATATGAAAAATCAGTAATACTCGCTGACAACGCAGTAATATCTGCCGACTTTTTATAGATAAATTTCTCCACTTAATTCACCTCTTAAATGCTACCCTACATCCAGATCATGATTGTAGCATAAACTAAACATAATGCCATTATTACATTAACTGTTCTTTTATACTTCTGTAAAAACTGCTTGAAGATTGCACCGAAAAGAACCCATGTAATAAATGCTAAAAATCCAATGATCGTTATAACTATAACACTTATTGTCACAGCTGATATGTCGGTATAATAAGGCAAAACAAAGCTAGGAATGACAGTCAGCGTAAATAGTACTACCTTTGGATTTAAAAACTGCATAAGAAAGCCTGAGATAAAAGTGCCAGCTTTGTTGTCAGTTGGTGCTGATGTATCCATTTTGTAAATTTGATAGGCGAGATATAACATATAAATGGTTCCGATAATCTGCATACCAATTAAAATTTTTGGTATGACCGTTATAAGCACCGTATTCAACATAGCAGAAATACCAAGTAATGAACCAAAAGCAATCGTTGCTCCATACGTATATTCCATTGCCTTTTTTGGCCCAAAATTATGCACTGTCGATAATATGACAATGTTAGTAGGTCCTGGTGTAAATGTAACAATAAAACTGTAAAATAATAATGATGTAATATCCATGAGGGTAACTCCTTTCGAGGTATCTTCATAGAATGATACATCTTAAATTAAATGGCATATAGTATATTATTGCAGGATTATACAAAGCTTCTGCAAAGTTAACTCTACAAATTTAGGGTGATGATACGTTATATTTCATTCTGTAGCACAAAATAAAAGCGGGTTTTATTTTGTGTAATACTTCACAATTATAGAAATGCGTCCTTGTGGAGTAACCTGGTTCTCTCTTTTCCCATGAATAATTTACTGAATAATACTTAAGCATATTTACTGTATCTTTTATATCGTAAAAGTATAATAAAGAGGTTCACTAATATACGGAGGTCGAGAATTATGAATCCAAAATATGAAACACTATTCCAACCAATTACCTTGCGAAGTGGAATTCTATTAGATAATCGTATCATTATGGCACCGATGACCAATTTTTCTTCAAATCAAGACGGTACAGTCTCAGATGAGGAAATAGCGTATTATAGTCGCCGTTCAAATGGAGTCGGAATGGTTGTCACAGCTTGTGCATATGTCACAGCTAATGGAAAAGGATTTCAGGGTGAATTTGGAAGCGATCGTGATGACTTGATTCCAAGTTTACGCAGACTAGCTTCTGCTATTAAAGAACAAGGAGCAAAAGCAGTCCTGCAAATTTTCCATGGTGGTCGGATGTGTCCACCAGATTTAGTTCCAGATGGAGAAATTGTAAGCGCTAGTGCTGTTCCGGCAGAACAAGGCGTAGTATCAGATCAAGTTCCTCGCGCTTTGACTGAGATAGAAATTCAATCCATTATTCGTGATTTTGGCGAGTCTACCCGGAGAGCGATCGAAGCTGGATTTGATGGGGTTGAATTACATGGAGCTAATGGATATTTAATTCAGCAGTTCTTTTCACCACATTCCAACCGACGTGAAGATCAGTACGGCGGCAGTTTTGAAAAAAGATTAACATTTCCAATTGCTGTTGTAGATGAAGTGAAAAAGGTAGTTGCCAAACATGCGAAAGAACCATTTCTCGTTGGATATAGATTCTCACCAGAGGAACCTGAAACACCAGGAATTACAATGGCAGACACTCTTGCATTAGTGGATGTTTTGGCTAGTAAAGAGCTTGATTACCTCCATGTCTCCTTAGGGGAGTTCTGGTCATCTCCACGACGGGGTGTTGAAGATTCCCGATCTCGCCTTGAAATTATTCAGGAGAGAGTTGGAGAAAGAGTTCCTGTGATTGGTGTAGGATCAATCTACACAGCAGAAGATGCTTTAAAAGCTATCCAAAGTGGTGTTTCAATGATTGCAATCGGTCGAGGACTCATCATCGACCCTGATTGGGTTGAGAAAGTTAAGCAAGGAAGAGAGTCTGAAATTGAGACAAAACTAAAAAAAGATGCTCAATCTCGTCTTATCGTGCCAGATCCTCTTTGGCAAGTGATTGTGAACACACCTGGATGGTTTCCTATTGAAGATTAAAGAGAGAGTAAAACAAGGAATAGTTTTTAACTATTTCTTGTTTTTTTTACATTTCATATTGATAAACAGTCGAGCATACCTTTAAAAGAAATGTTTCTAAAGGGAGTGATGGCTATGGTGGTGAAATATAAAAATAATTGGATTCCTACAAAGTCACTTGAAGAAATGTCAAAGACAAATTACGACGTCCTTATTGTGGGAAGCGGTCCTGGTGGGGGAGCAACTTTACAGAGGCTCTGTGAACTTTGGAAAAATCAAGGGGCTAAAAAGATCGGAATAGTAGAAAAGGGAGATAAGTTATTTCATTCTCACGCCCTTAACATTCCCACACAGAATGTAAATACAGCCCGAGACGAGCTCCTTCCAGACAATTCAACGACTTTCGAAGATCGTTTACCCCAATTTTCAGGAGCCAGAATGATATACGCGCTTGGGGGGAGGTCTTTGTTTTGGAATGCAGCTACTCCGAGACCTATTCGATCTGAGCTTAATAAATGGCCGATCCATCCTGGGGAATTGAATGTGTATTATGGGATGGCTGAGAAATTATTGCATGTCACAACGGATTATGCTAAAGGTTCATCGATGCAAAATAGGATGTTAAAACAACTCCATGCAGGTGGTATTTTGGAAGCAGATGATATGCCACTTGCTTTTGATATGACACCTTCCCGGCAAGGAGAAGTTCATTCAAATCCTTGGTATAGTTCGATCAATGCTCTGGCCGCTGCCAAGTTTGACCGGCCATATGATCTCGCAGTAAATGCTTATGTCTCAAGAGTATTGACAGGGAATGGGAGAGTTTCTGGTGTCGAGGTTTTTTCTGAAGACAAGAAGGCTCACACAATTCGAGCAAAAAATGTGGTAGTATCTGCGAGTACTTTAGAGACTCCACGTCTATTGCTTAATTCTGGGATCCAGGGGCCTGCTATCGGCCGTTATTTAACAGGCCATGTGTCCATCATTGCCATCGGAACCATCAGTAGATGGGAGTTCTCTGATAAACTTGGCAACCTAGCTGTTTTGAAATTTGAGACGAAAGAGTCTCCTTATCAAATTCAGATTCTTGGGCCTGATCAATATTTTTCATATCAGCAATTTGAAGATAAGGCACTTAAAGATCAGCTCATGGTTGTCTATGCTTCCTTTGGAAGAGTTGAACCCCGTGCTGAGAACAGAGTGTACATTGATCCGTCCGCAAAGGATGAATTCGGTGTACCATTACAACAAGTTCAATATTCTTTAAGTAATCAAGACCGTCAGACAGCCAGCCTAGTTGAGCAAGGAATTAGGCAATCCGCCACAGCTATGGGTGTGACTCTTGATGAGTCTACTTTAGTTCTACGACCGCCTGGCTCAGATATGCATGAAGCTAGTACTTGCAGAATGGGGGATGATCCCGCAACTTCAGCGACAAATCGTCACGGTCAAATACATGGGGTTCAAGGTTTGTATGTAGCAGATAATAGTGTTCTCCCTACCCTGACAGCAGCTGGTCCAACTCTTTCCGGTACTGCTTTGGCTATAAGACTTGCCGATCATCTTGTTCGCCAGTCCGGATAGAAGTTTAATCTTTAAATATTGTATGCTAAGGATATTAATGAATATTATTTGATGGTTTTTGATAGCTTTTTCCAAAAAAGATTGGATGCCATTTAAGCACCCAATCTTTTTGAGAAATCATTAACTTTAATGTTAGCTTCCTTCTTTTTCAGATCTTACCTTCCTTTTCCCATCCCTAATCAAAAAATTCTCTACCTAGCTTATTTCACCCATGACCCAGTTTGTTCTCGCACCGGTCACTCCAGTACTTGGGCACTGACCGCTATCCCCTGTTAAGTCAGCTACAATCGTTTCTACAAGGGGTTGATGAACGTGCTGTGGCGCTTCAAAATTCCACTGCTCTGTTCCACTAATAGTAGTCAAAACGATGGGATCATTTCCGAAGGTGGAAAAGGTAATTTTCCCTTTACTGCCGACGATTTCATTCACATCCACATCTTCAAAAGCAGAAAAACACCAATTTCCTACACCATGAATTCCAGATTCAAATCGATAGGTACTTGTAACGATATCTTCCGCACTATAATAGCCTGCTTGATTTGAAGTAAAACCTTGAACATCTTTAATAGGTCCCAGTAAAAAATCTAATAAATCGAGCGTATGACTGGCTAAATCAAAAAACAGTCCTCCTCCGGACAATTCAGGTTGAACCCTCCACGGGAGATTTTGTGAGTCCAACACATCTTCTGAAGCTTTTTGATACTGTGTTATTGATACGAAACGAACGTCTCCGATCGCTTTATTTTCTAGCAACTCTTTTATTTTTACAAATCGAGGCAGCGCCCTACGGTAGTAAGCAACATATAAAGGAACGCGAGCCTCCTTGCAAGCAGCTACCATTTCATTGCATTCAGCAAAATTGAGTGCCATTGGCTTTTCTACATAAACAGGTTTTCCAGCCTTTGCAACTTTAATTGTATATTCTTTATGTGAACTAGGTGGTGTTGCAATATAGACAGCATCGACATCTGGATCGTTAATAAGTGCGTCGGCATCATCATACCATTTCGGAACATTATGTCTTTGCGCATAGTCTTTTGCTAGTTCACCGGTTCTCCGCATAACGGCAACCAACTCTGAATTTTTACTTTTTTGGAATGCTGGTCCACTTTTCACTTCCGTCACATCACCGCATCCAATAATGCCCCAACGAACTTTTTCAAATTTCACGATAATAGTCCCCCTTCTTTTATAAATAGAAACAACTGATTATGAAAATCATTTTACAGAATTCCCCCTAATGAAAAAGCCCACTTCTTATGGAAGATAGTAAGTGGGATGTTTGTGAGAAAGAACCCCATCAGCTTTAGCCCTGGGAGTGGTCAGAAACAACTCTAATCACTTTATTAACTCCCTCTCTCTTTATAATTGTCGTATTATATTAAGTTCCTTTTCTTCTTCATCAACTTCTCATATGTAATGAATCTGGATGCATCTCCATAAACTCAATCCAATTCCCATCGGGATCTACTACCCAGAACTGGTAGTTTAAACTCATCCCTTGAGTAATGTCTACTGCTAGTGTTACTCCTTTTTTCTTTAAATTTTCCGCTGTTCCGTGGATATCTTCAACTTCGAAACAAATATGATTTTCTCTTTCTTTAACACCTTCGACACCATGGTAAAATAATTCAATAAAGCACCCTTCAGCAACTTTCACGTATTCAATCCACGGTTCACCATTTGGCTGATTCAATTCAAACGCTTTCTTAAAACCAAGTTTATTACAATAAAAATCCAATGAACGTTCCATATCTACTACTTTTAATCCTACGTGATTAATCCCTTTAATCATATTCAATCCCACCCCATATCGTATGTATCTTCATTCTATATTTTCTATAAATCCTCATGTCTCTACTTGTAAAAGCCAGTTAATGGTCATCCAAACAATAAAAGTCCACTCTATAAGGCAATACTTTTAATAGTTATATTGTTATATATAATGACACCCTTCTTATTTAAGAAAGGGGCCAGATTGTTTTTTTATAAGTCACTGTCCTCAAATCCTCGTAAATACTAGCTCGCTTGTAGGAACTTGTTTTCTGTAAGTTTCCTTTTTCCATGGAGTACATAATACAAAAAAATACTCGCAAATACGACCACTGCCAAAGTTAAATACACGCCACGAAAACCAACGACTGGAATGATAAACCCTAATAGAAAAGGGCCAATTCCTACTCCTGAATCTATAAACACGTAAAAGGTCGAGGTTGCAAGCCCCACTCGATGCCGCGGTGATTCCTTTATGGCAATAGCTTGACAGCAAGAAGTCATCGTTCCAAATCCAAGACCAATTAGCGCTCCTGCTAAAAGGAGAATGAATCCTTGGTTGGCTTGACTAAGAGTAACTAATCCGATCACAAATAATAGTAACGCTGGATACATCACAATGTTATCCCCTCTTTTATCTAATAGCCGTCCAGTAAATGGTCTTGAAATCAAGATGAAAACAGCATATACAAGAAAGAAGAAACTTGCAGCCTCCATTAAATTAATTTCTTTTGCATAAGAAGTCATAAATGACAGGATACCTGAGTAAGCAAAACCCATAATTGCCATAATGATAGCGATAGGAACAGCCTTTATTTCGAAAAAATCTTTCAACTTAAAACCTTTCATCGCATCAAGCTGTTCTTTTGTGATGTTTCCTTCAGGGATATGCACAAATAATAAGATAATAGTACTTATGAGAGAGAAAAGTGTACAAGCTACAAATATGATCGTAAAACTTCCTTGTTCACTGATATAAAGACCTAAGAAGGGGCCAACCGCCATTGCAAGGGTTATACTTAATGAAAAATAGCTTATTCCTTCTCCACGACGTTCATTCGGAATAATATCCATGATAACGGTTGCTATAACTGTGGTAAACACCCCAAACCCTGCTCCATGAATAAAACGAATAAATAATAATACGTTCATGTTTTCTACAATAAAATATAACAACATCATAATCAAAAATAAAAATAATCCGCCATAAAGCATCTTTTTACGTCCAACAATCTCAATATATTTTCCAACAAAAATACGTGAAACTAGTGCACCCACTACAAATATACTAGACGCAAGACCCGCCATGCTTTGTGAAGCGTTAAATTCTTCAATCGCATAAACAGTTAAAGTCGTTATTAATAAATAAAAGGTCAAACTCCCAAAAAAAGTGGATACGGACATGATGATAAAATCTTTTGTCCATAATTTCGATGTATTCACCTCTATTCCTCCTATTTCCAAAACAATAAAGTATATTGTCCAATATTTTTCTAAACTGATTATTTTGTATTTACAAAAGCCTCGTTTCCGATTCTAACAAACCACTAGTTAAAAATATTAATGAGTCCCCTTTACATCTAATGTTGTGTTTGTTACATTCTTTTTCTCGAATGTAGAAGTACTAATTTTTTCTTGTAATTTTTCAAAATAATAGTTGGGGTCGACAGGTAATTCTACTGTTTCATTTAACCAAGAAGATAAGTACATGGCATTGGCAATTTCTAATGCCTTTACCCCGTCTTCACCTGGTGCAAGTAAAGGTGAACCTTTACGAATCGAATCAATCCAGTTTTGAATAATCCTTACATGATTTGCATTTTCACTTTTTACAGAAACATCAATTTCCTTCCATTCTGGATGACCGAAACCACCTTTGTAGGTCTTATTAAATTCACGTTCTGATTGTGTTAATTGGTAGAAGGTAAGTTCTTCATTTTCAACAACGATTTTCCCGCGATCTCCAATGATCTCAAAGCGATTCGTTCCCGGAACTTCTCCTGTTGAAGTAATAAATACACCCGTCGCCCCATTATCATATTCGACATATGCTGTTACATCATCTTCAACCTCAATATCATGGTACTTTCCTACACTAGATACTGCACGAATCCGTTTGGGCATATCCCCTGTCGTCCACTGCCAAATATCTAATTGGTGAAGTGCCTGATTTAATAGAACACCTCCACCTTCACCTTTCCATGTGGCTCTCCATTTACTTGAATCATAATAACTTTGTGAACGGTAAATATCCGTCACAATCAAATTGGTTCGTTTAATCTCACCAAGTTCTCCTGAACGAATAAGATCCCGTAACTTTTGATAAAGGGGATTCGCCCTTTGGTTATACATGATACCAAATACTTTACCACTAGCTTTAGCTGCTCCATTCATTTCCAACACATTTTTTGTATAAACCCCTGCTGGTTTCTCAATGAGGACGTGTATCCCATTCGTAAAGGCTGTTTTTGCTAGGTCTGGATGACTGTAATGGGGCGTCGCAATTAGAACGGCATCAATTCCTGATTCACTAAAAAAGGTCTCTTCATCCCGGAAAATTTGCACATCTCCTTGTGTATTATTTTTCACCCATTCAATTCGACTTTCATTACGACTACAAATGGCTGTTAATGTTGCCCCTTCGATTTGTCCTTTATCCAGTAATTGAACATGTGAGCTGCCTATATTCCCTACTCCAATTACGCCGACTTTTACCAAACCCATATCTATCCACCTCTAATTTTTAAATATTTAAAAAATTTAGTTAAAAAATCACTAGTATGCAACAATCTAAATGAATTATGAACCACTATGTGGTACACTTGTATCGTTATTTGGTTAACTTGAGTATAATGAATGTATAACACCTTTGTCAATCAGATTGTTTTTCTTCATACAATCATCAGTTATGATACAAAACGCCACCATTTACCACATGTAACAAGCTACATGTGGTAAATGGTGGCGTTTTGGAGCCGGAACTGTGAATGCTTTCTAAAGTAAAATCAGTATACCTGCTAAGTGACGGGATTATGAGTAAGTTGCGAAGCCATGTCCCCATGTCCTTCATACAAAAAACTTGAAAGCTAACTTCTACATATTTGATCAATGACAGAAATTCTATATGAAAGATCAAAATTTCAGATATAATTGAATGGGTAGATAAGATGGAAGGAGTACATACGTTTGAGTAACGATAAACAAGATCAAAATAAGACATCTAACGTTCAAGTTATTTCTCGGGCGGCTAACATACTGAGGACTCTTAGGGATCATCCAAAAGGATTAAGCCTATCTCAGATTGCAAAAGAAGTGGGATTAGCACGATCAACAGTGC
The DNA here is from genome assembly GCF_053653995.1 of Peribacillus sp. JNUCC 23. The sequence continues at coordinate 3,744,456 of NZ_CM132202.1, forward strand.
AAAGAATTGTTCAAACTCTAGAACATGAAAATTTTGTCGCACAAGCCTCTGCTTACGGCGGTATCCGTCTTGGTCCTGAGATTGCAATGCTTGCTGCTGCTGTCCATAGTGACCTTAGAGAAGAAATTAGGCCATTTTTAATTCAACTATCAAATGAAGTAAATGAAACCGTCGACCTCTCAGTTTTAGATAACGGAAAGGTACTTTTTGTAGATCAAATTATCGCTTCACATCCACTACAAGCGACTTCACAACCCGGAGCATCTTTTCCATTACATTGCACGGCAAATGGAAAGGCTATACTCGCCTCACTACCTACAACCGAGGTTGAAAAGCTCCTACCCAATCAATTAACAAAGTACACAGATAAAACGATGACGAATCGAGATGAACTGTTAAAAGAGTTAGAAGTAGTTCGTAAAGAAGGTGTTGCTTTTACCAAAGAAGAGCACATTCATGGAATTTGTGCGGTAGGCGCAGTTGTTGTTGATAGTATGAAAAATCTAAGTGCTGTCTCTATACCACTCCCAGCAACTCGTTTTTATGGTAATGAGGAAAGGCTAGCAACTGCCCTTCTCGAAACTTGTCAAAAGATTAATGAACACTTTAATACAACAATAAAGTGAAACTTCAATCAGTGGGGGGTTTCTTCCCCCCACTTCAAACTTTTGTTAGAAAGTTAAGTGGCGGGAGTATTCATCCTCAAATATTAAACTGACTATCATACATGTCAAAATAAAAGCCTTTCTCCTGCAACAGTTCCTGATGGGTACCCGATTCAATGATCTCTCCATGATGGATAACCAAAATCCGGTCGGCATTCTCAATTGTTTTTAAGCGGTGGGCAATTACAAAGCTTGTCCGTCCCTCAGTTAAGCGATTCAATCCTTCTTGGATTTCAATTTCAGTTCTGGTATCAATGCTAGATGTTGCTTCATCAAGAATCAATATATCTGAATCCGCTAAAATGGCCCTGGCAATCGCAAGCAATTGGCGTTGTCCCTGACTTATGTTGGAGCCACCTGATGTGATTGACGTTTGATATTTTTCGGGTAAATGCTTGATGTATCCGTGAGCAGAAGCCATTTTTGCCGCAGCAATGACTTCATCATCGGTTGCTTCCAAACGTCCATAACGGATATTTTCCATGATGGTCCCGGAAAATAGAAAGGTATCCTGAAGCACAATACCAATTTTTTTGCGCAACTTACTAATTTTATAATCTCTAATGTCCTGACCATCGATTTTTATTTCACCAGAATGAATGTCATAGAACCTCATTAACAGATTGATGATGGTCGTTTTACCCGAACCAGTTGGACCTACCAAGGCAATTTTCTCGCCTGCCCTTACTTTAAAATTAATATTTTTCAAGATCGGCTTTTCATCCTCATAGCAAAAGTGAACATTGGAAAATTCGACATCACCATGAAAGGAATCGATTGGAATCGGATTCTCTTTATCCTTCAAATCTGGAGTTTCATCCATGATTTCAAACACCCTCTCAGCGCCAGCTATCGCGGACTGAAACGTATTCAATAGACTGGATAGTTGGTTAATAGGCCGGAAGAATTGGCGGGAATACGTGACGAAGGCGGCAATGATCCCGACAGATGTCATCCCTTGAACCGTCATAATCGCGCCAAACCCAATCACTAATCCTAGTCCCGCATTGTTAATGAAGTTATTAATCGGTCCAAGAAAGCCTGATACCGTATCTGCCGCCATTGCCGAATGGCGCAGTCTTTCATTAACCACCGAGAATTTCGCAATAGTCTTTTCCTCTTTCCCAAAGAGTGTAATCACTTCGTTTCCTGAAATGGACTCCTCGATAAATCCGTTCAACTCTCCCAAGTCTCGCTGTCTTTTGATGAAATTACTGCTGCTGTATGTGATGATTTTTTTAGTCGTAAAGATCATCACTGGAATGATCAACAGCGTCACAATGGCAAGCACCCAATTAAGTGAAAACATCGCAATCGTAACACCTGATACCATTAAGATGGATGAAAAAATTTGAATAACGCTTTGACTGAGCGCATTATTCAAGCTCTCAATATCATTTGTCACTCGGCTCATCAAATCTCCATGTGTACGTTTATCGAAAAACCTTAAGGATAATACCTGAAATTTATTAAATAAATCCTGACGTAATATCCGAATCGTCTGTAATGATACGCGGACCATCAAAAACGTTTGCAACCAGGTGAATATTGAGATAGCCGTATAAACAGAAGCTAATAATACCAAAAGCCGAAGAGTCCCATCAATATCCTTTGGAATGATGTAGTCATCAATGATGACCCCAATCAAATAGGGACCTAATAAGCCTAATAGTGTAGAAAAGATAACAAAAATAATCGCTGTGATCAGCGCTACTTTTTGCACTTCCATATATCGCCAAATTCGTTTAACCGTTCCTTTTTTATCCTTCGCTTTAACAACCGGTCCGGAAAACCCTCTTGGTCCACGGGCGCGACCCATTACATTCGGGACAGGCTGTGAGGAAGTTTTACTCATAGGAATGGACCTCCTTCCCGCTTTGCGTAATATAGATATCGTGATAGACACGGCTTTTCGCAAGTAATTCTTCATGTGTTCCACTTGCTTCGATCCTTCCATCATCCACGACGAGAATCTGGTCGGCATCCATAATCGATGAAATTTTTGCAGAGATGATGAACACAGTTGTATCTGAATAATCTTGTTTTAATGCCTGTTGCACCGCTGTTTCCGATAAAGCGTCAATGGCCGAAGTTGAGTCATCTAGGATTAAAAATTTCGGTTTCCGGATGAATGCACGCGCCATCGATAGACGTTGTTTTTGGCCACCGGACAAATTCGTCGCTCCTTGCATGAGCTCATGGGCAAATTTTCCGTCAAATCTATTTATAAACTCACTTGCAGCTGCAGACTGAGCCACGCTTTCCATCTCAAGCGTTGTTGCTTCCTCTTTGCCGAAGCGTAAATTCTCCTCAATCGTACCGGAAAACAGCGTGGCTTTTTGCGGAACAAAACCAATCGCTGTTCGCAGTTTTTCCAGAGGATATTCTTTTATGTTGACCCCATCGATCAAGATAGCTCCCGAATCTGGATCGTATAGGCGTGGAATCAATTTTACGAGCGTCGATTTCCCACTACCAGTCGAACCGATAATTCCAATCGTCTCACCTGCTTTAGCCTGAAAAGAAATATTTTTTAACACATATTCTCCATTTTTACTATAACTAAAATTCACCTGTCTAAACTCCACTTCACCGCGTATTGCTGGAAGAAGAGCTAGACTTTCAGGTTCAGTAATATCAATTTCCGTATCAAGTACCTGGTGAATCCGATCTGCTGAAGTAAAGGAACGAGTAATCTGCATCAACACATGGCTGCTCGTCATTAATCCATTCATAATAATGTTCAAATAATTAATGAAAGCTAAGATGACGCCGACTTGAAGTGTGCCTTCATTCACTTTTATCGCCCCCATCCATAGACCCGCAACAACACCAATATTCACTACGAACAACATAATAGGCATGAGCGTAAGAATGACTTGCTCGGCCGACATATTCCGCTTCATTAACGAATCATTTACCGTTTTGAAATTTTCCTTCTCATAATCTTGACGATCGAACGCTTTGATAACACGGATACCTGCCAAAGTTTCCTGAAGTTTTGTATTAACCTGATCCATCGCTTTTTGCACTCTTGCAAACAATTTGCCTGATTTAGCAGAAAAATAATAGATAAAAGCAATTAAAACCGGGATGGCAACGAATAACACAGGAAACAATTCACGTGCTGTAAACCAGACAATGACCACTGATCCAATAAATAGCAACGGTCCACGTACAAAAACACGCAATGTCATCATAAGTGCCTGCTGAACTGCCGCAATATCATTCGTCACAATGGTTATTAATTTTCCAGTACCAAATGAATCGGTATTTTGATTGGAAAATTGCTCCGTCTTCCTGAACACATCACGACGAATATCTGTTGCAAAATGGACAGCCGCTTTCGTACTGTAAATGGAACTGCCAGCTCCTCCTATTAACCCTACAAAAGCTGTCAATAACATGAGCAGCCCGAGCTTTATGACATAAGCATTGTCTTGATTAGCGATTCCCACATCAATGATATGCTGCATGATAGTCGGCTGTAGCAAATCCATCGCTACTTCAATGCACATCAAGAACGGCCCCAAAATGGCGAAAAGTGTATAGGGTTTTACATATTGAAGTAATTTCCTCAAGGACTTCATTTAAGTTCCCCCTCCCTACCTGTTTTCTTTCTTTAGACGCTCGGTTATTTCTTTTAAAAAGGCGATTAATTCTACAGATTTTTCTGCATTCATTCTTGCTCCCTTCATTGCTTTTCGCATCTCGACTTCCCACAGATCGATAGCCTCCTTTAGCTGAACGGACTCTGTTGAATTCCGCCAAATCGACCACTCTTTCCAATCCACCCAGAAATCTCCTTTTCCACTCTTCGCAAACTCCTCCAAACGATCTTTTCCTTTTTGATTAATAAAATAGACTTTTTTGTCTGTTTCAGGCTCAAGATCGATCATTTCCTGATTTTGTAATTCTTGAAGTGCAGGATAAACTGTACCCGCACTAGCCAAATAATGACCATCCGAACGATCCTCCAATTCCTTCATGATTTGATAACCATGCATCGAATCATCTCTGAGTAAATGTAAGATGGCTAATTGTACAAACCCTCTCCGCTTTTTCATCATATCCCTCCATCTCTAATTATATCGGTAATTATAATCGATATATCGATAAAAAACAATCGATTGTTCTATAACACTTTAAAAATCCTACATAAATAGAAAAATGACGATCGAGGTAAGATCAAAATAAGTAAAAAGCGATTTAGGAGTAGGGTCAGGATAATGCGGATTTAAAATGTTAATGTTAAGGAAATCCAAATAAAAAAGCCTAATTTCTCGGTGTTGCAAGTGAGAAATTAGACTTTAGCTACTTCATTAAAGCGCCCTTCGGTTGAATAACAGAGGAGTCTCTATTAGCTGGTTAGGTCAAAAAGCGTCTCCACCTATTGTATAAGTAACAAAATCTCATATATTGAGCTTAGTGACTAGATATGATTTTAACAGGAGTTTTGGTAAATTCTTTAAGTCTGTTATTTGGCGCATACATATAAAGTGAAACTTCAATCAGTGGGGGTTTTGACTTTCCGTTAATGCGGGATAAAATCGAATGCAAAAAGGAGGTCCGAATTTCCCCCGACCTCCTTTCGCTTTATAATGACTGAACTATTTTCGTGTTGTTTACCTCTGATTCATGGACAGTTTGATAATCGGCGTGTTTGTCATTAACAAATAACAATGCGATCATACCGAATATAGCAGCAATTCCAATGGCGATAAAGTTAAATTGTGGCTGTAGGTTCATGGTCAGTAACACCGCCACATAAGTCGGAGCCACAATGGAGCCGATGCGACCAAAGGCCATTGTACTTCCAAGTGCTGCCGATCGAATGTTGACAGGATAATACGAAGCAACAAATGCATTTGACATATTTTGCAGACCAACTGTTGCAGCACCGATGAGAAAAATTAAAAAGTACGCGACATATAGATTCGTAGAAAAGCCAATTAGTGTTAAAGAAATAGCACCAACCAAATAAAGCGGAATTAACACATTTTTAAATCCTATTTTTTGAATGACATTACCAAGTATTAATGTGCCAACAATCGAACCGATTTGTAATACAGCAACAAACATTAAACTTGAAGATAAGTTATAACCAGCCTGCAGCATTAATGTAGGTAACCAAGTATTAAGTGAATACATTAAAATGAATGTACAGAAGCAGGCTAACCAAAACATCATCGTTGTAACAGCGAACTTTTTGGTGAAAAGAGCACTAACGGGTGATTTTTGTGTTTGTACTACCTTTTTATACGTAAAATCAAGTGTTGTAGCAGCGCTTGGTTGAATTTTATCGACAACCATCGCAATGCGGTCATGTTGTTTGTTATTAAGCAAGTAGTCAAGTGATTCTGGAATCGCTTTTAACATGAATGGAATAAAAATTAAAGGAATAGCGCCAATCCAGTAAACTGGTTGCCATCCGAAATCAGCCAGTAACGCTTGACCGATGAAGGACGCACCCATCGCACCAACTGAATAGCCACAAAAAATAAAAGAAATGATAGCCGCACGATATTTTAATGGTGCATATTCAGAAATAAGTGAAGCGATATTCGGCATAACCCCACCAAACCCAAAGCCGGCAATCACGCGACAAATCGTAAAGATGATGGCATTCGGTGCAAAACCTGAAAGCATGGTAAAAATACTAAACAGCAGTGTCGTTAAAATAATAATACGCCTACGACCAAATCGATCCGAATAGAGACCGAACAGTACCGCACCAGCAGCTGTGCCTATGGTTGTATAGCTACCGATAGTACCGGCTACCATATTTGAAATCCCCCATGATTCTTTTAAGAAGGGAATGGTAGCGCCATAGATTACGACATCATATCCTTCAAACATTAGAATGATAAATAACCAAAAAACTAACAGAATGTGGAACGGTTTTAATTTACTTTGTTCAAAGAAAGAAATAGGATTCATAATATACCCCCAATAAAATGACTATATGATGATGCCAGCATGATCGCTTGTTTATACAAGTAAGTGTAGCGCGGAGCAAACCATATAGTTTAAAACTATATCTTGTTATAGCTTTAAACTATAACAAGATATATATAATCCAACATTAAATTTGGCATGATACGTTTTTTAAGTAAACCTCCCTCCTACCTACTAATAGGAGGGAGAGGTTCTACAAATCTATTATTTAGTTCGAAACACTTTCAGTTGTTACCCACACACTCTCAGCAATTTTAATCATGTGACTTATTTTATTCCACTGTTCTTCTTCTGTTAATATGTTTCCTTCTTCCGTGCTAGAGAATCCGCATTGCGGGCTTAATGCTAGGTTTTCTAAAGGAATATATTGACTTGCTTCTTTTATTCTACCTTTGATACTTTCTGGATCTTCTAGTTCTGGGAATTTAGATGTTATCAATCCTAGTACGACTGTTTGGTCATCACGTTTAAAGTTTTTTAATGGTTCAAAATCGCCTGAACGGTTATCATCATATTCTAGGAAGAGTCCATCTACATTTAAGTTAGCAAATATCGCATCAGATATATTATCGTATCCACCACTTGTAATATAGGTAGACTTGAAGTTTCCACGACAAATATGCATGGTAATGACCATATCATCAGGTTTCTTAGCAATAGCATCATTTAAACAACTTACTCTAGTATCGATGATGTCACTAACTTCCATGTTCAGTCTTTCAACGACTGCTTTTATGCGTTCTTCCGAAACAAAATCAATCCAAGAAGTATCATCTAATTGTAAATAGCGACAGCCTGCATCATAGAAAGCTTGAATGGCTGTTTGGTACGCTGTTACGGTATCGTTATAGAATTGCTCTCTATTCCCGTTATAATACTCATCACCCTGAATCCTAGTGAATAACATATTGGGACTTGGAATGGCAAACTTAGCAACTTGACTTCCATCACCATATTTGTCCACTGCCTCTTGTAAGAACTTAAAGTGTTCTACCATATAATGATTATCAAAGCCTACTTTATCAACCACTTTAATAGCATTATTTCTTGTTCTAGCACCTTTGAAGTTACTTACATATTCCGTTTCAAACAGTTCTACCCCTTCTAAACCTGATAGGAAATCTAAGTGCCACCAAGAACGTCTAAATTCACCATCCGTTATTGCTTTAAGCCCTACCTTAATTTGGTTTTGTACAAGTTTCCCGATCTCTTGATCCTCTATAGCCTTTAAAGCATCTTTATCAATTTCCCCATTCACATAAGCCTTTCTTGCTTCTTTAATCGGTTCTGTTCTTAGAAAACTACCTACATGATCGGCCCTAAATGGCGCTTTAACTGTTGTGTTTATCATACATGATGCCCTTCTTTCTTTAATATAAAAAAACCTTCTTCTCATAAATAGGAAGAGGGGTAATTACCGTAACTAGTTGTCTTCTTATTTGATATGAGGTAAGTATAGCACGGAAAAATCAGTATAACGTAACACGTAAAATCTATCTCTTGCCATAGCTTTTAACTATAGCTGTGATTGTTCTTTTGCGATTGCTTCTTGTAAATATTGAATATAGATATTGGCCAGTGTACTGTTCGTTACATTTTTGTGAGTAATATATCCAACGGTAATCCGTTCATCCACCTTCAAGGGAACCGCAATAATGTCTTCATCGTTTAATTCATGACTAATGACACCTGTCGAAATCGTATAGCCATTTAATCCAATCAGTAAGTTAAATAAAGTGGCCCGGTCACTAACCCGAATATTTTTTGGTCTAGAAAGAGTGCTTAAAATCTCCTCAGAAAAATAAAAGGAATTATAATCTCCTTGTTCAAAAGAGAGATATGGAAACGGGCGTAAATCAGATAATGTCACATATTCCTGCTTCACAAGTGGGTTCTTTGAACTAATAAAGACATGTGGTTTCGCTTCAAATAGCTCATGAAATATTAAATTTCCTTCTCTAAGAAACTTATAAATCACCTTTTTGTTGAACTCATTTACATATAAAACGCCAATTTCACTACGTAGGTTTTTCACATCATCAATGATTTCATATGTCTTCGTTTCTCGTAAAGTGAACTCATATTCCTTTCGATCATAATCTTTTAGTAGTTGTACAAAGGCACTCACCGCAAATGCATAGTGTTGAGCTGATACAGAAAAATTCTGTTGAGGTGCTTGCGTATTGGAATAGCGATTTTCAAGAAGCTCTGCCTGTTCAACCACCTGCCTTGCGTAACCTAAAAACTCCGAACCTTCAGGAGTAATCATAATTCCCTTATTGGTTCGCGAAAAAATCGTAATCCCCATTTCTTTCTCCAGCTCTTTTAGTGCGTTTGATAAGCTTGGCTGACTAATAAACAAATTCTGCGCTGCTTTGCTAATCGAACGACTTCTTGCCACTTCAATCACATATTTTAATTGTTGTAACGTCATCTTTGATTCCTTCCTTTGATTGCAATGTTGTTTGAGTATGAATATCCACGTTCCTCGCTAAGTCAAAACATACTTCAATTGGTGCTTTAATCAATTGTTGATAACGGATAACAGGCATGTCAAATCTCCTTTTATACAATCCCTAACACTATCATTATAATCGTTTTTGTAATAACTAATCGGATTTTTCAATTATTTGAATGGGTATGAATCGTTCCATTCATTTTTCCTAATTACTGAACATACTGGGGAATCATGCTATACTTAGGTTAAATATAGTTCGTTCAATCCGTTGATTTCACTAGTTGAAAACACGGGTACTGTCATGACAAGTAGCATCGTAAAAAAGAAACAACGGTAGCCGTACAGGAGTAACGTTAACATACATCGAAATAACGGATGAAGAAATAATAGACGACTTAAATTACTTTGCACTTTAAGGAGGACTTATAAAATGACGCTTGCTGAGTACAACGAAAAGTACGAATCGATCCTTCGCAACAGTTATATTTCAGACAGACAAAAAGCACTAAAATTAGCTGATCTCCTGACCGATATGGAAGGGCAAATCAATGAGGCTGGGGAACCGTACAGTAAAGAGATATTAACGTTATATAAAAAAGTATCTCTTCTATCCACCTTGTTATAATCTCTTTAGTTATCATTCGACCTTACTTACTAGTGAGGTTCTTTTTTGGGGATTTGTGTGATCCGATCACGGCATTTCTGTTTCCCCTTTCCTCATATCACCCCAAACTACCATATCACCCTAACTCATCTTTAATAGGTAAACCGCTTTTGCTAGATAACGACAGACGAATGAAGTAATCTGTCAAAAACAAAAAAACTCTAAAACGAGTAGAATACCTACACGTTTTAGAGTTTACAATACATTTAATCACAATCAGTGGAAGATGAGGCTCCACCGTTTGAAGTTGATCTTATCTTTTAGGTGCTAATTCAATCGCTGAATTTATAGCCGCTAACATACTTTTGTCATCAGCGATATTTTTACCAGCGATATCAAATGCTGTACCGTGATCGACAGACGTTCTAATGATGCCGCCTTTTAAGCCAACTGTTATATTAACACCTTCTTCAATACCCATTACTTTTACAGGCGCATGTCCTTGGTCATGATAACATGCAACGACAACATCAAAATCGCCTCTGCCAGCTCTGAAGAATAATGTATCAGCTGGTAGTGGACCTGTTACATCGATGCCTTCGGATTTCGCTTTCTCAATACCAGGCATTAATTTTTCTTCTTCTTCTCCATTACCAAACAAACCATTTTCTCCAGCATGTGGATTAATTCCACAAACGGCGATTCTAGGGTTGTCAAAGCCCGCTTTTGCAAGGGTATCATGTGCTAATTTGACAACTGTATACGTTCTTTCTGGGTTAATACTTGCAATCGCTTCTATTAATCCCATGTGAGTCGTTAAATGAATCACTCTTAAGTTAGGAGTCGTTAACATCATTGAAAAGTCTTCTGTATCTGTTAAATCAGCAAGAATTTCAGTGTGCCCTGGATAGATATGACCACCTTTATGCAATGCTTCTTTATTCAAAGGAGCTGTACAGATCGAGTCAATTTTCTTTTCTTTAGCTAATTCAATCGATTTAGCTAAATATTGGAACGCTGCGTCTCCTGCAGCAGCTGAAACTTCTCCGAAAGGTAAGTCAGCAGGTAAAAGATCTAAATCGATTACATCAATTGTTCCATATTCATATTTAGCTTCAGAAGGGTCTTTAATCATATTGATTGTTGCTGTTGATTGGACAATTGGACTTACCTTTTCTAAAATTTTTGCATCCCCAATAACCAATGGGTTACATTTTTCATATACTTCTTTGTGATTAAGAGATTTAACGATGATTTCAGGTCCAATACCTGCAGCATCTCCCATAGTAATTCCGATAATTGGTTTCATAATTCATTTTTCCCCCTTTAATTTTGTTATTGCATGTATGAAAACATCTTCTGCACCAAAGCCACCAGCTTTAGTGACCACATAAATGTTATCATTTCCTAAAAACTTAGAAATAGGTACACCGATTTCTAGTTCGTCTAGTAATTCAAAACCTTTAACATCCCATAAAGTACAAATTTGTTTAGCCGTATCTCCACCAGTCATGGAAACACCTGTGAAAATTCCTGATTCTAAGAGTACAGAGCAAACCGCACCAATTGCTTTTACAATTTCATTACTAATTTCAGTATGGCTAAGCCCTTTTGCTTCACCTGTACTCCATGCTTTTTCAATATCTTCTTTTTCCCCTGTGGAATAGATCAAAACATCTAAGCCCTCTTCTGCTTTTTGCATAGCTTCATGATAGACTCTTCTGATTTCACTTGTTCTTTCCATATTATCGGCGACGGCTTTGTAAGATTCAAATGGGATTGCGTAGACATTTGTTTTTTCTAACAGCACCTTCATCTGTGCTCTAGAATTTTTATTCACACTCCCAATAACCGTAAGTGTTGGATTTGTATTTTTAGGAATAGCCAATACGCTATTTCCTTTTGGAATGGCATAGTAGTCAGGAAGATAATTGGCAATCCCAGCAGACCCAACCCAAGTAAATTGATAGGTTAATTTTTGGGTGTAGTCCAAAATTTGTTTAAGGTGATACTCTTCTGTTGAATCAATGATAAGGTATGTTATCTCTTTTTGGAAATAACCCTTAATTTTTTCTTGAACAAATTGTTCCCCATGTTCTAAGTCATCAACTGTAATCGTACCAATTGTATGTTTCGTTTGTTCTTTTAAAAGTTCGGGTAAATATGATTGTGTTATAGGTGTTTTAGGGTCTTTTGCAATCTCTGTTTCTCCTAACGGAACACCCTTTAAATAGTGTGTAGATTGGAGAATCGTTCGATTGTTTTTAGGATAGCCAGGTGCGATCATAACAAAATCCGGTTTTACAACATCATATACCGCATCGATTTCTGCTCCAATATTTCCCCTCATTGTTGAATCGAGTTTTTTGAAAATATTTTTAAATCCTGCATCTTTGAGAAATTCTGCTATTTGTTTTACTTTTTCATAAGCTTCTTTTCGATCGATAGAACGGCTATCCGTATCAAAAACAACAGCTTCATATTGTTTAACGCTTGTTTCATCCATATCAAATAAAACAGTCGTTTTTAAACCGTGACGAGCTAATTGAACTCCACTATCATTGGCACCAGTCAAATCATCGGCTATAATAGCTAATTTCATACTTACACCTCTTTTGAACATAAATTATAGAAGGTTTATTTCTTTTGTTTTCCTTTTTTCGTAAGTTGTCCAGCTAGGAATCATACAAAAATCGGAAACGAAATAGCGGTTGTAACAACGCTTGCTGCAGGAGTTGCAACTTCATTTCCTGCTGTTGAACCTTCAGTAGCACCCACAATTAGATTCCACTTTAGGAATTTGAATGTTAAATAACCAGCTCCGCCTGTTAATACCACTGTTAACACGCCAAGTAACATACCTGATAATCCGCCTTCATTAATTTTTTCAAGGTCAATTCCCATACCTAAAGCAAATGCGAAGAACGGAATTAACATATCACTACCTTTTGGAAGGAACTTCTCCATTTCAGGATCCAAATTCCCTAATACCATACCAATGACAATCGGTAATAATACAGAAATATAAGAATAACGCAATTAAAGTACTAGCACCATCAACAAATAATGCTTGTATGAAATTCCCAATCCCTAGAAAGCCGGGTGCGAATGTGTTAATTAATGCTGCCAGAAGAAGTGGAACTACCATCATTCCTCCTGGAATACGAACTAACGTTGCTTTAATTTCCAACTTTAATACCCTATTAGAAAAATCATTTATATGAAAATATCGGTTGCATTCATTATATTAAGATAAAACGTTTCCAATTGCAACAGTTTTCGTTTACATTTCCCTAATGTTATTAAATTGTTTAATTTTGCAACTAATCATCGTAAAAAAGCAGAAAGTTTCCCTATTTATTCCTAAACTTTCAGCCGCTTTTATTTGATTATTGTTCTCTTCCTTTCAAACCATTTGGATAATTTCTTTTTCTATTTCTTTTTAAGTGCCTTTCGTTGAGAAGGTACTGTCCTTATTTGAGATTACATTTTGAATCGTTTCTGCTTGAATCACGTAGTCTTTTTTCATTTAAGGCAATCTGTTTTAATTACTTTTTTTAACCATCAATATTATTCGGACAAAACGGCTAAAAAGTAGGGAAACGACATGGTGTTATTAGTTTATACATAAAGAGGCAACCCCATAACAAAAAGGTCCAGAACCTCACATCTGCTATATATCGTTTATTAGTATAATTTCGTAATAAACGGTGTATAGAACGTGAGGTCAGACCTTTTTAGAGCTACCTTTTTAAAGACTTGCTATGTGTTTCCCAATGTTACAGTTTAAATTGCTGCACGATATCCTGCAATTCCTCGGCGATTTGTGATAAAGAAGTTGCCGAACTTCTGATTTCTTCCATAGAAGCTAATTGTTCCTGTGTAGAAGCAGAAACATTTTGAGCGCCACCTGCTGTAGAGTCTGCTACTTTTGCAACTTCTTCAAAAGTGTTAGCAAACTGTTTGGTTCCAATGGAAATATCTTGGACTTTGGATGTTACTTGTTCAATTTGTTCGGTTATTGTCGTAAAGTAACCTGTAATAGCCACAAAGGATGCACCTGCATCACTGACTACTTCAATTCCTTTGTCTACTTCTGTTGTTCCTGATTCCATAGATTTCACTGCATTGGATGTTTCACTCTGAATTGATCCAATCATTTGTCTAATTTGATCGGTTGATTGTGCCGATTGTTCGGCAAGCTTACGTACTTCATCTGCAACAACAGCAAAGCCTTTGCCATGCTCACCTGCTCTAGCCGCTTCAATCGCTGCATTAAGTGCAAGTAAATTTGTTTGGTCGGCTATATTTGTAATCACGTCTACAATCTTACTAATTTCTTGTGAGTGACTATTTAAAACTTGGATGCTGCTTGATATTTCATTTACCGTTTTCTTAATGTATTCCATTTGTCCAACCGTTGTTTCGATCGCTTTATTTCCTACTTCTACAGCTGATGATGCATTGGTTGCCGTTTGCGAAACTTCTTGTGAACTTTTTGCAATATATTGAATCGATGCTGACATTTCCCCAGCCATTCTTGAGCTTTGTTCAATCTGAGTAGACTGACTCTCCATACCTGCAGCCACTTCCTGAATCGATGAAGAAATTTGTTCTGTTGCAGACGTGTTCTGCTCTGTACTTGCATTTAATTGCTCAGAAGATGCTGCTAAGCTACTCGACTTTTCCCGAACTTCGAGAATAATCTCACTAAGACTTTTTCGCATTTGATCAAATGCTTGGGCCAACTGACCAAGCTCATCTTTACTTGTTAAATTAACACGAACACTTAGATCACCTTGACTCAAATTATTCGCCGCCCCGACTAGCTCCGTAATTGGACGAATCATTGAGCGAATGATGAATAAAATCAATAAGCCCCCAAGTATAATCGAAATACTTATGACGATTAATGTTGTTTTTAAAATGGGTTTAACTGCATCAGCTACTTCACCTTGATTCATACTGCCGACAATTTTCCAACCTGTTAATTCACTCGTAGAAAACGCTAATTTCCTCGGCTCCCCATTTGCTATATAATTAAACTTGCCTGTTTGGGCCGCTTGCAATTTTTTGGACAAATCGTCTTCTACTTTTGTGCCGACCTCAATCGTCGGGTGGGTAATATAATGATTATTCTTATCGATTACATATAAATAACCTTGTTTGCCAATTTTGATTTGATTGACTAAATTGATAAAACTCTCCAACTTAAGATCAACCGCAACAACCCCTTTTCCATCGGTCGTTGCTTTGGCTATCGTAATGACGACTTGTTTAGTCGCTAGCGATACGCGTGGATCTGTAATAAGTATCTGACCCTTATTAGCCATCGCATCCTGATACCAAGGTCGCACTCTTGGGTCATAACCAGGTGGATTTTTTACTGTAGACGGCGAATTAATAAATTGCCCTTTCTCTGTTGCTATAAATGTTTGTTCAACATCTGCTTTGTCGCTCTGTATTGTATCTAGCAATCTTCTTATTTGAACATCATCATCTTCGACAATATTAGAAGCGACAACTGAATTCGCTAAATAATTGACATTATCTATATGCGAACGAATAAATTGCTCTACTGAATGATTAATGATTCCTACATCCTTTTGCGCCGTCTCCATCATTTGTTGATCCAAATTATTTTGCGAACTCTGATACGAAGAAATAGAGATCGTAATACTTGGCAGTAACAAAACGACTAAAAACGACAAAATCAATTTCTTCCTCAAGCTAAACCGAAACTTGGTAGCTCTAGTTTTTTTCATATATATGTCCCCCTATTTGATTGTTGTATTTTGAAATATTCAAAAACCAACTTAATAATTCCTTTATTATTATCGTCTACATTTGCAATACTTTTAGGGGCAGTTTGAAAATAACTAGTCGGCTATTTCCAATTCCGATTCATCGTTTATTGCGAACTAACGTTCTTCTAAAATTTTTATTATTTACAGCTTGTGATCCAATTTATCAACATACTTATTCTCACAAAAAAGATTGACAGCCACCAAGTTCATGCTTGTTAGGTGGCTAGCAATCTACTTTTTCTGGCAGAGCCCAGTGAAACAATAGTTGTTTTTCAAGCTCTTATATGACCGACTCTAGCTTACTTTTGTCACTCATTAGTCGTTTTTCCTAGTGTCGCAATTTGTGAAATATGCTGCAAAACCATTTTCAAGACGATAACAAAAAAAGACACAATTTCTTATACAAGAATTGTGCCTACCTGCGAAATATTGAAAAATGTATGAGCTACCAAAATAATTCTACTTGTTTATAATACTGCTCTAGCTGCTTCTAATGCTGCTTCGTAATTTGGGTGGTCGGTTGATTCATTAACATACTCAACATATGTTATTTTGTCGTTTGTATCAACAACAAAAATAGCACGTGCTAATAAGCGAAGTTCCTGGATAGCAACACCGTATGCCTCGCCGAATGACAGATCACGATGATCTGATAATGTTTGTACATTCTCAATACCATTTGCTGCACACCAACTTCTCTGTGCAAACGGTAAATCAGCGCTAATAGTAAGAACCTGTACATTCCCTAATTTAGAAGCTTCTTCGTTAAAACGACGTGTTTGTGTATCACAAACAGGAGTATCAATAGAAGGTATAACAGAAATTAAACGAACTTTCCCTTTTGACTCAGCGAGTGTAACAGGTGATAAGTCATTCGCTAGTACTGTAAATTCAGGAGCTTTATCTCCAACCTTTACGTCGTTTCCTAATTGTGTTACTGGAGTTCCCTGCCACGTAAAATTAACCATTTTCATTTCCCCCTTAAAAATATGTACAGTGCAAATATAGCTCAAGTATTTAGAGTTATCAATTTATTCTGTGTATTATTTTGATTTTTCATCATTGTTATCAAAATGACTGCTTCAATAATGAAAAAATGCCAGGTTGAATAGCTTATTACTTCAAGATGAGTATTGTTCGTATTCGTAGTAATCAACCATTCGTCTAATTGATGGAATGACAAATTCAAGTCCTGAAAGCCATAAAGACAGCTTCTATGTTCCAGTAACAGTACTCACATTATTTCCACACAGACAGATACTTCTTGCGATACTTGCTATCTTCTTCTGTTTTAATTAATTCCATGGCTGTTTGCTTAATTTGCTCATCGTTTACTCGATCATATAAATTCTTCAAGCCTTGAATCATATCGTAGCGAATCAACGTGTAATGTTTCTCATTTGCTCCGTTTTGAAAACGATCAACAATATGCTGCATCAACATCTCTTTTTGTTCCGGTCCAGCTAAGCCGACTTTCCAAATCGATTGCAAGCTGTGACGGGCTGTCACAAATTTCAGATCTTTGGTTACTACCCATAAAGCTGGAAAGTCACTTAGCATCCGCTTCTCAGGATCACTAATTGCTAAACCAGAGAGGAACTGGGCAGCCCGGGATCTTCTGTGATTATCAGGGCTTGTTAACCAGTCCTGTAATTGATCCCAAACTTCATAAGCCCAGTCCACTTTTTCAGTTGTAGCTGCTAAAATTACATTAAAGGCTTCGAATTGAACCTCTTTGTCCTTTGCTTCTAAGTTCTCAAAATATGCTTGAATGTCACGGTCCATTTACATCACCTTTTATATTGGCATTATATCTATTTGTTAGTCTACTAAAGGATGGACTTCTTTACAAAAAAAGGAGATGATTCTTTATTTAGTTGATAGTTCGCTTTCTGTTACCCATTTATGATTTGTTACTTTTTCTTCACCAGTAGTTGGCGTGTAATCAACCATATAGACAGTCGTTTTTTCGGCTGAGTCAATTTCAGCCAGAGCTCCATCCATGCCTTCCATATGGTCTGCCTCTATGGTGACTTCCGTTCTTGGTGCGAACGTTTCCTCACCGGCATCTTTAATTTCTTCTTGAACAACCCATTTATGATTTTCCACTCTTTCCCCACCTGTTGTCGGGGTATATGAAATAGCATAAGTCGTCGTATCATAAGCACCTACAATTGTTGCTTTAGCACCGTCCATCCCTTTCATATGATCTGTTTTCAAATATGCTTGACTGCCAACTTTATACGTTGGATTCTTTGCTTCCTTCAAATCTTTAGGAACTTCACCTGAACTAGAATGGGAACTATGATCCATCTCTTCATGTTTGGCATGCTCATTGTTGTTGGAATGATTCTCGTCGCTTGTATCATTTCCACATCCACTTAAACCAATAATCGTAGCGACACTAAGAAAAATCAGTTGCTTATTCATCATAATAAAACACCTCGAATTCTTAAATTTATTGTTATAAATATAATATACCCACTAGGGGTATAAAACAAACAAAAACATGAGGTATCTGACAAAATTTATCTGGCTTCTCTTAATTAAACCGGGCCAGTTGTCCCAGTACACTTTTTAGATTTTGTTTCAAGGTTATGCTCCCACCATCGAATAACGAGCAATTGTTTGGAACTTATGGAATGAAGCCAAAATAAATAAGACGAATGCTAATTAAAGCAAATCGTCTTATTTAGCAATGTGTAATACTTTCAACATGGCAGATCTCGATCAATCTGATTGAGACGTTTTTGAGAAGGCATTTTTTCGTTAGTAAAGCTCTTTTATTTGTTTCGTAAGCTCGTTAAATCTCAGATCAAGTTCTGCATATTCTTTATTATTTGGGGTCATAAAACTAAGCTTGCCTAAAACTTCTTGCCTTTCTGTTTCAAGCTGTAAACGTCTTTCTTCCTTATTATTTTTTTTTGGCGCCACTTCATTCAATTGCTTGTGTATACGACTGTTCGAAATAACAAGTTTTGTAGTTGTTGTTTTTTCTAGGAAATAGCGATCATGCGATACGACCAACAGCGTACCATTATATTGTGCTAACGTGTCTTCTAGTTGTTCACGCGAAGCTAGATCTAGATGATTCGTTGGTTCATCTAAGATAAGCACATCTTTGTCTTCTAGAATATACTTCATAAGCTTACACTTCACACGTTCACCCATGCTCATGTTCATAATGGGTTCTGACCATTGAGAAGCCATAAATCCTAAATGCTTCATTAAGTTTTGAACTTTTCCTCTTGCCTCGAAGGTTTCTTGATAAAATAGCTGCTCTGGTGTTTGTTCAAGTGGTAAATCAAACACTTCTTGTGTTAAATAACCAATTTTTGCAGATGGTGAAAGCCACACATGCCCTTTTGCGGTTTCCTGTCCGAGAATTACTTTCAACAACGTCGTTTTCCCACTACCATTTGGGCCAGAAATTGAAATCTTATCACCATGTTGAATCGTAAAATTGGCGTCTTTAAAAAGTGTTCGTCCGTCAAACGATTTCGTTAAATTTTGAACTTCTAAGAAACGTTTTCCTACTCTATTATTTGTTTTCATTGAGAAGGCCACTTTATATTCTGAATCAAGAGGCTCCACTTTTATTTTTTCAAGTTCTTTTTCAAGACGCTTTTGTTTTGATTTTACTTGTGCATCCATGCGCTTTGCTTTCACCCGATAGTATTCTTTAGGGAATTCTTTTTTCGTCGATTGTGCATGAGCTTTTTTAGACCAAGAAGTAAGCTCATTCATTTGCCCCTCAATACGTTCAACCATTTTTTGCTGTTTTTCATATTCTCGTTGTTGCGTAAGTCTTTTCTGTTCACGGAATTTCAGATAACTAGAATAGTTACCTTTGTGACTAATAAGCGTTTTATTTTCAATCGACCAAATTTTTGTTACAACGGCATCTAAAAAATAACGATCATGCGATACAAGAATCACCGTACCTTTATGATTTTTTATCTGGTTAGTGAGGAACTCTAAGCTTTGCTCATCAAGATGGTTTGTTGGTTCATCTAGTAATAAGATGTCTGTATCTTGTGCAAGTCCTTTTGCTAGTCGCGCTTTTAATTTTTCTCCACCGCTTAATTTTGAGAAGTCATGAGTTGGAACATGCCACGTCTCTAATAATGTAACTTCTTTTGGAGAAATCTCTTCAAAGGAATGCGATTCGGTTTCTTGTTCAACCATAATGGTTTTAAGATCGTTCTGTATATATTTAATTTGTCCTTCTGTCGGCAAAAAATCATCGTTCAATAACCGCAATAAAGTAGATTTCCCAGCACCGTTTTTACCAATAATCCCAATAATATCCCTTTGTTGTACGCTGATATTCACGTTTTCAAAAATCGTCTGATCTTTTATTTCAACACATATATTTTGTACTTGCAGTAATTCTTTCATTAAAATCAACCCTCTTTTTTAGGGAGAATTAAAAAATCCTCCCAATTCATTTGGAAGGATTAGCCGCATTTTACCGTACTGAAATAAGCTATCGCGTTTAATAGCTCTAATGATGGTAGAAAAATGGGTAGACTAATCCTATATGATTATCATTCGAAATATAAAATTTCAAATTCTAAAAAATAAGATTAGTTATCCATCGTCCACCCATCATCCCTTTCGATTTATATTAGTGTGATTGTAGCACTTATTTATAGAGAAAGCAATCAACTTTTGAGTCTGTCAACGTAGCCAACGAATCTTCTTCAATTACGAAAAAGCGCATAGCCTCCTTATTTCAGGTTCTCAAATTGGATAACCTTATGAAGGTGGCGGTGCGGAGCTGATTTTACGAAGCCCCGCCCCTTTTTTGCAAACCTATTTCATCGTTGGGCTTAAGAGCAGACGCTCATGAATATATTTTATTCTAAAGTCTTAGAAATTGGCGATGGCTGCTTTTCCCACTCAGTAGGTCCTCCATCGCTTTCAATAAACTTTCTCCAATAATCTCCACTTTGCTTATCAAAAATGATCAGGTTATGTTCATTGGGCGAGAGAAGTTCATACCTGTATGGCTCTTCTTTTGATATCTTTTCTTGATTTGATTTTAATGATTGTGAAATAAACCAAGATCCTACAAGTACACATATTCCAAAGAAAATCATAGAAAACGACTGAAGATATTTATTCATACTTATCCCCCTATTACATTCTTATTCTACCAATAACAAAATGTTGGACAGCATTCTTGTTCAACTATTCTTGCGGTTTATTAAATGAATCATGTAGTAAAGATACACAAATCACCTGTAGAACTCGCAGTGATTCATGTGTTCTCTACCTTTTATCCTTCACAGCCTACAAAATCTTTATGCCTTATCTTCGATAGAACCTTTCCCCGCGCCCAGTCCGGCAATCAAGAGAATGATCGGCATAACTAGTAATAAGAAGATAAGTGGCGCACTCCATCCGCTCGTTACATCATGTAGCCAGCCAAATACAATTGGTCCTAGAGCTGCTAAAAGATAGCCAATGGACTGAGCCATCCCTGAAAGTTCAGAAGCTTGCTGGCTATCGTTTGTTCGTAATGTAAAAAACATCATCGACAAGCCAAATGCACTTCCACTAGCTATTCCAATAACTATGACCGACAATGGCAAGAAAACGCCTAGTAATAATCCCAAAATACCAATAAAATATAAGACTGCCGTAAATACTGCCAGAACCCGTTGATTTTCCAACTTCCCTGCAATGATTGGAATAATAAACGTTATGGGGATAATCGCGAATTGTAATAAGGAGAGCATCCATCCAGATTCACTTGTACTGTACCCATTATTCTGAATGATTTCAGGCATCCATGTCATCAATGTATAAAAAATGAAGGATTGGCCTCCCATAAAAACGGTAACTTTCCATGCGATGGAAGATTTCCAGATGCTTTTCCTTTTAGTTGGTTGCTTCCGTACGTTTGAATGAATGTCTTGATTTTTGTTTAATTGAAAGGCCCATATGATGATAGCCAGACATGATAAAAGGCCCCAAACTCCTAAAGATCCTCGCCAACCGACGTTTCCTATCGAAGAGATCGGAACACTTAGACCAGAACCCAACGCTCCAAATACATTCATAAACACTGCATAAATACCAGTCATTAATCCCATTTGTAAAGGGAAATTATTTTTAATAAGTCCTGGAAGCAATACATTACAGATCGCTATAGCAAGTCCTACTAAAACCGTACCAATGAACAAGAAACTTGTCCCTGGAAGGAAACGAGTTCCGATCCCGATTGTTAGAACAAGTAATGCTAGAAAAATGGTCATTTCAGTTCCAAGTTTTTTCGCTATTTTCGATGCAAATGGTGAAAATAGCGCAAATGCTAGCAACGGAACGGTCGTAAGGCTACCCGCGACCAAGTTAGATAACCCTAAATCTTCCCTTATTGATGATAGTAATGGGCCTACAGAAGTAATAGGCGCTCGCAAATTGGAGCCAACTAAGATAATCCCCAATAGTAAGATCCAATATCGACCCTTTGTTAAAGGTTGTGTGTATATTTGCGAAGCTGGTTTATTCAATTTTTTCCCTCCATCACTGTAAAAAGTGAGTCGTTTGCTTTCTTCACATAAGCATTTACGCTTTTAATAGCTAATTGAGTATCTTGTAATCGAATCGCTTCATAAAGATCTGAATGAACTTCATATTCATCATTCAATGAACCTCTTACACTCATGATGTCGCGAATCGAACTCTGTAAAGAATCTGTAATGTGATCATATAGTTCAATAAACATTTGATTATGAGTAGCCTTTACTACTGATTTATGAAAGGCAATATCCATGTCAATAAAATGCTGAGGTTCCTTATCTTTCGCAGCTTCGATGCATTTTTCAAGGCATTCCTCTATCCGCTTTAAATCTTCATTAGATCTTCTCTCTGCTGCTAACTGTGCAGCTTCTTTTTCTAAAGCTAACCGAACTTCTAAAGTCTCAATTAGATCACTTTTTTGAATTTTCCTCTCTAAAGCTATCCCGAGATTACTCGATGATTTCACCGTTGTCCCAATACCTTGTCTTGTTTCAAGAAGACCAGCATGAACTAAAGCTCGAATTGCCTCTCTTAACGTATTTCTACTAACATCAAACTTCGCCATTAGTTCTGGTTCTGCCGGCAGTTTACTTCCTACTTCCCATTGACCAGCTTCGATCAAATCTTCAATTTGGATTGCTATTTGTTCCACTAATGTTAGACGGTTGGTCTTTTTTATCATCACCTAATAGTGACCCCCTTTCAAACGTAGGATGTTTGGTTTATTGGTTAATGTATCATAGGATTAACGGAAAGTAAATTTTTAACTTCTGAAAAAAAATAAACTACTTGTCTGAAATTCCATCAGTCTTATTTATCCATATCGATAATGGTATAATCTAAACTAATATATAGGAGTGAGGTGGGGATTAAGATGGAGAGTGGTAAACAAGTAATTTGTGAGAAAAGAACATATTCAAGAGAATTTGATTCTCACCAACATGATTTTGGTCAATTCCTCTTTCCATTGCAAGGCTCCTTAGATTTACAAACGAAGTGGCAAAACATAAACCTTAACTCAGATTACTGCTTTTATCTGCCTCCTGAGTGCAATCATATGTACCGTTCTACTGACAGGAATGAATTTTTAATCTTAGATATCCCAAACCATTATTTACCTAGTAAAACAGAGAGTATGTATATGAAGTTAGACAAACAATGGTCGTCCATTCGGTTTTTATTATTGGAAGAGGCAAAAGATCAGGAGAACATAACAGCTGCATTAGATGATTTGACTAGATATGTGGCCCAAAAGTTACGAGTATCAACATCTCCTTCTATTGACTTTATTCACAAACATTATAAGGAGCCCATTAAAGTTGAAACATTAGCGAACATTGAACATTACCATCCAGTCTATTATTCATCATGGTTTAAACAAAAAACAGGTAAAAGTCCAAAAGCTTATATCACTGAGCTACGCTTAAACGATGCTAAACAATTATTAAAAAAGACATCATGGTCGATATCAAGCATTAGTGAAGAATTAGGCTTTGAAAATTCTTCCTCATTTACAAGATGGTTTGTGAAATACGAAGGAAAACCTCCACAAAAGTATCGAAAAAGTTAAAACTGGATAAAAAGAACCTTAAACTTAGTAAAGAAAAATGTCCTTTCATTTTCTATGATATGTTTAATCGTTCTTCTTATCTTTTTTTATTAGAGTGGAAGAAATTGACAGGGGAATTTTCTTCATTATGGGGTTTGCTTGCAGCAATCCTTTGGGGAACAACAGATACAGCACAGACTTTTGCACCTGATCATGCACATCTGATCGCGATCGGAGCAACTCTCGACTGACTATAGGAGGGGGAACACTATTATTGTATGTACTAATCCAAGGTCAATTAAATTTAAGACTTTGGCCCATGAAAGCAGTACTGCTTGCTTCATTAAGTATGGCTTGTTATCAGCCTTTATTTTTCTCAGCCGTCTTCACTACCATTAGTACTGTAATTGCCATTGGCAGTACACCAATTTTTTCTGGTGTATTAGAATGGTTTATCGTAAAAAATAGACCAGTAAAAAGATAGTGGTATTCTACTTTTTTAATTTTAATTGGTTGCATGCTGCTCTTTATCCATACAGAATCAGCAACAGTAAACCCATACGGAATTTTAATGGCGCTTTTAGCTGGAATGTCGTTTGCTATATCATTGGGCCTCGAGTAATCACAGTCAGTCTCCATCTTGGTATCATTACAACAGGAATTGCTTATTTTCTCTTTGCTAAAGGACTTATTTCTATTCCTTCATCAACAGCTGTTACACTTTCATTAGCAGAACCATTAACTGCTGCATTATTAGGTGTCTTAGTTAATGAACAACTAAGCTTCACATCTTGAGGTGGCCTATTCCTACTTTTAGTCGGAATCTGCTTATTAATTGGGCCCGCTTTGGGAGTATAAAAATCTACAAGTATTATAAAAAACAGTTAAATCAAGATTGTCTTCACTTTTGTGTATGATATGTAGGCGACAATATTATAGTAGCTGAATCATTTTATCCAATCATCTCGTTAACTTAACGTAATTGTCGTCTCATTCTTTCTGTCACAAAAATACAGAAAGACCCTTCCATAAACAATCCTACAGGCTGTTAATAAGGGGCTCTTTCGTATGTTTGCCCACAAAGTACGCTTTAACCAAAAACAACAAAGTGTAACTGTGAAGTCCCGTCGACCGAGTCTTTGTCACTGACACAATTTGTTGAACAATAATTTTATAGATGATCATCTTTCTTCTTTAGTTTCGCATGGATCACAAGCCTACCTTCTTCTTTGTCTAACGTATAATCACATGTGGACAAAGTAAGGATGGAATCATCTGCACCTACGACAGTATCTGTCGGAAACAACGACTTATCTTGAATCATCTGTAAAAATGAAGCATACTCTTTTTGATCAGCAAAATCCGTTTGAATATAATCAAAGTCTGTTGTTGTCATATATACTGAAAAAATTTCAGCTTCAAAACCTTCATACAATGTATCATATTGAAAATGACGATTTTTTTGAAAAAATTCGTTATCTAAATATTGATCTAATTCACCAAACATCGATCCATTTTTCATACGATGCCCATAAAGAATCGTATGTTTCATATTTGTAGAAATATCATTGCGATAGTCCATAAAGATACTGCCCATAGCCATTTCTTCCCGCTCAGTATTGCGATGTAAATAATACGTATTATCGTCCGCTTGTACAATCGGATAATTAATTTGTGTATGATCAATTTCTAACCAACCAACTATATCGGTATTCAAATTTAATAAGGAGTGAAACTGAGACCTAACCTCTTGTTTATTCGTTTTAGCATCATCCTCTTTTGGAATGACTGTTTCCGAATTATGATCTTTCGAAATCGGTATTTCCTCAGTATCATCTTTTGGAATGAGCGTTTCATTCATATAATATTCCTGTGCCTTGGCAATTAACTGCTTATTCCGCTTCTGATCCATATAAGTTCTCGATAGTTCAAAAAGTGAGAACACGGCTACTCCTAGACAAATTAAAATAAGTAGTTTACGTATCAGCCCCAAACTTCATCACCTCAAATCGAGTAATTTATTTAATTCCTAAGGGCACAATATATTGTCCGACACTTGGATCAGATTGGATCATTACATCTACTCCATAAATTTGCTTAACCATCGCTGTCGTAATGACATCTAATGGATGACCACTTTCCACAACATTGCCTTCATTCATAACAATGATTTTATCACTATAGCGAATCGCTTGATTTATATCATGTAACACCATCACAATCGTTAATCCATGTTTCTCATTTAACTCTTTAATTAATTCCAGCACTTCTAATTGATAATAAATATCCAAATAAGTCGTTGGTTCATCTAAAAAGAGCAGTGGCGTTCTTTGCGCCAATGTCATAGCAATCCAAACCCTTTGACGTTCTCCTCCAGATAATTGCTCCAAAGTTTTCTTCCGTTTATCATGTAACTTTGTACATGTTAATGCCCATTCAATCGCCTGTTCATCTTCTTCCTGATTTTGCGATAGAAAACCTTTATGAGGCAGGCGGCCAAAGGCAACTAACTTCTCTACTGTAATATCCCAGGGAGCTTCATTTTGTTGATGAACAATAGCTAGCTTTTTGGCAAACTCCTTTGGTTTGTATTGGGAAATTGCCTTGCCATCTAAGATGACCTCGCCAATATATGGAAAATAGTTTCTTGACATGACACCGAGTAAAGTCGATTTTCCACTACCATTAGGTCCGATAATCGTTGTTATTTTACCCTCTTCAATTTCTGCATTCACAGAATCTAAAATATTCGTTTTACGATTATACGAAAATGAAATTCCTTTAATTTCCATGGATTTTCTCACTCTTTCTAAGCAAGATTATTAAAAATGGTCCGCCAATAATCATCATAATGATGGACGCTGGAATATCATTTGGTGGCAGAATCATTCTTCCTATAGTATCGGCTACTAGTATTAATAGTGCCCCACTAAGTGCAGAAAATGGGATTAATACTTTATGATCTGTCCCGACAATTAGTCGCCCGATATGCGGAATAAGTAGGCCGACAAACACAATGACCCCAGCAATCGAGGTTGCAACAGTTGCTAAAAGAACAGCTACAGCCGACACAATTAACCGCAATTTCGTTAAATTAAATCCTAAATTGATCGCCGTTTTATCTTGCAATGCTAATACATTGCACCAAGAAGCTAAAAATAGGGAAATGACTAAACCGATTGAACTGTAAAGTACCATAACATCAACATCATTCCATGTTTTTAAAGAAAGCCCCGATACAGTAGCATGTGTCAAACTAGAGAATCCAACGAAATACGTTAAAGCTTGTCCTAATCCAGAAAATGTTGCATTAATCGCAACCCCTACTAAAATAATACGTAATGGACTTAAACCTGATTTCCAAGATAAACTAAACACTAAAAAGCATGCAAGAGCGCCACCTAAAAAGGAAAATAAAGGTGTCCAAAAAAACAATTGGGGGAGTAGACTAACAACAAGGATATAGACAAACCTTCCTCCAGCTGCAATCCCAATTATTCCAGCTTCAGCAAGCGGATTTTTCATCACGGCCTGTAACAATACACCTGATACGGCAAGGGCAGCACCAGTAAATAAAGCAATAATCAAACGGGGGAAACGTAGATCTTTAATAATTGCTACATTTTCATTCGTCCCCGAAAATAATCCAGATATTAATTCACCAATCGTTACTTTTAAACTGCCTGACACTGCAGATATAAAGAAAACGATAACTATTAAACTACATACGATGATAAAACTCCATATGATTTTTTTCATGTCGTAACGCCCTTTTTTTATGATTTACTCATATAACATCTTCATCATTTCATCTAGCGCCTCTGTTGCCGCAA
Organism: Peribacillus sp. JNUCC 23; assembly: GCF_053653995.1. The sequence goes on from NZ_CM132202.1 coordinate 3,771,861, forward strand.
GATTTCCTGTTGTTCCATAAATCTCTTCTTCTAAATCATATACTCGGCCATTTTTAACTGCGTCAAAATGCTTCCAAATATCATTTTCCTTAAATTCTTTATCAAACATTTTCACCACATCATCAGGCACACCATGAGCAGCTCGTAAAATAATATCCGGGTTCGTTTGTTGCAGAAATTCCGTATTTGTCCCAATGTATTCAACCTTTTCACCTTGTACAACATTAACCGCACCACAAATCCGGGCAATGTCACCGATATAGGAGTTTTCCGTTGCAACAAGATAGCTCCCCGGAATTCCTAGTAAAATTAGAACTGTTGGCTTTTCTTTTTCTGCTACAAGCTTTTTGATCTCTTCAACTTTATCGTCCATTTTTGAGACCATTCCTTTTGCTTGTTCATTGCGATCATATTTCTCCCCTAATGACAAAATCGTTTGCTCCATTTTTCCAAGGCTGTCTAAATTTAAAAAAGTTGCTTCGATACCAGCATTTTCATAAATCGGTTTTAAATCATATTCTAGCGTGGAAACGTTAAGAACTTCGGTCGGATGTAGCGATTTAATCACTTCAAGATCTGGATTTTTGACAAAACCAACATTTGCTGCTTCTTTATATCTTTCCGGCAATTTCTTATACGTATCTGGGATCCCGACTAAGTCAAGCTCAAGTACGTCCATAATTTCCGTAATCGCAACAGTTGAAGCGACGATCCGATTCTCACTTTTACTTTTACTTTCTGTATTAGGTTGAACCGTCTCCTGACTAGATGAACAGCCAGTTATAAGAAGTAAAAGGGTTACACAACATACTAATGCCTTCATGATCCCTTTATTCATCTAATGCATCTCCTAACTCATTGTGAAAAACATTCAAAAATTTTGAGACATTGGGGCTGTTCCGAAACGAAAGAGTCAGACCTCGCAACAGTTATATAGAAAGCAAAATTAGTATTTCACTACTATATACATAGTTTGCAGGGTCCGACTTTTTGGAGAAGCCCCAAGTCTCATTTATTTCTTAATTATAATTACTTTCTTACTGCTGATTACATATGACATTAACATCAAGTTGTTCAGTTGAAAGTCGTTTCTTGTTTAATTTGTATAACTTTATCAACGGTTTATACTTTTCCATTATTTGCAAGAAAAAATGTATTCTCTCCTTTTGCCAAAAGGAACCCAAGGATGTCCAATAAGTTTTTTTGTCTCACAACCTGAATTACATCTAAAATATTCGTAACTAAAATCAAACTAGGTATATGATCTTACCTTTGGGTTACTTGACTCCCTTTGCAATCATTTATTCAATGCTCTAAATATCACTGCCGCTGTTTGTGCCCTAGTAGCTTTGTCTTTAGGCTTAAACGTATTATCTGAAGAATAGCCTTTCATAATATCTTCTTGAAATACTGTTCTAACCGCATCTTGTGCCCAAGGGGAAATTTGGTTAGCATCTTTAAAAGATAAAGTTGATGCTTTTGATTGTAGTCCTAATGCCTGAGTAATCATAATCGCCATTTGTTCACGATTGATTAAATTATCCGGTCCAAATTGGGTTGTACTATATCCCTTAACAATGCCATTCGCCCTTGCAGTTGCAATATAATCTTTTGCCCAATGATTTTTCGTATCATCAAACGCGCCGTCTTTAACAATTTCTAATCCTAAAGCCCTTACTAGAATAGCTGTAAATCCAGCTCTAGTTATTTGATTATTCGGTCTAAACTCTCCATTCTCATGTCCTGTAATCGCCGCTGTTTTAACTAGAGCTGTAATATATTCTTCTGCCCAATGACCTTTAATATCTGTTAAATTAACGGATGGTTGTTCAGTCTTGTCAACCGCTAATACAGCAAACTTCGTGAAATGATTTACTTCACCACTTACAACTCCAGTTGCAAAATCAGCTTTAATATTATCGAGTTTCACCCATTTTTTCGTTGTTTCGTTGAACCAGAAAATAGCTACATCTTGTTTTTTGTTATCTACCTTCGTTTTATCGAATTTAAATGTAAGTGTGATTGCCTTTTTGAAATCACCTGATTGATCTTTTTTGATTTCTAGCACATCACTAACTAAAGAGTGCAGTTTTTCCAAAGGTAAACTTGATGGATTTGTTAATTTTTCTACAGTTACTTTAAAATCACTTGCAAATGAAGCTGCTGGGAATTGAATGACAACGCCATTTCCTTCATATTTCCCACCATCATTCGCTTTAATCGTATTTTCTGTTGTAGGATCAGTTGGCGTTGGATTAGATCCAGTTATTTCTGTTTTACTTGATGGATCAAACTTAAATTGAACCGTGTATTGATTGTCATATACCATACCGCCAGGAAATTCATTAGCAGGGATGTATACATGAGCTTGTGCATTAACAGGTTTTGATAAATCTTTAACTTCGAATTCAACAACTCTTGTGTTCGTCGCATGATCAGTGCTTACGACTGTTGTGCTGCTTCCTGCTACTTGGAATGTTTTAATCCAACTACTATTAAGGAGTGTTACAGAAACATAGTTTTTGCCATCTCTCACTTTTAAGTTTGCTGGTTTTTGTGTGTAATCGTCCATTACAGAAATACTATTTGTACCGTCTTTATACACATTAAAGTCAATCGTATATTCTTCTGGACCTTTAGGTGTTTCTTCATTTCCAGTGCCCGGTGTACCTGGGTTTGTTGGTGTTTGTCCATTTCCCGAACCTGGATTAGTTGGTGTTTCTTCATTTCCTGAACCTGGATTAGTTGGTGTTTCTTCATTTCCTGAACCTGGATTTGTCGGTGTTCCTGGTGCTGTAGATTCTTCTACCTCAGTGATGCTGTCTACGTTAAACTTCAATTGAACTGTATGAGTCATAATACCGTAATCTGTTTTTGTATCTACAGTTACTTTTGCATTGATTTTTTCTGATAACTTAGCGACTTCAAATTTTACTGTTCGTTTTTTAGCTTCTGTATCCTCATTAATAGTTGTAGTGTCTTTATATTCCCCATCTTGCTCTACTTGGAATTGTGGAATCATATCGCTAGATTTCAATGTTAATTCAGCGATCTTTTTCCCTTCTTTTACAGTAAGCTTGACTGGATTCTCTACATAACTTTGCATGGATGAAGCTTGATCTTTTTGATCCTTTAATACAGCAAGATCAACTGTGTAGATGCCATCTGCCAAAGTTGGCACTTCTGGTACATTTACTGCAACAATACTTAATTCGTCAAATTTTAATTGGACATTGTATTTGTTATCATAATTTAACATTGGAATTAAGACATGAGTATAGAATTCTACCTTTTCTGATAAACTCTCTACTTTAAAGCTTACCACTCTTATGTTTTTAACATTATCGATGCTTTTTACAACTACATCTTGACCATTCTCATCTCGTCCTAATTTGAGGTATTTTATCCAATCGCTATTTTTTAAAGTTAATTCAACATATTTCTCGCCATCTTTAACTATTAATGTTGCCGGTTTTTCTACATATTCATCCATTACAGATTCGGCTTCTGAACCATCTTTTAAAAATTTTAAATCAATTGTGTATTCACCATCTGCTAATGTTTGTGTTGCGGCATTAACAGGCGAATATGTTGTAAATAACGTACTAACGACAAGTAAAAACATCGTAATAATCGTAATGAGTTTATTAACAGACTTTTGCACTTGACATATCCCCTTTAATTAAATTCTTTTTGCTTTCAATTTATAAGCTAATCCTAGAGATGAAAGAAGTAAGACGATTAGGATGCCGACTCCTGTGTTATCTCCTGTTTTTGGGTTTGCTACTGGTTCAGTTTGACTATTGTCACTTGAATCACTTTTTGTTCCTTGATTATTTTCTTTAGTTGTTGTATCACTTGATCCACCAGAAGTTGTTGTTTTTTCTGAGTTTTGTGATTTTTCAGTAGCTGATGATTTGTCTGAGCCTGATGATTTATCTGAAGTTGTTGTTTTTTCTGTTGTAGTATTTTGGTTCTTTTCAGCAGGAGCTGCGGCATTTCCTTGAATGCTGTTCGTATCGAATGAAAATCTTACAGTATAGCGATTGTCATAATTATAGTCTTCGATTAGAACGTGCATTTTTGATTCGACCGGTTTTGATAAATCAGTTGCGCTAAATTGAATGACTCTTGTATCTGAAGCGCTATCTTGACTAACGACTTTGGCTGGGCTTCCATTAATGGATAATTCTTTAATCCAATCACTTTGTTTTACTTTGATTTGAACTTGGATCGTACCGTTTTTAACATTTAATGTTGCCGGTTTCAAAAAGTAGTCATTTGCCATTGATGCTGAATCATTATCCCCTTTTAAAATTGTGTAATTGGCTTTATATGTTCCATCTGCTAACTTACCAGCTGCCTCTACATTTGGAACAGCAATTGAAGCAAAGAAAACGGCAATTAATAGAACGAAAAAAATCATTTTATTTTTCATAATTAATCGAGCCTCCATATTGAATTTGATTATCATTATCATTTATAAATTTATTTTTTGGTGAAGCAAAAAGCATCACCAAATTTAGATTGTTGCTTCATTTCTTTATTTACACTTTTAGTTCTAATCGACTTAATTTTTCTTTCGTAATATTTGCTAGCGCACAAATTAAATCGAAAGAATCATCAAGAAACTCTGTACGCACGTAGTGGATGCCTACTTCACTAGCAACATCTTGACAATCCTTGCCAATCTCTTGAAGCGTTTCGATATTGTTTGTTAAAGAGAGCAGCTCACATGCTACCACTCCTTTACTTCCCGTTTCCGCTTCTTCACGAACGACATCCTTAATATCAGGTCCTAGCCAATTTTGTTTGTGTCTTGCACTTCTATACGCAATTCTCCAATTATTTACATGTAGTTGCAAAGCTACTTGTTCAGCTAATTCCGTAAACTGTCGCACATATACTTCATGCTTTTCTTCTGTTCCTGGTTGGCTATGTGCTGTAAAGACGATCGTCGATTCTTCTCGAGCTGACTGTGGTAACCAGTTCAATGCCTCTTGGACACGACTTGCAATTACTGTGATATATTCTGGGTGCAAATGCCAATTATCAATGTGGTAAACAGGGATTGTTTGCTGTCTATTGGCCAATTCTTCTTGGACAGTTCTTTGATATTGACCAACTCCCTTTTCTGTATAAAATGGCGTCATAGGCAATGTGACAATTTGTGTAACACCTTCTTCAATCATTTGACCAATTGTATCCTCGATAAAAGGAGCTGCATGCTTATACGCTGGATACACTTTCACTTCTGATAGCCCACTTTGTTTCAGAACATATTCTAGTGCCTCTGCTTGGCGTTTTGTCTTTGTTCTTAATGGATCAGGTGTTCCTAGTGCGACATATTGTGCAGTTATTGGCTTTAACTGTTCTGGCGATGGTTTTCTCCCCTGAAGAATATGAGTGAAAAATGATTCGATTCCATCCATGCTTTCAGGGCCACCATATGACATTAAAATCATTCCATACATTTGGCTATTCTCTTCTTTCTCCATCGTTTATTTTTTGCTAAATTTATTTGTTACAAAACATCTTGAGGTGATTTATTTGTGCCTACTTTTTCTGCCACTACATCATAAAAACCTAAGCTAAAATCAAGAATATACTCAGAACGTTCACCACTATGAGATTTTCTAAAGGATTCTGTTTTTGTCCATTGATCATGCGCTTCTTTAGATGCCCATTTTGAAAAAATTGTAAATTCGTCATAATCCTTTGTTCCTCTTGTTTTAAATACATTTAGCAAAATAAATCCCGGTGTTTCCTCAATTCCCCCTAGTCGGTCAAAGCGAGCTAACACTTTTTCTTCAAATCCTTTTTTCACCTTTAACGTATTTGTAATTACAAACATTTTACGTTTCTCCAATCTTTTTTTGTTTTCTTTGTACTAAGCCTATCGGTGTGCAAATCGGTTTATCTCCATCAAAGTGTACGGTTGCTTCTATAGCAAAGACTTCTCTAAAAAAATCGGAATCAAATACGTCACTAGGTGTACCTTGCCTCACCACCTTTCCATTTTTCATAGCAATCAAGCGAGCACTGTACCTCGCTGCTTGATTGAGATCATGCAAAACCATAATAATGGTCATACCTAGTGAACGATTTAAATCTTCTAATAGCTCCATGACTTCGATTTGATGAGAAATATCTAAATAACTTGTTGGTTCATCTAAAATTAAGATTTGCGGTGTTTGTGCAATTGCCATCGCAATCCATGCTCTTTGTCTTTCACCTCCTGATAATGCTAGTAGTGGCCGATGTTGGAACTTCGTTAAATTAGTAACTGCGAGCGCCCAATCTATATGTGTTTGATGCTCTGCATTCGGTTCTTCAAACCATTTCAAATAAGGATTGCGGCCATGCGTTACTAAATCTCTCACTGTTAAGTCTAATTTGTGATTATTCACTTGCGGCAACATCGCAAGCTTTTTCGCAATCTCTTTTTCTTTCATTCGATTCATCTTTTCCCCTTCTAACAAAACGGTTCCTGTTTCAGATTTTAATAGTCTAGTTAGAAGGCGTAGGATCGTAGACTTTCCCGAACCATTAGGGCCAATAATACTGACCTTCTCCCCTTTGTTAAAGGAAATCGAAAGATCTTTAATGCAGTATGTATCTGTGTAGCGATAAGAAAGTTGATCCGCTTTTAAGATGTTTTCCATCCTTTGATCCCTCCTCGTAATAAATAAAGAAAGAACGGAGCACCAATTGCGGATAACAGAATGCCTACTGGAAGTTCGATTGGATCAAACCAACTTCTGGCGATTGTATCAGCAAACATAACGAGAAAAGCACCAGCTATTGCTGAAATCGGTAGGAGATAACGGTAGTCAGTGCCGACAATCATCCTGATAAAATGTGGAACAACTAGTCCAACAAAGCTTATTAAACCGGCAACACTAACGGCAACTCCTGCTAGAAAAGTAGCTAATAAAATAAGGATGAAGCGACTTCGCTCTACTTTATCTCCTACTAATCTTGCCACTTCATCACCTAACATCATAATATTCGCTTGTTTGATAGCAAAAATGGACAGTATTAGACCGATTACTGCATATGGCCAAATAATTTGAAAATGCGGCCAACTTCTACCTGAAAGACCACCTACTAACCAAGGGAGTACAGCTTGAACTCGATCACTATATAAAATCATGATCGTTGACATAACAGCCCCTAATAAGGAATTAATCGCAACACCTGCTAATATCATTCGCAACGGGGAAACACCACCATCCCACGCAACAAAGTAAATCGTTAATGCTGCAATAAGTGAGCCTAAAAAAGCACCTAACGGTAGAAATTGTATATATTGTGGAAACAGGATCATCATAATTACAGCAACTAAACCCGCTCCAGCCGAGACACCGATAATGCCCGGATCTGCTAACGGATTTCGCATAACACCTTGCAATAAAGCGCCAGATACAGCTAAACAAGCGCCGACAAGTAAACCTGTTAATAATCGCGGCAATCGTAAATCCCAAACAATTTGCCTTTCCATCGTATCAGCAGTAGAAAATAGCGCGCCCCAAACATCTTTTAAAGGAATCGGTACAGAACCTGCCATAATCCCATAGATGATTGCTAAAACGCATAGTAAAGTAAATATCCATAATGTTCGCAGCCTTTTTTTTCTTCTTGGATCTACTTTTTTCGCTTCTTGATTCGCATCTAAAATCTTTTCTTCACTTCCAGCATCAATTTGCTCAGCTTCCTTCATTTCGTTCTCCTTCCTTACGGTCCTAGATGTAAAACAACTCTAATTCTCAGCTGCAATACTTTCTAAATTCTCCCTTATGTAAGTTAGTGATTCTGCAAGTTTTGGACCGGGATTCGTCCCGAACAATTCATATGGTAGGAGGACAAAATTGTCATTTTCCAACGCTTTTATTTTTTTCCATGATGGATTCGATTTCAATTCTGACTCGAACTTCTCTTTAACAGCTTCTGGCTCACCATGTGTAATAAAATAAATGACATCCGGATTTGCTTCGATGACCCGTTCCATGCTTAACTGTGCATAATCTGGGTAACTTTCAATTCCCGGAAGATCACTAGCAACATTTTCTCCACCAACAGTAGCCAATAAATCGCCAGAAAGAGATGTTGGTAATGCCGCCAAGAATAAATCGGTTGTTCCATAAATAATCAATGCGCGAACATCCTTCGTTAATGGTTTCTGTTCAATTTCCTTTTTCTTCGCTTCTATTTCAGCAATCATTTCCTTTGCTTCATTTTCACGTTCGAGTATTTTCCCATATTGATCAATTACTTCAAGAATGGATTCATAGCTATTGCTATTCGTTAAAAACATCTTCAACCCTAATGATTCTACTGTACTTACATCTTTCATATTTAGCCCAGCGTGACCGATAATTAAATCTGGTTTTAAACTAACAATTTTCTCGAAATCGGCTTCATGTGCTGTACCTACTTGTTCTATATTCGCCAGTTCCGTTGGGAGTAAATCTTTACTAACGGTTGGTCCGCCAACAATTTCTGCACCGAGTTGATAGAGAATATCCATATCCCCTTGAACAAGTGAAACAATTCGCTTTGGTGGTTCAGCAAATTTAACTTCCCGATCTGCATGATCTGTAACCGTAATGCGTGCTTGTTCGTTTTCATTCATACTACCTACCTGATTCGAACAGCCCACAATAAGTAACAAACAAAAAATAATGACTAAACTACCACGTATTCTCAAACTAGCCCTCACCACATTTCCTCATTTATCCAGTAAGCTAATAAAATTCCAAACAATGTTTTGATTTATTCTGAAAACTACATTAAGATGAGAATGAATATCATTATCAACTAATTGTCATTATAGGTGATAGCATTTAGATAAGGTGTGATTAAAATCACGAATCAACGTATTTTTACATATTATGTCGAAATTGGAATTCACATCACGATTCATTATAATTGATAATCATTTTCAAATACGTGATTTACATCACTTATAGTAGTTAATTAGGGGGGCTGCTTTACAATGTTGAAAGAAAAAAAACAGTTGGATGAGCAATTGCGGTTATTGCCATTTTTTTATGAATTATATGAGGAACAAATTAATGATTTACTTAAATATTGCAGCCTGAAAGATAAAGTTAAAAATCACCACCTCTTTATGCAAGGCGATCCGATGCAATCACTTTATTTTTTATGTAGAGGAAAAATCAAGGTATATAAAATTGATGGTAAAGGGAGAGAATTAATTGTCGGGATTTATAAGGAAGGAGAATTGTTCCCACAAGATTATTTCTTTGAAGATCATACGCATTATCTAACGAACGCCTATGTTTTAGAGGATGCTACCGTCCTTTCCATACCTATTTTTTATTTCGAGCAATTACTTGAAAAATATCCAAAACTTTATGCTATTTTGTTTAAGATGGTTGGTGAACAAATTATTGATTTACGATCTCGTTTGGAAGATAAGATCTTTTTTACGAGTGAGGAGCAAGTCATAAACTTATTACTACGGTTAGCCAGAAATTACGCCGTAACACTATCCAATCAGAAAATATTATTTTTAACTTCTTTTCAAATCAAAGATTTAGCGAATATGATTGGCTTTTCACGTGAAACAGTGAGTCGAATTATGAACAAGTTCATTATGCAAAATTTAATTGAAAAAGATGAAAAGGGACGCTTAATTTTAAATCCAATGTTAATTAAAGATTTCTACCAATAATCTTTGCAATTGAATGAGTGGCGATGTCCAGTTGAGGTGTATTTACCTTTGTTGCACAGGTATTATATATATAATCTATTGTCGTTTTTTCAACTTTGCTAAAGAGATTATCTGAAAGCACTTTCTTTATTTGATAGATTTTTATTAATGTTTGGCTATGTTATATAACGCTGTTGATTTTGGGCTCATTTTAGCACAGCTGAAAGACGTGTGAAACCACGGTTGCACACGAATAATCCCAAAAATCTTATTAACAACAATCTTGTTTAACATAGTCGTATGTTTAAAGATGAACACCCCTCCGATTGTTTACCATAGTCTAACAAATTGGAGGGGTGGCTCCATCTATTGGAGATTAACTACTTTTTTTGTAACATTTTAGCCTCTAACATGATTAAAAACAATTACAATTCAAGCTCTATTGGTGCCTCACCATGTTTATTTAAAATTCGAATTGTTTCAGGTTGGATTTGCAAAAATACATAATTCGGATCATCAGGACCATCAAACCATTTATTGAATGAGTCATCCCAATATAGAAATAATAAAATGAAGAGAATGTACTTCAATGGAATGTAATGAAACAAAAGATTAGAAAATCAGTAGGTCAATATGTGTTCACACATACGAAGAGAAAGCCAATGATTCTCCCTATCATTATTGAAATTTAATTAGGTTCAACATGCTCGTATAATGTTTTGAGGATGTTCCAAATCTAAGGGTCAGACCCCGCAACAACTGAAAATTCGTCCCCATTTACAAGGTGGTTCGTGAAATCCGAAGGGATTCCTCCACAAAAGTATCGAAAAAAATGAAGTTTGGATAAAAAGAATCTTAATCTTAGTAAAGAAAAATGATAAATAGTTTTCTATTATGAGATTAAACGTTCTTTTTATTGGAGTGAATCGTATGAATGGAAAATTATCTTCGTTTTGGATTTTACTCGCTGCAGTTCTTTGGGAACAACTGGTACAGTACAGACTTTTGCGCTTGAAAGTGCACACCCAATTGCTATAGGGGCGACTCGAATAGCAGTAGGTGGGTTTCATTATTATTATTTGTTCTCATACGAGGACAACTTAATGTAAAGCATTTTGCAATTAAAGCAATCATACTAGCTTCATTAAATATGGCGTTTTACCAACCATTATTTTTCTCTGCGGTCACTATTACTGGCGTGGCGATTGGGACTGTAATAGCAATTGGTAGTGCACCGATTTTTTCTGGTGTACTAGAATGGATGGTATTAAAAAAGAGTCCGTCTAAAGGATGGTAGTATTCTACCCTCTTATCTATTCTTGGTTGTTTCATGCTCTTTATAAATAAACAAGCAGTAAAGGTAGACCCATTTGGTATCTTGATGGCTCTTTTGGCTGGGGTATCGTTTGCATATTATACTTTTGTAAGTAAAAAATTAGTTAAGAACTATTCATCACTATCAATCGTTGCAGTTGTTTTCACTCTGAATGCGATTTTTTTATCTCCATTTTTATTTATGTATGATATGTCTTGGATCATTGGGCTCTGAGGTGTCGCTATAAGTCTCCATCTTGGGATTATCACAACTAAGATTACCTACTTTCTTTTTACCAAAGGACTTATCCACGTCCCTTCATCAACGGCAGGTACACTTTCATTAGCTGAACCCTTAACAGCATCATTATTAGTAGTTTTCTTCTACAATAAAAGACAGATCTACAGTTAGATTAGACTAGAGGTGACTCAAAATGTATTGGACTCCATTATTCGAAAATGATGTACCAGTAGCACTCTCCCACTCTTAATGGAGAGAAAACTATAATAGTTGTTTCTCTCCGTTAGGGCATATAAAGTCTAAATTAAAACGGAGGGTATAAAAATGAAAAATACACTGATTGGTTCTTTATATTTAATATTAGCTTCGAGTATCTGGGGAGGTATGTATGTTGTCGTTAAAATATTAGTAGCAGTCATACCACCATTAGAACTTGTATGGATGCGTTATTTAATAGCACTAGTTGCATTAGTCATAATTAGCCTTTTGACTAGACAAAATTGGAGAATTAACAGACGTCACTTTGGTATTATAATTGCTATTGCAATTATAGGGTACGTCATTTCCATTGTTACTCAAGAAACAGGTACAATGCTTTCTACTGCACAAATGGGTGCTATTATAACTTCTACAACACCAGCATTTATGGTTTTATTTGCCAGTTTAATCCTTAAAGAACGTTTAACTTTAAAGAAGGCTATTTCAGTTAGTTTAGCCACTATTGGTGTGATTACCATTGTTGGAATTGATGATATTAATATGTCTAGCATGCTTGGTGGAGTATCACTTATTATCGCAGCATTAACATGGGCGTTAATGTCTGTACTCATAAAACGTATACCTAGTGATTATTCACAAATTGTCGTTACAACCTATGCTACTTTAATTGCTGTTGTTGTTTTAACTCCTTTTGTTATACCAAAATTACCACAAATTGATATAAACGATTTAACTAATCCAACCATTTGGGGAGGATTAATTTATTTGGGTGTAATATCGACATGTACTGCATTTCTATTATGGAGTCGTGGATTACAAATGCTAAATGCCTCCAGTGGGGGAGTTTTCTTTTTCTTTCAACCCGTTGTTGGAACATTATTAGGATGGTTAATACTAGGTGAAACGATTAGTGTAACCTTTTGGATAGGTTCTATTTTAATTCTCTTAGGGGTCTTAATAGTTATTAAAGATAAACAAGAAGAACAAAACCATTCTAACCATTCTTTATCTCACTAAAGTGAAACTTCCCTCAGTGGGGGGGCTTTTTCATCCCCCACTGAGGGTTAGTCCCGTTCTACTGTCGCTAAATCTTCGATAAAGCGACACTACGAACCCGATTGGTTCAACTAAACCTTTGAAAACCACAAAGGTAAGTTTCACTGTATTTCACCAATCGGAGATTTACAGGCTGTTTATCCCCCATCTATTTATTTCTTGATTCTCTCGCAAAAATTGAAGTGGGGGTATTACAGCCTGTTAAACCGGGATAAATAATGCGAAAACAAATAAACAAGTTTTAGGAGGCATTACTATGGCAACTTTCGACGATTTTCAAAAACTAGATATACGTGTTGGAGAAATTACCAGAGCAGAAACATTTCCTAAAGCAAGAAAACCAGCGTATAAACTGTGGATTGACTTTGGAGAAGTGATAGGGATTAAACAAAGTAGTGCTCAAATAACAGATTGTTATGATTTGGATGAACTAATTGGTAAGCAAGTATTAGGAGTAGTGAACTTTCCTCCTATGAGAGTTGCTGATTTCAGTTCGGAGGTTTTAGTGATGGGTGTATATTCAGAGCAGGGTGTTGTTCTTATAGAACCTCAACAAAAAGTAAAAAAAGGAGACCGATTAGGATAAGGTCTACTTTGAACGTACAAAGAACACAAGTGGTATCAATCTTCACTTGTGTTCTTTGTTTTTCGCTAACCTGGGGTATCCATTTAAAGTTTATAGTGCGTCACATATAAAACAAGAGCATGCTTATCACTAAGAAAAAACATGCTCTTTTTTCTTTAAAGCCCCCATTTGTTTAATTAAGTTTCAATACTAGCTAAAAAGTGTATAAGAAATAATTCCACCAACTACGAATACACTTACGACAAGTGCTAAAGACGCTCTAAAGTACTTCGAGAATTTAGCCCTCTTTATATCTTTATACGTTGCTCATTCTAACGTTAACCATCATATAGTAATGAGGGCTATTACAATTTCACAAGTATTCTTCCACGTGCTTCCCCTTTTAATAAGGTTGGAAGAACACTAGGAAGTTGCTGAAGTGTTACTTCTTGTTGAACAAGTTCTTCTATGTTTGCCGGTTTGAAGTCAGTGGCTAGACGATTCCATGTTTTCACCCTTGTTTCCATTGAGCAGTAGACCGAATCGATTCCAAGTAAGTTCACGCCTCTTAAAATAAACGGAAAAATTGTCGTGGGAAGTTCGGTTCCAGCTGTTAAACCAGAAACAGCTACTGAGCCGCCATATTGAATTTGGCTTAACACAGATGCAAGAGGTTCACCACCAACAGGATCAACAGCTGCTGCCCATTTTTGTTTGCCTAATGCTCTAATCTTGCCATTGTAGACATCTTCACGGGAAAGAATCTTTTGTGCACCAAGATGCTTTAAGTATTCGTGTTCGGATTCCTTTCCTGTACTTGCCTGTACTTGATAACCAAGAGTAGAGAGAATCGAGACAGCGAAGCTACCAACTCCACCTGTTGCTCCCGTCACAAGAACGGCTCCTTTGTCAGGAGTTAAATGATTTTCTTCCAGACGTTGAACGGATAAGGCCGCTGTAAATCCAGCTGTTCCAATCGTCATCGCTTCTTTTAACGTAAGGCCTTTTGGAAGTGGTACAACCCACTCGGCTGGTACGCGAGCATATTCGCTATAGCCACCGAAATGTGACACACCAATGTCATAGCTAGTAGCAATGACATCGTCCCCTTCTTGGAAACGTGGATTTTTAGATAAAACAACGACGCCAGCTAAATCAATTCCCGGTACAAATGGATACGTGTTGACGATGTTACCATTAGGAATAGAAGCGAGGCTATCTTTATAGTTTACACTTGAATAATGAACGCGAATAAGTACGTCGCCTTCTGGTAAATCCTCCAGTGAAAGCGATTGAATGCCAACAGAAAATTGCTGGTCTTGTTTGTTAACAACTAGTGCATCAAATGTTTGAGTCATTGTTGCATCTCCTTTCAACCAAATTCATTATAAATCAATTGCTTTTTTTTGACGAGTTTCTTCCTAATTACATGGATGTATTCTTGTTCTACATCTTCATACTCCCTGACAAGCATATAAAAAGGTCGTCCTTTTTAGGCCTACTTCCTTTAGCAAAATAGCGTAGCTTTTGGGTCGAGTTGCTTTTCAATTATATGTACACGAGCAATCTGGGATGTCCGTTGTAGTGGCGAACCCAGAGGCCTTCTCAGTGCTTTGGCGGGGTCTCCCTTAACACGATTCTCTAAGCAGGAGTCTCGCATATCAACTACAATCAACATCTGCTCGAATTTGTTTTTGCTAACAACAACAATAATATAATAAAAAACAATAATGTTTTATTGTAAAACGATAAAATATATGTTAAATTCTATTTGACAATAAATATGTGAGGTGCTTTTTATGAAACGAGGGTCAACACTATTTTTAAGGATTGCTGTTTTTCTCATTGGAACTCCAGTTCTTTCTTTGGGTATATTTGGGTTAACTTGGTTACCTAAGAATCCAATAAATCCAGATTATGCCCATATACTGTATCCCATTTTAATAGGTATATATGTATCAGCGATACCGTTTTTCATTGCATTATTTCAAGCTTTTAAACTTTTAAGCTCTATTGACAAGAACCAAGCTTTCTCTGAATTGTCTATTAAATCTCTAAAGAATATCAAATTCTGTGCAATAACAATCAGTGGTTTGTATGTGGTAATTTTGCCATTTATTTATCTCGTAGCAGATCTAGACGATGCACCAGGTCTCATCATAATCGGAACGGTTCCTGCTTTTGCTTCAATGGTGATCGCAGTCTTTGCTGCTGTTCTTCAAAGGCTTTTACAAGAAGCCATCGATATAAAATCAGAAAATGACTTAATAGTCTGAGGTGAAAACAATGGCAATTATAATCAATATTGATGTCATGTTGGCTAAAAGAAAAATGAGCGTTACAGAACTTTCAGAGAGGGTTGGAATAACGATGGCTAACCTTTCTATATTGAAAAATGGAAAGGCAAAAGCGATCCGATTAACAACTTTAGAGGCGATTTGTAAGGCTTTAGAATGTCAGCCTGGAGATCTTTTAGAATACCGAAATGATGAAGACACCCAATAAGCAGGACTTAACTATATTCAGAAAAAACCTTTGGAGGCACAAATCATGAGAGCACTAAAACAACTCGTTCGTTTTGGTTGGGAGCAGGCCCTATCATGTTTGTTTCCTGTCGTTATTTTTGCCTCTTTGGCTATTACACAAATCATGCCACTTCCCTTCCTATCACGGTATGACTGGCTGCTCATCATCTGCCTTCTGATGCAGTGGTGGATGGTGCGTTCTGGGCTTGAAACACGGGATGAACTAAAGGTTATCACATTGTTCCACCTTATTGGACTTACTCTTGAACTTTTCAAGGTACATATGGGCTCCTGGTCTTATCCAGAGGAAGGATATTTCAAAATTTTTGGAGTGCCTTTGTATAGCGGATTCATGTACGCAAGTGTAGCGAGTTATCTTTGCCAGGCGTGGAGGAGGCTTGCGGTTGAACTGGTTAAATGGCCACCGTTTTTGGTAGTTGTCCCTCTTGCATCTGCGATTTATTTGAATTTTTTCACCCATCATTATTGGATTGACGTTCGATGGTGGTTATCTGGACTTGTAATTATCGTCTTTTGGCAATCATGGGTTACATACGAGGTTGATGGTACTCGTTACCGTATGCCACTCGCACTGTCTTTTGTGCTCATCGGATTTTTTATATGGATAGCCGAAAATATCGCAACGTTCTTTGGAGCTTGGGAATATCCAAACCAAACCGATGCATGGAGTCTCGTTCATCTAGGAAAGGTGAGTTCATGGCTCTTATTAGTGATTGTTAGCTTTCTTATAGTAGCGACGTTAAAACAGGTTAAGGGGAAAAGTTCCACTAGGATAGATACTAGTCAATTTTTATAACTGTTAAGAACCCCCATTAAAAAAAGTCGGATCCTTATTATTAGGAAGGAATTCGACTTTTTTTAGGTTGAAGTTCTCCTAGCATACAAAACTAATATGACGTTAAAACCCCCATCGCAACACAGGGCTTTTGAGATCCATGGTGAATAGTCCGTAATCAATGACAACCATTTCATTATCCTCGGAAAAGGCGACATTAGCTAACCGCAAATCGATTGGAATAATGCCGTAACTCAGGAATATGAATTGCAACTCGATTAATTTCGGATATTCCATGATTGCTTGCGGTATATTAGTGGCCATCTTCTTCATAATAAGCCAGCCGGTCCCAAACTCCTTAACCGGACAAAGATACTTTTGGACCTCCTCAGTGCAGTTATTATAAAGATAGGCTTCATTTGCGTTGCCTATTAATCCTACTTCAGACAGTGCTACTTTTAATACATAACCATTATTGAGATCATAGACGATTCGGTTAAACCCATGTCCAATTATTTTATACTTGAATTTCAGCGTATTTTTAGCAGTAACTATTCGTTGTTGTGTCGTTGTAAAAATATGATAGTCGCCTATTTGAGATATCCAGGATTCAATGGCTTTTATCTCTTCACGGGACAACATAGAACTTTTATTCGACTGTATCCTTTCATTCCCATTATTAATTGGGCACATTCGCTAAACATCCTTTTTAAAAAAATTGATACTTCCACTTCACGCCCCGTGACAAATGTAGGAGGGATATGGCGCTTTTATTCCCAGATCATTTTAAGTATAGGTTACTTTCACGAATTCCCTGACGAAGGCGGTCGGTTACCGATAACCGGATTGATTTCTTCGAACAGTATATTCTCAATTTTTGGATGCTGAGAAAGCAAAAATAATGTCCAGGAAAGAGCGTTTGCAGTGAAAGATCGTCATAAGGCTTCCATCAAGGACTTGTCGGCCAACATGTCCTTAGGGTCTTCTCTTCGTAACATGATATGACTTTTATATGAAATGGCTTGTACTATAGTTAGGAATTTTTGCAAAATGTACAATACTTGCTCAGATGATGATAATGATTCCGGATTGAATTCCATTACTTTTGATTTTAGAAATCTAAAACTACCTGACCTTTATCTAAATTGTGTAACCACATTTCATTTGAGCCAGGAACATTTCGCACTCGATTGCATAACACAATAGCAAACACCAAGGATTTACTATACAATTATTGTAAAGTTAAGCTAAAGGCATGGTGAATTCAGTTGTTTAAACTTTTGTTAATTGAGGATGATACGACTCTATTTAATGAGATAAAAGATCGATTAGCCCAATGGTCTTATGAGGTTTATGGGATTACTGATTTTAGTAGAGTGATTCAAGAATTTACAGAAATAAAGCCTGATTTAGTGATTATTGATATTCAATTGCCAAAATTCGATGGGTTTCATTGGTGTAGAATGATTCGATCCCATTCCAACATTCCGATTATCTTCTTATCTTCTCGCGATCATCCGACTGATATCGTAATGTCTATGCAGTTTGGAGCGGATGATTATATTCAAAAGCCTTTTCATTTTGATGTGCTCATTGCAAAGGTGCAGGCGATTCTTCGGCGTGTCTATAATTACAATACTGAAAAAATTGAGCTCAAAACATGGTGTGGTGCAACGGTGGATTATGAGAAAAATACGGTTACCACTACTGCTGCTTCAGTAGAACTGACTAAGAATGAGATTTATATCTTAAAACTGCTGATTGAGCAGAAAAATAAGATCGTAAGCCGAGAACAATTAATCAATAGCCTATGGGATGATAAGCGCTTTATCAGCGATAACACCCTTACAGTCAATGTAAATCGTTTACGAAAAAGACTCGATGAAATTGGTTTAGGAAGCTTTATCGAAACGAAAGTTGGGCAAGGGTACATGGCTAGTGAAGAGGCAACTATCTATGATTAAAAAATTTTTCATCGAAAGAAGCAGCTGGATCATTTTATTTATCCTCCTGCAAGTATTAACGATCTTTGTCGCTTATATCGATTCGGAGATTCCACTTATGCCCATCCTCTATCTTGTCTTTTTATCGATACTCTTTTTTACTATCTTTTTGATCTTTCGCTATCACAAAGAAACGAAATTTTATAAAAGTTTAGTAGAACGAGAAAATAATCTTGATTTAACAAGCATCGCCTCTCCAGAAAGTCCTTTTGAACAAATAATAGAAAATAGTATGGCAAACCAAGCCGAATTACTAAAACAGGTAGCTTCACAAAATCTACTCACTTTAGAGCAAGAGAAAGATGAATTATTAGCTTGGATTCATGAAGTAAAAACACCGCTGACAGCGATGCATTTAATGATTGATCGCTTAGACGACGTAATGATGAAAACTCATTTGACTTATGAATGGTTGCGAATTCATCTTCTACTTGACCAACAGCTCCACCAAAAGCGTATTCCATCCATCGAAAATGATTTATACATAGAAGATACTAACTTAGAAATGCTCATTTTTACTGAAATTAAAACATTACAATCATGGTGTATTCAAAAAGGAATCGGCTTTGAAATCCAATTAGAGATTGAAGAAGTACTTAGTGATGCCAAATGGCTAGCCTTTATCATCAGACAGCTCTTAACAAATGCAGTAAAATATAGTACGGCAAGCGATATCATGATTACAAGTTATGAGCAAGCTGAGCAAACCATCCTTGAGGTAAAAAATTTCGGACGAGGTATTGATCCTAGAGATATACCACGTATATTCGATAGGGGCTTTACATCAACGACCACTCATCAAGATCGTGCTGCAACAGGAATGGGGCTATATTTAGCAAAAAAAGCAGCACAGTCATTACTCATTCATATACATGTCAATTCAGAACTTTACGCTGAAACGACTTTTACGTTAACCTTTCCAAAAAGAAATGAATTCTTAAACATAACGAGCATGTGACAAAAATGTCATATGCTTTTATTCTTTGTTCGCTCAATCGAAGGCAAAGTAAGCTTAAGCGCATTATACTAAGTTTATTAAAAGAACAGGGAGTGGATACATATGCATATTCTTGAAGCTGTTAAAATCCATAAAAGCTACGGCACTAAATTTAATAAACAAGAAGTATTAAAAGGCGTGGATATTCGCATTCAGCAAGGCGAATTCGTAAGTATTATGGGAGCATCCGGTTCAGGGAAAACGACATTGCTTAATGTTCTTTCCTCCATTGATAAGATTAGCAACGGGACGATTAAAATTGAAGGTAAAGAAATTAGTAGTATGAAAGAAAAACAGTTAGCCGAGTTTCGCAAGCACCATTTAGGGTTTATCTTTCAAGAATACAATTTATTAGACACACTGACGGTCAAAGAAAATATCCTATTACCGTTATCGATTACAAAGACACCGAAGAAAGAAGCGGAGCAAAAATTTACTACACTTGCAAAAGAACTAGGTATTTATGAATTGAAAGATAAATATCCCAATGAAATTTCCGGTGGTCAAAAACAGCGTACCTCCGCCGCGCGAGCCTTTATCCATGAACCGAGCATTATTTTTGCTGATGAACCGACTGGTGCACTCGATTCAAAATCCGCTTCCGACTTATTAAACAAATTGAGCGAATTAAATCAAACACGCAAAGCAACGATTATTATGGTTACGCATGATCCTGTTGCCGCTAGTTATTGCAGTCGAGTCATCTTTATCAAAGATGGACAAATTTATACACAACTAAATAAAGGCGAAGAAACAAGACAGACCTTCTTTCATGACATCATGAGGACACAAGGCGTATTAGGCGGGGTGCAACATGAACATCAATGAACTCATCTTTCGAAATCTGAAGAAGAATCTTAAGAATTATTACCTGTATGTTTTTGCCTTAATCTTTAGTGCCGCACTCTATTTCGCCTTTGTCACATTGCAATATGACCCATCGATGGATCAAACAAAAGGATCGATTAAAGGAGCAGCTGCTATCAGAACAGCTTCCATCTTACTTGTCGCGATTGTTTCTATTTTTCTCTTGTACGCCAATAGCATCTTTATTAAACGACGCAGTAAAGAAATTGGCTTATTTCAATTAATCGGCATGACGAAAAGCAAGATATTCCGCATCCTTAGTATGGAAAACTTTATCCTCTATTTCGGTTCATTAATGGTAGGAATTTTTCTTGGCTTTTCCGTATCTAAATTAATCATCATGATTTTATTTAAAATTACCGGTGTTGAAGCAATCGCAACCCTTCAGTTTTCTGTTCAAGCACTCATCCAAACACTTGTTGTGTTTGGTGTCATCTATTGCTTTATTATGTTGATGAATTATGCATTTATTAAAAGACAGACCATTTTATCTTTATTTAGAACCATTTCCATGACAGAAGGCAAAGTAAAAAAAGTGTCTTTTCTTGAAATGTTCATCGGGATCACAGGCTTGATTTTGATCATAATCGGCTATTATCTTTCATCTAAATTATTTGAGGGCGACTTCACAACGATGAATGAACTATTTCTTGTTATGACCATCATTCTAGCATCGGTCATTATCGGAACCTATCTTTTATATAAAGGTTCTGTCCGTTTTATTCTCAATATCATTCGCAAACAGAAAAACGGTTACTTAACTATTAATGAAGTATTGTCCCTATCATCGATTATGTTTCGCATGAAATCAAACGCTTTATTATTGACTATTATTACGGTCGTATCTGCCCTTGCGATTGGTTTATTATCGTTAAGTTACATTTCCTACTACTCTGCAGAAAAAATGGCCGAAAACTATGTCCCTAACGACTTTTCATTTGCGAATCAAAAAGATGCAGGACAATTTAAAGAAGCATTACAGGCGAATAAAATGAAGTTTAGCGAAAAAATCGTGGATGTTATTCAAGTGGATGTAAATATTAAGCAAATATTGGAGACAGGTCTCGAGGGAATGAACTTTGATCCGAATGTCATGACCCTACCTGTTATTAGTGACCAGGACGTGAAAGATATCGACTTATCAGCTACAGAAGTTCTTTTTAGCGGGTTTAGTGATCTGCTACAGAAATTTATGTCTTTAAAAGACTCTGGGCCCATTGAATTGAAGGGACAACATGAAATCATACCGCAAAACTATATTGGATTAAATAAAGATACGATCGTTTCAACATATTTCACCAATGGCGGGCTACCTACTGCCATTGTCGACAAAACGGTATACGAGCGCTTAAAACATGATATAAATCCAGACATTCAAAAAGAATCTACGATTTATATCGGAATTGATATGAAAGATTCAGCAACGATTGAAAAAGCAAATGAAATTTTTCAAAAAATGAAATTTAGTGATAATCGTGAAAATGATTCTCGCCTTGAAACGAGTAACAATCAGAAACAAAATATGGGACTCATCATGTTTATCGTTGGTTTCTTAGGACTAACGTTTCTGATTACCTCGGGATGTATCCTGTATTTTAAACAAATGGATGAAAGTGAAGATGAAAAACCAAATTACACGATTTTACGAAAACTTGGTTTCACAGAGGGAGACTTGTTAAAAGGAATCCAAGCTAAACAAATCTTTAATTTCGGCATTCCTTTAGTCATTGGGTTATTCCATAGCTATTTTGCCGTTCAATCGGGTTGGTTTTTATTTGGCTCTGAAGTTTGGACACCGATGATTATCGTTATGGTCCTTTATACCGCCTTGTATTCAATTTTTGGTATTCTATCCGTTTTTTATTACAAAAAAGTCATTAAAGACGCACTCTAATAGGTCAAAAACAAAAGGGTTGATCTCACGGCTCTACTATATGGACACAATAGACAATGTATAGAGTGTGTAGTCAACCCTTCTTTCATGATCAAGAAGATCCAACTATTTTTATCCCTCGCGGCTGTGTACCGTTTGGATCTGGTTCTTTCGTAATGCCGATTTGATTGAATCGATCATTTGCTGGAAGCTTGTAAGTCAATGACCCTGTACCAGCTTCATCAGGCTTAAATGTGCCGCCATTCGTCCGTTCACCATTATTCAAAAGCCACACTTGATAAACCTCAGACTCTTGTAATGCAGGTAAATTTTGAATCTGGACGACTAAGCTTTTTTCATGACCTTGCTGCAAGATATATGCAGCTCCGGCAGTTTTCATATTTACAGCAGTCTGATCGGCAGGCTGTAAAGAAAATGTTGTTTCAACCTTTACCGGTCGATCGGTCGCTAGGAGTTCTTTTTTTAATTGCATATTGGAGTAAAATAGGATAATCACTAAAACTAGAGTAGCCAAGAAGAGTCCTGAAGTGACTGGTGTAAACTGCCTGCTGAAAAAACGGCTCCATTTCTTCACCTTGCGCACAGGATTTTCATTAGCTCCCTCAAAAACAAAATTCATCACATCCGATTTAAGCGTATCAGGGGGAGCAATTTCTTCAAAATCCCATTTTAATAATTTCCAGGCTTCCGTCATTTGATCATACTCCCTGGCGCATTCTGGACAGTTCATTAAGTGTTCTCTGAATGCTATTTTTTCTTTTTCTTCCAATTCATCTGTTAAAAATGAAAGCAGGTTATCACATTCTATTTTCATTTACAAATCACCTACTTCCAAATACTTCTTCAACTGCTTGAGTGACTGATGAAGTCTGCTCTTGATCGTTCCAATCGGTTCATTTTCAATTTTAGCAATTTCCGTAAGCGAATACCCTTTCCAATATAATAAATCAATTAGTCTTTTTTGTGGCTTGCTTAACTTATTTTTGGCTTTCGTAATTTCACTGTTAATCAGTCCATTTTCGATATCATTATTTGGATCTTCTATGTCAATTGACTGACTCATCCCGATTTGTTGGTTATTCTGAACATGAATACTGTCTTTACGAACATAATCGACACATACATTCCGTGTAACCGTTAACAGCCAATTCACGAAGTTCCCCTTTTCAGGGCTAAAACTGCTTTTTGTCGTCCAAAGCTTTAAAAAAACGAGCTGCACGATCTCCTTTGTTTTTTCTTCATTTCCATTAGTAAATTTAATAACGAAGCCATAGATTAATTTAATATATCGGTCATAAAGTTCCTCCAGAGCAGGACGATGCTTTTTAATTACTAATGCCATTAATTCTTGATCAAGTTTTTCTTTCAATCGCACCTGCAACTCCTCGCCAAATAATTTTTGAAAACGAACAACAGGAACAATCACGAGTCTGATCGTTCCCCCTGTTTTCGTATTATGGTAAAACCGTTTCCTTATTTACAATATACCAAACATCTTTGACTCCTTCTCCATTGACATCTCCTACTTGCTGATCATTTACAAAATAGTAGAGCGGGAATCCTTTGAAAGTAACCTGTTCTGCACCAGTGTCCTCTCTTTTAATTGTTCCAAAGTCTTTTTTGTCAAAGCCTTCTGGTACATTAAAATCCTGCCCCAAGAAGGGCGGCCAATTTTCCAAACACTCACCCGAACAGTTGCTTTTTCCTGCTTCATCCTTTTTAAAATAGTACAGTGCCATTTTTTTAGAATCAGCCAAATACTTTCCTACTTTTTCATTTTCCAATACTTTTAGACTCGGAGTAGTCTCATCAGCTGTGGTGGCAACCGCTTGATCCTCCTTAGTAGAATCTTTCGTATCATTTCCACATGCTGCTAAAAACAGTACGCTTGCAACTAACGTTAACATAAACATCCATTTCTTCATTTAACTCTACTCCTTCACTTCCAGCCCCATTTTTGAAACACTTGATGAGAGGCTTCTGATTTTAAATATTTAATAAATAGTTTGGCTTCTTTCTTATTGTCCGTCTTACTTGTTATACTAATTGGCGTTCCTCGATAAAGTTTTTCTTCATCTGGAAGCTGAACCAGTTCAGTCACATCTGCAAGACGATAATGCCAAGATTCATATGTAATCCAGGCATCATATTTAGAATTTTTCTCCCAAAGTTCGATCGCTTCAGCACTCGATTTAACTGATACCCTAATATTCTTGCTAATTCCAGAGATAAGCCCTTTTCCTCCTGCTAAATCCTCCCACAAGCCAAGTTGACCCGCTCCATTCACATCGACAATCTTTATACCGTTTTTCGTTAAATCTTCCAAAGAGTGTATCTGTTTAGGATTTCCTTTTCTAACTAAAATTCCAGCTGCTCGCGGATACAATTCAGTACGGGTTTTTTCATTTACAATGCCCGGATGTTTAAGTAGGAAATCCGTCAACATATACTCAGACCCGCCGTAAATCATGTCGGCATCCTGTTTGGCTTGATCAATCCATTTTGCTTCTGGCCCCGCAGTTACTTCAACTTTTATCCCCGTTTCATTCGTAAACCGATTCGCCAACTCCTTCATTGGTCCAAGGGGCCCACCTGGTCCATATACTTTTACAACATCATTTTTTGCAAGACTCCGTTTAGAATCCATGACTGCTGAAAAGCCTAACAACATAAGCATACATACTATACATCCAAGAAAGATAACCTTCTTCTTCACGCCTTTCTACTCTCCTTTCAGAAAAATCTGTTTATACTATAGGTAACGAGACAAACTTCCAAACGGTTTGAAAAAAATGAATTTTTTTATTATTTTGTATAAAGGACATGGGACCCGGCTTCGCGACTTACTAATCTAGACAACCTACTTTTCAGATATACGTACTTTACTAAGAAAGCTTCAAAATCCGGCTCCGCACCGCCACCATTGTGATTAGGCGAGTGTAGCGTGCTACAGGATTAATCCTTCATGGTAAAAGGGCGCGCTTTAACATCATATTGTTTTGAAAAAAAAGACCCCCTCTTATCTTCTGAAGGGGCAAGCCCAATGATAAGGGGGATGAATGTCAGGTTATTTACAAGTTTTTCGCTTCAGCTACATTTTTAACACGTTCTAAAAATTCAACGACCACTTTTTCGGTAGCAAACAATAAAAATATTTTCACAAACCACTTTAACGGGCGATTAGTTACTGTATATTTAAAGGAAGTCTGATTATCATTCATTCTATTTAATTCATAAAAAGCGGTAATTTCAAACATATTAGCAAGTGTAAAACCTACTTTTAGCTTTTTCTTATTAGGTGCATTCAAATATTCTAATGTTTCTACATCATACTCTTCTATTCGTTTTCCTTCTCTATAACTTTGGCGATATACACTGCCAACCACTTCTTCAGTTATTTTAATAGGTTTGTTCTCAACTACTTGAGGCATGATTTCTTGCATATTCTCTAAAGAACCATCAAGAAACTTCCAAACCTGTTCAATTGGAGCGTTTATTTCTATGTCTTTTGTCCATTTTTTCATTGAAAATCACCTCTATCAACATTCTATACACTTCAATCGATTTACATCGAAATTTCTATAATAGATTAACTCTACCATAAAAAAGCGTCTCCACATCTTGTAGAAACGCCACTCATTTCCATTTATCCATAATCTAGTTCACTGACACACCTTTCAGTGATTTTTAGCCTGTATAGCTAACTTTTCCTGTCTCAACTAATTCCTTAAGTCCCATGAACATTAAATTCCAGCCATGTTCAGTTTGATCGTGATACTCTCCAAGCGCTTTTTCGATATCAGATTTTGTCCAATTTTCTTCATGTGGAACGACAATATGTTGTGAAAATGTCATTTCACAACCTTGTTGAAGTTCTTTTAGCTCAACTGTAATCGTGTCTACTGTATCGCTAAACTGTGGCATTTTAAAAGTAAACACTAATTTTGTTGGAGCGTCAATTTCAAGATACTCCCCGATCGCTCGATAGTCTTTTCCACCTCGTTGATCAACAATTTCCCAAGTACCATCTACTTTGGGATTATTTTGTGCCACCTTATTTGTCCCTTCCAATGTAAAGAACCATTTTCTCATCATGTCAGGATTTAACCATGCATCAAAAACTCTTTCAGATACTACATCAAAATTTCTTACCATTGTTAAAGTGGTTGTTGAATAGTTGTTCATATTCATACTCCTTTATGTAATATCATGTTCTTTCTTTTTTGCTTCCAATTCTTTAATCCTTACCATTCATTCCAAACCTTTTAGCGACTCTGGTACGAGCTCTTTCAGCTTTTTATGTTTATAGGATGATTATAACAGAACAAATGTTCCCGATGCAATAAATATGCATAAAAAGATTGGCTATATAATAGGAAGTTATTGATTTTTGCTTAACACAACATAAAATAAAAAAGGTCGAACCATTTACGTATCTTAAGAAACGCCTGGTTCGACCTCACTATCATCCTACCTCTAAAGAAGCGGGCTTTCTCATACGGGAAGTCTGTAAATTAAATATTTTTTATGACTTTTTCTGGATTTCCAGCTACTATCGTATTAGCAGAAACATCTTTTGTTACAACAGAACCAGCAGCAACAATTGAGTTATCACCAATATTGACACCAGGCAGGATCACACAACTACCGCCAATGACAACAATATCATTTATTTTTAACCCTTAAAAATATATAACCCCGTCCTATATTAGGACAGGGTTTACATAAAGTGAAACTTCCCTCAGTGGGGGTTAGTTGAACCAATCGGGAATTTACAGGCTGTAATACCGGGATAAAGTTGTTTAATTGTTGATAATAACACTTCACCGAATTTAAAATATAACAATAAAGTCGTTTAGAACTAAGTTATATCTATTTCGACAAAGTTACTTCTGCGCTATCTGAATAAGGTTGCCGCATGTATCGTCGAAGACAGCTATTGTGACTTCGCCCATTTTTGTCGGCTCCATAGTAAACTTCACACCGTTTTCCAATAATCGTTTGTACTCTTTATGAATATCTGCAACGCCAAACATTGTTGCTGGGATGCCTTCGGCAAATATCTTCTTTTGATACTCTTTGGCAGCAGGATGCTCATTCGGTTCGAGTAAAAGCTCGGTACCGTCATGATCATCGGGAGAAACAAGCGTAATCCACCTAAATTTCCCCATGGGAACATCATGCTTTTTTACAAATCCCAGCTTTTCTGAATAAAATTCCAGTGCCTTGTCTTGGTCTTGTACGAATAGACTGGTAACAATGATTTTCATACTTCTTTTGCCTCCTTTGATATTTACCACGTTGGTGCTCTGCAAACAATTTAGCTCCAGGCAGAAAAACCCCTACATTCGTCAGAAGTTTTTAAATAAATTACTCTATCCATCCTTTTAGCAAATCTTTAAGTGGTTCGTTGTTGAACATGAGTACTCGATATTTTCCCTTTCGTTTTGATTTTACGAGTCCTGCATCTTCCAATGCAGAAAGATGTTTAGCAATCGCTTGTCGGGAAATGGAAAGGTCGTGCTTCATAATAAGACGTACCGTAAGTTCATACAATGTCAACTCGTTACGTTCAGATAGTTCGTCTAATATCAATCGCCGAGTCGAATCGCCGAGTGCTTTGAATATAGCGTCTTTGTTCCCATTCATATATTGAGTATAAGCAACTGTATGGTTGCTTGTCAAACATAAGCAACTGTATGGTTGCGTGATAAAGGAACTGTATCATACAATCTTAACAAGTTAAAGTCACATATTTGTAGTTGTACCATTAAAGTAATATAAACTGAATTTCAACAAAAAAGTGCATTAATCCTCGTTGGATCAACACACTAGTTAAATTAATAAGCACTTTGTATGTTTTTTAATCTTTTACACGTTTCTTCTTCAACTAACCTGCCCGCTACTTAAATAAGAAAAGTCTGCCGTAGCACCCCTATATCATGCTATAGTACCCTTTAGTTGAACTACAAACTCTTAACATATAGGTAAATACTAAGTTAAGAATTAGCTTTCATTTAAATGTTTTGTACAATTATACAAATCACAATCCCATCCATTCTCATACTTTACCAGAGAAGTGAAAGACGTGTTACTTAGAGATTCTTCAATATTAAAATGAGGTACTAGCACTTTTAAAATCTGTTTAATGAATGAACCGTGACTAACGATTAATATATTTTGATTAATATGTTTGTTGCTAACCTCTTCAATTAATGAAAGACCTCTAGCAATAACACTATCATCACTTTCAATTCCTAAATCTAATTCCCACCATTTCCTCCCCCACTTTAAAACCCTTTCCTCTTCAGTGGTTCCCTCAATTAATCCTCCACCTACTTCGCGGAGCCTAGAATCCAAATGTATTTGTATCCCAATTTTATCTGCTATAATTTCAGCCGTTTGTTGAGCTCTTAATAGATTACTAGAATAAACTATATCCCACTCTTCTGTTCTTAATCGTTCTGCAAGCTGATGTGCACCTGATAACCCCTCTTCATTCAATTGTATATCAGAATTCCCCTGTGCTCTACCTCCCTTATTCCAAGTTGTACTCCCGTGACGAATAATCCCAATTTTAGTCATATATAGATTTCCACTCCCTATATTTAAATTCATCCTTGAATATTCCTATTAAATGTTTATATTTTCCTTCTTTAACTAAACTGCTCCGTTAGTCGAATAAGAAAAAAGCTACCGTAGCAGACTTTCTTAACTGAACGAATGCCCCACACACCCGTATGTCCTCCCCTGGCTACTGATATAATAGATTCTATTAAAAAAAGGTCAACCAGTAAAAACTGGCTAACCTTATAATACGAATCACCCGTTAGTTAAACGAGATAAACTATCTTTGCTACATATAAAAGGAACTTTTCGACATAACAAAAATGCAGATTATACGCATAAACAATAGCATAAAAGTCTACATATTGATTAAGTCTGTACCATATGAGTTGTCGATTGCACAAAGCCATTCGCCTTGTGAATTTTTCTTAAACACATAGGTTGACCTTCTATCCATAGAATATTCCGTTTCATTTTTATCAGCCTCAAGTAGCGTTTGGGAAATAACTAATGCAGTATCTCCAGCTTCTAAAATAATCATTTCTCCCTGTGCTGGGACAAGACTGTTATTAAAATATTTCGCAATTTTAATAAATGCTTGTTTGATTTCCTCTTTTCCTCGTGCAATCATATCTGGTTTTACTACCAGAATCGCATCATCAGTATAGTAATTCTTCAGAGTATCAAAATCTTCCTGCTTTATTGCTTTATCACACTTCTTGATAAACTCCTTTAATTCGTGTTCCAAATTACACCACTCCTTATCTTTATAATTTTAAATTCTCCAATTAAGTTCTAATATCCTTGTTCCACTAAACTGCCCCGTTACTTCAATAAGAAAAGAGCCAGTAATGGCAGTTATCTTTGCCTACTTATAGATCTTTTTGATTAACATTTAGTTCAATCAAATTACCATCTGGATCGGCACAGAAAATTTGTGCGTATCCACTTTTTCCGTTTGGTTTTTCAAGGATTTCAACTTCATTCTGTTTTAACCATTTAAGAGTGTCATAGTAGTTCTCAACTCCAAGAGCAAAGTGACCTTCTCTGCTGGATAAGCTTTTATCCTTACGAATCGTCTGTGAAGAGGGATCGACTATCAAGTGAAGTTGATGTCCCTCTATTTCATACCAAGCACCTGGAAAATCAAAATCAGGACGCTGTATTTCTTTTAAACATAATGTTTTACCATAGAATTCTTTTGCTCTTTCCAAATCTGTCACAGTAAGACTAACATGATGGAGGCATTTATATTTAATCAAAATCTTCACTTCTTTCATTTCACCAATTTATTTTTTACCTTAGTCGTTTTGTGGCTAAGTAAACATCAATCAACTGAACCCATTGATTGATGTTGATGGAAATTATCTTGTATATTCCGTTTTCCCCTTTCATTCAGAAAAAAAGTTTGAACTTTTCACTGTAGACCTTAAACCTGGCTTTAGTCATATATCCGAAAAGCATATAGGTGAAGAATATGTACTTATACAACGTGGTATACTTACGCTCAATGTTTAAGGTGAGAAGTTTGTATTAAACACTGATGAAACTATTAAATTTAACGCAAATACTGAACGCACCTATACAAACGATTCTGATGAACTGGTTAGATTCTATATAATTATCTCTTATCCCGACTAATATCTATGTCTATTTTCTAGGTTAGTTTGATAGTCTGGTCGCAAGTATCCGTTATTCAAGAACACATATAATAATATGTTTCGTGAAGATAAAAAAAGTGCTTGCTCTATCCAATAGAAGTTACTCTATTAAATGGTCCTTTAACGAAGTAACATAACTGGCGTTGTTATCAGTCCCATATTCATGAAAAGATTGCGAAAGTAAGATCATAGTACCTACAAACATTCCTCTAAGAAAAAGACGTTCATGAAGTCTAGTCTGTGACTTTGTGAACATCTAGATTTTTAAATGACTTTATATTAATCTAATTCAAAATAACTACAAACTACTTCCCCAACAGATTTTGCTGCAACGAGAAGGGCATCTTCGTCGATATCGAATTTCGGATGATGATTGAAATACACCTTCTCTACTCCTTGAGGTTTACAGCCAATGTAAAAGAAAGTACCTGGAATCTTTTCTACATAATAAGAAAAGTCTTCTGAGCCAGAGAACATTGGGTATTCGCTTATTTCCCTAATTTCTGGTTCTTTACTGTTTTGAAGACTTGTCACAACAGCTTTGGTGATTTCTGGATCATTGATTAAAGGCGGATAATCAGCTGTATAAGTAAGTTCGCATTGAACAGCAAATTCAGTTTCGATACCGCGGACAAGACGGTGAATTTCTTGCTCAATCAACTTTTGTGTTTTTTCTGTCATATAGCGGACATCACCTTCTAATTCGATCCGATCCTTTATGACATTAAAAGAACCTTTGCCATCAAATGAACCAATGGTCACGACTCCCATATCGAAAGGATTTAATCGACGGCTAATGACGGTTTGTACAGCAGTAACAAAATGAGCACCAGCAACGATCGCATCATTTGCTAAATGAGGTGAGGAGCCATGACCGCCAACACCTTGGATAGCTAATTTGAAATACGTTCTCCCAGCCATCGCATACCCACTTCGATATCCAATATGGCCCACTGGATTATCCGGGAATAAATGGACTCCATAAACTGCGTCTAAGTCATCTAGTAATCCCGATTCCATGATACTTTTTGCTCCACCTGGTGGTACTTCTTCAGCATGTTGGTGGATAATTTTGATCGTACCTGAAAGCAATGACTTTAATTGAATGAGACAATCGGCAAGTACTAGCATATAAGCTGTGTGTCCATCATGGCCGCATGCATGCATGACACCATCATTTTTCGATTTAAACGGAAG
Organism: Peribacillus sp. JNUCC 23; assembly: GCF_053653995.1. Next base: position 3,803,442 of record NZ_CM132202.1, read on the forward strand.
TTCCGTTTCTTCCATAATCGGTAGTGCATCAAAATCTGCTCGTAATCCAATCGTTTTTCCTGGTTTTTCACCTTTAATCGTCACGATGATGCCATACCCATTCCCCACATTCGTTTGGATGTCGACGTCTTTCCCTTGATAAAAATCAATAATATATTGAGCCGTATTTTGTTCTTTAAAGCTCAACTCTGGGTTTTCATGTAAATAACGACGAATTTGGATCATTTCTTCTTTACGAGCTTCTAACATTTTCATTAAATAGTTTTTCATATTCGCCTTCTCCTTCTTATGTATGATTCAGTATGATCTTCCTAGTAAACTTTTCATTGTTTGAATGACAATCAAAAGTAAGCAAGTAAAACCCTTTTACACAGTGATTTAGCCTACTACATCCAATTGGAAGATCATGACTCTACGTAAAGTATATTTTAAAATAATATTTACCGCAAATATATTTGAATAATTCAGAATTTTTATCGATATAATATTTTTATAGTATTGATAATATAGTAGAGTAGATGAATTACTTATCAAAAAAATCAGGGAGGAAATGTGCATGAAATTTATCCATCTACTATCTCTCATACCGTTTATCGGGATGTTAGGGTTACCGTTTGTTAACAAAATCGAACCTTATGTGCTTGGTATGCCATTCATTTTATTTTGGGCTGTCATGTGGGTCGTCCTTACATCTGTCATTATGGCCATCATCTTTAAACTTGACCCAAATAATAAAGAAGGTGATACATCGTGAATGCAGCTATTTTCATTATTTTCGACTTTCTACTATTTTCAATTGTTTTGGGTATTCAAGCGAGAAAAGGAAAAAACATGGATTTGGAGCAATGGTCTGTTGGGGGACGTGGTTTTGGGACGATCTTTGTCTTTCTGTTAATGGCATACAGCTTTATCACTCAATTGTTCCCAGCGATTGTTTTTAGCTTTATGAAAAATAACTTTGTAACCAAACAAGGTGCTGCAACTGGGATGATTTTTGGCGTTATTACCGTGGCATACATTACCATTAAACAAGGGACGATCGCGACGATGTTTCCATCATTCCCACAAGTGATTCAAGATTTAAACGTTGGGATAATTGCTCTAACAATAAATATTGTCATAACAGTCATTGTCAGTCTTTTTACAAACAAAAAAGTAACAGCAGATACCAGAAAAGAAAATTCACAATCCGCTTGATGAATAGATTGGATATTCAATGATTTAAGTGGAACTGTTCAATTTATTAATAAAATGGTGATAACAGTCCAAGTAAGAAAATTATTTATTCGATAATTAATCATGAAATGAGAAGTTAACCATTGATTAAGGGGGACAGATATATAAAAGAGCACCCTCCTTTCTATATTGTTCAACTATTTCATTTGATGCATTGTTCTGCGATTAATTGATATGATTGATGCTTATCCTTTGGTGAATAAGTGATGGTTACAATCATGATTTCATCTGCTAATACATGGGATTGAATCTTTATTAGCTTACTTTTCACCTCATTCGGATTGCCTATAATCATTTTCTTTTTTATTCTTTCAATTGACTCTTGATCACGTGGATTTAATTGAAATTCTTTAGCTTCATCGACAGAAGGAACACCCCGGCTCCCTTTCCTATTCTCGTTTTGTAGTTGCCAAGTAATCGAACTTAAGGCAATTTCTTCTGCCTTCTGAGTAGTTTCTGCGCAAATTACTGATAAAGCCATAATGACGTAAGGTTTTTGGCCTTTTTTTCTTGGTTGAAATGAATGACGATATTGTTGGATGATTTCTTCCCCGTTTTCATCACTCATAAATTGTCCGAAACAATAAGCTAAACCATTTTCCGCTGCAAAATTTGCACTTTTTTTACTCGTTCCTAGCATCCAAAGTTCAGGACTAATTTGTGGTAACGGAGAAGCAGGTAATATGGACTCCTCATTATCTATGTATTTAATTAATTCTTTTACTAAATCGGGCATTTTATAAACATTTTCCAAAAAGTTGTCTGATAATGCATTTGATGCTTCAGCAGGACCACCCGGTGCCCTCCCGATTCCTACATCAATTCGATTTGGAAATAGAGTGGACAGCAAGTGATAGGTTTCTGCCACTTTATATGGCTTATAATATGGCAATAAAACCGCCCCAGAGCCAATTCGTATATTTTTTGTGTTAGCTCCAATATAACCTAACATCACCTCGGGTGCGGAGCATGCAAGCCCTGGCAATGCATGATGTTCAGCAATCCAATAACGTGAATATCCTAATGTCTCCCCTATTTGTGCAAGTTTCATTGATTCCTGTAGTGCATCGTGTGCCGTTTGATTAGTTGAAATGGGAGATTGATCTAAAATGCTTAATTTCATAAAATGAAATTCCCCCTCTTCTATTTTGTTCCTTCTTTTAAAGTCAGTTTAAATTCGCCTATTTGTCCTTTTTCGTATAGATTTGTAATAGATGTTGAATATTCTTGGATCGTTCCGTGGAACTCAAGATGTTTCTCGGGTACTATTACATCAAATGTTCCTTTATAAAGAAGTGTTGTTATGTCATGGTAGTCGTCACTTGTAACATAAAAAGTTACCGAAATTTCAATTCCATTGTTTTCTTTTTTCTCTTCATATTGTGTGATTTTGATTTTCGTATCATTTAGTTGAATTTCCTTAACCATTTCATCATCATCCCTTTCCCCAAAAATAATAACACATCCTTAACCAGTCAATGAACTCTATAGCTTAGAAATGAAGCGTGTGATATACATTTGTCGTTTTCTACACGCTCATATTGACCAGTTGCTATATAACCTGCTCCAAGACTTAGCCCATAATCGAGGAAATCTTTAATTTTTATTTCTTTATTGCACATAACATCCGGATTGGATGTTATCCCACATCATATTCTTCAAGAAAATAAGTAAAGACTTTTTGTCATGCCCTTAGCTTCTTCACATCATTACCTATCTGTATGAGAAAAAATCCCAAGAGGAATTGAAAAAAATAACTATTTTAAGTTGAGATCGATATAAAAATTGAGCAAATAAAAAAACGCCATTTTAATCTAACTTTTTTAAAATGACGTTTCTTCATTTGCTGTTAAATATGTATTTGAGAGAAACTGTTAATATTGCTTTTTTCTAAAGCTCTATTTTATTCTATCGAACTAAAATAGGAAAATAACGAAAAAAATTAATGTGCATTCATTTCTTCTGCAATTTCTTCTCCACTTAGGTTAGAAAAATAATAGGTTGGCCAATTGTCTAATTCATTTAAAAGAATGCTATGATCTACATCTCCAAAATAAATATGGTAATGTTCTGCTTTTGTTGGATAAATACTATGATCACTGAATTGAACATGTTTTGGTACACCATCTACTTCTCCAACTAAATCAAATAAATAACGAACACCTCTATTTCCGGATTCATAAGTCAAAATTTCGTATCCATGATACTTATATTCTCCTGCTTTTCCTTCTCCATTTTTATAAAATGTCATCGTATCATCTTTTATCACGATTCGTTCAATGTCTGCTTCATACCCAACTTTATAATATTCTTTGTACTCTTCAAAGGTTTTATCTTTGTTTGTTTCTACTTTTTTCTGTAAGACCTCATCTAAAGTTCCATCTAATAAGTATGGATAGACTGATTGCCAATCTCCTTCCCAATCTGATAATTCTCTATCTTCAACTTCGTCATCTTCAAATATTCCTGAATATACTTCTTTCTGCTTTTCATCATCGTGATGATGGTTATGATTGGTATCTTCTGTAGATCCAGAATTAGAATCAGAAGAAGTAGGTTCAGAATCTGAGGAAGCATTTTCGACAGGTGTATCTACTTTTTCTTGACAGCCTGTAAGGACTATACCTAATAAGAAAAACACAAGTATTGATTTGATAAGTTCCTTTTTCATAAATAAACGATCTCCTTTTCCATTTTAATAATCGATATAAATCGTAACAATTACTATTTACACTTTATGAATATACTACGTTTAAAATATTCCGTCAATATAAAACGAAATGATTTTGATTTGTGTTTTTTATTTAATGAAAGATCGATATGAATCGATTTCATAATGCGTACTTTTAAAAAATCATAAAGAAATAGAATTTGAAATGATTTCTAAAAAAAACGAATGAAATTTCCGATTACGCCGTTGTGGATAGTTGAAGATGGTTGAGTCGATCAACTGCAAGTTTACTGGCATTGTACGCAATATGAACCAAGTTGAAATGAACTTTGGCTTTCTCTCCTGTACAAGGATATATCTGATCTAGTAGAATGTAGCCTTTGAGATAAGCATTTACACGTTCAATGGAACTTCGTTCTATAGATTTTTTCATCCCATTTCACCGACCCTCTTGCAGGTGCTGTATAACGTCTGAGATCATCTGTGATTTCCTTTTTATAGACCTTCTGACATAGACTGTCGTTGGCTAATGGACACTTCTGACATTCAATTGGTCGTGTGTATTTCAGCATTTTGTACTTCGCATCGAAGCTGTCGTACCGATAGGAATGTTCCCGCACGCATGTCGGTGCGAAATACTTATCAAATCCCATTGACTCCGGCTCGTTCTTTTTATTATAGGTAATGATGGAATGCGCTTAGTGATTCGAATGATTAACGAATAGATCATCGCGGAGTAATTAAGCGATTGTTTAGGTCCGAATCGAGACTTTTTCATCACAATATCAGGGATTGGATGAATATCAATACCTGATAAAACCGAATTAAAACGTTGGGTAGGTTCTAAATCGAATAAAACTTGCATGTCAAATAGGGATTGTTGTCGTATAAAGGACAAAGGGGGACCTTCTTTTGATTGGTGAGTTAGTTTAGTCACTTACTCATTTCGACATTTGGGGAGGTCCTCCTTTTTTATTGCATTAAAACACTTGAGTTACAAGGGATCAGAGTTATGAAATTGATTCATTTAATGTATGTTTTGCTTTTTCAATGACATTCGTAATGTTTCGCCATTCTGCATATGGACCATTCATCCAACACAAAAACGACTAAAAAGTATTTTCTTAGTCGTTTTTGTGGTTATATTACCTAACTTCAATCTACCTTTTTAAAAGACTTCTCATGCTGAAGCAGCCATTCTTTTCTCCACAAACCACCTGCATAGCCTGTTAATTTCCCGTTTGAACCGATAATTCGATGACAAGGAATGACGATACTTAATCTATTTTTGCCATTGGCAGTTCCTACTGCTCTGACGGATTTTTCATTCTTAATGGCAACAGCAATATCTTTATAGGACCCTGTTTCGGCGTAAGGGATAGTTGTCAAAGCGTTCCATACCGTTTTTTGAAATTCTGTACCCTCAAAGTTATAAGAGAATGTAAATACATGACGCTCACCCTTAAAATATTCATCCAATTGATTAAAACAATCCACTAAAACCTTGGGTGTTTCATAGTTTACCGTATTGATGATTTCATCCCTCTCAACGAACATAATAGAACTAACCACTTCCTCTGAGCCCACTATCTCTATTACGCCAATCGGAGATTTGTAATCTAATTTATTCATATAAAGACCTCCAGAGATAAAAGGTAGCATACGCTTGCCAACCTTCCCAATTTGTTGCCACTTCTTTAATTTCCGCTATTGTCGGTTTACGCTCAAGCCCTAATTGAAGCTTTAAAGCATTATGAAGACCGACATCTGCTATCGGAAAGGCAGATGGATGGTGTAAACATTTCATCAGCACATAATCCGCCGTCCATGCTCCCACTCCCCTTATCGCCAGTAAAGACTTTTGTGCTTGCTGATACGCTGGTTCTTGCAGCAACATTTCTTTTGTTAATTCGCCATTTCTCATGGCCTTGGCAACTCCAATAACATATTCAGCCTTCCTAACAGTAAATTGAAGTGTTCTTAACTCCTCTATCCCTAAGGTGGCGATTCTTTCATATGTTGGGTATAGCCAAAAAGGATTTCCTTCAAAAGTAAGACATTCCCCAAAGTGTTCAACAAAGCGCTGCTTTAATTTGTACGCAAATGTTAAATTTATTTGTTGCCCCATTATTGCCCAAGTCAACGCTTCGAATAAGTCTGGTATACACATCATCCGTAATCCATAATATCTCTTGTGAATTTGTTGCAATATCTTATCTTGGTTAGCTACTTCATAAAAAAGGCTCAAGTCTTGATCCAAATCAAACCATTCCCATATATACGCTACTACTTCTTCATGACTGGTGATAGACAATGGGTGAATGGGAAAGTCTACATGAATTACATCTTGAGTGAAACCAATTCTACACAAGATTAATTCTCCATTTACTTTTATCAGCTTATATAATAAACCATCTCTAATTTGATGTAACACTTCTTTATGAGACCTGCCCAAGAATACTAGGCATTCTTCAAAATTGAATTCCTTCGGTGGATGTATCTCAATAAATGATCCGTGATTGCTCCATTGCATTACAGTAGCTCCTTTTCGGCGAGAATACGATATTCACTTGGTGAACAATTCTTCAAACGACGAAACGCCTTATAAAAACTTGAGGGACTCTGAAATCCAACTTCATAGCAAATTTCAAGATTTGATCGATTTGCACTGCAAAGAAGATAGGCTGCTTTATCAATTCTTATTTTCTCCAAATAAGTACGCGGAGTTTCTAACGTTTCCTGCTTAAACAAGCGTTCAAGATAAAAAGGGCTTACACCGACATGATTCGCAATATCCTGTAACACCAACTTTTGTTTATAGTGATTGATTAAGAAGGCAATTACATTTCTGACCAGTTCAGCATGCGGGGAATGATCGACTTCTGGCCGACATCTTTTACAAGCACGAAAACCAGCATGCTCAACTTTGTTGATGTCATAGTAGAAATCCACATTTATCTTTTTCGGCTTTCTAGATCTACACGATGGTCGACAGTATATTTTTGTGGTTTTCACTGCCGTAAAAAATAATCCATCATACTTTTGATCGCAAGCCATGACTTTATCCCACATTTCATCAAAAGAAAGATTGAGTGTATCCTCCATTGAATTCCCCGCCCTTTCTAAGTCAGTCCTCATATAACAATGAGGTATCTTTTGACTCCATTAATTGTGCAGCATTGCTGTCTAAAAAGGAAATAATTTTATCAGATAATGCATTACCAAAGCTAAAACGTTGCACGCCTAATTCCTGCAGCACATGACAATTTGTAAGTCCTGGTAAAGACAATACATTAATTGGAGCGTGTACTGTCAAAGTGATTTCTTTTATCTCATCATAGTCAATCAACCCAGGGACAAATATTCCACTAGCTCCACTCTCTACATAGGCCTTTGCACGATTTACCGTTTCAAAGAAAGGATTTTCTGTTTGAAAGTATGTATCGGTTCTAGCATTAATATAAAAATCTTGATATCCATGATTATCTAATGCCGTTCTGATTGCTGATAAAAGATGACAATGTTCTTTCATTGTTCTGAGCCCCATTTGTTTCTTGCATGAATCCTCTATATTGATGCCAGCAACCCCAACATCAGCCGTCCTTAAAACATTTTCAATAATCGTTTCCTTGTCTTCCCCATAGCCTGCCTCAATATCTGCGGAAACAGGTATTTTCACATTTGCTGTAATCGTTTTGATGACTCCAAGATGTCTTTCAAAATCAATTAATTCACCGTCTGCATATCCAAACGAGTTCGCAATTCCCCAACTTGTTGTACCAATTGCTTTAAATCCTGCCTTCTCGAGCGTTAAAGCAGATAACAGATCCCATGCATTTCCTAAAAATAATATTTCTTTTGACGAATGTAATTTATTGAATTCCTGAATGGTAGTCATTCTAACTCCTCCTAATGGTTGTTTACCTCTATTTTAACAAGGAGCCTACACCTATTGCGTCCTCATTCTTGCGCTTATGGTCTACAAAGAAAAAAATGCCAGGTACTCGAATGATTCTAAATTCGATGAGTACTGGCACTTTTTATTTGATTACATTCACTTTCTCTCCAAAACAGCAAAGTAATTGCCTTCATTATCCGCAAAGTTAAACACTCTGCCAGAAGGTATTGTCACCAATCAATGTGATCATTCTCGAATAGGAAGCCTCAGATGGAATCTCATCTGATACCCGGAATCCACAATCAACCTTAAATCGTAAATCTGTAGAGAAACGCTTTACTAGGTCCTTTATGAAAGGAATGCGCTCGGGGATTCGAATGATTAACGAATAGATCATCGCGAAGTAATTAAGTGATTGTTTAGGTCCGAATCGAGACTTTTTCATCACAATATCAAGGTTTGGATGAATACCAATGCCTGATAAAACCGAATTAAAACGCTGGGTAGGTTCTAAATCGAATAAAACTTGCATGTCAAATAGGGATTGTTGTCGTATAAGGGACAAAGGGAGACCTCCTTTTGATTCGAGAGTTAGTTTAGTCACTTACTCATCTCGTCATTTGGGGAGGTTCTCCTTTTTTATTGCATTAAAACACTTAAGTTACAAGGGCTCAGAGTTATGAAATTGATTCATCTATATTATTAAATAAATTTTTAAAAATAATATACTTAAATAAACCCCGAATATTCTTCAATAGGTAGGAACGCTTTTTACGACGAATGGGTGCTTTAGTTTAAGAAAAAAGGGCGTCTATTTCAAGACGACCTTTTTTCATTTTTATTGTTCATTTAAATTGCCATCGTTTGTAAATAAGCTGTTGTATCAAGCCATTTTTTAAAAGAGCACCAAAATGGAATTATTTGATAATAAAGGGCGGTTTTCTTTAAATGCTCGTTGTTGATTTTGGCACTACCATTGATTGGAGTGAAAGGAGTGAGACTCCTACAGAAAGCGAGTACCTGTAACGGAAATCATCCCAGGATAGTAGTATAAATATAATTTAAAAGCAACGAAGTTTATGTAAACGGCCATGTAAAAAAACATCTATCCAGAAGATAAATGCTTTAACAAAAGTATATAAGAACATCAAGCAATCTTGATTCTTCTTAAGAAGTTATAATGGTCATTCCTTTACATTACGTTGGCTATTTTCAGCTAAATATTTAGCATATTGAACCGTATTTCTCGCTACATCTAATTCGCAATTAAATATGATTGGCGCACCTGGTCTCCAATTTACTTCAAATAACCACAATTTTTGATTTTCATCCATTCCAACATCAATCCCTAATTCATCCAATGACACATCATCATACAAAGAATCAAAGTGGTTCGAAAAACTTATTGCGAAATATTCAAGTGTTTTTTTTATATTATACCAAGAATCATTGAATTCTTTTTGTAAAAAAATATCCAGATAACCAGTATACCCCCCACTTCCGATATTTGGTGCAATGCTTCCTATAGTTCCTATGCGTGGATATATTGAGGTAATGACCCACTTTCCTTCGCCATTTTTTTGTACATGCAATCGGAAGTCATATACTTGGCCCGTTTTAATTTGACAGGAAATGAACTGTTGAGCTAGATACTGTTGTTCTTGAATCTTTCGAATTGTGAATTCGACCAATTCTTGCTTAGTATAAATAGATATGTCCCCAGTTTCATTCACTCTGTATTTATCATTTCCTTCCTTTTCAATAAAAACGATCCCTTTTCCCTGATTCCCGGATACTGGTTTCATAATTACTTTTGGATAAAGACGGACCATTTGCATAAATCGTTTAGCGTCTATTAAATCCATAGAAGGGATAAGATATTGCGCAAACATTTCCCCTTTTTTTATCAGCTTATTAACATATGATTTATCACCAACTGAATGACTTGTAAAAGGAATGATTTCTGCTAAAAAATCCACGATTTCTTCTGCTTTATCCGTTAAAGGATAGCTGGCATTATAGATGACGTCAGGAAAAGGGAACTGCTTTTCCTGCCAAATTCCGTTCTCATATATTTTCCCATTAATCGTTCGGTTTTTCATATTTACTTTCCCAGGCGTGAAGTAAAAGAAGGGTATTCCTTCCGCTTTAGCTACTGCTGAGTAAGCATAAGCTCTTCTCACTTTTTGCGGATCCTCCCGATGGTGAAGCATGCCAATTAATGTCATAACCGTTTATCCCACCTTTATAAAATGCTGTTCTTTAAAAATATAAAACAAGGCTAATCTTTATTCCTATTTTTCAAATTATTGAGAACAATATTGGACCAACTTATATATTCTATGAGTATAGATTTAAAACAGCAGAGACAGGTGGGGTAACATGACTTTATGAATACGATTATCTTTATTAGCTCTAATAAATCAGGATCCAGCAGAGAAGCTATAAAAGCTGCAGAGCGTCTTGGCTATTTAACCGTGCTATTTACAAATAAACAACATTTTATTGATCAAAGATTGGAATTTCCCGATGTTCATCAAATGATCTTCACAGAGCTATCTGATTTTGAGGCGTTAACAAAAGGGATTCAAAAATTACAAAATCGCGGACTAGTGATACAGGCAATCTTAAGTTTCGTAGATCCCTATGTAAATATCGCAGCAGCTTTAGAAGAAAAATTCTGTACAAGCGTTGTTTCTACAAATCCAATCCTGAATATGGAGGATAAAGTTTTAACAAGAAATCTTCTTAAAAGCCTCCGATCTTCACCTTACTTTACCGTTTATACACCAGAAGATTCCTCAAAAGATTTCCTTAAGGAACAAAAAAATCATCTACCATTAATAGTGAAATCTCCTATTTCAGCTGGATCGAAAGATGTCTTACTGGCAAATGACATCTTTCAACTAAACTTAGCAATAAATAAACTATTAAATAAGTATAATGATACACCTATTTTAATCGAAGAATTTTTAACAGGCCCTCAGTATTTAGTTGAAACATTAGTACACGATGGAACTATTACTATCGTAGCTGTTATTGAACAAGAAATTACGTTCCAAGAACGTTTTATCGTAACAGGATATAGCTTGTTAGCTTATATGGACAAACAGTTTTTTGATCATCTCTATGAAACAGTTTGTACAATTGTAGAAGCTTTTGACATGAAAAACGGTGCGTGTCACCTCGAATTGCGTCTCGTTCGAGGGAGATGGAAATTAATCGAGATTAACCCTAGAATTTCTGGCGGTGCCATGAATCGCTTGATTGAGGTGGGATATGGCATTAATTTAGTAGAAGAAACCATTCAGTTATTTTTAGGTAATCAGCCGAATCTTACAATCAAACATCGTAAGTACGTGTATGTACAGTATCTAACTGTAGATATTGAGGGTAAATTGGTTAGTGTTACCGGGAAAAATCGTGCTAGTAAATATCCAGGGGTGCAAGAAGTGTTTATAAAACCACGCAAAGGAAAGATATTACGGCCCCCTTTATCGATGGGAGATCGTTATGGATACGTGTTAGCCTCCTCATATAATAAAGAAGAAGCCAAACAAATGGCGATAGCAGCAGCTAAAGAGATTCATTTTAATATTGAAAAACTATAATGATTACGGGCAAAACCTGAAAGAAACAAGAATCGCCTTTAGTTCCATTTCCCTTTTACAAATCGGACAGCCTATATAGGCCACTAAAACATCTAACTGGAGTTATTCAAAATATAGTGCTTCAATTTTCACATGAATCCCTATGAATCAAATGAAAATTAAATTGTCTCATAATGATTAAAACGTATAGGATTTACTCCGTGCTTCTAATGTAAGTGAGGTTAGAGGTTATGATCGGTTTATTCTAGTACTAAAAAAATAGTAAGTAGATGTAAAATATAAAAAGACATGAGCATCATACCTATGTTTGTAAAAGCTTATCCTTTTGCGAAAGTCATTTTCATAGACTTTCGCATTTTTTATTTTTAGTGATTTCTTCAGTAATAGTAATAGCACTGGCGTTACAGCGAAAGGGATCATATACATGTGATTCTTGTCAGCTTGTTTTAACTTGGTGAAATGCAAAAGAGACAAAAGTTATTTTATAGGTTATGACCTCACACTCTATACATCGTTTACCATGTCATATAAACGATATATAATCGAACTGCCAAATTATTAGAGAACTATTGCTGTCATCATTTGTTTTTTTAAAATTTCCGCTGCTTCTCTCGGATCATCTGCTTTCATAATCGCCGATACAATCGCTGCACCACAAATACCGCTATCGAGAATTTGTGGAAGATTGGCAGAGGTTACGCCTCCAATCGCGACAGCTGGAATGGCAACAGCTTGGCAAATCATTTTCAGTGCTCCATGCTGTAGCATCGAAGCATCCTTTTTTGTTACAGTTGGGAAGACTGAACCTACCCCAATATAATCAGCTCCCTCTGCTTCAGCAATCAAGGCTTGTTGGACATTTTTAACAGAGACACCTATCTTCATGGACACAGGAACTAGTTTCTTTACGACAGATAAAGGGATATCACTTTGCCCAATATGAATGCCTTCTGCTTCTACTGCAAGCGCAATATCAACGCGGTCATTTATGAAAAGTGGAATGGAATAAGTCGCAAGTAATTGTTTAATTTTTAACGCTTTTTCATAAAAGACTTTTCCATCGGCTGTTTTTTCTCTTAATTGAACAGCTGTAACTCCTCCAAGAATGGCCTCTTCAATAATTTGCTCAAGCTTTCCAAGCGGGATCGATTCCTCTGTGACAAGATAGAGGCTAAGATTATCTCGTAGCATACTCATGTAATTGTACCTCCTTCATCCAAGTCGCTCCGTTCATCAGCGAGATCGTATCAATTAATTTCATTCGGAAAGTCCCAGTTCCTTCTCCTTCTGATAGCTTCTTTGCAGTTAATTCACCAGCAATACTCATGACGGAAATTCCCGCTACTGCTGCATCAAGCATCTGATCTGTAACCCCTGCGAAGCAACCAATTAAGGAAGTCGCCATACAGCCTGTTCCTGTCACTTTCGTCAATATCGGATCGCCATTATTCACTAAAACAGTCGTTTCACCGTTACTAATTGCATCTGTTCTACCACTTACAACGATTGTACTGTTTAGTTCTACCGCTGCCCGCGCAGCAAGGTCTGCTCCTGCTAGAGATACCGTACCTGAATCAACACCTCGCGTCAGACTTTGCCCTCCTATTAAACTATAAATTTCACTGGCATTCCCTCTAATAATGCTCATCTTCACTTCATGAAGAATCTTCTCAGCCATCTCGATTCGATAAGGTGTTGCCCCAGCGCCAACAGGATCAAGAATGACCGGGATATGAGCAGAGTTAGCAGCTTTTCCAGCTAAAATCATTGCTTCACAGGAATCGGCGTTAAGCGTCCCTAAATTTAAGACAAGGGCATTTGCAATTTTCGCCATATCTGCGGCCTCATTGACACTAGATGCCATAACAGGAGAGCCGCCAATAGCAAGGGTACTATTCGCACAGTCATTGATTGTGACCGAATTGGTTATATGATGAACAAGCGGATTGGCACTTCGGACTTTCTTGAATAATAATTCGATTCTATTTTGCACGGTCATTCCCTCCAAATTTTTATGATTGGTGTACTTTCTGAAATTGATAGAAATGGTTGACTGGACCATGGCCATTCCCAATGGCAAAGCTGTCACGGATAGCTTGCGTAATATATTCTTTTGATTGACGGATGGCCGCCTCGATTTCAAGTCCGTTTGCCAAATTAGCGGCAATCGCTGATGAAAGGGTACAGCCCGTTCCATGTGTATTTTTCGTATGAATTCTTTCACCATTCAACCATGAATAATTTGTCCCATCATAAAAAAGATCATTTGGATCTCCGGCAGAGTGTCCACCTTTTAACAAGATGGCCTTCGCTCCTAATTGCTCGATAATCTGGCATGCTTCATATAAATCTTGTTTAGATTGAATCGTTATTCCCGCTAGCGTTTCCGCCTCTGGTATATTAGGAGTAACGAGCGTAGCCATTGGGAGCAAGCGCTTTTTCAACGCTTCTACAGCATCCTCCTCCAGAAGTTGATCCCCACTTTTAGCAATCATGACTGGATCAAGGACAATGTGCTGAGGTTTATATGTATCAAGCATTTCGGCAACCGTTTCGATCGTTTCGGCCGAACCGAGCATCCCAATCTTCACAGCATGAACTTCAATATCGTCAAAAACGGCAGATATTTGGTCGCGAATGATTTCTTGGCTCATCGTTTGAATCGAACGAACCTCTACCGTATTTTGGGCGGTGACAGCTGTGATAACCGACATGCCAAACACATGATGGGCAGAAAATGTTTTTAAATCGGCTTGAATTCCCGCTCCTCCTCCTGAATCAGAGCCTGCGATTGTGAGTGCTGTTTTCATAGAGTAACCCCTCCAAATATTTATTCTTCAAGAACACTTTTAATAAAATAAACGCAATACTTGCTCCTGCTAAAGAACTAATTGAAAACGCTGGTAAAAAGCCAAACAAAGCCACTTTTTTCCCTAAAAACAACAGGGCAAGTGGATAACAGGCAAGCGCTCCGATAATCCCGGTACCTATGACCTCACCTACACAAGCGAAACCAATCTTATTTGTATACCTGAATAATAGTCCTGCAAGCAAAGCCCCAATCATACTCCCTGGAAAAGCAAAGATAGAACCCGTTCCAGCCATGTTTCTAATAATAGAGACGAGCAAAGCTTGACCAATGGCATAGCCAGGACCTAACATAACGGCCGTTAATACGTTCGCTAAGTGTTGGATCGGAAAGATTTTGGCAAAGCCCATCGGAATAAAGACAAAGGAACTAGTCAGTGCTGTTAATGCTGTAATCATGGCAGTAAGTGTGAGCTTTCTAATAGAATTCATCGTTTCATCTCCTTTTTGTGTGCCCCATACATTGGCCAAAATAGTTTGGAGCATTTTAAGTGGTTTGTTTTAAAGAGCCACACACTCTGAAATAAAACCAAAAACCCCCTTCCTGAAAGTAGGAAAGGGGTAGATATCCACATATAAACTAACTGAGCTAATATCTCCACTTCCCTCCGCCGGCATGATCCGGTTCAGGTTCAAAGGGTCTAGAACAACGTTCCATCTCAGCCTCTTAAAGACTCCCCTAGTGCAATGTATATTTAATTACTGTCATCATACCACGCTGGAACAAAAATGCAATGCCTGAAAATTTGAAATTGATATTTTTTTAAGACGAGATAGGAAAATTGGATTCATGTAGCGCTTATTTATCCCGCATTAACGGGCAGTAATACCTCCGCCCCTTTTTCAACAGAAAAAGCCCTACAAAGAATGTTATTAAATGTAAAAGATATAATCCTCCGGCAAAACCCTTTTTAAGAACTTCTTTGTTCGTTCTTCTTTTGGATTCACAAAAATATCTTTAGGTGTTCCTTCTTCTACTACAACGCCGGCATCCATAAAGATCACTCTATTGGCTACATCTTTCGCAAACGACATTTCATGCGTGACGACTAACATCGTTGTTCCTTCATTGGCAATATTTTTCATGACGGTCAACACTTCACCGACTAGTTCTGGATCTAGTGCAGAGGTTGGTTCGTCAAATAGAATGATATCTGGATTTAAAGCGACCGCTCTTGCTATACCAACCCTTTGCTGTTGCCCACCTGACAATTCACTCGGGTATGCATGATACTTTTCTACGAGGCCTACTTTATCCAATGCTTTTTTGCCAATTTCAATCGCCTCATCTTTTGCCACTTTTCTTCCGATAATCAGCCCTTCTGTTACATTTTCCAATGCCGTTTTATTATTAAATAAATTATAATTTTGAAATACAAAGGCCACTTTCTGCCTAATTTCATGAATTTGCTTTTTGGACGCTGTTTTAAGATTGACATCAATATCGCCAAAAATGGCATGCCCTTGGTCTGCTTTTTCAAGAAAATTAATGCAGCGAAGTAATGTTGTTTTTCCGGAGCCACTTGGTCCAAGGATTACCACAACATCCCCTTTGTCTATTTGTAAATCCACGCCTTTTAAAATCTCATTATTACCAAACGATTTATGGATATTTGTAATCTCTAACATCATATCCACCTCCTATTTCATTTCAGACATTTACTGCTTTATACCTTCTTAATCGTTTTTCATATACCTTAAATAAATACTCTACTAAACTACATAAAATCAAGTAGACAAGGAAGATATCAATATAAGCCTCAACATAATTGTAGCCGACATTGGCTGCCACCTTGGCTCTTAATGTAATTTCTTGCAGAGACATGGCATACCCTAAAGATGTTGCTTTAATTAAATTGACTGTTGCTGTACAAATATTTGGTAAGGCGACAACTAATGTCTGTGGAATGATGATTCTTCTAAATGCTTGCACATTCGTTAATCCAACAGAATAAGCTGCTTCCAATTGTCCCTTGCTTACTGTGCTTAAAGCTGAACGGAACACTTCGATAAGAATCGCTGTCGTATTCAATGAGAAAACAATGAAAGCGTACCAAATTGGATTGACATCGTACACATTCATGTTGATGTTATATTTTTCAAATATCGAAGCAAGCAATAAAGGGACACTGCTATAGATGATAAATATTTGAATAATGACAGGTGTTCCTCTTACAAATGAAACATATATTTGTGCAAAACGATTTAAAACCGGAATCCGATTGATTCTTGTTAAGGCAAGTAAAAAACCTAATGGCAAAGCAATCAGTAATGATACAATCGTAATAATCAGTGCTATAGGCACCCCAGATAAGGCAACAAAAAATGTATCCACTAAAAACTGATAATTTAGACCTTCCGACACACTGTCACCCCCTTATGTAGTTTTAATCACTTGTTTTCCTTTACTAAACACCTTTTCTAATTTTAAAAATAGTTGTTCAATCGCAATCGAAAGGATCCAATAAATCACAGCTAAGGCAAGATAGATTTCTAAGGCATGCGTATTATAGTTCGCACCGATAATAAGCTCTGCTTTTCCCATGATATCGATCAGTCCGATTGTATAAGCTAAAGCCCCTTCTTTCATCAACTCAAGTAAGCTGTTACCAAAGTTCGGTAATGCGACGACAAAAGCCTGTGGAAAAATAATTCTTCTGTACGCTTGTGAAGGACTTAAACCTACACTTACTGCCGCCTCAAATTGCCCTTTGTCGATTGATTCATACGAGGTTCTAATTACCTCAGACATAGCAGCTGCAAATTGAAGCGAGAAGGTTATGACAACAAAGACTATCTTATCAACATCATTTAAGTTGACCCCAAAATTACCTGCAATGGCTGGAATCCCATAATACGTTAGAAATAGCAGAACAATGGACGGGGTACATCGTAATATGGTTGTATATCCATAGGCGATTTTCTTAGCAATCTTACTATTCCCTATTTTCATTGCTGCTAGAATGAAACCTAAGAGGGTCCCGAAAAGAACCGATAGACCAGCTACCAAAAATGTCACTTTAAGAAATGGAAGTAACATTGGTAATGATTCTACTATGTATGTAACATCAAAATACTTTTCCATGCTCTACCACCCTCTTCTTTTTCTTACATACAAAACCCGAGTGGCGTTAAAACTCCACCATTTACCGTGAAGGATTAATCCGATAGCACGCTATACTCGCCTAATCACAATGGCGGCGGTGCGTAGCTGGATTTTGTAATACTTTCTTAATAAAGTAAGTATATTTACAAGGTAGATTGTATATATTAATAAGTCGTGAAGCCTAAGTCCCCATGTCTGCAAACAAAAACTTGTCACTTCTTAATTAGTAAGATTTATTGGGCATCACACCCAACAACCTAAAATAAGAAAGTGACAAGTTTTAGTCTGAATGATTGAATTTTTTTTAAGACTATGTTCGATCACACTGTTATTATCTTTCTACAGTATCTAATACCTCGAACAAATCTCTACTATAGAATTCTGAACTTAACTCATTTGTCTTCTTTTCTTCTTTTAGCTTTTTAATTGCTTCATCATAAGCATCTGCAAATTCTTGTTCTTTTTTATTGAACAATGGCCAAGTTTTGATGACTGCGAACTCATTGTAAACAACGTCATTTACTAGATTATGATAAGGACCATCTTCAGCTGTTACTTGCTTTTCAAATGCACTCTCAATGATTACACCACCGTCTACACGACCTTCATTTACCCATTGAACCACGTCCACTGTAAATGCATCTCCAGCTTTCAATTTCACCTGATTATCTGGATTGGCTTTATTATATTCATCCACAATTGTATATTGCGCGTTGTTAGCGGCAATGGGTGCTAGCGAATAGCCAGCTGTTGCAAAATCTGATAGAGTTTTAATCTTTTCATTTTCTTTCGTTAACACAAGGCCTGCACTGCTCAACCCTATGAATTCTTTCGGAAAGATAAATTTCTCCGTTCTTTCCTGTGTCCAGAAAGCATTTTTAACACCTACTTGATATTTACCTTGTTCTACCCCTACTAATAAGTCGTCACTTGACGTTCCAACGTATTCGAATTCGTATTCTGGTAGTAATTCATCCACCAATTTCATAACTTCTACATCATATCCTGTTGCATTTCCGTTTTCATCTAACCAAGTCATTGGTTTTGACGCTTGGTCATAGGCTACTTTTACTTTTTTGACTTTTGAGTCATTGCCTGCTGTAGTGTCAGATTCTGTACCAGATGATGCATTTGATCCGCATCCCGCTAATAGAGTTACCACCGCTAAACCTGTTGCTACTATTTGTAAAAACTTTTTATTTTTCATAATATAAATCCCCTTTTTATCATTTGTTATATGATTGCTTGTTCTGTGGAAAAGGGGCGGGGCTTCGCAAGATCAGCTTCGCACCGCCACCTTCATAAAGTGATACAGTTTTTAGAACCTGAACCTTTTTCATCGTCGGGCTTCAGAGCAGACGCTCATCGATGTTTTTTATTCATGATCTTACTATTGCATCGAACTTTAGCTACAACATCGTTCTTCATAGCTAGTTAATTTTATATGAAGGTTTTGCCATACCTTTTGTCCGCACATAGCCGCACCACCTTTTACCGTTTAATTCATACTATTTAGGTGTGTAAAGTATGAAAATGAGTTATTTACATAATAGATTGATACTATTTGAAAGTCAATCGGTTATTTGAATTTTCTATAAAATGAAACTTCCATGAGTCCTAGATGTATAAGTTTTTACGAGATATTAAATTTAGAATGTTGATAAAGCTTTTTAAATTTATTGACAGTATAATTTTGCAAAGTTATCATTTAAACCAATAGGAATAATACGAATTAATCTATTTACATAGACAACTAATAAAAAACTTCGCCTTGACTACTTATCTAATGAGACCCAGCAGGAGGGAAAGCATGATTAATTTATTTATCAAAACTGACTTTCAAAACAAATGGTTACAAAAACTACATGACAAAGCAGCAACGTTTAAAAGTAAATCTGCACAAATTGATGAATTGGCAATGTTTCCGAAAGAAAATATTCAAGACTTAGTGAATATGGGGTACACAAGTCTTACGCTACCAAAAGCTTACGGTGGAGAAGGGATAACCGTTTATGACATGATCCTTTTTCAGGAAACACTGGCCAGTTTTGATGCGACCACAGGACTATCTATCGGCTGGAATCTGGGGGCTGTTGGAGAACTATTTGAGAAAAAACTTTGGAATGATGAGAACTTGTCCTTCTTTGCTGGGGAAGTTCAAAACGGTGCATTAGTGAATCGTTCTGTCAGTGAAGCGCAAACAGGAAGTCCAACTAGAGGTGGTCGCCCTGGAACAACCGCAGTCAAAAAAGATGGTTCTTGGGTTATTACTGGACGGAAAACGTTCACAACGATGTCTCCGGTATTAACGTATTTTCTTGTATCTGCATGGATTGAAGAACAACAAAAGGTTGGATTCTTTCTCCTTCATAAGGATTTAGAAGGACTAACCATTGATGAAACATGGGACGTAATTTCCATGAGAGGGACAGGTAGCCATGATCTTGTTCTTCAAAATGTTAAAGTTGATGATGCCAAACTTGTTGAGCTTCCCGAAACGCCAAGTGGAGGTCCAATCAATGGTTGGATTCTTCACATTCCGGCTTGTTATCTTGGAATTGCACAAGCCGCTCGTGACTACGCAGTACAATTTGCAAAATCTCACTCGCCAAATAGTCTAAACGGACCAATTAGCCAGCTACCGAATGTCCAACAACTTCTAGGAGAAATTGATTTAGAATTAATGAAAGCAAGACATTTCTTATATAGCGTTGCAGAGGCTTATGATGATGAAGCCCGAAGAGTTCATCTCACAAATGAGCTTGGGGCTGCTAAGCATATTGTTACAAATTCAGCGATTACGATTGTCGATAAAGCCATGCGGATTGTCGGTGCAAAAAGCCTTCAACGTACTAATCCTTTACAAAGATACTATCGAGATGTAAGAGCTGGACTGCACAATCCGCCAATGGATGACGCAACAATAAAAAGATTAGCACTATCCGCTATTGAACAAGATCAAGCTAATTTTAGTCAACATGTACCATCAAAATAACTAGTAGGAAGAGTCTGGTATCAGTTACATAATTGCTTTTGCAATTGGGGCCCCAGGCTCTTTTTTTAATGGATTCTGGCTTGCTAGTACAATCTGGTTTTTTCAGCGTTATCAGAAAAAGCATGCAATGGATACCTCACAGAAAACTGTTACATACGCTTAATCACTATTTTCACGCAAAAGTTATCCCCCTGATTCACTCGATTCAGAGGGATCTTTCTATTATTTTTTAATGGAAGGATCGATACTGGATTAAAGGACAGTATGACTAGCTGTTAAAAGATTTACTTTTATAGGGGTCCTACCGCATGTCCATCAAGCTAAGGCAAACCATTACTACCAACTTGGGAAACCTTGAATGATAAACAAATGACTTTTCATCAGCTTATTTGCCCTTGTCTTCTATTCGTATTTCTAATGAATGTAATGACGATAGCCAAAGTAATAATAAAGTAAATCGATAGTGCCCATAACGCTGTTCCGAGTCCCGCTTGCATTCTGCCGTTATAATAAAGCAACGCCCTCATTCCATCTACCATATATCTAGTAGGTAGAATGGAACTAAATATTCGATGAACAACTGGCAAGGTTGACAGAGGGATTGCTCCACCGCTTGAAAAAATCCCCATAATATTTACCGGGAACATCACCAACATTCCCCAACCACCGAATAACAGGGCAAGCGATTTAAATAAGAAGAACATGGTTATACAACAGAAAAAGGTGAACAAGAAAATAATCCGTAT
Source organism: Peribacillus sp. JNUCC 23 (assembly GCF_053653995.1). The sequence continues at coordinate 3,824,573 of NZ_CM132202.1, forward strand.
GCTAGTAGCATGGGAGCTTCCAAAAAATCCGAATACCGATGATTGCAATATAACTGAGACACAAAAGGATAAAATTGCACCAAATATCAATTCGGACGTCAGAATTTTTGATTCACTTAATGAAGATTCATTCTTTTTTAGAATACCGTTTCCCCTCATAAGATATCCATGAATCATATTTGCTCCCATGAGCCCTGTAATAGAAATAATAAGGGCCATCACGAATGGAGTCATTCCTTTATTTAGATTAACCGGAAGCCCCAGTACATTTTTCATAGTAAACTTAACAGGAGTATCTAATAGTAAGGCATTGTCAGGGGATAGAGTAATCCCTTTTTCATTTAATTCATTCTTAAAGTTCCTGCTGAGCGCCTCAGAAGTGGCAGAAGCAACTGCTTGAAATGTATTACTAGCAATCATAGATGCTGATTGACCAACCCCCTCATTTAATAAAATTTCTAACGTTGCTGCTTTCCCATTGTCATTGCCTGAAAGTAGTAATTCTTGTACTTGAGAAAGACCCTTTGAATAATTTGCAGGAATAATTAATGCACCATAAGCTTTGTCATTTTTTAAATCATTCAATGCTTCTTGCTTATTATTAGCGATTTCCCATTTAAAAGAATTTCCATTTTGCTTTTCTATAAGTTTTAATAAAATAGCGTCTCCCATATGGCCTCTATCTTCGTTCACAACGATTAAAGGAACATCTATTAAATTTTGATTCGCCCCACTAAAAACAGGTAAGTAAACACTTACCATAATGAACATGAGTAATGAAATTAACCAAATTGGAAACCAAGTAGAACTTAATTTGTATAATTGCTTCACGATTTCATCCCCCATATTTTGGATTCACTTATTTACAATTAGTTATGCGCAATATTGAATATGATTATTAAGGGTCCTACCGACAAAACGCGGAGATATACGCTAAGCAGATTTCAATCTAAAAAAAGTCGAATTCCTTACGCGTAAGGAACCGACTTTTTAGTTTGGCTTGTTAAAACTAGTTTGATTTTCTCTGTACTTTTAGTAAAAATGTTCTATAAGTGTCCCTTTAATGTAAACACATCTCCGTCATAAACTTTTATTACCTCATATATTCCGTCAGCGAATTGATCTAAAGAAGTTCAACAAAAAGGGCGTTAATCCTTATTGGATCAACACTCCCGTTCGTGTAGTAATATTCAACCTTATTTTTTTAGGATTGCTTTCATTAATAATGAAATCTGTTGCTCATCTGTATTTGAAATCTGTTCCAGTTGATTAACAATTAACTCTTGCCTCTTCAATGGATGGTTTTGACTTAACTTTGCTTTTCCTTCTATTTTGTTGATTTTTATTTTGAATCCTTGAACTCCCTTGTTCATACCAGCGAGAAACTCAGCATCTACATCTTGTAAACTGTATGAACTGTCAGGAGCTTCATACTTCAATACCATATCATCTAAGGAGTTCATTAACTCATGTTCATCCTCTAATAGTTCGACTTCTCCGTAAACATGAACAGTCACATAATTCCATGTTGGTACTGCTTTATTCGTCTCATACCAAGATGGGGAGATATAACAATGCGGACCATGAAAAATAGCTAAAACGGTTTGATTTTGGATATCTTTCGACTGAGGATTAGGACGAGCAAAATGTCCATATAAGTATGAATGATCCTTGTTCAAAATTAACGGTAAATGAGTAGCAAAAGGCTTTCCATTATGTTGAGAAAAAAGAGTCGCAAAACTATGTTCCTTCATAATGTCAAAAGCAAGTGTTTCGTCTTTAATTTTAAATTGTGCAGGAATATACATGTTTTTTTCTCCTCTCAGAATCATTTCTTATCATTAAATTTATTATTATTCTATAAGATAACCGTTTTTTATAACGATCCTCTTTATCAATCACAACTTCTTCATCTAATACAATTCGGTCATTCCATAATCTATATGCCATACGATTCATATCTTTTCATATTTAATTATTTAGCTATCCCAATTGAACAGACAGTTAGTTTTTCTCTAATACAGCTCCTTTTTTTGATACGGGAGCATTTTTGCCTAATATAACAGAAAAGACAACAATCACTGCTATTACAAGCGTGAAAAATGTGATGGATTCATCTAGAAATACTGTGGCAAATAGAATCATCAAAAATGGTTGTAAGTATTGAAGCTGACTAATTCTTGCTATTCCGCCCATAGCCATTCCGCTATACCAGGCAACATATGCTAGAAATTGACTCACCACTGCGAGATAAATAAAACTAATCCAAGCATGTATTGGGGCATAGAGCATTTCGGTTGTAAGGCTTAAGCCAACTGGAATAATAAAAAATGGAGCACCCATCATAATTGCCCAAGCAATCACTTGCCAGCTACCTAATTCTTTCGCTAATCTCCCACCTTCTGCGTAACTAAGTCCAAGTATAATCACTGCTGCGAGTAAAGCTAAATCAGCAAATTGCAATTGACCGAATCCAAGATGAAGGGCATACATAATAACAGCTAAAGAGCCGATTATACTGGAAATCCAGAATTTGCGAGAAGGGATTTCACCTGCCCTAAACATAGCAAATCCGACTGTTGCTAATGGTAACAGGGCTAATTCCACAGCTCCATGAGAAACAGGCAAGGATTCCATTGCCCAAGAAGTGAGAAGAGGAAACCCTAAAACTGCACCCACAGCAACAATAAGTAGACTTTTGAATTGGCGAGAAGAAGGGAGCTTTTCTTTTCGAACAATTAATACCACAGCTACTAAAATAGCAGCAACAACTGTTCTCCCTAAACCGACAACCGTAGTCCCAAAATACTCTACTGCAATACTTGTAGACGGAAGCGTTAGACTAAAACAAATGACACCGACTAATCCTAACAATAATCCAAATTTCTCTCTGGTTTCTCTTTGCATCTGTCCTACCCCTATCTCTTTATGTTGTATTACAGCTGTACCATTTTTTACTTTTCTTGAAAAATGGTTCTAATATAATTAAAATACTAATAGGTACACATTATAAAATAAACCATCCTTTCACCCATCTGTCCTGGTTCAGTTAAAGGAGAATCCATATATGAGCCCCAAATATATAAAAATAATGGAAGAAATTAAGCTTCGACTAGCAGATGGATCGCTCATCGCAGGTAGTAAACTCCCTTCTGTTCGTCAGTTATCTGAGTATTTTTCATGTAGCAAAAATACGGTCATTCAAGCTTACAGTGAACTAGAAAAAGAGCATTTAATTTATTCTGTTCCTAAAAGCGGCTACTATGTTGTAAATGAATTTCAAAATGCGAAGAATGAAAATGAGGTAATTGATTTCTTATCTGCTGGTCCAGATAAAAGCATTATGCCTTATGTTGAATTTCAACATTGTATGAATCAAGCAATTGAACAATATAAAGAAGAGCTTTTTACATACTCCGATCAACAAGGGCTGTACTCACTACGCGTACAGGTCGTGAAATATTTGCAGAATTTACAGGTGTTCACTCAACCTGAAAGAGTAGTCGTTGTATCTGGATCACAGCAAGCCCTTAATTTATTAGTTTCCATGCCATTTCCAAATGGCAAAGACAATATTCTAATTGAACAGCCTACTTATTTCGGCTTCATTGAGTCCATCAATCTACAACAAGCCAATACTTTTGGAATTGAGTTATCGATGGAAGGCATTGATCTTGATCGTCTGGAATACATTTTTCGAAATAATGATATAAAATTTTTCTATATTATTCCGAGATTTCACAATCCACTTGGACATTGTTACTCGAATAACGAAAAGAAAAAAATCGTTGAGTTAGCTGAAAAATACGATGTATATATAGTGGAAGATGATTTTTTAGGAGACCTTGATCCAAATGCAAAATCAGATCCTTTATTTTCTTTTGATCCTTCTGGGAGAGTCATTTATATTAAAAGCTTTTCGAAAATCTTTCTCCCAGGATTAAGGATTGCTACTGTCGTTCTTCCTACATTAATGATTAACAATTTTTTACGATATAAATTTAGTTCGGATTTTAATAGTTCAGCACTTTCTCAAGGTGCGCTAGAAATCTATTTAAAAAGTGGGATGTTTACTAGCCATCTCAAAAAAGTAAAAGAGGTCTACCGTACTAAAATGCAAACCCTAAAAGAAGCATGTGACTTATCGCTACCAGTTAATACTCATTTTTCTAAACCGACTTCCGGGTTCTATCTATCCATCAGTTTGCCCGAGCATGTGACAGCAAAACAGGTAGTTCATATGCTAAACGAGCAGCATATATATGTTGATGATGCCTCTAGAATGTTTTTACCAGAATATAAAAAGGAAAATCTCCTTCGATTAAGCATCTCTCAAGTGGACGAGAGTCAAATTAAACGAGGGGTAGAGCAATTGGCTCACTGCATTGCTTTAATTGACAGTAGAAAAAATCATATTGCTCCAAATAACTTTTTACTCTTTTAGTATAGGTAAGGGTAGCATCAGGACTCTGCATTTCCAACGCTAAGAAAGTATTCTCAAAACAGTTGTTTATGTGGCTAAGAATTTGAGGAATTATTTGAGGGAGATTTACTCTCCAAATCTCCAAACTTTTAAATAAAATCCTCCCACAGGATAGGAACACGTTCACTCCCTAGGTAAATTTTCATTTAAACCAGCGATTTCAAACTCGATCCATTTCCTACGCCCACTCAGAATATAGATAAAGTGAAACTTCAATCAGTGAGGGTTTTCTTCATTCCCCACTGATTGTTAATCCCGTTCTAGTGTCGCTAATACCTTCGCGCAGCAAAGATAAAGCGACACTACGAACCCGATTCAATGAATCACAGACTAGGTGCGCCGCGTCCTGCGGCAACGTCTGTGTGACCCACATCCTGTGGGCCTCAATTAAACCTTTGAAAAACACAAAGGGAAGTTTCACTATATCTCACCAATCGGACCTTTACGGGCAGTTTGTCCCCCCACCTATCTTCTTTGTTTGATAATTTAAAACAAAATTTGATAAACCCTGCATTAATATAGGGTTTTCTTTTGACCCTTAAACTCCAACTGTATTATTCAATTAAAGGGAGATTGTTGAAAAGTTATTTTTAATAGGAGGAATAACAATATTTATGAAGTGATCGCAGAATAATAATTATAGATATAGTTTAAAGCTATACCAAGAGATAGAATTCAGGTATTATGCTATATTGATTTACCAATGTCATACTTAACTTACATCTAATTAAGAAGAGAATCGTTTATTGTAATTACTTCTCTTCTTAGGTACATAATTATTTAAATTTTGTTTAACGCGAAGGGAGATTAAATATACTGAAAAAGTTAATAATTTCTGAATTATAATTTGTTTGCGGTTGATCCATGGGAGCATAACAAACGTATGAATGGGCTGTGAGATATCCAGACGTGGTAAATCGGGCTGCACCTCGGCTCTATAATTTTAAAGATTAACAAAACTATCAAGTGGTGGAATATTTAAAATTAATTAACAATTATTGTGTCGAACAATAGAATTGTTATATCCTTAAACAAAGTTTTCAACTATGAATTATAGGATATATTAACTTAGTGTTTTATAATCGTTTTGTATTTCATGGGGCTAAAGCGAATTATGAAATTTATTGTATGGAATACAAGAATGAGTAGATTAATAAATAAGGTGGCTATTATTACTGAAGCTGCGAATGGGCGAGGTAGAGAAGACGCTATTTTATTTGCAAAACATGGGGCAAAAATAGTAGCTACAAATATTAATCAAGAAGGTCTTAATGAAACAATTAAATTAATTAGCTACCGTAATGTCAAATCTTAAATATCTAACTAGGAGGATTTATTCAATGACACATTTTAAACCAGAAACTCTATTATTACATGGTGGGCAACAGCCTGATCCTGTAACAGGAGCAATCGCTGTACCGATTTACCGTACAACGGCTTATGAGTTCCAAGATACTGCCCATGCGCAACGTCTTTTCGCATTACAGGAACCAGGTAATGTTTATTCACGTATTATGAATCCAACAGTGGACGTATTTGAAAAACGTGTAGCATTATTAGAAAAAGGAACTGCTGCAGTAGCACTTTCATCAGGGATGGCTGCAATCGCATTTTCTATTTTAAACATTACTAGAGCAGGCGATGAAATCGTTGCAGCTGGCTCACTTTACGGCGGTACATATAATTTATTCGCGAACACATTACCTAATTATGGTATTAAAACAACATTCGTGGATGAAACAAATCCAGAAAACTTCCGTGCAGCAATTACGGAAAAAACAAAAGCTATTTATGCAGAAGCAGTTGGTAACCCAAGTTTAAATATTTTAGATATTGAAGCAGTAGCAAATATTGCACATGAGTATGGCTTACCGTTAATTATCGATAATACTTTTCCATCACCATATGGCTCAAACCCAATTGACTTTGGAGCAGATGTAGTCGTACATTCAGCAACAAAATGGATTGGCGGACATGGTACAACAATTGGTGGGGTAGTTGTAGATGCGGGTAAATTTGACTGGACACAAGGCCGTTTCCCCGGCTTTACAGAACCAGATAAATCCTACCATGGTTTACGTTATGGAATAGACACAGCGGATGCTGCATTTGCCACAAAACTGCGTGTTCAATTATTACGTGATTTCGGTCCAACATTAAGTGCGGATGCAGCATTTAATTTCCTACAAGGTTTAGAAACCCTTCATTTGCGTGTTACCAAACAAAACGATAATGCACTGAAAGTGGCTGAATATTTACAAGATCACCCATCGGTGGAATATGTAAACTATAATGCTTTTGAAAAATTCCCATCACATAAACTTGCCAACAAATACTTGAAAAATGGCTACGGCTCTATCTTGACATTTGGCATTAAGGGTGGTCGTGAAGCAGGTAGTCGCTTAATTGATAGCGTAGAGTTATTCTCACATGTAGCAAACGTAGGGGATGCAAGATCGTTAATTATCCACCCGGCTTCTACGACCCATCAACAATTATCTGCTGAAGAATTAAAAGTTGCAGGCGTATTTGAAGAGCTCATTCGCTTATCTATTGGCCTAGAAGCAGTAGAAGATATTATTTCTGATTTAGATCAAGCAATTGTAAAAGCACAACAGGTATTAATACTATAGATAATAGACTTTATTAATATTTTGTTAAATATAACAAGCCCTAGCTTTAGTATGATTTTAATGTCGGTTCTTTGATGAAATGAAAATAGAGCCGACCCTTAGTAGATATATATGGTGACCCCAGTTACTAGATTGCATTCTATTACAAATAATGAAAAAAATAAAGAAAGTTTCATCAACTAAGATATATATTAGGAGGAATTAATGATGAGTAATGATGGATTATATAATAAGTCTTATTTCAATCGCCTTGGAGAATTAAGCGACCTAGCACCAGATGTATTCAAAGCCTTTGTACAATTTGACAAACTTGCGTTATCAGAAGGGAAATTAACAAAAAAGTTAAAAGAATTAATCGCCATTGCCGTAGCTCATACAACAGGGTGTCCATACTGCATCGAGGTTCATGTAAAAAACGGAAAATCACAAGATATTTCTAAGAAAGAACTGTCAGAAGCGATTTTAGTTGCCACTGCATTAAAAGCAGGTTCAGCACTAGCTCATGGTGTAAATGCTTTAAACGCTTATGATGGAAATGGTGACGAAGATTTATACAAAGCCTCTTACTTTAGCAGATTAAAAGAATTCTCAAAACTAAATGGAGATATTTTTAGCTCATTTGTTGATTTTGATCAAAAATCAATGAAAGAAGGAAGATTAAGCGTTAAAGAAAAGGAATTAATCGCCGTTGCAGTTGCTCACACAACAGGATGCCCATATTGTATTGACGTTCATACAAAAGGAGCAAAGCGTGCAAATGCAACTAAAGAAGAAGTCGCTGAATCCATTATGGTCGCAACAGCTTTAAAAGCAGGTTCAGCATTGGCTCACAGTGTTAATGCTTTAAATGCATTTGATTCAGAAAATTCATATTAATCGTTCCTATCATGTACATTCGTTTATTAGAGTGATATAGAGGGTTAGATCTGCATAAAAAAAGCAGCTTTTAATCAGGAAATAATTAATGCCAGGAAAAACACCTAAGGTCTACTTAGAAAGACAGTGATCATAAATTAAAAAGTTAGGAACTAATAACATGACAAAAAAAAGAATTTATTTAAATGCATTTGATATGAATTGTGCTGGACTTTATTCACCAGGATTATGGACGCATCCTAATGATAAATCCTCAACCTATAAAGATACTGATTATTGGACACATTTGGCTAAAGTATTAGAAAAGGGGCGATTTGATGCTATTTTTCTAGCAGATGTTTTAGGGATATATGATGTTTATCAAGGCTCACGTGATGCAGCAATTCGACAAGGGGCCCAAGTCCCAGTTAACGACCCTGCTTTTGTAGTTCCTATTATGGCTCAAGTGACAAAACATTTAGGTTTTGGTTTAACAGTTTCTACAAGTTATGAACATCCATACATTTTCGCAAGACGTATGTCGACACTAGACCATTTAACGAAAGGTCGTATAGGTTGGAATGTTGTTACTTCTTATTTAAATAGTGCTGCTGTGAATACCGGGTTAGATCAGCAAATAAGTCATAGTGAACGCTATGAAATTGCGGATGAATATATGGAAGTAGTTTATAAACTGTGGGAGGGTAGTTGGGAAGAAGATGCTGTTCTCGTAGACAAGGAAAGAAAAATATATGCAGATCCGGAAAAAGTACATGACATTAGACATGACGGAAAATACTTTAATGTTCCTGGAGCACATTTAAGTGAGCCTTCTCCTCAAAGAACACCAGTTATTTTTCAGGCTGGAGCTTCAAGCCGAGGAAAAAAGTTTGCAGCTAAACATGCTGAGCTTGTATTTATTAGTGCTCCGACAGCAGAAATTACGAAAAAAACTGTAGATTCCATACGAGAAGAAGCAAAACGTGCCGGACGTAATCCAAATGAAATCAAAATCCTTTCATCACTTACACCAATATTAGGTCGCACACAGAAAGAAGCAGAAGAAAAATTTGAGGACTACAAAAAACATATAAGTTACGAAGGCGCTTTGGCACTATTAGGTGGATGGACGGGCATTGACTTTTCAGCATATGACCCAGATGACAAAATTGAATATGTAGATAATGATGCAATGAGGTCTGTAGTTGAAAACTTTACAAAAGTTGATCCGAATAAACAATGGACAGTAAGAGAATTAGCTAATTTCGTAGGTATTGGTTCTGTCGGTCATGTTGAAGTAGGTACGCCAGAAAAAGTCGCAGATACAATGGAAAAGTGGATCGATGAAGTTGGGATTGATGGATTTAATATTTCTTATGCAATCACACCTGGAACCTTTGAAGAATTTGTGGATGGCGTCGTTCCTATTTTACAAGAGCGTGGCCTCGTAAGAAAAGAGTACGAAGAAGGTACTTTCCGTAACAATCTGTTTGGATATGACCGTTTACCAGACCATCATACTGCAGCTCAATATCGAGAGATTCACTCGAAAATAGAAGTATAAGAATGTGTATAGAGAATTAGAATAAGCATTTTATTAAGCCATACAAATGAAAATAGCGGGGATTACAGTTTTCTACCATAATCCCCTCTTAAATTAACTTTTTAATAGTAAGAATATTATTTCCTCGGAGGATTATTTAAATGCTCGATATCATTAGTAAAAGAAAAAATATCATATTTTTAATTTACTACTCTTTAATAACTATTTGTATGACATTCCCAGGACTATTTGATTTGGCCAATAAAATCGAGCCGTGGACCCTCGGATTACCGTTTGCACTATTTTATCTTTTTTTATGTATTGCTCTTTTATGTACAGGGCTAGGTATACAATTTTTTATTGAGAGTAAATTAGGTGAACTAGATATTGAAGTTACGCCGATAGATCATAGTAACGTTAGTGGTGGTGAGAAACGTTGAATATAATTCCTTTATTAATGATTTTTCTTTTCTTTGCAGTTATGCTATTCATCATTCGGAAAAATTTAGGTGTTCGTTCTTTTGAAGATTATGCAACAGCAAACCGGTCTTTTGGTTTTTTTGCTTTAACCTTTTCAGTTTTAGCAACATGGGTTGTTGGAGCTATGTATACGGCTTGGGCGGGAATGGCTATCACTTATGGATATACCGCTTTATATTGTGCAGCATATGCAATAATAACAATGATTGTCATGTATTACGTTGCACCCAAAACATATATATGGGGGGCGAAGTATGGAATTAAAACTCAATCTGAATTATTAGGATTTAGGTATCAAAGTAAGTCTATACAAATGCTGACTGGAATTTGGGGTATTGTATTTACGATTCCTTGGCTGATAGTTGAAATAGTAACTCAGGGGTATGTTTTTGCATATGCTACCGATGGCCTGATTAGTCAGTTTTGGGGTATGGTCATAGGAATAGTAGTAGTTACTGTATTTGTTTCACTGGGTGGTATGAGGTCCGTAATAACAGCGAATGTTTTTCAGGGTTTATTATTAATATTTGGTGGTACTGCCTTGATGATTTACTTCGTATATAAATATTTTGGTGGGTTTGCGTCAGGATTTGAAATGGTAGCTAATGAGTATCCTGAGATGCTTACTTATCCTGGTCCTAGTTGGGACCCACCAACTCCATATTGGACATCAATTGTGATTTTAAGCGGTTTAGGTGGGTTTTTATGGCCATGGGCATACAATAAGTTATTTGCAAGTGATAGCATACGGACAATAAAGGTTTCTGCTTTGCTCGCACCAATTATATATGCAATATTCTTTTCTATTTTTGTCATTACTGCTATATTTATTCATTCTTACGATCAAGCTCTTTCTGATGTGCAAGGTGCTTTTTTATGGATAGCTAGTGAATCCGGTCCTATAGCACTCGGATCGCTAGGTGTAGTAATTATGGCAAGTAGTGTTGGAACCGTTAGTGGTATACTACAGGCAATTAGCACAACTGTGTCGAGAGATATGGCACAAGTAATAAATAGTAACATTTCAGATAAAAGAGCAGTAAATATAGCAAGGATATCTGTTGTTGTTATTTCACTTATTTCTTTACTTTTCGGTACCGCTGATTTAGGGTTAATGGTTTTTCTTGCGTTATTCACTTATGATGGAATAACCTTGCTTTTTCCAGTTGTTATTTTGGGATTGTTCTGGAAACGCGCTAATAAAGAAGGAGCAATAATAGGCTTGATTGCAGGTACGGCATTATCTATGTTCCTTCGATTCTTTAATCCAATCTTTATTGATAGTTGGGGTTGGCAGCCGGGTGTTTATGGCTTAATTCTAAGCTTTATCATAATGATAGTTGCCGGATATATGAAAAGCCCAAGTGTTTTTGTGGAAAAATTATGGGAAGACACAGAGGTCACCTACACAAAAAATGTAAGCGATCCTTCATCAAAGCCAAATTCCGTTGTTTTATAAAAATAACAAACATATTTCAAAATAAAGAGATTAAGATGAGAATAATTATTTAAGTTTCGATCAACTTTTTATAAAGAATGAACCAATTGAAATATATTAAAAGTGTGTTTTGATCAATCTTCTTTCAAAACACGTTTTTTCTATTTGCTCTTTTAACAAGGTTTATATGGTTAAATTAATGACTCAACACCAAAGTAAATCTGTTCTTGACCAATAAAAAAATACAAAAAACATCTGTATCCTCTATAGTTGAAAGTACCGCCCAACAACAAGCGAGGTTTACAGATGCACTCTCATTTTACCAGTATAGAATGAACTTAGGTGCTTCCTGTGAGCCTGTTAGCCGTTCATATGCCTGTAACATATCATGGACTTTCATATTTGCTAGTCTTCTCATCTACTTACCTTATTTCTTCAAACACGGGGGTATTTGTCCGTCTACATTCACTTCTGAGAAATCCTTGTCCAAATAATCAGGATTGAAAGGTAACCCTAGGCCATAATTCTTTTTACTGCCCCTGTAAGAAAACTAGTTTCATGCTCTTTGTTTCGTCCTGTTTCGGTCAATTGTTTTAATTGTTTTAATTTTTTTAATGAAATAATAATGTTTGTAAAGGGCGCTCACTACCAACAGGATTTTCACTAACAGGATGTCCACATAAAATACAGAAATTACGATGAAGAAATCGGCAATTAAATTGATTCTGATTTTCTCTTTTCGAGTCATCCCTTTTTTTTGTAGGAATGCTTCAACGTATTTCTCATATAATGAGGTGCTTTTGAACCAGTTTTCAATCGACTTGGAACTTTTTGCAAAGCAAAAAGCAGCGAATAAATAAAACGGACCACCCGGTAGAACAGGTAACACAGTCCCTGCAACCCCAATCACAAGGGATATAAATCCAAGAAACAAAAACAGGATACTTTTTACTTTTTTAATTGTAATCACCTTTTTTATTTATATTCTACTCCCTTATAACGTAAAGAGATAGTCCAATTGATTCAACATCACTGATTAGTATCTTACCATTTTCTTATTGAACTAACCTGCACCGATAGTACAAGAAGCGACTACCATTGTTTCACAATTGCCCCTATTAGTTAAATATGTCATTGCTCTTTTGTTACTGAGTATCATCTGTACTATGGGCATTTTCCTCACCTATAACTATACTATAAGAAATATTAAGTTTATCCCAAACCCAAGCTTGAAAAATTTCGTCTATTACTTTATTTAGTTCTGTATCATCCATATCCTCGTCAATACCTAATTTCTCAAAAGGTATAAATTGTAACTTTGAATTGATATATAAACGAAAAGGATACCTAAAATGAAAAAAGAGATGCTCAAACCTTTCTTTTTCAAAATGAATTGTTCAACACTATTTAAAATAATAATTAAAGCAAAAATAATTTGAAATAGTCCATTATAGAGATAATTAATGCTATTAGTAGTAAAGGAATAAACCACTAATAATGGAATAAGCAAAATAAACTGGATAATTACTATTTTTTTAATTCTGTCTTTAAATATTCTGTTTATAAATTGGCTCATGATAGGTATCAAATTATTCTCCTTAAATATTTTCTTAACTCTATAATAATTTTACCATTTATTCCTCTTATATTTAATCCCTAAAAACTACCGATTCTACTTAAGCTAACCTGCTTACTTTAGTTGAAGAAGGGATTTTTCTGAATGTATGATTTTGCATATTTTCACACATTGAAAAGACCACCAAAAGGGTCTTCTTCTTGAACTGATGTCACCCATTAGCTTAATAAGCTAGATTAAAAAACTCCTCTTATTTTATTTCAAGAAAAGTTTACATAATCACCCTTATCGGCAATAAAAAAAAGGATCTTCCCGTCGAAGATCCTTTTAGCTGCTTGTTGAACTAAAGCACCCGATAGTTTAAGTGTAATAATTCACAAATCTACCTAGTTTCCATTCTGAAGAATAGCATTAAGCTTCTATAGATAAATCTATCCAAATTGTATCCCATTTTTTCTCCTGCATACGTTCAGTATATATTGAACGTAACTCGCTTTCATTTTGATAGTATGGAGTAGGTTTAACAATCTTTTCAAACAAATCCTCTAGTCCATATGGAGCCATTATTTTAAGTTCACTATTACACATTTTCACAGCTATTGCAGTAGGTATTTCTGTAAAATGAGCAACGCCATCAAAGGAAGAATTATAAGGCTCAAATCCATTTTTCAAATGCATTCTTGCTTGATTTTTTACTGACCAAGGCTGGTTAGGCACTATAATTTCTAATTTTTTTTCTAAATCTTTTTCTGTTTCCCACGATGTATCCGTGCTATCGAAATAAATAACATCAATGTCATTTATTGGTGTATTAATGTTGTGTAAAACGTCCCATACTTTATTTCTAATGAGTCCCGCAGAAATCCAAGCATCATTTAAATTTAACTTTTCAACGGCTTTTAATAAAGATATTATGTAGTCGTCATTTTTTATAATTTCTATCAACCGATTTTCGTAATTGGTCACATTAATTCTCCTTTATTCATACTTACTTTTTTTTGAACATTATACCGTAAAACTTTTTGTGAATTTAGCTTTATAAATTAGAAACATCATATTCAACTATCCTGCCCGTTACTTGAAAAAGATCTCAAATTATTAGATGAATACTCTATACAAAACTAGTTTACATAAAGTCAATTTTCGGAACTTCCGAAATATAAAACCCCTTGGTGCTCAAGAGGCTTGTTTGGGTTCGTATTTATCGTTTATACATGGTTTTATACATTGTTGATGAGTCAGCATTTTCGGATTCTGAAGAAGCCTGGTAGCTGCATAAAAAAGGGGTGTTTTATGCAAATTCTTCTTTCACTGATTGGGGATGGTAAGAAGCAATTTCCTCAATTAAAGAATACTTAGCATTAAGTAAAAAAGCGTATCTGCTTATTGTAGATACGCCACCGATAATTTTAAAAAAATTATTAAAGCTTCAACTTTAAACCTTCATGCGTTGCTTTAAAACCTAACCGTTCATATAACCTTAACGCATCTGGTCTTTTTTTATCAGTTGTCAGTTGTACTAAATGACATCCACGTTCTTCTGCACGTTGAATTGCCCATTTTATAAGTTCAGTACCTACACCCTTACCTCTTACAGAAGCTGATGTTCTCACTCCTTCGATAGTAGCTCTCCATCCACCTTGATGTGTTATATAAGGTGTAAAAGTAATTTGTTGTACCCCAATCACTTCATTGCCGTCACAAGCCACTACTAACTCGTTATTAGGGTCAGATGTAATAGCCTCAAATGCTTTTATGTAACTATTAGGAAGTGGATGCTCATAACGCTCACGTTTACTTCCCAAAACGTCATCAGCAAGCATTTCAACAATACTATCTAAATCTTTTTTAGTAGCCATTCTAAACCTTATTTCTGTCTTCAATCAAATCCCTCTCTTATTAGTAAACCTTTTATTAATTTCTATGCTAACTGAATTCACAACATAAGTTAATTGTAATTATTATATGATATTCAATAATTTTTACTTATTTATGGATATTCTTCTTCAACTATTCTGCAACATTACTTTAAGTACATTTATTCACAATCTCAATAGTGAGTATCGGGTCTTCATTTTTAAAGAATTTTTTTGTTTTTTTAAACGATTATATTATTTTTCAGACAACCTTATTGTTCATAACCATCACAAGTAGCTGAGGTGAGTGACCAGAAATGTTTCTGCCGTATCACCACAGTACCTCCATTATCTATGCACGCCTCTAATATAGGTTTGTTCGCTTGGTAATTCCTTCCAATTTGATTAATCCGTACACCACCTATTATTAGAATAACGATGCTTACAGATATTGCGATAAGCATATTTCGTTTATTTTTATTCAATTATGAACGCTCCTTTCATATTATAAGAATTATCATTTATTGTAGAAAGTCATAAAGCGAACCTTCCATCAGTGTTTTTTTTTCATCCCCCACCTATTTATTTCTTGATTCTCTCACAAAAATTGAGGTGGGGGTTTTACAGCCTGTTAAACCGGGATAAAACCCTGATTTTTCTCCTTAGCGTAGAAAAATCAGGGTTTTATCTTCTAAATAATGTAATTACGGTCTAATATCCGCGTTTTGTCGGTAGGAACTCTTATAGAGCCGATCTCCTCTATATCGCCAATATCTCCCGAATGTCCTCTTCAGTAAGTGTAGACGATATTTTCTCCTCAGAATCGATGATCTCTGAAATCAGATGTCTCTTTTTCTCTTGCAGTTCATTCATTTTTTCTTCGATTGTGCCGCGAGCAACAAGTTTGATAACCTGTACACTATTTGTTTGACCAATACGATGGGCGCGATCTGCCGCTTGTTCTTCGACTGCTGGATTCCACCAAATGTCATATAGGATAACGGTATCTGCCCCTGTTAGATTGAGTCCTGTACCGCCTGCCTTTAAGGAAATAAGGAAAAAGTTTCGTTCGCCTGCATTAAATCGATTGCAGATTCCCACTCTCTCTTCTGAAGGAGTTTGCCCATCAAGATAGAAAAACGGTAGGTCTTGAATCGTTAATTTTCTACCTATAAGCTCAAGCATTTTCGTAAACTGCGAGAAAATCAGCACCCTTCTGCCAGAAAGCTTTGATTCCTCAATAAGTTGCATCAACTGTTCAAATTTCGCGGATTTCCCTTTATATCCGTCCACAAACAAAGCTGGGTGACAACAAATCTGGCGTAACCGAGTCAGACCAGCCAGGATTTTCATTCGATTTTTCCGAAGTGTGTCCTTGTCCAGATGCTTCAATGTATCATGTCTGAGCTTCGCCAAATAGGCTGCATACAATTGCTTCTGATCTGGAAGTAATTCCACGGATTCCATCGACTCGACCTTTTCAGGAAGCTCTGGAAGTACATTCTCTTTCAACCTACGAAGCATAAATGGTCGAATCCGTCGGGCAATCGTTTTTCTTGAGAGGTTACTGTATTCCTTTAACCCTAAGAATAGTTCAGGAAAAACAACGTGAAAAATAGACCACAGCTCCTCTAGTGAATTTTCAACAGGTGTGCCAGTGAGGGCGAAGCGATAATCTGCTTGTATCTTCTTCACCGCCCGCGCAGTTTGTGTTACAGGATTTTTAAAAACTTGAGCCTCATCAAAAAACACGGTGTGAAAAGATTGTTTCTCGTACCACATAATGTCCTTACGCAACAATGGATACGAGGTGATGATCACATCCATAGCCGTTATATCTTGTTGTATATTGAAACGTTCTTTTTTATTCCCATCAACGACAAGAGCTTGGACATCCGGAGCAAATTTCATGATTTCACTTAGCCAGTTATACGTCAAAGATGATGGGCAAACAATAAGCGCTGGGCTCTTCTTTTTACGAATGTTAGAAAGCTCCGATAAAATAAATGTGATGCTTTGCAGCGTTTTACCTAATCCCATATCATCTGCGAGAATCCCGCCGAATCCATAGCTGGCAAGAGTTTTCATCCATTTATAGCCGCTTTTTTGATAGTCTCGCAGGATGGACTCTAAACGCTTCGGCACCTCAAACTCCAGACTGCCAGGATCACGGATATTTGCCAAGAACTGTCGGAATGACTCCTCATATGTGAACGCATGGCTATCATCAACTGAATCAAGAAGCCTAAGTCCCCGAACGATTGGTACATTCAAGCCACTTTCCAGATCTTCATTCTGAATCGGAAGTGCATGCAAAAAGCGGTTAATTTCTGCAAATTCCCTTGTTTCCAATGAGAGTAGCGAGCCGTTTCGCAAACGATAATACTTCCGTTTTTCCTCTAAGGCCACTAGAATCTCACGTATCTGTTTCTCGGGAATACCATCCATTTCAAATTTGAATTCCAGCCAATTGGTCCGTTCTTTTTTGACCTTTACCCTAATTTGAGGACGAACATTCTCTTTAGAAATCCGATTTCTCACTGCCGTAGTTGCATAAATTTGAACCAATTTTTGAAGTTTGGGTACGACATGGTACAAAAACTCATACTCTAACTCTTCATTTTGTAAAAAATATCCACCGTCGGTCTTAGCAAACGAACGATCCTCCATCAGCTTTAGTATCGCTTCCTCCTTCGCAACATCCCTTATAAGCATGGAAACTGCCTGGAGTTCCCGACTGTCCAATGGATTAAATACAATATGTTCATAGTGAAACTCTAGCCCAGCAAGTAGGCGATTTTTCAGACGATCCAAGTATAACTTGGCAATCAGTGGTTTCTTCACAAACCGTTCAGAAATCGCTCCAGCTATTTGAACATCACCTAGTTTTTTTAAACCTGGAACCACTTTGTCCAGAAAAAAGTCTAATTGCTCTCTAAGGATCGGAATTCGATTCGTCCCTTGCTCTTCTAGCATTTGTTTTAGATCCGAAAGACGTTTGCAATCTTCACTCTCCAATTGGATGACCTTTCCATCAGATAATACAGACCGATACGAATTCAACACAATCATCTGATCCAAGCCTTTGATTTTCAGTTGATAGCCTTTGCCCTCCGTTTCTGCAAAGTCAAACTGTAAAGAACGAGGTTCAGGTTCGCTCACTAAGCGAAGATCGTCAAACGTATTCCCGTCATACGCTAGTTTCACCAATGGTGCTCTTTCTAGAATTGGCAAAATCCTGTCCCAAGAAGATGGAGGAATCAGTAATAGATGATGATTGCTTACAGAATCTGCTTTGTCAGGCGCTGCATCCAAGTACACCTTTTCATCATCGATTACTTGAATGAGCTGCCAAATTACAGCATCTGTCTCTTTTTGAAAGCAATGTAGGTTTGGATCATATGTGAATGCATCGGAAAGCCAGCATGGATTACACGCTTCCACTTGCTTCAAAAAGTCCCGAATATTTTGTACATGGGTCGGACCAATCTTGGCTTCTATTCCAAACATGTATCCACCCTTTCCTATCACGACGGGTTGACAGGTAAATTCGACATCAAGCATTTTTCTTTTTTCAAAGTGAAGCTGATGGCCACTTAATGGTTTAGATCGATCATTGAAAAGCGTCATTAAATCTTCTGCCAGCGCTTGATTTGTTGACGTGTCAGATGGACACTCGCTCGGAACAATGGGCATTGTCCCTTGACGCTGATGTTCATTAATCGACAGTAAAACAGCTGCAATATGTTGACAATCCTTTTGAAAGGAAGCTAGCGTTGGACAGCTGCATTTCGTGTGCAGCTCACCATGCTTACCTTTTTCAATGGTGACATGAAAATCTTCCATGCCTGTAACCGTTGCTTCACAAACTTCGGGACTATATTGTTCAAATATTACTTTTTTAGCTCGATAAAAAGAGTCTCCTCTTTTGAAGGAGACCATACCACACATTTCTTTAATCATTTTTTGACTTACTTTTATATTCAAATGCTGTGCCCCTTCCTAAGGATATACCGCTTCTGTTATCTTAACTATGTGAATTTGGTATTTTTGTATAAGCAATTATTGTACATGTTTGAAGTTTTGCATGCGTTCATGATTATGAAAAAAATCTAATTATCACGATTGTATCATAAGGTAAAATTTTTTAACTACAGTTTATTAAGATACCACCAAAATCCACATCTAACTTTATATCCAAGGAGTGATTAACAGTACTCACCCATTCATATCGTAAAAAATAAGGAAGCGGTAACATCTAAAGCCTGCTACTCTTTCAAAGAAAAATTGAGAACTTTGCTTTGTGAAAATCCATTAGAGGCAAACATGTGGATGGCTAAGTTTTGTATTTCTTGTAGTTAGTAGATATAATCAGTGCTATTCAAATTGTTTAGGGGCGTTAGGTGATTGTATGGAAAAAATGATGAATTTAAATCAAATTAAGGAAGCTATTCAAGAAAAACCATTGGTGATTCTGTTATCTAAGACAGACAATTGCGGTGTATGTGAGTCTGTTCAATGTAAGGTGATTGAACTATTGAAATCACATCCCCGAGTCAAAGGGGTATATGTATTTAATGAAGATGTGCCAGAAATTACATCCGAATATATGATTTTCTCTGCTGCTACTCTACTTCTGTTTGTGGAAGGTAAGGAAATATACAGAGTTTCTCGATTTGTTCGATTCGATGAAATAGAGCGTATACTTCAGTTATATGAAAAGGAATTGAAACGGTAATTTCACAATTACCTTTCTAGTGAACCTTGCCCTGGCTTTCCTTTTGCCATTGGCATTTGAAACTATACACTCTTTTTCTTGGTTTAAAAGTTATGTTAGTACGTTTACCTTAGTTTATACATAGATATTAAAGGTACTTGAATACTAATGTTTTAGAAAACCTACTGTAGAATAATCGGCAGGGTTAACCGTGCTTTCCCATTAAGAATAGGGGAATTGAGCCCTGCAAAGGAATAAAGCCCTCATCATGTGTCCAATTGAAGAATATTGACTTAATGAAACGAACCCTGTGTCCTAAACGCTCGAAGTATTCTCCCGCCTGTAATAGGCAATCTTTCTGAATAAGAGGACAAATTAGAAACAAACAATAAATTAAACAAAGCTAGTCTTTATTATAAAAAGACTAGCTTCAATATCTACTTCATTATATTCTTTTTGCTCCTATATATCTTTTAGACCAATAACTATTATTCATAGAGCTAATACTCACTCCATTTGATGAGGAGCTATGAATGAATTGGTTATTCCCGACATAGATCCCCGCATGTGAAGCACCAGACTTATAGGTTTCAAAAAAGACTAAATCACCAACTTGTGGTTTGGATACTTTTACTCCCTTATTATAAATACCTGAGACAGTTCTTGGTAACTTAACATCCGCACTTTCTTCAAAGACATAAGTTAGGAATCCGCTGCAATCAAAACCTTTAGGCGTAGTTCCTCCCCATACATACCGGACATTCAACTGTTTTTTCGCTACTTTAACCAATTCGCCGGATTTCACTTGAGCTGCTTTTACAGGCTGTTTTGCTACTCCCAATACTTTATATGTATTTGCACCGACAATGCCATCCGCTTTCATTCCCTTGCTTTTTTGAAACTTTTTGACTGCACTTTCAGTAGCTGTTCCAAAATATGTTGTCGTTTTCTGATTCGTGAAGTATCCTTTATTCTTTAAAACCTCTTGTAATTGTTTAACTTCTGTATGTGTCATTCCGCGTTTTAATGTTTGATCACCCAATGCAGCATGACTAACTATTGGATTTGTAAGCAGTAAGCCAGTCACAACAAATGATGCAATTATTTTTTTCATTTACTATTTTTCCTCCGATAAAATCTCTTTTTCTTTGATTTTATCATCCTAAAGTGACAGACATATTTAGCTAAGATTACATTTTCATTGCAAAAATGACAAAATACGCGTAACTCCCTCTATATAAGACTAAAGAGTATTCGAAATTACTACAATTTCTATGCGGCACTCCAAACTTTCGACATATTTTATTGTTATCTATCTTATAATTTCTTTAATGAAACTAGACGCATTCCTCATTTGAGAAATGCGCCCGATTGTTGAAGATCAATTCATTCTTTTTTTAAACTTCCCCCAATTAAATTTCAATAAGTATAGGAACAATCATTGGATTTTTCTTAGTCTGTGTATATACATATTGTCGGATTGACTTTTTTATTTGTTTTTTCAATACATTCTTTGAAATTCGATTTGCTTCTAGCAACTCGTTAACAATTTCTGTAGTAAGTCGATTAACATCTTTTCGGAGTTCCGAGAAATCCTTATCCATAAATCCACGAGAAATGGTATCGGGTTCAGAAATCAGTTTCCCTTCTGCTTTGCTCATAGTTAAAACAATCATGAGCATTCCATCCTCTGAAAGCTGTTTGCGGTCACGTAACACAAATTCCCCAACATTACCGACGTCCCCTCCGTCTACGAAGGTATTCCCAACCGGGATTTTCCGGGTATGACGGGCGATGGAATGTTCAATATCAACGACATCGCCGTTATTGATAATAAACGTGTTTCCTTGCTCTACTCCAACGGATTCAGCTAACAAACGATGATGATGTAACATTCTAAATTCACCATGAATAGGAATAAAATATTTTGGTTTCATTAATGTGAGCATTAGTTTTAAATCTTCTTGATACCCATGGCCAGAAACGTGCATTCCGGATGTACTTCCTGATCCATAAATCACTTTAGCTCCAAGTGCAAACAGGTTGTCGACGATACTCGTGACATTTCGTTCATTTCCAGGGATTGGACCTGCTGCAAAGATAACCGTATCTTCAGGTAAAATGTCGACACCGCGAAAGTTTCCAGTGGAAAGGCGGGCAAGAGCAGCCAATGGTTCTCCTTGACTCCCTGTGCATAAAATAACCACTTTTTCAGGAGCCATTTCATTGATTTCCCGCGGGTCAATTAACATTCCATCAGGAACTGTTAAATAACCACGTTTCATAGCAACCTCTACGACATTAACCATACTTCGTCCAAGCAGTGCAAGTTTTCGATTTGTTTTTTGGGCTGCATTCACGACTTGCTGAACGCGGCTAATATTTGAAGCAAAGGTAGAAATAATAACTTTGCGGTCAGCTTTCATGAAAATAGCTTCCACATGATCACCTACCATTTGCTCCGATGGGGTCAAACCAGGCCGTTCTGCATTTGTACTCTCAGACAATAGAAGCAAGACTCCTTTTTTGCCGATTTCAGCCATCCTATGAATATCCGGATGCTCATTAGTCGCAGGGGTTAAATCGAACTTGAAGTCCCCCGTATGTACTATATTACCCTCTGGTGTGTGAAAGACCATTCCCAAGCAATCAGGAATACTATGGGTCACTTTGAAAAAGCTTACACTCATTTCACCGATTTTCAAGTTTGAGTTTGAGTTGATTTCAACAAGTTCGCTTTCTCTTAGAAGTTTATGTTCTTTTAATTTGATTTCAATTAATCCTAGTGTGAAGCGTGTGGCATAAACGGGTACATTCAACTTTTTTAAAAAGAAGGGGATCCCGCCGATATGATCTTCATGTCCATGTGTGACAATTAAAGCTCTGACTTTATCTTTATTATCTACTAAGTAAGATATATCAGGGATAATCAAATCTATTCCTAATAAACTTTCATCAGGAAACTTATTGCCACAGTCGATAATCACGATATCGTTTGAATATTCGATTGCATACATATTTTTCCCGATTTCATTCAAGCCGCCTAAGGCGAAGATAGATAATGCATTCTCTTTTGTACTCACATTTATATCCTCCCATATTAAATATAAACGTAGTATGCCCCTTTGGTTTTCCTTTATCAGTGGGTTGAAGGCTCGAGCTTCCTAGAATAAAGGAAACTTTAGACTTGTCCACTAAAACAGTTGCTTTCGGTACCGGCTGATTAAAATTATCCACCTGAATTCCGATTTACGTGCCAGAATCAGCATTTTACGAGCCTGATTTATGATTTACAAGCTAGAACGCATACATTTCATACCAACTTTCAGTCTGTAAATAAAACGAAGCATTTCGCAATAAAAAACACCAACCGAAGACACGGCCAGTGTTAGATGTATAATCTACTATTAATTAATATCACTTATACTTGAATTTCAGATACTTCTTTTATAGCCACTACATACTTCTCGTGCCACTGTTTCCATAATTCTCTTCGAGATTTTATTTCTTTACCGTCCAGTAATGCCTGAATAACCTCAAGGCATACATGCCAGCCAGCAAGATCCCTGGGCGTATGATCCGTGATGGTTTCAATTTTTTCAATCAATACTAATTTACAACCATCCTGTTCCGGATACAATTCAAACCGAACAAGATCTTTGTCCCACGTAAATTCCAATACTGATTTCAGCTTAAGATCTATAATCGTAAACTCTTCAAAAGTGCCATTTTGCATATCGAATTTAATGATACCACCTTTACGAAGCTCATCAATTCGAAGCTCGGAAAACCAAGTTGCTAACTTCTCGTTTTCAGTCAACATTGACCAAACCTTTTCAACGGAGTGTTTTTCATGTCGCTCAAATCGAGCAATATACCCATGTTCACCTTTTTGTAAGTTAGCTAACATTTTTCTTCCTCCCTTTTGCTCGATTTACATTTTAGAAACCTATACAGCCTATCATACACTAAAATGAATGCTCCATAACAAAAAGCAGTGGGGAATGAAGAAAACCCCACTGTTTGAAGTTTCACTTTAGGATCTGCTCCGCCAATTCAGGATAATCAATAAACGGATTACGATTCCCCTGTAGTTCTTGGATAGCTTGATTGCGATGCATTTCGTATCGTGATACTGGAAATCGATTATGCCATTCTAGCAAAAGTGGAAGATTCGTCAGCTCTTGCTGAATCGTATTTGGATAGCGAGTTAGAAAATAGAGCGTAGCCCTAGCGACAATGCCTTTTCCGTATTCAGGCTCGAATTTGCCTGAATCTGATTTACCGCATCCGTCCTTCACACCTGAAATTCTTGCCTCAGGTACATAATCCTGAAAATCATCATACGGATAGTTGCTACGGCTACTATTACAGCTTGGCTCACAGGCAAATAGATGATGCAAATCTCCACGCATTGGCTCTTTCTTAAGGAACCAAGATTGTGGAACAACATGCTCGCAGTTTAATAGGTTTACTCCTGAAAATACGCTGATCCGGCCTTTCTCCCGGTTTTCATGAAGGATAAGGTCCTCTTCTATGACAGATAGCGGATTCATTCCTTTTCCTGAATAGAGGCTTTTCAGCTCACCATTTTCCTGAAGATCGACCCAAGGATATAAAAAACGATGCGGGGTGTACCCGAGTTCATTGCTATGTGTTTCTTGAAGCAACATAATTAGATTTTTTTTCAAATAATGATCAAAGGCTATGCGAGAATAATAGTCTTTCTTCATTTCATTATCTGTCTCATCATCATAGTACGGTCGATTTTCTAGATTCCTAAAGTAATTCGCTTGAATCGTTTTCCACTCATGGGCTAGCAGGGTTAACTCCCCCATCAGCTACTCAACACTTGTGAAGTTAATTTTTCACTAAAGACTTCCTTTAAATGTTCCACAGCTGTTAGATACAATAACCCATTCCCTTCAAGCTTTGGTGAATGGCCTAACGGAACAGTTCTCTTGATGAGTTGTGCATAGAGCTCCGGCTCAGTCAAATTTCGTTCAAAGCTTTTATTCGAAAGTTCCTTGATTAACGCCAGTGCTCCTGATATATGAGGCGTAGCCATTGATGTTCCGCTCAACTTTGCATATTTCCCATCCAAATAGGTGGATAGTATCTCTTCGCCAGGTGCCACTAAGTCTACTTCTTTATTCGAGTTAGTGAAATCAGAAGAACGACGATTCAAATCTACAGAACCTACGCTGATTACTTCATTATAGCAACCAGGATAGCCTAATTCATCCGTTGTATCTAGACCATCTCCCTCATTTCCTGCTGCACAAACAACGAGGATTTGCTTTGCGATAGCATTCTGAATCGCTTGCTGCAATTCAGGTACATCATCTGGACCACCGAGGCTCATAGAAATGATGTCCACTTTCTGCTCTACTGCATAATTGATTCCGTTAATAATCCACTCATACTGACCAGAACCTTGATGATCTAGTACTTTTAAAATTAATAAATTCGCTTCTGGCGCAACACCAACGACACCCACTCCATTTTCAACAGCCGCAATTGTACCTGCTACATGCGTCCCATGACCATTATAATCGGTGAAAATATCAGGGTTGCTATGATCATCTCCCGTAAAATTCCGTCCGCCAATAATCCGCCCTTGCAAATCTGGATGGTCCACGTCACAACCGGTGTCCAAAATTGCAACCGTAATGCCCTTTCCTTTTGACTTCTCCCACAGCTTTGGAGCCTGAATAAGCTCAATTCCCTTTGGCACCTCTGCAACCTTCTCAACCAATGCATCTACCTGATACGGAATCAATCGTACTTTTCGCTCCATTATTACCCCTCCTGATAGGATGAATTCGTAGCATTATCTTGGTTGTTACCATTATTTTAACAATTACAAAATTTTAAAAAAGAGTCTTTCGGCTCATTTAAGAACAAACGTTTCTATTTCAGGGATATTTTTCTACATTATAGAAAATATAAAAATACATACAAAAGACACTTTATCTTGTATTACCAAAAGAACCACAACAATGGATGCCAGAAAAAATAAAACAGAGAATGTCTTCTACTAAATTGATCAAACAAAATGCCTTACCTATTGAGTTTTTGGCAAATTGTCCATTTATTTTATTGAAACAAGAATATGGTTTTCGTCGTACAGTATTAGAATTATGTGCGAGGGGTAAATTTGAACCACAGATTGCTTATGAAACAAGTAGTATTGAAACAGCTCAGTCTCTTGTCGGGCATGGGCTCGGTCTAACAGTAGTTCTTGAAATGATTATTCATTGGAGTGCTTATCTAACCTCCCTTGCTTATATGAGATTAGATTCAAATCCTACTCGTACATTAGTGTTTACATATAACAGGAAACGTTATCTTAGTATGAATGAGAAAGCTTTAATAGAAATTTATGAAAAACAAAGTTAAATTGAACACTTTATCTGTGAGTTTTTTTAATCTTTAAGTTTCTTTTTATGAAGGATTTTATTCATCGTTGAAACAAATTCGTTTATGACGCACTCAAACGTGGTTAATGGCTAAGTGGTAAAGGGAGGTTTATCAACCACTTCTTATGGAAAATGGCCCAATACACCCAAACGCGCATATATACATGGGCGCCTCGATTTCGATTTAGTTTAATTTAAGTAGCTTTCAAAAATTTTTACTATAAAAATCGTTTCTCAACTTACCGATTAGCTGCGCATATATTTTTGTGGTCTCACTGTTCTCATGTCCAAGTAAGCTCTGGATTACTTCAATAGTTGCACCGTTTTTGATCATGTGAGTCGCATCTGTACGTCGTAATTGAGCAAATGAATACTCTTTTTTATTCCTGCACAACTTGATATACGCTTAACGATATAACTCAAAAGGAGTCGAAGCTCATACTTATTTTGGATCTTCTTTCAGTGATATACAAGCAAGGATCCTCATTGTCTCATTCGTCTTAGTATCATATAGCCACAGGGAGCAGCGAGAATACTTCAAAGATAAAACATTAATTGTTTAATTGGAACATCGGATTTCCGTAATCCACTTGTATCTTATAAATTCGATAGAGAATGTCGTATACAGGTAATCCTCTTTTCGGATAGTTTAGTTAAATCGTGCCTTCGTATTCTCCATCAACTGGGTCCATATAAACGATTTCTCTGCTATCAGACACGTCTTTCCTTCTATCAAAAATTTTATAAAACCCTTGGACCCTAACATATTTTCATCCACCTTAATAATCCACTGTACCCCGAACGTAATTCCAATGATCACACCTCAGGTAATAGGAACTTGTAATTATCCCTCTGACACTAGTAGTTACAGTCCATTGTTGGAGAATGGTCAATGTCATTTAAGCTTTCATTTCAAAAAGCAAATTCTTATTTAAGAATGATCCTAAAAAACTCACTTCCACATCATGGCCCGCATAAGTGAGAGGTGCTTTCTTCGACTTTTTAAAAAGACTTTAATCTGATCTATAAGAATGAATTAGGGGAATCTACTGTTTCTTTTTTCGTATACTTCCCACAATCCATAATAAAAGAGGAATTCCGATAATATTGACTGGAAACACAAAAGGAATCCAATACTTATTTATATATTCCACTTCAGTTATTGTGACATTTGGAAAGATTAAGGCATATACGAATGAAAAAGCAGCCACAAACCAAATAGTTTTTCGCCATTCTTTGATTTTAAGCCATTGAGCTGTTCCGTAGCTGGCCATAAAGAAATACAATGAATTTATAATAAAACTACTTAGCATCCAGATTAATAGGACTAAAAGATCTACGTTTTGGATAAACCCCATTACGGAGATAAATCCAATCGCATCTATAACAGGATATTTTAGTTTATCTGCTACCTCAGGACTTAAAGTCATAAGTACAACCATTGAACTTGCACATAGCGCCAATCCAGAAAGAGCAACTCCCCATATTGCTCTTGAGGGTCCTTGCTGTGGTTGAGCCATGAATGAAACAAACATCATCATCATAACAGACTCCCCCAAATAAGAATCAAGGTACAAAGTTCCTTTAAGTATCGGACGCAATCCTGAATCTGAATATAAAGGTAGTATTTTGCTAAAATCGAGATTTGGAACAGCTAGGATGAATGTTATTACTCCTGAAAAAACCAGTATTATCCCGAAAACTTCGCTACATCGGCCAATTCCTTCTATTCCTCCGCCTGCAGTGACATAGATAACTAACAAAAGCATTGTCAAGATCAACACCCATAAAGGTGTTGTTGGGAGCAACATTGTGATTGTGAAATCAGCAAATTGTCTTAAATTATAGCCAATCACCGAGTACCATTGGAAAAGATATGTAATCACAACAATGTTTCCTATCCACTTACCTAAAATGGTTTTACTGTATTCAATTAAGGTTTGATTGGGATACAAAAGGCTCACTTTGGTTGCGACAAAGACAATCAATACCCCGAAAATAATGGCGATTAGATAGGAAATCCAAGCGTCTTGTTTCGCGTCTCTAATTGCTGTACCCATGGTCGTTATAAGCATATTTCCTGAAACAAAAGTGAACATTATCCAAAATATTTGGACTCCTGAGATCTTCATTTTTTTGATCTCACTTTCTTAAGGATGGACCTGACATTCCTACTCGTCGAATGGTCAAGTTTACTTTCACAGTGACATCAGCATCTGAAAATTTTTTGTCCCAATCATTCATTAAATCTCCCCACTGGTGCGGTATCTGTTTATGAATTACCTCACCAAACCCAAAAATATCTGTTCCGTATTCCGTTTGAACTTTTGTAATGGTATGAACAACTTGCTTTTTATATTGTTTATTAAATTCGTTTTGTATGAACTCAAGGTTTTTGGGTTGCGTTAAGTCTAAATTTGTATTATTTTCGATCACAGCTCCTTCTCCAGTCAATACAATGGTAAATTTTATTTTTTTATTTCTGCTGATTTCTGGTATGACTTTGCTTCCCATTTTGTCTAAATCCAAACTGACATTGCCATCCTCTATTAGAATAGTAAGCGAACGTTTCTTCAGGATCTCCATGATCCAAAGCTGGTCTCTATATTCATCCATGTTTAAATACCCACACAATTTAAGATCTTGATCAAAAATGGCACTTCCTGTCAACTGATAGGACTTTTCACCTTTTTTACCTACGCCTTCACCATCTTGAAAATTCCCAATTTCAATCGCAGGTAGGTTTGGGCGTATCCCCTTACTGTTCGCTGCTTTGAGGAAATGTAAATATGAAGTATCATTCATCCCCCCAGCTTGAACGTGTTCCTTTAATGGCGCTTCAGCAGGAATATTTTCTAATGGGTAGGATAGGTTAAGCATGTCTATTGCTGTACCTTTTTTCACAACAAATGCATCGGTCCGCAAGCTGGCATTCGAGTCCTTGATAGTAAAGTCAAGCTGATTTTTGAGGCCTAGTTTCGCAAATTCCTCCCCAAATAAAAGAACCCTACGTTGTCCATAAAATGCTTTCCTTGAAAGTTTCATCTGTATATTCTGTGTTGCATCGGTTACATTTTTCCCTATGGCTGAAATTAATAAAAAGTTTTTTTCTCCATTACCTCCTCCCCCATTTTGGGGATTCATACTGGAGGGAATTAATATTTGACCGCTCAATTGAATGCCCTCTTTTTCTATAGCGTCCAATCCTGTTGCTATCCAAATGGCACGATCATTTATCTCAACCCGATCCCAACAACCTGATGTGAACAAAAGGGAAGAGTAGATTACAAAACAAATCAGTCGTCTGTTCATTTACTATTCCTCCCCCTATTTTGGACTAGGTTTTTGTCCTTTTGGAATGCGCTTTTTATTTCGACCAGAAAAAAATTCACGACGATAATTAAATGCCCATCTAGGTGCCCTTACCACGATATCCTTTAAATCCCTTGGAATGAGTGGAGCAACCGGACTGAAATAAGGAACACCATACGACCGAAGATTGACAAGGTGAATAGTAAGAGCAATAAAACCTATGACAATTCCGTAAAAGCCAAGACACCCTGCTAGAATCAGCATGACGTACCGAATCATTTGAAAAGCATTTCCGAAACTATAGCGTGGTATGCCAAACGCAGCTATACCAGTCGTGGCTACAACAATCACCATCGGGGCAGAAACAATCCCGGCTTGTACAGCTGCCTGACCGATAACGAGCGCTCCCACAATACTGACAGCTGAACCAACGGGTTTGGGTAACCTAATGCCTGCTTCGCGAAGACCGTCAAACATAAATTCCATGAGAAGTACTTCAATTACGGCTGGAAACGGAACAGATTCACGGGAAGCAGCAATGCTGATAAGTAGACTGGTCGGAATGAGTTTTGGATGATATGTGGTTAGGGCAACATAGATTGATGGAAAAAATATGGATACATTTAATAATATAAAACGAATAATCCTTATGAAAGTCGCATACATAGACCGTTCATAATAATCCCCCGCAGCTTGGAACCCACTCCAAAATGTCATCGGTAGCACCAAGGCAAATGGGGTGTTATCCACGAGTATGGCAACTTTCCCTTCCAACAAGCTCGCTGCTACAATATCTGGTCTTTCGGTATTTTGGATTTGTGGGAATGGAGAATAAGGATTATCTTCAATAAATTCCTCAATATACTCCGACTCCAGCACCCCATCTATTTGTATTCTCTTTAATCTCGTACG
Source organism: Peribacillus sp. JNUCC 23 (assembly GCF_053653995.1). The sequence continues at coordinate 3,854,800 of NZ_CM132202.1, forward strand.
AACTTCATCCAAAATGGAATCCTGAACAATACCATCAATATAAGCAATTATTACATCAGTCTGTGAGAATTCACCAATCGTGATTGGTTCCGTTTTTAGGCTTGTACTCCGTATCCTTCTACGTAAAAGACTTGTATTAGTCCTTAAATTTTCAATAAATCCATCTCTCGGCCCACGAATAACGACTTCGGTCGATGGTTCTTCAATACCTCGTTTTTCGTATCCTTTCAATTCTGCCAGTAAAGCATCTGTTTCTCCATCAACTATTATCCCGACATTTGCCTTCAACACACCATCAACAAGTTCACTCATTTTCGAAACAGTGGTAACTTGAGAGATCGCGACAAGGTGTTGTTTCAAAATTTGTCCAATTTGATGAACTTCTCCCATTCCTTCCGGAAGTCCTTCAAACATCATTGGTTTTAAAAATAATTCGTCAAGCGTCTTTGCATCACTTAATCCATCCACATATATCACAAAGATTTTAGTTTCTCCGGATATATAAATTGGTCGTATGACAAAATCAGAACAGTTTTGAAAACTTTCTTTTAACACTTTCTCGTTTGTTGAAATTTCTGAGCTTAACATATCTTTGTTAATATGAGCAGGTAGAGAATCTATTTTTTTATTTTTTTGTATTTTTTCCCATTTCCCCATTTTTTTCATTCTCTAACCTCCCTTGCTTCACAATGTAATTTTCCCAATCAGTGACAACGTATACACATTAAGACCCTGTAACTGTAATTTTGTTACCATTCTTATAAATTATCTTTCAGTTGGAAAACACTGCGAACCGTTTAAGAACGCCTCGATAAGGTGAGAATGGACAATGCTATTATTGTTATCTTTAGTACACAAACTGGAAACACCGAGTTTCTGTCTTATAATGTTCGATAAACACAAATAGACTGTTGAGAAAAATTTTCTCAACAGTCTAAAAAGAGGAACACATTTCGAAATAACAATCTGTATATCTAATTCATTACTCGGAGTAACACCTTATTTACTATAACAATTAATTAAGTAAGTGGATCAGGTTTAAATTTCTACTAGTTTTATACAAGGTCATTTTGTTTTTCTTCCGTTAAGGCTAATAGGCGCTTTTTAATTTCAGCTACATCTATATTTTTTTGCGAAACACCCGTTTCCATTGCATCGTTTGCAAAAACTGCTGCCAGTTTCATTTCTTCGTTAATTTCCTTAGCTCGTACATCTAAAGAACCTTGGAACATACCAGGGAATGCGAGTACGTTGTTCACCTGATTCGGAAAATCCGAACGTCCTGTACCTACGACTAATGCTCCAGCAGCTTTTGCACGATCCGGCATAATTTCAGGCGTGAGGTAGCCATAGCAAATATTATAGGATCACGATTCATGGAACGAACCATTTCTTCGGATGCTGCATGTCGCTTTTCGATCAATGGCTGACAACGCTCGAAAAGCGCCTTATGTTCATAATCCACATAATAGCCTAATAGATGCACACGTCTACCTCTTGCAAAATCATAACCTGAAACTTCGGTACCAGGGATGATTTCTAGCCCAGTTTCTTTTCCCTTTTCCACCATTTCCTACAAACCATACGTTGTATCATGATTCGTAATTGCTAAATGGAGAATTCCCTCATTTGCCGCAAATTCTCATACCTCTTCAAACGAACAAGACCCATCTGAAATATTCGTGTGACAATGTAATTCAACCTTCATTGCTAATTCTCCCCCATTCAAATTGCTTGACTCGGGTTACCCCACTCTTAACGGGCAATATGACTCCATTGATAGAAGTTTCACTTTATCCTAACTTGGTACCAAGTTGACAACATTAAAATGAGGTAAGTATGTGTAAAATTTATTTCGAATCAAGTTTTCATTTCGGAGATTATTAGCGGTGTTATCCATTTTTAATTGTTAGGGATTTCCTAAAGAGACATGTTAACGCTATTTTAATATTCAAAGTGTTATAACTCTGCATTATGTACCTTGTATTAAAAACGAGGTCTATCCAAATTAAATAAGCAGAGGCTGCCCAAAAAGGTTTTGACCTCACATTCTATATACCGTTGTCATTCATTTAAACGATATAAAATAGATGTGGGGTCTGAACCCTTTATGATGGGACAGCCTCTGCTTTCATGTATCATTCACCTAAATCTACATTATGGTAGACTTGCTGAACGTCTTCTAAATCTTCTAATGCATCAATCATTTTTTCAAATTGCTCTTGTGCGTCTGCTTCGAGCGTTAGGTCATTTTGCGCAAGCATCGTTAGTTCGGCAACAGTGAATTCAGTGATTCCAACATTCTTGAACGCCTCTTGCACAGCATGAAACTGATCAGGTTCAGCATAAATGATAACCGCTTCATCTTCTTCTACGATGTCACGTACATCTACATCTGCTTCCATTAATAGTTCAAGCACTTCATCTGCTGTTTTCCCTTCAAGGCCAAAGACAGCTGTTGCATCAAACATATAAGCTACAGATCCACTGACCCCCATATTACCGCCGTTTTTACCAAATGCAGCACGAACATCTGATGCAGTACGGTTCACGTTATTTGTCAGTGCGTCGACAATAACCATAGAACCATTAGGTCCGAAACCTTCATAACGAAGTTCGTCATAATTTTCATCAGAACCACCTTTGGCTTTTTCAATGGCACGATCAATAATCGCTTTTGGCACATTGTACGTTTTGGCACGCTCAAGTACTACTTTTAAAGCCTGATTCGATTCTGGATCTGGCTCACCTTGCTTAGCTACTACATAAATTTCACGCCCAAACTTTGCGTAAATACGACTCGTATTTGCATCCTTTGACGCTTTTTTCTCTTTAATATTGTTCCATTTACGGCCCATGATGACCACTCTCTTTCTACTTTGAATCTATACTAAATTATACATATGAACTATGCGACTGCTTAAAACATTTTTACAAAATAACGATAAGATGTTCGTTACGCTTTCCTATTGCTGACGAACCATCCTAATAGAAGTTTATGCCTTATTACCAGCTTATATTATACAACAATTATATAAGTTGTTTCGAGTTTTAATGAAAAAAACATGAGGCTTTCCACAGAAAAGAATCTCTTCGTTCATGATGCTGGAATCGTTTTATCTTACTAAAAATATTCAGGTTGTATGGAGATTTGATTTCTATTCATTCATTCTTCCCCTATAAAATCAAGCAGCAGATGTCTGTTTTCACGTCTTTTTTCTACAATCAGTTTGGCATAAAGAACCCCATAGAAATACCCTTCAAACGAGGTGCGAATTTTCCCAATTTGTTTCGCAAAAATTGTTTGTTTAAAGGCGTTGACGACTTCTTCTATCACATTTTCTAACGGGCAATCGAGATTGATTTTTTTATAGGCAATAAGCACTCGGTTCCAAAGTTTATAGATGGCAGATGCACTGAAAAAGGGCTTGGCAGCTTGGACAAATTCCTTATGAACCGATTCAGGTAAATAGCTTTCGTCTAACTCTTGTTGGATGCTTGGATCTACTTTTTCTTGAGAGATAGATTCTTCAGCCTGCTGTGATCGATTCCCCTGTTCGGTTACGTTATTAGGTTTTGTTTTAATCTCACAGAGTGAGCTTTGCTTATTCTCTGTTTTATTAGGAGTGACAGGTTCGGTGACAGCTTGGGGTGACATATTATTTTTCAAATCATCTAGTTGTTGAAAAGTTTGGATGACAATGATGTTCACGCCTTGTTTACCATTCATTTTCGCTGTCGGAATTTTTTTAATGATTCCTAATTGCTCTAACTTGTTAACGGCGCGAATGACTGTTCTTCGACTTAGCTCAACGTTTGTTGCGATATAATCGTATTTAGCAAAGCTTACACCAATAACCTTCACGGAATGTCTCCAAATGAAGGTTAAGACGTTGTTAGTGCCTTCTGATAATTCAGCTTTGTGCTTATACAAAAACCCCCGAACGGATTGATCCATTTCTTCAATCGTCTCGAATGATTGATAATGTTTAATCGTTTCAAAATTTAGTCTCTCCATTATTCTCGCCCCTTTTTTATGTTGTCACTCTCTTTATAAGGGCAAAAACAAAAAAAGTAGCATCGTCTAAAAAATTTTTTAAAGTTTTTCTAATATGAAAGAATTGCAAATAGCCAAGGCTATTATAAAGCACTTGGCTTTGGTCCAAATACACAATTGCATCTGCATCGTCCTCGCTATTTGATTTATAAGCCGGCTGTTGCTTTGAAATAAATTTTGATCCAAAATACCTTGCAAATCCATATTTTTTGATGAATAAAGTGAAACTTCCATCAGTGGGGGCTTTTTTCATCCCCCACTGATGGTTAGTTGAACCAATCGGGGATTTACAGGCTGTTTATCCCCCACCTATTTATTTCTTAATTCTCTCACAAAAATTGAGGTGGGGGTTTTACAGCCTGTTAAACCGGGATAAAAACAATCCATTTTGAAAAATCTTTTTATCAAAATGGATTCATGTCTAGCAGCTTTACGTTTTGATTTTTATAAAAAAGTTGATAATTTCTGTGATCTTTGTTCTATTCAAGCTCCTTGAATAGAGTAAACTAGTAGTTCTTATGACCATAGTTAAAAATAAATGATTATGAAAATTATTTCACTTCTCTATAAAGGTTGATTTCTGTACTTTCTCGAAGTTTTCTAAGCTCTGGAACAATTTTCAAAACATGTTCACTTTTATTGTGTTGATTTATAGCTTCTTCATCCACCCATTCTTCGATCATAGTAAGGATGGTCGGATCATTGATATCTTCATGAAGTGTGTACGTTATACAGCCTTTTTCTTTTCTGGTTTCTGAAATAACTTCACTAGCCATTATTAAATATTCCTCAACCTTTACACCTGGTTTTAGTTTGGCTTTACATACAACTCTAATCATTTTATTAACGCCTCCTCTTTTTTGTGAAAAAGGAGCGGGGCTTGGCAATATCAGCTCCGCCACCTTCATTAGGTGATGCAAGTTTTAGAACCTGAACCTTTTTCATCTTTGAGCTTTAAATCAGATGCTCATGAATGTTTTTTTATGATTGTCTTATTACAGAATCTAGCTCAACTTCATTATTTTAACATGATTTTCGATACAGCTTTACAATATGTAATCTGATGAGAAAAGATTTAATCGTTTGATATATACCCAAGTTCACATATACCTTGTGGTGGCCATATAAGGAAGATCGCGGGAACAATCGATTGCTCTTGCTATGACCAAACGCACTTTCTCGAAAGTATCCTTACAGATCGAGCTTTCTGTGACCATTGAAAAGTTCTACCAAATGCTCACTTTTTGAGTATGCCCAAGTTTGATAGACTTTTTGGACTAGTCCAGATATACTTTTTCAATAGTAAGGAAAAGGAGTGTCTGTTTTGTTTCAATTCTTATTGAGTTTATTGATTATAATAATTATTTCTCAGTTATTTGGTACTCTAGCAAAAGTGGTTGGCCAGCCCAAAGTAGTTGGGGAGATGATTGGCGGTATTTTAGTAGGTCCTTCATTTTTAGGTGCCTTGTTCCCTGGGGTCCAAGAGTGGTTGTTCAATAAAGAAACAAAAGAACATTTGTTCCTATTAAGTCAGCTCGGAATATCTTTATATATGTTTATAATAGGAATTCAAGTAGGTAAAGAAAAGATAGAAGATAAGCTAATAAAAAACGCTATACAACTTGCACTGGTGGGGATCATTCCTACTTTTTTTATGACATTTATAATAGGTTGGCATATTTATCCTTATTTAGAACAAACATTTACCACTCAATTAATCTATTCTTTGTTTATGTCAGCTAGTATCTCTGTAACTGCCTTTCCCGTACTAGTACGGATTTTAGATCAACAAAAGATGATTAGAACAAAGTTAGGGAGATTTGTTGTCTTAGGTGCAAGTATAGATGATTGTCTAGCATGGATCATGCTGCCAATTATCCTTTCCATTGCTAGCCTAAATTTTTCAGTTAACAGTATGAGCATGAGCATTTATATGATTATTTACCTTTTAGTCATGTTTTTTGTTATCAGGCCCATTTTAAAATATATTGTTTCAAATAAGTACAATACCTTAAATAATGAATTTTTTGCATTATTTATTTTTATTTTTTTATGTAGCAGTCTTGTATCAGAAAAAATTGGACTTCATGCTATTTTTGGAGGATTTATAGCAGGATTAATCGTACCTAGATTAGATAGAGTCACCAAAGAGTTAGATACTAAAATCTCAGATTTTGTAAATACACTTTTGGTTCCTATTTACTTCGTAAGTTCTGGTTTTAATGTTGACCTAAGCTCTTTTACAAGTAGTAATCATTTAGTCATCGTTTTAATGTTTATTGGGATGGCATTTATAAGCAAATATTTTGCCTGTATGATTTATGCAAAAATAATAGGTTATAGTTGGGGGGAATCCAGTGCTATAGGGGCTTTAATGAATGCACGGGGATTAATGATCTTAATATTTGCCAACATAGGTTTAAGTAGTAAATTAATTTCTAATACGGATTATAGTATTTTGTTCCTTATTGCGGTTATTACCACTGCCCTTACTTCCCCATTAGTAAAATGGTCTTTATACCGTAAAACAAAGGTTCAGGTATAAAGAGTTAGTAACAAACGGTATTCTTAATCAAGAATCTAATCCTACACATAAAAAAAGAGCGCAATTTCTATACTGGAATTGCTCTCTTTAATGGAATAACATATTAGTTTCTATTAAGTGTAGGTAATTTAGTAGAAGATCATTGCTTAAACCTTATTCAAATTAAGCACCAGTTAGTTCAACAAATAGATTTAAAATGAATGGTTACATAAATGACTTGAACACTTCCTACATGAGGCATTTAGATTTCACTGACAAAAATCATGTTTTGAATGATTAGATTAAGCTTGCCAGCACCGAGCATCCATAACGTTAGTTTGCTCATATTAAAATTTGATTTTTCAATTAGATTTAAAACCCATTGACACCAAGAAATCTCCTCTTTGTCCATCATGTTCCGTCGATTAAAGAGTAGATAGCGGCCAAAATGCTTAGACATCGTATCTCCCCGATGCTTTTGTTCCAACTCTGTTATTGTATCTGTTCGAAAAGCAACTTTTTGTTCAAGATCTGAAATTCGATCCTGAATTAATTTTTTCGCATTTTCCTCATCCGATAACCAAATGGAATTTACCTTAATCAGAAACTCATCTCTCATAATTGGATCAGATGGAGATTCCATAACCCATTTTTCTAACGTTTCTCTACCTTTATCTGTAATCGAAAATATTTTTTTATCCGGTTTCCCAGTTTGGATAACTTCTTCAAATATAAGAAGCCCGTTCTGTTCCATTTTGGTTAAACGAGGATAAATTTGACTATGTTTTGCAGGCCATACCGCATCTAAATACTGCGCTAATTCATATCCCGAGCATGGTTTTCTACCGAGTGCACTGAGTATTGCATATCCAAGAGTATTCATCATATCCCCCCATTCATAAATAGGAGCAACCTTAATGTTGCACAACTAAAACTATTTGTTTGATCCAGAGATTAAAAACCCTTTCATTATTCTCTAAAATACACATATAGTATATACCAAATAATTTACTTATGACACCCGCAGTTCATTTAAGCGTTCGGTACATTCTTTCGTTCATACACGAATCGTGACTACCAAACTTACCAACGACTAATCACATGGCGTTCATATTCTACCATTTAAAATCCTTTGATCTACCTAAAAAAGCTCGGCAACCTTTTTGATTGCCGAGTCCTAATAATCAATACTTCCTTAAAAAAGAAGGTTTCGTGTTAAACCATTCTTCACTAATCAGTTGATGGCATTCGGTAAATATTCTTTCTATCGTTTGCGTTTTGTTCGCTAGTACACGAATGGTAAAGCCCTTTACTGATAACATAGATAGTCCAAGCTTATATTCTTGTTCGTTATGGTCCATTGACTGATACAGCCGGTCAAGTAATTCGGCGTTTGTTTGTTCACCAATTACAATCATCGAACCTAAATGGGTGTATCCTTCCATGAAGCCAATCTCCTTCATATCTTGAACAGCTGGATTCAATTTGATATGATCATACATCACTAACTCATCATCCATATAGACTTCATTCATTAATTGAAGCTGATCATAGCTAAATTGTTTGCCATCAGGTGACCATCCTGGTGTAATAATATCTGAATAAATGAGCGTAGCACCTTGCTCCATCCGAATCACATTTTTTTGTTTATATCGAGCATTACGATACATGATAAGTGGATCAGGAATATATTCTAGATAACTGCCTTTTTTCAGAATAAATTCCGTTTCCTGATAGGCATGTTGATTAGGCGTTTTATAAACTTTTGTAGCTGATTGTGTGGTCAAGGTTAGTTTCGCTTGTTCTTTCAACGAAAATTGCAATTGATAGCGATCTCCATCTAAATAGCCGCCGCCCGGATTTAATATATAGTAACAGGCTTGTCCAGAATCATCATGGTATATTGGGCGCATGACTTTCAACGCGCCCTGGAAATACACATTTTTAGCAACGGTCTTACCTTGACGTTCTTCCACATCTAAACGCAGAGTCCCTGTCCAGTTTTCCATTTATTCCAATCCTTTTAAAAGTGCATTCTTCTTAATCCAATCGATCACTTGGTCAAGGCCCGAATTATCTTTTAAATTGGTGAAAACAAACGGTTTATCCCCACGGTTAACCTTCGTGTCTGACGCCATAACATCAAGGCTTGCACCAACGTATGGCGCTAAATCTGTTTTATTAATGATGAATAAATCAGATTTAATCATACCTTGTCCACCTTTACGCGGAATTTTTTCCCCTTGAGCCACATCAATAATATAAATAGAGAAATCAACCAATTCAGGGCTGAACGTCGCTGCAAGATTATCGCCGCCACTTTCAACAAAAATAAGTTCAACATCTGGATGCTTCTCTTTTAATTCATCAATCGCTGCAAAGTTCATCGATGCATCTTCACGAATCGCTGTATGCGGGCATCCGCCTGTTTCAACGCCAATGATACGATCTTGTGGCAGGACTCCATTATTCATTAAGAATTTAGCATCTTCTTTTGTATAGATATCATTCGTCACAACCGCCATGCTAATTTCACCGTCTAAATGTCGAGTCAGTTTTTCTACTAACATCGTTTTCCCTGCTCCAACAGGTCCGCCTACGCCAATTTTAATGGGTTCCATTAAAACACACTTCCTTTTTTTCAATAATTAAGACATAAAAATACGAATATTTACACGTTCATGTTTCATTTGAGCTAATTCTAAACCTGGTGAAGTAATACCAAAATCCGCTTCATCCAGATCCTGAATTTTCTCAGTTGCCTTCACTAACTCTTTTTGAAACTCTTGAATTGTTTTCTGACCTGCAGTCTGACCTAACGGAATGGCCCGAACCGCATTTTGAATCAAGCTTGAAATAGCAGAATATAAATAATAGAGAGTAGTCGTAGACTTGGGAACACCAAGATGATGGCCGATGATCGTAAAGACAATGCTAGAATGTCCAAAGGATTTCTTCTCCTTGATACGATTTCTATATTCGGATAGTACAGGCACATCATATAAAGCTTCCACAAGACTTAACATACGTTCACCCATTCTTTGGGTACCATCCCTAGTTTCACGCGGCAAACTTTGAACGGTCAGCATTCGGTCTAACTTCCATATTTTTTGGAAGTCATTATTCTCTAAAGCCTCATATACGAGATGAGAAGCAAGCCCATCTGAATAGATGAGCTGCTCGTTCAAGTAAACATGAAGCCATTTTGCAAACGTTGCTTGATCATGTACTTTACCTTCTTGAATATACGTCTCCAAACCATATGAATGACTAAAGCCACCAGTTGGAAGGTTTGAATCGCATAATTGAAATAAGGAAAGAATATTAGGATTCATGGCTATGTCCAATATGACGAAATGCCTGTTTCACTTTCCGGTCTTCCCGTCTGAAAGGAATTTTCAGTTCTTGTAGCAATTCTTCTACAAGATAATCGTATTGTACGAGCATCTCATCCTCTTCAAATTGAGCAGGTAAGTGACGATTCCCTAATTGATGAGCAATGGTTCCCATTTCTTGCAATGAACGTGGACTAATAATGATTAAATCATCCGATAAGACGTCGATGATAATCATGTTTTTATCATCCATAAATAAAACATCACCAGCAACAAGATCACGAGGGTCTTTTAAACGAATCCCAATTTCCGTACCATGATCTGTTGTCACTCTTTGAATTCTTTTCACTAAATGAGCACTTTCAAGATAGACCTTTTCTTTATGGCGCTTGTCTAAATCTTCTTTTGCCATTTGTTCAATATTGGTCACAATTTTTTCGATAATCAATGCTTTCACCTCAGAATAGGAAATATCGTTGCCCCATCGGTACAGTTTCAACTGGTTCACAAGTAATAAGTTCACCGTTTACGGTTACCTCATATGTTTGTGGATCAACAGTGATAGTAGGCGTTTCAGAATTATGTTTCATATCTTTTTTCGTTAAATTTCGGATACCATGAACTGGAAGAATCATTTTTTCCAAGCCAAGTTTCTCATGCACTTTATCATCAAATGCTGCTTGAGAAATGAATGTGATCGAGCTTTTCGCTAATGCTTTTCCAACCTGTGCATACATCGGACGGTAAATCACCGGTTCCGGTGTTGGAATGGATGCATTTGCATCTCCCATTAAGCTCTCTACAGCAAAGCCATTTTTCAGGATCATTTCAGGCTTCACACCGAAAAATGCTGGGGACCAAAGAACTAGATCGGCAATTTTTCCGACTTCAATTGAACCAACATATTCAGAGATTCCGTGTGTAATGGCAGGATTGATCGTATATTTAGCCACATAACGTTTTGCACGGTTGTTATCAGAAAACTCACTGTCGCCTTCCAAGATTCCGCGTTGTTTTTTCATTTTGTCTGCTACTTGCCAAGTACGTAAAACAACCTCGCCAATTCGTCCCATCGCTTGTGCATCTGAGCTGACCATACTAATGATCCCCATGTCATGAAGAATATCTTCTGCTGCAATCGTTTCTTTTCTAATCCGTGAATCAGCAAATGCAAGATCTTCAGGAATTGATGGATTTAAATGATGGCAAACCATTAACATATCTAAATGCTCGTCGACCGTATTAACCGTATAAGGTAAAGTAGGATTCGTAGAAGATGGAAGAACATTCTCATAGCCTGCTGATTTGATTAAGTCAGGAGCATGTCCGCCACCTGCACCTTCCGTATGGTACATATGAATCACTCGATCTTTAATGGCAGCCATTGTGGTTTCCATGAATCCACCTTCATTCAGTGTATCTGCATGGACCGCTACTTGAACGTCATATTTATCAGCTACGCGTAATGCATAATCAAGGGCTGAAGCTGTTGCACCCCAGTCTTCATGAACTTTTAAGCCGATTGCGCCAGCGCGAACTTGCTCGATAAGAGGCTCTTCGGATGCCGCTTGTCCCTTACCTGTGAACCCAACGTTGATTGGCATTCCTTCCGCTGCAAGAAGCATACGATGCATATTCCATTCTCCAGGAGTAACAGTTGTCGCTTTTGATCCAGCGGCTGGACCTGTTCCGCCGCCAATTAATGTCGTCGTACCAGAAGATAATGCCGTTTCGATTTGCGTTGGATTAATAAAGTGAACATGGGTATCGATCGCACCAGCTGTAACAATCAATCCTTCTCCAGCGATGATTTCTGTGGAAGCACCAATAACGATATCCACATTATCTTGCACTAAAGGATTTCCTGCTTTCCCGATTCCAGCGATTTTCCCGTCACGGATGGCAATGTCTGCTTTAACAATCCCTGTATAATCCAGGATTACTGCATTTGTAATCACTAGATCTGGCACACCATCTGCTCTCGTTGCAAGAGGATGTTGTCCCATTCCATCACGAATTACTTTTCCGCCGCCAAACACGACTTCTTCTCCATACGTTGTATAATCTTTCTCAATTTGAATCAAGATATCTGTATCTGCTAAACGAATTGAGTCCCCTGTAGTCGGACCATACATTTGTGAATATTGCTTTCTAGACATTTTGTAACTCATTACTTACGCCCTCCTCGAACAGATCCATCCACTTTATTATTAAATCCATACACACGTTGTTCCCCAGCAAAACTAAGCAATTCTACTTCTTTTTCATCGCCTGGTTCAAAACGAACCGCTGCACCTGCAGGAATATTCAAACGTTTTCCGAATGCTTCTTCTCGATTGAATTGAAGCGCCTCATTTACTTCATAAAAATGAAAGTGAGATCCAATTTGGACTGGACGATCGCCTGTGTTGATGACTGAAAGTGTATTTAATGTTTTACCTTCATTGATCATAATGTCTTCTTCTTTTAAAATGTATTGTCCTGGTATCATTCTATGATTCCTCCTGTCGCATTCTATCCTAGTTAAACTGATCATCAGTCGGCGATGAAAAAACCTCACGGATGGAGGCTTCACTTTATCTAATAGGATTATGAACCGTTACTAATTTTGTTCCATCTGGAAAAGTCGCTTCTACTTGAATATCGTGAATCATCTCAGGGATACCTTCCATCACATCTTCGCGTGACAAAATCGTTGCTCCATATTCCATCAATTCAGCCACCGTTTTTCCATCTCTTGCTCCCTCTAACACTTCGTACGTGATAAGAGCTACTGATTCTGGATGATTTAATTTTAATCCTCTATCTTTTCGTTTCTTAGCAAGATCACCAGCCACCACAATCATGAGCTTGTCTATCTCACGTGGTAATAATTTCATAGTAAAACCTCCTTGATATTATGTAGTGACTCATCCGAGGGCAAAGCTCCCCTTAATAAAGAACCACTTTTGTTCTGATGCAAAAAAAGGGAATCGAACATTCTTAATAATGTTGTCCGATAATTCTGTGTTCTCGTTGTTGAAACCCTTAGATTTTCCATCTTTTTTACTATATTTTCAAATGTAATAAAAAACCAAATACCATACATTTTTTGTTAAAAAAAGTAAAACATTCGGAAATTATCTGATTATTTTGTCGTTTGTTGTCGATAAATGTTTGATTCCCTTGATGCAATCATATATCATAATTTATATATATATCAAGTTTCATATATTTTTTTTATGCATTTTTAATTTCTCACACTAGCAACCACTCATTAGACTGAGAGGGAAGAACGGGCAAATAAAGTGAAAGGGTTTTACGGCAGTTGTCCCCCACCTACGATTCCTCTAAGCCTTGAGGTGGGGTCTTGACTGCCCGTTAATGCGGGATAAATACTAGACAAGTAAGGAACTTAGTCATTCTTAGACGCTTGCTCTTTTATTGATTATTCATATGAAAAAATCATGGACTTTGGTTAGGAGGTATTGAAGAAAAAAGAAGGTATTGAAGAAAAATGGAAGATTTTTTAACTCGAAAACTTTTCAAATGGAAGATCGCTAGATTATTTTTCTGATATAATGATAAAATCTCAGAAAATCTTTTTAAAAAATGAGATTTATCAATCGTTTTTATGTAAGTTCGTACTTTTTTACATTAGCCCTCTCTTTGAATCGATATTGATACATGACAGAAACATGTTATGTGTCAGAGGATAATGGTTTTTCTTAAAGTTTATGAAAAAGATTCAAGTGGATTTAAAACGATCAAAAATTCCAGCGAGAGGTGAGTATTATGCAAAAGAACAACAATGCTACATTAACAGAGGGAACGTTTCTTTCGTTAATTTCGGCATCATTGAAAGGAATTTCTCAAGTTATCTTGATTGAGAATGTTATTACTGGATTAATCATTCTACTATCCCTTACACTTTATTCGTATTATTTGGGATTGATTGCTCTAATATCCGCCATTATTGGTACCCTGATTGGCAAATTGGGAGGAGCCAATGAGGATAGTGTGAATCAAGGTTTATTTGGATATAATTCTGTACTAACGGGGCTTGCACTAACATTGTTTTTAACAGGAGCCAATCAATGGATTATCGTTTTAATTGGTGCTGCTGTAGCGGCGATTTTAACAGCTGCCATGATGCATTTTATGAGAAATACAGGGATTCCAATTCTTACGTTCCCTTTTATAATAGTGACTTGGTTTACACTCCTTGTTTCTTATCGTTTTGAGGCGATCCAATTAAGTACCGCATTAGTGCCTCAAGATTTAGCACACTGGGAACTAAATATAGCAGGAAAGGTAAATTGGTTGGAAGGGACTTTTACTGGAATTGGACAAGTGTTTTTCCTGGATAATCCCTATTGTGGTGCCCTATTATTTATTGCCGTATTTTGGGCTGGTTGGAAATTTGGTCTCTTTGCCATTTTAGGTAATGCCGTTGCTTTGCTCACATCATATTGGCTAGGTGGAGAACATTCCTTAATTTTCATGGGTCTTTATGGCTATAATGCCATTTTAACTAGTTTAGCCGTAGCGATTGTATTTAAACATGAAGGTAAACATGTTGCATCCATATCAGGTATATGCGCAGCTTGTTTAACCGTACCTATTACAGCAAGTGTAACGACTTGGCTATTACCTTATGGACTTCCAGCACTGACAATGCCTTTCGTTCTCACTACTTGGATGTTCTTAGGGGCAAAGAAAGTTCTCCCTAAATTGTAATAAAGAAGAATCCTGTTACTAAAATAACTAATTCATTTCCTCTAAAAAGAGGGTGTCTCAAAAGGGTCTGCCTTTCCACTTTGAGACACCCTTTTTTTTGAGGATAAATTCTTATCTATTCTATTGGTATCTCCCTCTTATTTCTTTTAAGAAGGTGATGTCTCCCACAAATATCTCCTAGTATAGTTCGAGAAAACAAATGTCATTCATGCATTTTGTCCCCAGCATATGAAGCTCCTCAATATTTCCTCTCTTTAATAATTCCCTATATGATTTTGTTTAGGATACACATTGATCACTTAATCATCAAATTCAACTTTTAAAATTTGTCCACTAGTTGCATCTACTTTAACTTCTGCTTTACGGCTATTGTCTGTAATTATTTCAAATTCGTAAACTATGCGATGGTCATCGCCATCCAATTCTGTTTTAGTTACAGTCCCTTTCACTTTTTGTAACGCTGTTTTTTTTGCATCTTCTACTGAAATTGTTGGAGATACGTTTTGAAGTGCGCTTATATCTTCATCAATTTCAACTTTTATTACTTTTCCAGTAGTTGCATCTACTTTAACCTCTGCTTCATTGTTGCCGTCTGTCATAAGTTCAAATTCGTAGACTAAGCGATTGTGATCGTTATCCAATTCTGTTTTAGTTACAGTCCCTTTCACGCTTTGTAACGCTGTTTTCCTTGCACTTTCTTCTGAAATTGTTGCCGATACATTTTGAAGTGTTCTTATATCTTCGTCATCAATATCAGCTTTATCCCGAACATCTTGTTCGACTTTTAATACTTTTCCTGTCAATGCATCAATATCCACGTCATATTCTGTATCTTGATTGATAATCTCTACTTCGTATTCTTTTCTTCCGTTATCTGGATCTAAATGAATCTGCGTTACTTGACCTCCTTTAGATACGCCTAAAGCTATCTCTTTTGCATTATCTATACTAATTGTTTTCGATACTCTATTCATATTTTCAGTTGACGGTTGGTTTGCTGCCATTGCATAAGCTCCTCCTACTAATCCACCTACAACTAAAACTCCAGTTAATATCGTTGTTGCTAATTTCATCGTTTAAAACCTCCTGCTTGTTTGTTAGTTATATCATAACGTCTCAAGTTTAAAGATTATGAAAGAGAATCTTAGAATTCCCTTAGAAAAGAAAAAAATTTTATAAAAAACAACCATGAGCGTCTGGTCCAAACCCTACGATGAAAAAGGTTCAGGATCTAAGAACTGTATCACCTGATGAAGGTGGCGGTGCGGAGCTGATTTTGCGAAGCCCCGCCCCTTTTCCACAGAAAAACGGCATTCATAGTTTTTATTATTAAATGGCTAATAGTTGCCAAACTGCTGCTGATAAACATCTTTATCTAAAATCAATGAAGTTTTGTCGATCACCGACTTGCTTGATTTATATTTAGAAACCATTTTATCTTCTGTTAAAGAACAAGTTTAAAATTCCCTTAAAACAGAAGAGTTTAACTAAAAAGAGTATTTTTTTCTCCCGCAAAAAAACGTGTAGCAGAACGCTACACGTTTAATCATCCTTGTCCTTGTCATTGTTCGTATCAACTGAAATGGACTCAATTTTCCCAGAGTAAGGATTAATTATAACTTCTACTTTCTTGTTCTCCGATTGCTTGATTTCAACTTCGTAAACAAGCTGGCCATCTTCTTCCTCTAATTCGACTTCATGAATCGTTCCATGAAATTTGTTTAAAGCAATCTCTATCGCTTGATCTATTGTAATTTGAACAGCATCGCTTGAAAAAGGACTTGTTTGATTGTTTTTATTTGATTTAGCGATCGGTGCCTGCTGATTTATTTTTGGTGTTGCAGGGTTTTGCGCTACCGGCGTTTGCTCTGTAGGAATTTGCTCCGCAGGCTTTTGTGAAGTCGATTGTTTTACCATTGCAAGTACTTCACCTGTCTGTCCATTGACAACTACCTGATATGAAATCTGATCTTTTAGCAATTTAATGGAATAATTGAGCTTATCCTTTTCTTGAAAAACACTAATATTCTCAATGGTTCCTCCATATTTCTGTTGGATCATCTGACTGACATTCTCTTCTGGAAGGATAGAACTCGGAGTAGTAAATGCTTCTTTAACACCGTACCAGCCACCTAAACCAATGATTAGAATGAAGGATATTATCAATGCGCTCTTCTTCATTCTTTCACCTCCAAATGTTATTGAAACATAGTGTAACATAGCATTCTTAGAGAAGTCTGAGAATCCCCTTAAAAAATTTAAAGTGGTAATTCAATTGTGACTGTTGTACCTTTTCCTTCTTCACTATCCATATGAATCTTCCCGTTATGAGCAGCGACAATTCTTGTTGCAATAGGCAATCCCAATCCTGTTCCACCTGTTTCTCTCGTCCTTGCTTTATCTACTCGGAAAAATCGTTCATATACATGTGCTAGATCTTCTTTCGGAATCCCAATACCATAATCCCTAATAGCGATGAATAAGGAAGAAGCAAGGCGAGTAATCGTAATGTCAATGGATTTTTCGCTATATTTAATTGCATTATCTACTAAAATATAGAGTAACTGTTTGATCTTTTTTTCATCTGCACGAATGATCGGATTATTTGTTTGTACATCAATCGAAATCGTTCTCTTAAAGGCAAACTGTAGATGCTTTGCTGTATCCCTACAGACTAAACTTACATCCACTTCCTCTATATGCATCTCCCATTGTTCATCGCCTTTAGCAAGGAGTAACATTTGTTCCGTTAGCTGCTTCATTCGAATGGCCTCGGAATGAATGGCTTCGATTGCTTCTTCCAAAATATCAGGGCGCTTCATTCCCCAACGCTTTAACATATTTGCGTAACTTTCTACAACGGTAAGTGGCGTTTTTAATTCATGGGAAGCATCTGATACGAATTGCTCCTGTTTTTTATAATTTTCCTCCAATAAATCCATCATATTGTTAAATGTATTCGCCATTTTATCTAGTTCGTCATTTGATTTTGTATCACGTCTGATTTTTTTGAAAGTCCGTGATGCCTGAATCTCTTCCATTGTCTGAATAAGGGATTTAATCGGCCGTAAGATGACTTGACTTAATACACGACCGCCCAAGATAGTTGGAATTAAAATAACAAGGGAAGCGACAACTAAAATGAATTTTAAAATTTGTAAAGAATCCTCAACATCTTCTAATGGTTCCGTCACTTCAAGCGTCACGACATCACCATTTGTCCAAATAATCGGTGAGTGTGAAATGGCGTATAAATGATTTTCAATGTTTTCTACGGTTGTTTGTTCAGATGACTTGTATGAATAGGGCAGAACATTAAGTTCAGTTTGGTCTCTAATAACGATAAGCAACGGTTTACCTTTTGGCGGAAGTATACGAACCATTCCATTAGGAGGTAAATACGCTCGTAATAAAGTGGCTGGATTACTCGCTGGATTACTTGCTGGTTTTAATCCTTCTACAATATTTTTACTTTCCACTTGAAGCCGTTCAATGGCGTTATCAGTCATCGTTTTTTTAAAAATAAAATAAACCGAGCTATTAGCAACGACCAAAAGAATAAATATTAAAAGGGTTGATGTGAGAATGATTTTAGTTTGCAGCTTCATATAT
This sequence comes from Peribacillus sp. JNUCC 23, assembly GCF_053653995.1. The sequence continues at coordinate 3,873,047 of NZ_CM132202.1, forward strand.
TATTCCTTTAACATATATCCAACACCACGAACTGTGTGAATATAAGGAGTTGGAAATGGTGTGTCAATCTTTTTTCGTAAATATCGAATGTATACATAGACAACATTGGAATCACCGAAATAATCAAATCCCCATACATTCGTTAACAATTGGTCAAACGTTAAGACTTGATTTTTATTTTCCATTAAATAGATAAGTAAATCATATTCTTTTGGCGTTAGCTCAATCGATTGATTCTCTCGTCGTACTTCACGTGTTTTTGGGTCAATCGTTAAATCGCCAATTTTAAGAGATGTAGGAGTCATGTCTTCTGGTGATGCCGATGGAAGACGCAGCCAGACGCGAATACGTGCAAGTAATTCTTCAATTTCAAACGGCTTTGTAATGTAATCGTTGGCGCCTAAATCTAATCCGCTTACTTTATCAGGCAGTGCATCACGTGCCGTTAAGATAATAATGGGCGTTTGGTCATCGGTTGCTCGAATGCGCCTTAACACTTCAAGTCCATTTAATTCAGGTAACATTACATCTAATAAAAGAAGATCCCATTGTCCTTGTTGAAACATGTTGAACCCATCTAATCCTGTATACGCAGTTCCTGTTTCATATCCTTCATACTCGAGTTCTAATTGAATGAGACGGGCAATTTTGCTTTCATCTTCGACGATCAATATTTTCCCTTTACTCATTGGTATCCTCCTGCTCTCAAAGGTTCGTAAGATGAAAAGGAAAACCATACATTTTATCACCTTTGATTTTTAGTATTTCATAATGAATCCTGATTTATTATTTGTCGTATGACAAGTTAAATGAACTTCCAAAACTTACCTGATGGACATTTCCTACAAAACGAATATGGCGTTAAAACGCCACCATTTACTATGAAGGATCCACCCTGTAGCACGCTACACTCGCTTAATCACAATGGTGGCGGTGCGGAGCTAGAATTTTAGATGCTTTATCAGTATACCTGTTTAAGTAGACTGATTTTATTAATAAGTAGCGAAGACCAAGTCCCCATGGCCTCAGCTTTTTGTTATGCTAAAATGGGAAGTATACCATAGAGATTGGAAAGTTGCATAAGGAATAAGGAGGAGATTGTGATGAAAACGAGGATTGAAACGATTGAAAGTTTTTGGGTAATAGGCTATAAACACGTAGGTACTACCGCTGAAATCCCGCAAATATGGGACAAGTTAAATGCAACCTTAAAAACAGATAACATTCCAGTTGATACGTTTTACGGTGTCTGCATCGATTTTGATCGTGAAGGGAAACTACACTATCTTGCAGGCATTCAAGATTTAGCAGAAGATTCCAATAGGAAAAAGGTGAAAATAGAGGCGGGACGCTATATCGTTGCTACAGTGGAGGGCGGCATTCCAGGAATCAAACCCACATTCCAAGCTTTGCATGAGAGATCAGATATCCAATTTAGATTTTCACCAAACTTTGAGAAGTATATTTATCCAGTAGGAGCAACAGAAGATGTGATTGAGGTTTGGATGCCGATTGAATAGTCTTGTCAATTTTATGAAACCGATACGCCCTATAAGATAAAAATCTCATCTTATTTATATCTTCAATCTTCACTAGCTACCAGATGATTCCCTTCACACTTTAAATTCAAGGTTATCACTTTACGAAGAAGCGCTTAAAACATTCATTTAAAAAGCATTCCATTCACGTCTATTACGGGATGCTTTTTTCTGTGGAAAAGGGGCGAGGCTTCGCAAAATCAGCTTCCCACCGCCACCTTCATAAGGTGATACAATGTGAGAACCTGAACTTTTTTCATTGTTTTAGTTTTAGAGCAGGTGCTCATGGATGTTTTTATGCCCCCTTAAGAAAAACCATCACCGATGATTTAATCATATAAAAACAAAAAAACGACCCACCCAGACTAAATACAGTCTGAAAGTGAGTCAGTTTTTACTTAATTCGCAACGATATTAACAAGTTTACCCGGTACCGCAATGACTTTACGTACGGTTTTTCCATCAATTTGTTCTTTAATTGCGCCGTCGCCCATAGCGATTTCTTCTAACTTTTCTTTCGTTGTGTCTGTTGGTACCATTAGTTTTGCTTTCACTTTGCCGTTAATTTGGATCACAATTTCGACTTCATTGTCGATCATTTTTGCTTCGTCATAAGCAGGCCATGTTTCGTATGTGACTGTTTCTGTAGCCCCGAGTCTTTCCCAAAGTTCTTCAGCAATATGTGGGGCAACCGGTGATAACATTTTCACGAAACCTTCAATATACGGTCTCGGAAGTGTGTCCGCTTTGTATGCCTCATTGATGAAGACCATTAATTGTGAAATAGCTGTGTTGAATTTCAAAGTCTCGTAGTTTTCTGTAACTTTCTTCACCGTTTGATGATACACTTTCTCAAGCTTGCCGCTGTCATCTGTATCGACAATTTTGTTAGTGATTGTGTCGTCATCATTAACAAGTAAACGCCAAACACGGTCAAGGAAACGACGGGCGCCATCAAGTCCATTTTCAGACCAAGCAATCGATGATTCCAAAGGTCCCATAAACATTTCATATAGACGTAGAGTATCAGCACCATGGCTATCGACGATATCATCTGGGTTTACTACGTTCCCTTTTGATTTACTCATTTTTTCATTATTTTCTCCAAGAATCATTCCTTGGTTGAAAAGGTTTTGGAATGGTTCAGATGTTGGAACAACGCCAATGTCGTACAAGAATTTATGCCAGAAGCGGGCGTACAATAAATGAAGGACCGCATGCTCAGCTCCACCTATATACATATCGACTGGCATCCATTCTTTTAACTTTTCCGGATCAGCAATCGCTTCTGTATTGTTCGGATCGATATAACGTAGGAAGTACCAGCTGCTACCTGCCCATTGTGGCATTGTGTTTGTCTCACGACGCCCTTTTCTGCCATTTCCGTCGGTTACATTCACCCAATCATGGATGTTTGCAAGTGGTGATTCACCTGTACCGGATGGCTTAATGTCTGTCGTTTTCGGTAACAGAACCGGAAGCTCAGATTCTTTAACTGCTTCTGTTGTACCATCTTCCCAATGAATGATCGGAATCGGTTCTCCCCAGTAACGTTGACGGCTAAATAACCAGTCACGAAGACGGAATGTTACTTTCTTCGTACCGATTTCTTTATCCTCCAACCACTTAATCATCGTGGAAATACCGTCTTCTTTATTCAAGCCGTTTAGGAATTCAGAATTCACATGCGGACCATCGCCTGTGTATGGTTCTTTCGTCACGTTCCCACCCGCTACGACTTCTTTAATTGGCAAGTCAAATTTAACTGCGAATTCGTAGTCACGCTCATCATGAGCCGGTACTGCCATAATAGCACCTGTTCCATAGCTCATCAGTACATAATCAGCAATCCAGATTGGCATTTTTTCACCATTAACTGGGTTAATTGCATAAGCACCTGTAAAGGCACCTGTTTTGTCTTTTGCTAACTCAGTACGTTCAAGGTCGGTTTTATTTTTCACTTCTGAGATATATTGTTCAACTGCAGCTTTTTGCTCAGGCGTTGTAATTTTGTCAATAAACGGATGCTCCGGTGATAACACCGCATAGGTTGCACCGAAAAGTGTATCCGGACGAGTCGTGAAGACTGTAAACGTATCATCATGACCTTCAATATTGAATGTCACTTCAGCACCTTCAGAACGGCCGATCCAGTTACGTTGCATATCTTTAATATTTTCTGGCCAATCGACTGTTTCAAGATCATCAAGTAAACGGTCAGCATAAGCAGTGATTTTTAACACCCATTGTCTCATCGGACGGCGTTCAACCGGATGTCCTCCACGTTCACTTAAACCGTCAATGACTTCTTCGTTCGCCAATACCGTGCCAAGTGCCGGACACCAGTTTACCGCTACTTCATCAATGTATGCTAATCCTTTTTCAAAAAGCTTCGTGAAAATCCATTGTGTCCATTTATAATAGTCTGGATCTGTTGTATCAATTTCACGATCCCAATCATAAGAAAAACCTAATGCTTTAATTTGGCGACGGAATGTGTTGATGTTATGCTGCGTGAATTCCGCTGGGTCATTTCCTGTGTCAAGTGCATACTGCTCTGCCGGAAGTCCAAAAGCATCCCAACCGATTGGATGAAGCACATTATAACCTTGCATTCGTTTCATCCGTGCCAAAATATCGCTCGCTGTATAGCCTTCTGGGTGACCAACGTGAAGTCCTGCCCCAGATGGGTACGGGAACATATCAAGCGAGTAAAATTTCCGTTTGCCGGATTCTTCACCCGTTTTAAACGTTTTATTTCCTTCCCAAAACTGTTGCCATTTCTTCTCAATCGACCTATGTTTAAAACTCATCTTAGTTTCCTCCTCATTTTTAATAAAAACCGTTATCGGTCTTTATTTCCATAATAAAAGTCCATAAAAAAACCCCTCATCCCTATAAAAAGGGACGAGAGGATTATGTATATAATCAACCCGCGGTACCACCCAAATTGGCGACTTTAACCATCGCCCCGCTCCAAATCCGTAACGTGGATGAACGTCAGGCATTACTAATCCTTCATGCCTGAAACTCAAAAGGCGAGTTCGCGATCATTCCTGGTTGACTTGCACCATCCGTCAACTCTCTACACAGGTTCTAATCGGTACTACTCCTTATCACTGTCTATATTAGAATATTTAATTATATAGTCATTCTAGTGAATTTTCACAGGAAAAGCAAGGGCTCTTTCCTATTCTGATCATGTTTTTCTTTATATATGCATGATGTTGGGAAAGAGTTCCTTATTTTACCGGATAGACTATGCTTTTACCTTCGTTTACACGCTTTTGCATTTTATCGAAAATGAAGACAGTTCCGATGCCTAATACAACAAAGATTGTTAATACAGCGAACATCATATCCATTCCTCTTGTATCAACTAGGAATCCTCCTAGCAGCGGTCCAATCATTCGGCCACCTGTAGCCGTACTATTGACGATCCCTTGATAAAGACCCACTTTCCCTTTTGTCGCAATCTCTCCTGCCACAGCTGGAACCGCGGGCCAAACGAACATTTCACCAATCGTTAAGATCACCATAGCCGTCATGAATCCAGCAAAGCTACTTGACGTCGCGGCCACTGCAAACGAGAGAATGAAAATGATCATGCCGACAATTAGCTGGATTTTCAAAGTTTTCGCAAACCATTTAATAACAAGTGCCAATAGTGGTTGAGCCAGAACGATAAACGCACCATTGACTGTCCATAGCAAGCTGTACTGCTTAAGTGAAATCCCTATTTCCTGTGTATATGCAGCGATTGTTGACTGCCATTGAACATAGCCAATCCAACACAAGAAATAGCCAATACATAAAACAAGCAGCGGATATAGCATTTTATTAGAAGGTGCAGTCGATTGTTTTTCCTGAAGGATGGACGCTTGTGCCGCTGCATCCCCTTGAATCCCTCTAAATCCAACCAAAGCAACAAAGAAAAATAAGACGTACATCACTGTATTGGCAAGAAACACATATTCAAACGAATAAGACGCAATCACACCGCCAAGAGCTGAGCCTACTGCAACACCAAAGTTTTGGGCAACGTAGACCGCATTATACGATTTTCTGCCGCCTTCCTTCCAAACAGTACCAGCCATTGCAAAAATAGCCGGGAACACGATACCTGTCCCAAATCCTGAAATCGTTAAAAAGATCACATATGGCAGAAATTCATGATTCCAAGCCATCCCAACTGAAGATAATAACGTTATAATCACGCCAGCCATTGCAGTCCGGTATCCGCCAAGTTTATCAAACAAGCCACCACCACAAAGATTGCCGACAACACTTGCAAGGGCATTGGCAAGCAACACAAGCCCTGCCATCGATAGCGTTTTTCCTAAATGGTCATGAAGATAGATTGTATTTAAAGGCCATAAAAACGAAGAAGCAGTCACATTCAGGGTCATTCCAATAATTAAAACCCATAAAGCACGCGGCATCATTATGCACCTGATTTCTATATATATTTCAACAACTATCCTAGTTTAGAGGTTTTCTTCGGGAGGAGCAATACTTTTTTAGGTGGGAGAATATTTACAAAATTGGCTGTTAATTCGGCTAAGTTTGCTCCTTCGTTCTTCAATGTACGGGCACTCACCTATCTCCTAACAACACATTAAAATTATTCAACATTCCAAAAATACAGTGTTATCCATTAAACAAATCCTTTACAATAGTGACATGTAGTTTTTGTCGAACAATGAACTGAAAAAAGGAATAGTTGAAATGAGGCCAGCGGAATGAATGATAACAATAGTAGACTTAGGGAAAAAAGCATTGTGTTGATTGGATTTATGGGTGTGGGTAAAACAACGATTGGTGAAATGGTTGCCAAGAAATTGTATCGAGATTTTGTTGATATCGATCAAGAAATTGAAAAAGAATACAATATGGCAACTTCTGAAATTTTTAAAAATATTGGCGAAAAGGCATTTCGTGAAAAGGAGAAAAGTGTAATTAGCGCATTCAGTAAACAAAGGCTGAAAATCATCTCTGTAGGTGGAGGGGCTTTTTTACAAGAAGAGATACGAAAAGTTTGTTTAGAACATTGCATTGTTATTTATCTAGACCTCTCTTGGGAATCGTGGAAGGAAAGAATCAGCCTGATTATTGATAGCCGGCCGGTATTGCAAGGGCGTTCCATTGAAGAAATTGAAGAGCTTTTCAATTCTAGAAAACCGATTTATTCGCTTCATAATTCGAAGGTAGAAACGGATAATCTCGAGGCATGCGAAGTTGCCGATTATATTGTCGAATCATTAAAATTAGCTTGGGATCTTCATGAACCACGCTAAAAGCTGACTAAAGAGGGAGTGTCTCATAGGGTTTGCCCCTTTGCTTTTGAGCCGCTCCCTCTTTAGTTTAGGGTCAACATTGTCTCATATTTTAGCGATTCAACACAATCATATTGTGCTGCATTTGTTGAATTTGGTTTCTCATGAGTTTCAATTGCTCTCTTTGCTGAAGATTGCCACTAGCAACAAGAGTTTCAATCTCATTAGCAGCAGTCTGTAGTAAACCTTGAGCTTCTATATACGACTCATTATTATAATGCTCTTGCTTTGCACCTTGTGTGTACTCGTCAGAAGCAATGCGAAGAACCTCCTCACATTGCTGTAGGCAATTTTCTACCGATTGTCTCGTCGCCATTTTTTTCCCCCTACACAACCAATTTGATGACTTTCACCATCCTTTATATTTTGGACCTTCTCACCAATGATTATCATCGGTAAGAAAAGGAATTTACACAATGAATAAATGGATAAGGAATATCAAATAATTTCTTTAAGGAGCAGATTAAAAGGACTCTCCATATCGAAGAGTCCTTCATTTTATTATTGATTCGTATCTGCATAAACAGCCATGGCATCACGCATGAATGCGGCTAAGCCTTCGCCAAATTGGTCGATATTTTTTGTGAATCGCTCATCATCAACATACATCTGACCAAGTCCTTTGAAAGCTTCAAGCGAGTAGTTACCCATCTTGTTTAGAATATCATACCACTTTTTAATGGCTGCTTGTGACTCTGGTGATGCTGGTGATTCATGTCTAAGTGCAGCCAGATTGCGATAGATTTCGTTCATTTTTTCCCCCATCGCTGCTTGTTCATCTTTTGACATTTTCCCTACTTTCGCCTTGGATTGATCAATGGCTTCATCGCCCCAACGTTCACGCGCTTCTTGTTCATACGGATTTTGACTAAAATCAAAGCCTTCGAATTTTTCTTGATTAGACATTTGAATTTCTCCTTTTGTATAAGAAATAGTTTTATCAATCGTCCTGATCATCACATCCAGCCGACTTCTCTTCTCGAGCAACAGTTTTCGATGCATGAAAAGTGCCTCTTCTCGATTAAACGTGGGACTTTTGATAATTTCTTTAATTTTCTTTAAAGGGAAGTCGAGCTCTTTGAAAAACAAAATTTGCTGCAGTGTTTCTAGATTATCATTGGAATACAATCGATACCCCGATTCTGTTATCGCATCCGGGGATAATAACCCAATTTCATCATAATGATGTAGTGTGCGCACACTAATTCCAACTAAATCAGCTACCTCTTTTACTTTCATCATTTGTTTTCCCTCCCTCTGATCTTGACTATAAGGTATTACGTAACGTTAGAGTCAACAGATTTTAAACAGAATGGTTAACAAACTAGATGAACCGTGAGATTATACTTTAAATCTCGAGGTCAGCTCCTGGAGTTCTTCGGATAAAGAGGATAAAGATAATGCAGCAACTAAGATTTCCTCCATCGCCGCTAACTGTTCTTCTGTCGCTTGTGCAATTTCATCTGTATGTCCTGCGGATTCCTTTGTTGTATTAGAAATTTCTTCGATTGAACGTGAAACAATCCCAAAGCCAGAACTTAACTGTTGTGAAGCCGATGCAATTTCTTGAATTTGCGAAGACACTTGATCAATGAAGTCAATGATCTCTTTAAATTGGCTTTCAGCTTCAGTGGATAATTCCAAGCCCGATAAAACATTTTCTTTGACGATCTTGATATTAGTAACCGTTTCGCTAGTTTCCTGCTGAATACTTTGAACAACCTCGTTAATTTGATTCGCTGAGTCATTGGATTGTTCAGCTAGTTTTCGTACCTCCTGTGCGACCACTGCAAATCCTTTACCAGACTCACCTGCCCTTGCAGCTTCAATAGCAGCATTTAACGCAAGCAAGTTCGTTTGATTGGCAATGTCATTAATGATCGAGGTGAAATTGTTAATTTCCAAGGCACGATTTGCAAGTGAGTGAACGCCTTCGTCTGCTAAATCAACAGATACATGAATATTTTCCATTTGTTCTCCTACCTGTTGTATCGACTGAGAACCATTTTCTGCTTGTTTTTTCATGACTAATGATGCTTCTGCTACCGCATTCGTATTCGAACTAATCGTTTCAATTCCTAAAAGGGCTGATTTAACGGAGCCCAAACCTTTTTCAGTCATACTCGATTGATGATTGCTACTATCTGAGATTTCCTGCATCGCAGTCGAAACGATTTCTGATGTAGCTTTGGATTCTTCTGCATTGGCAGTGAACTCATGAGATGAAGCGGCCACTTGCTTAGAAGACCTGCCAATTTGTTGAATGATTTCGCGAAGTGATGCAATAAATTGATTAAATGTTGCGGCAAACTCACCAAACTCATCTTTATTTTTAATTATGATTGCCTTTGTTAAATCTGCTTCACCTTGAGCAATGTCTCGCATCTGTTCATTTAAGATCGTTAATGGTTTTATAATCGAAACTAATAGGATAATTCCAAGTGTAGACCCAGCGACGGATGAAAGGACTGTAATCACTAAAATAACCCTTTTGCCAATTTGTGAAGTGCTATCATATTCTTCGGTTAAATAAGCAACTTCTGTTTCTAATTGATCGACATATTGATTAATCGATGGGTCTAATATGTTTTTCCTTAGCGTTCTTTCTTCACCAAAATGGGTTTCTTTTGCTGCTTGTACATGATGCGCATAAGACTGGATGACTTTCTGATTCAGTGTCCAGTATTGAGTGAAATTTTTTGTTAAATTCTCGATTGATTGCTGATACTTTTGATCAGTATCCAAACCCGTTAACTTTTTTATTTTCTTCTCGATATCTTCTGCTTTCACCTTCATACCTTCGTAATAATCATTCTCTCCCGATAACAGAAATGCCCGTTCATCATTTGACATACCTGTTATCCGATATTGGATATGTATGATCGTCTTTTGCATCTCCATTTTATTTCTAATTTCTTCATTTTTCTCTATTGTTCGATTCGTAATCGAACTAGAGATTCCCCCGACTGTTAGAATAGATGATACAAGTATTAATAGAATAAGAATTAATTTACTTTTGATTTTCATATTTGTTCTCCTTTTTGAGTATCTCATCAGCTGTAAAAAAACTGAATGACGTTAAAACGCCACCAGTTACTATGAAGAATATATCATTTAGCATGCTACACTCGCCTAATCACAATAGTGGCGGTGCGGAACCAGAATTTTGGATGCTTTCCGATAAAGTGAAATTTCCCTCAGTGGGGGGGTTAGTTGAACCAATCGAGGATTTACAGGCTGTTTATCCCCCACCTATTTACTTCTTGATTCTCTCGCAAAAATTGAGATGGGGGTATTACAGCCTGTTAAACCGGGATAAACTACGTATAACTGATAAGTAGATTGACTATTTTAGTAAGTCGTGAAGCCTAAGTCCCCATGTCCTTCATACAAAAAGGACTGAAAAAATCAACTCCTTTACTTATATCGTTTATTTAATTCATTATTTTAATAAGTTAAAGGATTTTATTTTTAGACTTAAACTGTTCATGTTATTCTGAAGGTATAGAAAATAATATGAAGGGGGTTTTAAATGTGACAGTTTTCAAAGTCCACGAAAACCAATTGAAAGAAGCAATGAAGCTTTCAGAGTATGCTTTTCAATTTCAATTAGCGGAGGATCAAATAGAAGACCGAATCGAAACGATGAAACAGCATCATCAAATTTATGGGATTAACGAAAATGATCAGCTTGCTGCAAAATTGCATCTTCTGCCCTTTTCTATTTATCTAGGGAAGAAGCAACTGAAAATGGGTGGGATCGCCGGCGTGGCTACTTATCCAGAATATCGTCGCAAAGGTTTCGTAAAGGAACTGTTAAAAGAGGCTTTATTTCAAATCAAGGACCAAGGCATGAGTGTTTCCTTCCTTCACCCTTTTTCCGTTCCCTTTTATCGAAAATTCGGCTGGGAGCTATTCACTAACCGGATGAAATACATATTGAATAAATCTGACCTTATTATGAAACATCACCCTAGCGGTACGATAAAGCGACTAAAGAAAGAGGATCATTCTGCTGTACTAGAAAGTGTTTACGAACAATACGCCAAACAATTTAACGGCATGCTTGTTAGGGAAACATCATGGTGGCAAAAGAATGTATATGGAGATCAGTTCATTGCGGTTTATTATGATGATAACAATAATGCTAGCGGGTATTTCATGTATAGTGTCCATAATAGGAAAATGACTGTAACGGAATTTATCGCACTTACTAGCAATGCCAGAATAAGTCTTTGGAACTTTATTTGCCAGCATGATTCTATGGTCGAGCAAGTTGAAATGACAATTTTCGAACGAGATCCGCTGCATTTCATGCTAAAAGAACCGCGAATCAAAGCCGAGCTGACCCCTTATTTCATGGCTCGAATTGTTGATGTAGATTCCTTTTTAGCCCAATATGATTTCCAGTGGAATCGTATTGAGCAAGGCGTTGTTTTGCATATCGAGGACGATTTATTGTTAAATAATCAAAAGTCGGTTCAGCTACATGCAGGGCAAATCCTGAACGCCCATGATACGGATGCTGGGATTCGTTTATCCATTAATGCGTTAACAACTGTCTTATTCGGCTATCAACGCCCTCGTGAACTCGTTTTAGCGGGGTTAATTGCAGGCAGTGAAACGTGTATTGAACAGCTTGAAGCGCTTATTCCGAATCGACCTCCATTTTTCTCTGACTTCTTCTAAACGTTTCAGTAGGTGATTAACGCAAAGAGGCGTTCACAAAGTAGATGGATACTTTACGAACGCCTTGCTTCTATATGATATGCCGACAGCTTACTTAGAAACCTTTTTTAATCTTGACTCGATCCCATTACATAAAGCGAAACTTTATCAAACACTCATTTATTGCTGTCTTACTCTAGTAAAAGTGGTTTAATTTCGTTCATGTTCGTACTATGCAATAAAATTAATTTCTACTAACCTTAATTAAAAGGCCTATACTTTTCTTCCACCATAATACTTCATAAAAATATAGCCTATAATTTTATGCGTTTCACGTGTATGGTTGCTGACATTTAATATTTCTTTTCACAGGAAAGAGATGAGGAAATAACTGAATTTGCTGCAGAAAGAATATTAGATTTTGTTAAGGAATCACTTGTTCCTTATTTTTTATAATACCGCTGTGTTTAGACGTTAAACATGTAGTTGAACACCAATAATTTTCTTCACTGGAAGATGAAATATTAACTTTAGAACGTCCAATAAAAAGATAAATGATTTTCCAAGAGTGAATTTGATTATAGTTCACTCTTTTTATTGCACAGTTTTTATCTAATATTCCTTATTAACTGGTATTTTCAATACAGTTTCAAACAACTTTATTGTCATTTTTAAACGACTTTGTTGTAAATGTAACAAGTTTATTTATATCAAAACATCTTTATTGTCAATCAACAAAAAAGCCGTCTGGATTGAACTTTTAATATTAAACACAATATGAAATTGAACCAGGTGCCCAAACAATACGAACTTGTATTGCTTCGGCACCTGGTTCAATATTTATTATTCTATTTTGCTTGCCCATTTTTCTGAATAAGTGAGATTTGTCCTGCATGAATACCTGTATGGTACATTAGTCTTCCAACGGCCTCTAGAGGTGTTGATGCTCCAATTGGAGATTCCATACTTTTATGCCAGTCTTCATCTGGTAACTCTATCATTGCTTCTAAGAGATATTCATTTGAAGCTGATAGCAGGTCAACTAGCTCTGCAAGATTTGTGAAGCAAGGCTTAGCTATCTCTTCTGACTTACTTTTACAAAAAAACCATTCTGCAAACATGTACTCTACTTCTGCCGTATGATGAATGAGTGAAGCAATAGTTGATTTACCTAGTTGTAGTTTAAGATCTTGTTCAGGCAATCCCTCAACAGTTTCCTGAAAACGTCCTCGAGTTGCATTCCAAATTGGTAGTACTGTGGTATAGGTCATGTTAGCTTTCCTCCTTTGCTTTGCTTTAATTTTACTCTTCAGCATCCTTCTTCTTGTCGACAACTACATGCGTAAAAACGTTTGCATCAATATCTAAGTTGAATGCCATTCCAAAGCCAACTACGTAACGTCCTTGCAATGGAGTCAATTCGAAAATCGAGAAATCTAAACCACGTAATAAATTCAGCATTTTCTCACCATGATTCGTATTAAACAGCTCAAAAATGTCCTCATTTCCTTCATTGCCAAGATTGTTCGATGTACAAGTCCAACGCACACGCTCTGTCGCAAATTTATTAGGTGTTGAAGACTCATCTGCAATTAATAACGCATCGACAAATTCATTCTTTTCCATTAGATCGTAGTGCTCTGCAATCCTGCTAATATATATGTATAATTTTCCGTCTTTCTTAACGAATGGTGCATAACTGCTAAATGGCTTTCCTTCATCATCTATCAAACTCAAAATCAAATTTTTGCGACTCTCAACAAATTGCAAATACTTTTCCTTATTTTTTTCTAAGTCAACCGTTTTTCCCATTACTGATCCCTCCAAAAATTTTGTTATATTTTGACTATCGAACAGTGCTTAGCAAATGTATACGAGGTTTTTTCTCTGCAGGGATAAGTTGAATTTCAGCATCCATTCGATACACTTGCCGAATCATGTCCTGGGTCATCACTTCATTTGACGTGCCAGACATTACCTTCTCGCCGGCTTTAACGACAACAATTCTATCGCTATAAAAAGAGGCTTGATTGAGATCGTGTAATACCATTACAATCGTCATTCCCATATCACGGTTCAGCTCTCGGACAAGCTCGAGTACTTCATGTTGATGAGAAATATCCAAGTAGGTTGTAGGTTCATCGAGCAATAATACTTTTGGTCTCTGTGCAAGTGCCATAGCAATCCATGCCCTCTGAGATTCTCCACCTGATAGAGATGCTACTGTTCGGTCTTTATACATAGATAGATGTGTTTTCTCAAGCGCCCAATGAACAATTTCCATGTCCTCGTTGTTTAATTTCTCAAACCATTTCTTATGTGGATAGCGCCCATAGGAAACAAGATCGATCACAGTCATGTCGCTTGGAGCTTCGTTTTTCTGACTTAACATGCACATTTTACGAGCAACTTGTTTTGAATTCATTGATTTTAAATCGACACCATCGAATTCTACTGATCCCTCATGATAAGGAATATTACGTGCTATCGCTTTTAGCAGGGTTGACTTTCCTGAACCATTTGGGCCAATAATCGACACTACCTCACCTTTATTTACATGAAAAGAGAAGCCACTGACTACATTCTTTTGTTCATACCGAATTGACACAGAATTCACACGAAACATATTAGAATGTCCTCCTCCTCATTAAATATAAAAAGTATGGTCCCCCTATTACCGCCATTAAGATGCCAGCCGGTACTTCCAATGGTGCGAATAAAGTTCTTCCGCCCGTATCCGCAAGTAACAACACAAGTGCTCCAAGCGCCATACTCATGGGTAATAAATATTTATAATCAGACCCGACTAGCAACCTGGCCATATGTGGCACTATGAGACCGACAAAGCCAATCATCCCTATTGCTGCCACTGAAATAGCTGCTAAAAATACTGCTAATAAAGACAGTACAATACGGATTCTATGAACATTCTCACCAAGATTCGATGCAACTTGATCACCAAGTTTAATAATGTTTACCTTACGTATAGCAAAGAAAGATAGAATCCATCCAACAATTGCATACGGGAAGACCATGAATAAAGCATTATTGCCCTTCGCTGCTAAACTACCATTAAGCCACTGAACTGCAGAAGGAAGTCGATCACTATAAATAATAGACAGGTAGCCTATAACCCCTCCGCATAACGCATTCACTGCAACTCCAGACAAAATAATAGTAATTGGTGAAATACCATTTTTTCTCCATGCAAGAGCATAGACAATCGTCGCAGCAAATACCCCTCCTACAAAAGCCGCAATCGGAATGAATTGCGTATATTCTGGAGCAGCAAGCATAATAAGAAGTACACAAACTGCTGCCCCACTAGTCACACCCGTTAAACCCGGATCTGCTAGTGGATTGCCCATAACAGCTTGCAGTAGGGCTCCTGAAATTGCGATGTTTGCACCTATAATCATGGCTAAAAGAACACGTGGCAAACGAATATCCCAAATGATCGTATCATGCACATCAGTAGTCGAAGAACTAAAGATCGTTTTTAATATTTCCGGGACAGGAATAGTTACACTGCCCAATCCAATGGCGATGATACCCGAAGCAATCATACACAGGAACGTAATGATTACGATTGTTCGGCTTCTAGATTTACTAATCACTTGAAAAACCTCATTTACTTATAAAAATAGTTTGCTATTTCAGTTAACGCTTTCTCCGCATTTTTAATCGAAGTAACGCCGAAAGTTTCGTAATCTAGAATATGGACATTATCATTTTTATATGCAGAAAGTTTAGTCCATGTATCATTGCTCTTCACTTCCTTTTGAAACATATCTTCGGATGCCCCATGATCACCTGAAGCCAATACAAAAATAATGTCTGGATCAGCAACTACAACATCCTCCATATTAAGAGGTGAATATGTTTCTTTAACCTTTAGAGCAGAAGTTGCAATATTATCAGCACCTAGCTTCTTCACTAAGCTCCCTACATAAGAACCTTCACTCATAACCATAAATGAATCAGAAGTTCCCATCATCAGCATAACACTTGGTAAATCTTTTCCTTTTGATTGAGCAATCAACTCGTTTTCCTTGTTCAATAATGAACTTAATACTTCATTCATTTCTTTTGTTCTGTTGAAATAAGTTCCCAATGTTTTAAAGCTCAGTTTTAAATCATCAAAAGAATCCGTTGGTAAGTAAGCTGTTTTTAAATCCATGCCCTCTACACTTTTATCCAATGTACTGCGAAGCGCTTCCGATCCAAGTAGTAAATCAGGCTTAAGATTTACAACTGCTTCAAGATCTGGAGACATCGGAGAACCAATTTTCTCAATAGAGTCAAAGGCTTCTGGAATAGGGTTAGTAGAAGTTGGTACGCCAACTGGTGTTACTCCAAGCAAATACAACATCTCTGTTAACGGAACCGAAGTCGTTATTACACGCTCAGGCACTTCCTTTGGAAAATCGTTAAGCGCGTTCTTTAATTCTGCGTTATTGACACCATCGTTCTCCAAACTATAAGTATCGTCAGCTTTTGCTTTTTTACTAGATTCTTGATTCTCAGCTTTTGCTACTTCATCCTTTTTATTAGCATCCTCTGCTGAATTGGACGAGCATGCTGCCATTAACATAAAACATGCAACAAATAGAATTAAATAAGATTTCTTCAACATGTATCCTCCTGAACTTTTATGTGAACTGCGTTAAGACTATGTATACCCTCCACCATTGATAATGATATTCATTACCAGTTCAATGATAATGGATATCATTATCATTTGTCAACACGTTTTTGATTCTATTTACTGTAACCCTTTAACATTCTCATTTCCTCCCCCAATCCCTTACAGATCTAAGGATCAACCCTATTTCGCCCCGACACTTTAACAGATTAAAGTTATTCCTCATATCACTCGATCCTAAACTACTAATGCTTGATCCTCGGTCGCTACAGTTACGAAGTGAGTTTCACCTAAATCGCCACCCGCCGCTTTAAAAGCATACGATGATGTATCTTTTTCTGGTACAGATACAGAATAACAAAGCCAGTAGGCTCCGTTTCTCCAAACGATCTCAGCGTAGTTACAGTTTTTTTAACCTTCTTTTGAAAGATTAGGTATGGCGGCACGTTTGTTTTTCTAATGAATGAGTCAGAAACACCGTGTTTTCCCCCTTACTTATTATTTAAATAACTCCATAATTCAATTATATAGAACATACACTCTATTTCCGGATGATACGTTCGCTTAAAGCACAAAAAATCGAAACATGAACAAGTCTAAAGACATGCCTGTTTCGACTTCACTACCATCCCACCTCTGAAGAAGTGGGCTTTCTCGTTCGGAAAAATCTGTAAAAGAAACAATAACTAAATTTTTTCACACCCCCAAAAAAACGATTCCTACACAATGTAGAAATCGTTTTTTTCAATGGACCCATCATTAGCACATTCGAAAAACCGTCATTGGTCCTATTCATTCCATTTAATACTTAAACACCGCTATTAATTCTTTTAACTCCTCAGCCATCAGAGAAAGTGATTTCGCCGATGCAGAAATCTCTTCCATGGAAGCTAGCTGTTCCTCTGTTGAGGCTGCTACTTCTTCTGATGTTGCCGCATTTCCTTTTGCTAAGAAAGCAAGTTCATTCGCTATCGAGCTAACCTCTTGAACTCCAGCAGACATCTGCTCTGCCGTAGCGGAAACTTCCTCCATATGGGGAGTTATTTCTTTCATACTATTTAAAATGACTTCGAATTTCTCAAAAGCTTCGTCTGATATCGTTAATCCATTTCCTACATCATTTGTAACCTTAGCCATCTTGTGAACCGAATCCAATGTATCCATTTGAATATCTTGGATTAAATCAGATATTTGTTTCGCAGAGCTTTGAGATTGATTAGCAAGCTTCTTCACTTCATCAGCTACTACTGCAAATCCTTTGCCATGTTCCCCGGCTCTCGCTGATTCAATAGCTGCATTTAAAGAAAGAAGATTTGTCTGATCGGCAATTTCTGTAATTACATCCAAAATGGACGAAATTTCTTGAGAGCGTTCATACAGTGATTCTATTATTGCGTTTGATTCCGTAACCGATTTATGAATCGAATTCATTTGTTCCTTCGTATTTTGAACAGCCTTTCCGCCTTCCTCCGCTTGCATGGTTGTTTGTAAGGACAGTTCGGCAACATTGGATGAGCTTTCGGCAATATTTGCTATTCCTTGCGTAAGCTCATTCAAGGATTCGGCATTTCGATCCACGCCACTTGTTTGTTTCTCTGCACTGCTCGAGACTTCTTGAATCGAAATGGCGACTTGTTCGGTAGCAGCCCCGGTTTGTTCCGCATTTGCTGTTAATTCTTCTGCCGATGCAGCAAGCTGTTCTGAACTAAACTCGACTTTTTGAATGAGGGTTCGAAGGCTTTTCTGCATTTCATTAAACGCATCCCCTAATTGCCCTATTTCATCACTAGACTTTATTTCAATCTGCTCCGTTAAATCCCCTTTACTTACATTTATCGCGCTTTCTTTTAATTTTTTAATTGGTTTGATGATCGATTGCACGACAAAATAAACAATCACCGCCCCTATAATGATGGCGATCATTAAAACGGTTAAAGTATAATTAAAAATTGGAGCAGTGGACTCCCCGATTTCTGATACATACATCGTTCCGGCGAGTTTCCACCCTGTCACTTGATTGG
This sequence comes from Peribacillus sp. JNUCC 23, assembly GCF_053653995.1. The sequence continues at coordinate 3,891,255 of NZ_CM132202.1, forward strand.
TCGAATAAACCATTGTCTTATCTTGGCCATCTAATTGATATGAAAATGTACCCGATTCATTTTTGTACAACATATCATAGAAGCTTTCTTTGACTGCAAATCCACTTTCTTCTGTTGGGTGTGAGATATACTGCTTATTCCCATCTAGAAGAAAAGCATACCCTTCTTTCCCGATTTTGACTTCATTCGTTAACTTTTGTAAATAGGTGATTTTAATGTCGATTGCCGCAACTCCAGAACCATCTTTTAGCTCCTTAGCAACGGTTACTATCGGATCATTTGTTCCAGCATCCATATATGGCTCGGTAATAAGAACTTCCCCTTTACGTTCTATGGCATCTTTATACCAATCTCTTGCTCGGGGATCATAATCCGAGGCCGTCGTTACTTGTGGTTCCTGAATAAACAATCCATCTTTTTTCCCAATATAAATACTTAAAACTTCCGGATGCAAGTTAGTATATTGAGTAAATTGTTCTCTTAATTTCGGACTGCTTTTCCCCTCAAATAAGCTGGACGTAACGGATTCTGAAAAAGAAGTCACATCATGTATTTTTGGATTAATGGTACTATCAATGATTGAATCCAATAGATTAATATTCTCAGCAGCACTGTTTATAATATTTTCTTGAAGTGCCTTACTGGCCGATAAATAAGCTAATGATCCCACAATTAAAGCCGGTATGATTAAAATAACAGCAAAGAAAAAGAATAACCTAGTCTTAAAATTCTTAAAAAAATTACGCATTGCATGGCCTCTTTCTACTCATTTTTTGTAACGATGTCTGGAAATAGTATCTATTCACAAGAATCTGAAGTCGATACTTTTACAAAATATTGGAATGAACGAATGTTCACCTAATTTATCACTAGTCTATTTATCGGTTCATTCCAATTAAATTAAAGAATTGTCACTCTACTTCTTTAAGGCAAAAACAAAAGAGCCTGCATTGCAGACTCCTAAGAACTCACATTTCGCACCCTTTGAGGCGAAATGTGAGATATAAGAATAAAGTGAAACCTCAATCAGTGGGGGTTCTTCATCCCCACTGATTGTTAGTCCCGTTCTACTGTCGCTAAGATCGCAGCAAACGCTTCGATCAATCGACAGCACGGACTAAGGTTCAACGAAGGGCAGGTTACTGAATAAGAAAAAAGCGACCTTCTTTATTGAAGAATCGCGCTCGATAGTTGAACAAGGAAAAAGCTATAATTAGAAGTAAAACAAGCTAACATTAAATTGTTAGCTAATTTGGCTCTACATGGACATGCACATCGTATACTCCATAATCTTTTATCATGACTTTTTCAACGTGGGTAGCTATATCATGAGCCTCTTTAATATCTAACGTAGAATTAACAAGGATCACAACATCTATTACTTCATTATTCCCGTAATTTCTCCCTTTAATTTCTTTTATGCCTTTCACTCCATCCACTTTTGTGATTACATCCTGATAAAGTTGAATCTTATTTTCATCAAATCCATCTGAAAGTTCATGAGAAGCTTGTTTAAAGATATCCCAAGCTGTTTTACATATTATTAGTCCTACAATAATGGCAGTTATCGTATCAAGCCAAGGCATATTTAATTGAGAACCGAATATACCTACTGCTGTTCCTATACTCACCCAAGCATCTGAAATGTTATCCTTTGCCGCTGCCATAACGGCTTTGCTATTAATTTTAATAGCTAATTTTTTGTTGTAACGATATACAAAATACATGGCTAATGCAGAAAAAACACCTACATAAGCTGCCATAATATCAGGTGACTCCTTTACTCCTTGAAACATAGAGGTGATAGCATCAATCAACACTTGTAGACCTACTGCTACCATAATAAAAGAAGCGACCATTGATGCAATGGTTTCACTTTTCCAATGTCCATACCCGTGATCTTTATCAGGTGGTCTTTGTGAAAGTCTGAGTCCGATGAGTACAGCAATAGATGCAATGATATCGGTTGTATTGTTTAGACCATCTGCTTTCAAAGCAGCCGAGTCACTCATATATCCAATAACTAATTTTATGATAGAAAGACATATGTACGCAATAATACTAATGATTGCTCCACGTTCGCCTAATTTAAGATCATTATACTTTTGTTCTTCCATTCTCATTGCCCCCCATTAAGCACCTGACTATGATAACAACTAAAATATGGGTGGGTCTAGAGCAATCTTTTTGTATAGTTTTATACAAGTAAGCACTCTACAAGTAAGTTGCATAAGGAAAAAACTTTCTACTAATTTACCTTATTAGAACGATTTAATACTTACTAGTCTGTACTGTCAATTTATCTAATACCACACTATCTAGCCACTATAATTGAAGGACAAATCCCCAAACGCCATTCTAACATTAATATAAATTTCTAATTTTGTTCGAGAGTCTTATTCTATTAAATGGTCCTTTCATGCAAAAAAAGGACGCTAATCCTTAGACAGGATATGCGCCCGATTATTGAAACTTTTTTATATTATTAAACACATACATAACCCTATCTTCTATAAGAAAAAAACAATTCAAATCGAAATTGCCCTTTTTCATTATTAAATTTTTTCACAAGAACCATACACACACTAATTACGTTCAAGCTAAAAATGGGATAGTTATGAAATCAATGGCATATCTGACATTAAGCGAACTCACTCAAATGCCAGTAGCGTTGAGGGGAACCGTTATTCAGTTACCCCGTCAGTGCCACTGGCAAAATAATCGACATCGAAGGTGGATGCGGACAAGGAGGGATGTGATACAATACTGGAAGTGATTTAATAAAGGTGGTGGCATTATGAAACGATTCAACCTTGTTATACTGGTTATGATTGGTGTTACGATCTTAGCGACTTGGAAACTTGGAAAAGATTATTCAGCGATACAGCTTCAAACGCGTATACTGATTATCGCAGGAGGGGCACTCTTATCAGGCGTCCTGACCTATTTTCTTTCGAAACGTGATGTTGATCGTGTGGATCCAAAACCAGATAATTGAAAAATATTGAACTGCTAAAAATCCACTTCAGACCATTGCCGAGGTGGGTTTTGCAGCACTAATAATTTGCAGAGGGCAAACACGGGGACATTACGACTATCCTTTCACTTGTACTTGTTCTTCCCAGCACAAGGGAAGGTGCCAGAACACGATTAGAATGTCTAGCACGGCTACCGACAGACTATCCTTTAAAATGAACACACTAACCATAGATTCTAAATATTTATCATAATAAAAATTTCTGTTTAGGTGATAATTCGAAATAACACTAGCCTTTTTCTTCCCGTAATAAGAAATAACTGTTTATTAATTAAACCTTTTGCTACTTCTTTCATCATTTACTTTCCTCTAACTCTTGGTCTATAAGGATTTTAATTTTTTCATAGTCAAAAGGATCTTCTAACATCGTACCATTCACCATGATACTAGGTATAAATTGTACTTTAAACTCTTTTACTCAATTTGAGTCTTTCTCTACTTCTTCCAGCTCCGTTTGGTTCTCTATATCTCCTTGTAATTAATGTCAGGAATAGTATTTGCTATGTCCAATAACTTTCTGGGCTTTGTTTATATACTGCTTCTGCAGCTAGTGAACTCAACTTTGATTCGTCACCGTGAAATAACACATTTATAAATGAAATAGTCATTTCCTTTCACTTCCTTTACCCGTTCATGCGAGATAACTCTTTTCCAAGTGGTAATTCTTCCAGATCTGGAACAATAATTTCATCCACATATTAAACCAAACCATTTTAAAAAAATATCCAATGACATTCGATATGAATAAAAATGAGAAGGGTGACTCATTGGGTTCTGACCCTTTTGAGACACTCTCCTCCACCTCTCACGTGTACATACTTTAATAAATCTATACACTAAGTAGCTTATTTTATCCGACAATGATAGCCTTTATTTTGAAATCATCTTCCGGTTATGCATTTTTAGTTCCTTCAAAAATAACCTCTTGTAATGGTTTTCTACTACTAGGGTTTTCACGTTCTTGTAATTTCTCATCAAGCGCTTCTTTTTCTCCACGATAGCCTACTGAAATGACGGCTTGAATATCTAATTCTTCTGGAACATTTAATAATTGCCGAGCTTTTTCTTTATCAAACCCTGTCATTGCATGTGTGCTCAATCCAAGCATTGTTGCTTGGATTGCTAAATTCCCCCAAGCTGCACCTGTATCGAATGCATGAGATCCATTTGGATCGCCGTTGTCTCTATTTTTCATTGATGCAATCAATATAAGTACCGGAGCCTTTTCTGCCCAGATGCGATTGAATGGTGATAAAAATTCATGAAAGACTTTCAATTGTGATTCCGTTTTCGCTACAAAAAAACGCCAAGGCTGATCGTTAAAGGCGGATGGTGCCCAACGTGCTGCCTCAAGAATACTTGTCAAATCCTCATCTGAAACTTTACGTTCAGAATATGATCTTGGTGACCAACGATTTAAGAATAAGGGACTAACAGAATGTTCTGCTTTACGGTGTTCTTCAACTTCAGTTGTGAGATTCTCAACAGGATTAACAGTTAAACTCATTACATAACCTCATTTCCCTAAATAATTTACTAACTATTCCATCATAATCTATTTCTAGTAACTCTTTAAAATATTAAGGCAGAAAATATATAAGAGTAAACATTTTTATCTCCCCTTTTCTGGGGAGAAAGCGCATTCGAAAGATTCACCAAACAGAAATGGAATGTAAATGCGTTGTTTCGTTACTCTGCTCATACCCCGATCAATTGGTTCCATATTCGATGATTATCAGGAGATACCGCTTTTACTTCTATACTTACAAATTCTTGGAGCTTACCTATAAGTCCCCCATTTCCAAATCGAATAGCTTTATGTTGATCAATGCTTGCTCCTGCTTCTTTGACGAATCTTAGGAATGCCAAGAGATGTACTCTTCTTGAAAGAATATGGATAACTTCAAATTCATATAAACAGTTATCAATCGTATTATAAATGCCTTTATTTACTCCGTACTGGTGATAGCACCATTGAAAAAAAGCAATTCAGGTAAATTAAGATACTCGCTCTTTTCTATCATCAGATAAAAGTCCCATTGCGTTTACATTTTTATTTTTCACGATGAATTCCCCCTAAATTTGTTGTATAAAAAGTTCATTAGAGGAAAATTCTCACCCCTCTCTATTTTTCTGCCCATATAATGCTAGGTATCTCGCGTTTTAGCACTGGCATAACGTCAGTAGTGAATCGCTCGAGCTGCTCTCTTTGCTCTTCTTCACTTAACCCATCTATACTGATACTTTGCACTTGATGTCCATAAGCCTCATGGTACTTTAAGATCTTCTCAATTACTTGATCAGCGCTCCCTACTAGAGCAGGTCCGTTCTTAACATTGTCTTCAAGATCTTTAAAGGGTGATTGATTGAACTTCGCTGCATCTGTGCCATTAAAAACGTCATAATATGGACGATAACGTTTCATTGCTTCTTCCGTTGTATTTGCCAAATACAAACCTCCAGCACCAGATCCGACAACTGCGTCTTTAGGATCATGACCATAATAAGCAAAGCGATCGCGATAATGATCAATCAGCTCTTTGTACTTGGCCCTTGGATGAAAGGTGTTCGATGAGAATATGGGTTCACCATATTTCGCTGCAAGCTCTGTAGAGACCTTGCTTGACGCGCTACCATGCCATACCGGGATATGCTGTTGAAACGGTCTCGGCTGTGTAGTTACGTTGTTTAATGGTGGGCGATATTTCCCTTTCCAAGTGACATTCTCCTCATTCCACAAGCGCTTAAGAAGTTCATATCGTTCAGCAAGGGATTCCCATTGCTCCTCTTCGGTAATGCCAAAGAGCGGGTAATGCCGCGGGTCATTGCCTTTACCGATGATCATATCTAGTCGCCCACCTGAGAGATGATCAAGTGTGGCATAGTCCTCAGCAACGCGCACTGGATCAAGCACGCTTAGAACTGTTACCGTAGTCAACAAGCGAATTCTTGAAGTCTTGGCTGCGATCGCAGTAAGAATTACTACTGGTGATGAGGATAGGAATGGCGCACCATGCCGCTCTCCCACACCATACCCATCAAAGCCCAGCTCTTCAGCTAAAATAGCTTGATTTAATATTTGTTGAAATTTTTGCTGTGTAGTCAATATTTCTCCAGTTACACCGTTTGGGTGATTGCTCACAAGGTTAAACAAAACAAATTTCATCTACAAAGACCTCCACATATCATAAAGACTTAATTGTAAAAAAGAACTTTCCAACTTTAAGTGGATGTTCAAAAAGTCCCGTAAAAAAGCTTGCGAATTGCATCAAAGCTCTGTCTCTCCGGTCCTCACGTATTACTACATACGCGAAAGGTTCTCGAGATGCGCTCCTCGAACTTCTCGGCTCTTTTTATCCTCCTTTTTGAACACGCACTTTATCTGGAAAAGCTCCCTATTTTCCAATCGTCCCTGTATATTGATTACGCAGGATAATGACAGGCAGCCCAATGCCCACTATCTATTTCATGGAATAAGGGCTGTTCTTCCCGACAACGAGCCGTTGCTGCTGGACAACGCGTATGAAAACGGCAGCCTGACGGAGGGCTTGCAGGGGATGGAATTTCCCCATGTATCGAAATTAGCTCTCTTTGATGCCTTGGATCAGCAATCGGGATTGAACCGATAAGCCCCTTCGTATAATGATGAGCAGGATGTTTAAATAACTCTTCGCTCGGAGCAATTTCAACCAACTGACCTAAATACATCACCCCAATACGATCTGAAATATGACGGACAATATTTAAGCCATGCGCAATAAATAAATAGGTCAAATCAAGGTCATCTTGTAACTCCTGCATCAAGTTTACAATTTGTGCCTGAACAGATACGTCTAGTGCAGAAACAGCTTCATCCGCTAAAATAAATTGAGGATTGAGCGCAATTGCCCTGGCAATCGCAACCCGCTGTCGCTGACCGCCTGAAAATTCATGTGGATAGCGCTCCGAGCTGTTTTTATTTAATCCAACAGCCTCTAGGAGCTCTTGCACTCTAATTCGTTTTTCCTTTTTATTTAACGATTGGTGAACTTGCAGTGGTTCGCCAATAATGTCGCCAACTTTCCAGCGAGGATTGACAGAACCATATGGATCCTGATAAATCATTTGCATATGCTTTCGTGTCTCTCGCAAGTCTTTATTACTTAACTTCGAAAGATCTTGATCCTGAAATAAAACTTTCCCACCAGACGCTTTCTCTAACTGTAAAAGAACACGTCCTAATGTCGATTTCCCACTTCCAGATTCCCCCACAAGGCCAAATGTTTCCCCTTTTTCAATGGTAAAAGACACGTTGTCCACTGCTCTAACGAAGGATGAAGTCCCTGAGAATGTACGATTACCTAGTGGATAAAATTTACTAAGTTCTTGAACCGTAAACAACTTTTCACGAGACTGCTCCTTTTTCTGAGGACGCTGTGAGCCAGATGTAGTCTGTAAAGTAGGCTTCTTCCAACTGTCAGACTTTACTAATTCCTCTGAATACCAGCAAGCTGACTTCCGATTATTTACATCTAACAAGGGAGGTGCTTCGTTTAAGCAACGCTCTGTCGCATACGGGCAGCGAGGATGGAACCGGCATCCGGATGGCAAATCCGATAACCCTGGAATCGAGCCTTTAATTGAAAATAGCTCTTTACTCCGATCACTGTCGATTGTGGTAACAGACTGAAGCAGTCCATGTGTATATGGATGATGTGGCAATTCAAATAGTTGTAATGTCGTTGCCTGTTCAACAATACCACCTGCATACATCACAATAATTCGGTCTGCCACCTCAGCTGCAATTCCCATATCATGGGTAATCAATAAGATCGACATGCCAAACTCTGTTTTTAATTCTTGAAGTAATTGTAAGATTTGGGATTGAATTGTAACATCTAATGCGGTTGTTGGCTCATCCGCAATCAGTAAATCAGGTCCCAAAGCAAGTGCCATCGCAATCATTGCACGTTGCAGCATGCCTCCAGATAACTCATTCGGATATTGCTTTAACCGTAATTCTGCGTCCGATATACCGACACGCTGTAGTAAATAAATGGCACGTTCTCTGGCTTTTTCCTTGTTCGATTGTTTGTGTGCTAGGATTGTTTCAATAATTTGGCTACCAATCGTAAACACTGGATCAAAAGCCGCCATCGGTTCTTGAAAAATCATCGCCATCTTTTTACCACGTATGGCACGCAGCTCTCTTTGAGAAAGTTGCGTCAAGTCCACATTATTCAGTCTAATATTCCCATCTGCTATTTTCCCATTTTCATAATCAATCAATCGCATAATTGATTTGGATGCGACCGTTTTTCCACTTCCAGATTCTCCGACAATGCAGACCGTTTCCCCAGCTTTAATTTGAAAAGAAACATCCCGGATAGCTGTTAGATAGCCGTCTTTTGTTGTAAAGTCGACTTTCAGCTGCTGTATGTCTAGCAATTGTGACATCTGCATCCCTCCTTTATCCCAGTGTAACGAACCATCAGCGAGGGATAAAGAGAACCCTTACTGATGGTTCGTTACACTTCATCAATCTACTCTACTTCGTTTTCGGGTCATACATATCCCGAAGTTTGTCACCAATTATATTTACGGAAAGGACAAAAAGTGTAATAGCCAGACCAGGAAATGTCGAAATCCACCATCCTGTTGTTAAATACCCTCTTCCTTGAGCGAGCAAGGCTCCCCAGTCTGGAATTTCCTTAATCACACCCAATCCAAGAAAGCTTAAACCTGAACCAACCAATATGGAAGTGCCTAGGCCAATCGTTGCCATGACAAGCAGCGGGGACCAGGAATTCGGCAGGATATGCCAGATTAGAATGCGCCAATTGGGAGTACCAATGGAACGGGATGCCGCCACAAATTGCCGTTTTTTTATACTCATCATTTGTCCCCGCATTACCCGCGTATATCCCGGAATTGAAGAGACAGCAACCGCTAAGACAACGTTCATTAAACTCGGTCCAAGAGCAGCCGCAATGGCTAAAGCGAGCAGGATACCCGGAATCGTCATCAATATGTCAGTAAAGCGCATGAAGATCATATCCACCACGCCTCCAACATAACCGGCTAACGCGCCCAATCCTCCGCCAATTCCCCCTCCAATCAAAACGGACACAACGCCAATAATTAAAGAATCTCGGCTTCCATACACAACAAGACTAAGCACATCTCTGCCAAAATAATCCGTCCCTAGTAAGTGTAATGTACTAGGAGGACTTAAAATAAATTCTGTATGCATATACGTAGGCGAATATGGTGCGATCCACTGCGGAAATAGCGCGCACGCCACGATAAACAGCACAATCATTCCTGCTACATAAACGAATAAATTCGAAGCCGACAAGTTTATTTTAAGCTTGATTAAATTCCATTTCGGGGCGTTCCATATCGTTTTGGAATTAACTGCCTCTTTCATCCAATGCCACTCCTTTATCAAGTAAAACTCCCATCAGTGGGGGTTTACTGCCCGTTAATGCGGGATAAACACGCACTTTCAAGGATTTAATGAGATCTTCGTACCCTTGGATCGATGACTGAGTACGATAAATCAACTAAAAGATTAATAATGACGTAGACAATCGCACTGAAAAATATCACTCCTTGAATAACAGGTAAATCTTTTGCCATAATCGCATCCGCGATAATTCGCCCAATTCCCTGTCTCGAAAAGACCGTTTCGATTACGACTGTGCCAGCCATCATCTCGCCAATATTCATGCCAATAATCGTAATGGCTGGAATGAGCGCATTTCGGAGTGCATGACGATACATGACCACCCGTTCCGACAGCCCTTTGGCACGAAGAGTAACGATAAACTGCTCATTCACCACTTCTAGCATACTCGTTCGTACCATCCGGATTATTAAACCCGCACCAACAAAACCAAGAGCAAGAGAAGGCAATACAAGGGTTTTCCAGCCGTCAGATCCCATCGCGGGAAGCCAGTTCAAATTCACAGAAAAAATCAGTATAAGTAAAATTCCAGACCAAAATGTTGGCATTGAAATACCAAACAACCCAACTAAACGAGCCAAGATATCAATCCATTTATTGCGATAAATGGCGGATAGAACACCTAATGTTACCCCAATCACTATCGAAAAAATGGTACTTGTCAGTGTCAAAATAAGTGTAGCGGGAAAATGCATTAAAATTTTAGGTAAGACTGGATCACTATTGATTAAGGATTGACCAAAGTCTCCATGTAAAATGGCAGTGAAGTATTCAGCAAATTGCACATAAAACGGTTGATCTAGCCCTAATTCCCTACGCAAATTTTCGATCATTTCAGGTGTTGCGACAGAGGGATCTATCATTGAAAGTACTGGATCCCCCGGAAGCAAATAGATGATACAAAATACAAGGATTAAGGAGCCTAAAACCGATACGAATGAATTTGCAATTCTCACCAGCGTTTTGCTGATTAATGTCATACATACCAGCTCCTTTTCATTCTCTTATTGCCCAATACGTACATCATTGAATAGCGGATAGCCTAACGAATCGAATGTTATGCCATTTACTTTTTTAGATGCTGCTACCGTATATGGAAATACGTAAATGGGGATAATTACTGCTTTTTCAATGATGATTTGTTGCGCTTTTTTATAAATTTCTTCACGTTTTGCCGGCTCATGTTCGATTGTGCCTTGTTCTAGCAATTTATCTAATTCTGGATCAGAGCCTCCACCTAACATTCTTCGCGCGGCTTCCTTTTCCGGATCTGATGTATGGTATATATCAAGCAGTGAATTTGGATCACTATTTACTTGACTGTTTCCATACAAATCGTAATCCGCATTCTGATAGATAACCGTAGCTGTATCTTTTGTAATATTAATGTCCACTGCGATTCCGATCGCTTTTAACTGTTGCTGAATGATAACGGCTATATCATTCCTTTTTTCACGGTTAGGAGAACCATCAACATAATTTAAAGTAAGCTTTTTGCCTTCTTTTTCGCGAATGCCATCCGACCCTTTTTCATAACCGAGTTCATCCAGCAGTTTATTTGCTTTATCTAGGTCCGGCTTCACACTATTTTCAAGTGATTCATCGTATCCTAACATGCCCGGTGAAAGAGGCGACCACGCTCGTTCGTAAGTGCCCATATACAATGTTTTAACAATCGAATCAACATCGATTGCAAGCTGGACTGCTTTTCGAACGTTTACATCATTCCATGGTTTATTTCTTTGATTAAAAAAGAGTGTATACGGTAAGCCGAGTGTATTTACTTGAAGCAATTGAGTTTTGGGATCATCTTTTAAAGACACAATATTTTGTGGTGGGACTGTTTCCACTGCAAGGACCTGGCCGCTTTGTACACTGCCGATTCGCGTTGCTTCTTCTGGAATGATTTTAAATGTAATTTTATCTAGATATGGAGCTCCATCATTTTCTACAATGGAAGGTGCCCATTTGTAATCATTATTTTTTTCGACTTGAATATCTGCATTTTCTATCCAGCTGACAAACTTATACGGTCCCGTACCTACTGGATGTTTGCCGAACTGATCTCCATCCTTCTTTGCTGCTGTCGGTGACACAATTCCAAGCAACGCCTGACTCAAATTGCTCAGAAAAGCAGCAGAAGGTGTTTCAAGATTAATTTTGATCGTGTATTCATCAATGACTTCTGACGATTTATACGGACGAATAAGTGCCAAGGCGTTTGCTGCTTTCGTTTCCGGATCTATAATTCGGTCATAGTTATATTTCACTGCTTCCGCATTAAATGGTGTCCCATCGTGGAAGGTTACATCTTCACGTAATTTGAAGGTATAACTTTTTCCATCTTCTGAAACTGTCCATTCTGTCGCAAGCCAAGGTTGAATCGTATTATCGGCTTTCTGCACAACGAGACTATCGAAAATCGTTCTAAATGCGCGGACAGACACCGCGAGTCCGCTTCGATGTGGATCCAATGTATCCGGTGATGTAGCCAATGCATAGGTTAGCTCACCACCTGTTGATTCTTTAGTTCCAGCCTTCCCGCTTGTATTTTCACTGTTACTCGTGCTTGCTCCATTGGAACATCCCGCTAAGAGAAGCAAAAAAGCTGTGGCAACCGTTAATGTTTTTGTCCAAGTAGGCCATTTCTTCACTTAAATCCCTCCCATTATTTTTTTACTGATTCTTGTACATACCTATTGATCGGGAATGGCAAACCGAGATTACCTCGTAATGTATCGGCCTCATATTCCGTCCGGAACAGTCCTCGTTTTTGCAGAATAGGCACAACATGATCAGTAAAATCTGTCAGATTGCTTGGAATGCTAGAAGAAATTATAAATCCATCCGCTCCTCCGGCTTCAAACCACTCTTGAATAAGATCCGCTACCTTGGACGGTGTTCCAATAAACGGAGTACGCGGTGTCGCTTCCCTTAGTGCAACTTGACGAAGTGTCAGATTCTGCTCTTTCGCCTCTTGTTTAATTCGATCTGTACCACTTTTAAAGCTATTTTGTCCTAATGCACCCAATTCCGGGAACGGTTCATCTAATGGATATTGAGAGAAATCATGATGTTCAAAATATCTTCCCAAATAGGCGAGTGCCTTATCGATTGTCATCAAGTTCGCAATTTCGTGGTATTTTTGTTCCGCTTCTTCCTCCGTTTTACCGACGATCGGTCCGATCCCTGGCAAAATGAGAATCTCATCTGGATTCCGTCCGAAAGCAGCCGCCCTACTTTTGACATCTTGATAAAATTCTTTAGCCTCTTCTAATGAAGGATGGTGTGTAAATATAGCATCCGCTTCTTTGGCTGCAAGATTTTTACCATCTTCCGAAGAACCTGCTTGAAAAATGATTGGGCGCCCTTGTTGTGAACGGGCACTATTAAGCGGCCCCTCCACAGAGAAGAATTCTCCTTTATGATTCAATTGATGGAGCTTTTCAGGATCAAAAAATACACCGGTTTCTTTATTTCTGACAAATGCATCATCTTCCCATGAATCCCATAAGCCTTTCGTGACTTGGATATATTCAGCAGCGATTTTGTACCGTTTTGCGTGATCTGGATGTTCTTCAATCGTTTTACTGAAGTTTAATGCCGTTTTCTCCAGAGGCGATGTCACGACATTCCATCCCGCACGTCCCTTACTAATATGATCAAGTGAAGAAAATTGCCGCGCAACGTTGAACGGTTCGCTATATGATGTAGACAGGGTTCCGGCAAGACCAATTCGTGAAGTAACAGAAGCAAGAGCCGATAGAATCGAAATCGGTTCAAAACGATTTAAGAAATGGGGAATCGATTGTTCATTAATATGCAAACCATCTGCAATAAAAACAAAATCAAATTTCGCTTCTTCTGACTTCTGTGCTTGATACTTATAAAATTCAAAATTTACACTCGCATCTCCTTGAACTTCTGGATGTCTCCATCCTGAAATATTGCCACCAACGCCATGGATAATCGTTCCAAATCTCAATTTTCTTTGTTCGGACATTTTCATTTCCCCTCTCGCTAATTATAATTATTCTTATAAAATTAGTCAGCTTTAATCGTAAAAAAATCAGTTAGTCTGTAAATATGGAGCGAGCACCTTTTCAAGATGATTGATTCCAATTTCTGTAACCCCTTCATACATACCATTCTGACCAATTTCAACTACAGGCACATGACGAATACCATATTTAGCTTCTAAAATATCACGTCGTTCATCGTGATTTGTCACATCAATGGTTTGATAATCCACCTGTTTTTCTTCTAAAAATTGTTTTACCTCTGCACAATAGTGACATCCTTCTTTTGACCATACAACTACAGTTAATGATTTTGACATAATAAATTCCTCCTCTAACTTTAAATTCTTGATTTCTTAAATGAGCGTTCGGGCTATCAAACAGCTTTGTTACAAAATATACTCTTCTTCATTCTTTTTCTCTTCAGAATATGTCGGACTTAATAATTGAAACGTCCGGAATCGTTCTTCTTTTGTTTGAACCGGTGAATGCAAAATAAACTCATCCACTTGATATGTGTTATGAAGATGTGCTAACTCTTCTTTAATAAATACCGGTGTTCCGGCAATGATATTAGCCTCTTGTTCAGACACTTCATATGGCTCACCTGCTTGACTACCAAACGTCTCCGCTTGTTTTGCCGACTGAACGGTTACCGTGCGGCCGCTTTTGAGATGAACTTTAAACAATTTGTGATCCAAAGCAAGCTGTTCGGCTTCCGGCTTGGAAGGGGCAGCTATAACGGCAACCGATACGAGAAGACGCCCTCGTTTGTTTCTGGCATGAAACGCATTGGCTGCTTCTTCAAGAACGGAAATGTCGCTGTTAATGAAGCGAGCAAACACAAAATTCCAGCCATATTTAGCGGCTAATTTAGCGCTCTCTACACTTGCACCAAGCAAATAATTTTCCGTTTTCTCCGGCGGAACCGGTAAAGCCTGAATGCCAGCAAGTGAATGGTTTTCGTCGACCGAATTTTCAATCAATTGGTTCAAAAAAGAGAGCCGTTCTTCAAAATCTTCGCCATCATTCACGGTTCCAAACTGAAGTGCTTTTGACGATAACGGCAGGCCGCCTGGTCCTTTTCCGATTCCGAGATCTACCCGTCCTGGAGCTAGTGTAGAAAGGACATGAAAGTTTTCAGCTACTTTATACGAGCTGTAATGCTGAAGCATTACTCCTCCTGACCCAATACGGATCGCATTTGTTCGAGCAAGAAGATAGGAGATTAATACTTCCGGTGATGAACCTGCCAACTGTTCCGTGTGATGATGCTCCGATACCCAAAAACGTGAGTAGCCCCATTCTTCCGCTTTTTGAGCGAGATGTACAGTTTGCTGGAGAGCTTCAAACGGTGATGCTCCTTTTTGGATTGGACTTTGATCTAGCAAACCAAGTTTATACCCCATATGCGCTTTCCTCCTATTTCTAATACCTATTTTTCAGGTAGGAATAATTAATTCAGATTCTAAACTATATCCTACCACCCCCAACAGCCAAAAGGCAATACTTCCAGTGATAGAAAGATTTATTCGATTCATTCAAAAAATCTATCAATCTGGTTGAAGTACTCGTGTAGATTCGTTCTCTTTGAACTTTTTGATAGATAAAAGAATGTCTTCCCATAAAAAAGGAATTTCTGCCCCATAGTATGTTCCGTGAATATGTTGTTTTAGCATCAGCAAGTGATCCACATTAATTTCTACAAGTTGGCCGGACTCCAACTCCTTTTTCATACATAAATAAGG
This sequence comes from Peribacillus sp. JNUCC 23, assembly GCF_053653995.1. The sequence continues at coordinate 3,906,507 of NZ_CM132202.1, forward strand.
TAAAAAACCAATCCCATTGCCAGATTGAATCAGTGATTTCGTTACCTCAAGATGATCGACCTGAAATTCGATGCGCGGTTCAATATTCGCCACTTCAAACATTTTGTGAACAAGGTTCCAGTTAAACGCACCACATTCAAAAAATACCATTGGTTCACCTGCTAATTGCTGTACGGTCAATTTCGAAGAGGATTGAAGCGGATGGCCTGGTTTTACAACGAGTCTTACGGAATTATCAAGAAGGGGTTCTTGCTGCAGCGCATTGTGTGCGATTTCTTTCATAAACGCCACATCAATTTGTTTCCGGAGCAGCTGATCCATCAAAGCATCATTAGACGCTGAAATGAATTTAAAGCGAATACCGGGATTAGCCTTTTTCCAGAGTGGCAGTGCAAATGGAATAAAATATTGGGACGTAATAAGATTAGCGCCAATAACGACCTCATCCTGATCCGTTTCTTTTTTCAATTTCTTCTTCCCTTGTTGAAGTGTATGGATAATCTGCTCAGCGAACGGAACGAATTCTTTCCCTTTTTCCGTCAAGACAATCCCTCGCCCTTGTCGTTCAAATAATTCGATGTCTAATTCCCGCTCCAGTGTTTTAATCCGTGCCGTAACCGTTGGCTGTGATAAAAACAACGCCTCTGCTGCTTTATGAATACTACTGAAATGGACAACATACATGAAAGATTCAATGTGGTCAATGTTCATTTTCTAAGCTCCTTTCCCCGAAGTACAGACAAAAAAGATGCCATACTCTTATAGCGTTCAGAAAAGCCAATGCGGATTCATCATTTTGGTGAAGTGAGGTTGGGTAAAATGGCCATATTACGGATTACCCCTTCCTTTTTTGCATTCCTATCCAAATCGTCTGTTCTTGTCTAGACATATAATTTACTAAAATCCTCGTATCCTAGCTTTTTAGTAAATATACCCGTTTATCTATGCAAACAGCGATTGAATATCTAACTATCCTCTACACTTGAACTATCCACCACTTAATTTCATACGAAACTTGAAGTGAGAGTCTTCTCGCCTGAAATGATAAAAGACTTTGACTCCTTGCATATATACAGCTAAGGGGCAAAGTCTCTAGTGGTCTAGTAGTAAACACAAATAAAAAGTCTACTTGCATTTATATTATTCCGATTAAACCAATTAATCAAGTTTGAATTTAAAACCAATTATTATCTTATAAAGTGGAACTTTCTTTCCGTTTCAGATTTATACTTGCTCTTGTTGCTTCGCTTCAAGAAAAGCGATTTTTACTTTGTTCAGTAATTCTTGATCAGTAAGTAACTTGTATCCGGCATGTGCCAAAGCTTTAGCACCGGTAAGGATGGCACGATTCCCCTGATCTGACTTCGCACATTCACGGAATTCATTGGTGTGAGCAATTAAATCATCCGGGCCGATTTTAATAAACGGATGAGCAGTCGGCACAACATGACTGACATTTCCAGCGTCCGATGAGCCATACCCAGTTGTTTTCTGAGGGATTATCGACTCTCCCAATTGGGTCAACTCTTCTGCCAATAAATCATCTAAAACCGGGTTGATGATAAAATTAAAAATTTCATTTTGAAAGCGTTCAATTTTGACAGTACTGCCAGTCGAAAGGGCTGCACCTTTAGCGATATTTTGAATTTTTTCAGATACGTTCTGACACTTTTTCCACGTTTCAGCGCGAATAAAGAAGCGGGCTGATGCATATTCAGGGATAATATTAGGGGCATCGCCACCGTTTGTAATAATGCCATGAATTTTTACATCGGAGGGCAATTGTTGCCTGAGGGCACCAATGCCATTAAATAATTGAATGACGCTATCGAGCGCATTGATTCCTTGATCCGGTGAAGCCGCTGCATGGGCTGCTTTTCCGTAAAAATGAAATTCAAGCGGATCGACAGCAAGAAAAGGGTTTGTCACGCCAGTTTGTCCTGACGGATGGATCATGATAGCTGCATCGACACCATCAAACAATCCTTGTTTGACATAGCTTCCTTTTGCACTTCCATTTGGCCCACCTTCCTCGGCAGGGGTGCCAAATACAATCACTTCCCCACCTGTTTCTTCGAGAACCTTTGCAAGTGAAATTCCAGCTGCTACACTTGTTGCGCCAATGATATTGTGACCGCAAGCATGACCTAGCCCTGGCAATGCATCATACTCAGCTAGAAAAGCAATTACCGGACCTTCTTTGGCAGATTTTTTTCTCGCAATAAAACCTGTCTCATGACCAGCAATATCGCGCTCCACATCGAAGCCCGCTTTAATAAGTAAAGCTGTAAGCGTATTAGAAGCAAAATATTCTTGGTTGCCGATTTCCGGATTTGCATGAATTTTTTGACTTGCTTCAACATACGTATTTGCATGTAGTACAAGATCTTCTTCAATGATTTGCAAGTGAACTTCCTTAACAATAGTCATCGTTTCTTGCCTCCTTCTAATTAGAAAGAAGCCAGACAAAGTTTCGTTATCCCTATCTGGCTTCGACTTTATTTTTTATCAATTTATTTAGCAGCAGGTTTCGTCCATGCATCTTTATAATTGACTAGCTCGTCTACTGAAACGTATGCCGGAATCTGGCTTCCTTTAAACGTATCATCTATGAATTGTTCTACCTTTTTAGATTGATAAAGCTCAACTAATTTCTGTAATTCCGGACGATCTGCATCCCCTTTTTTCACAGCAATAATATTAATATATGGTTTAGCTGTAGCATTTTCATGGAATAAAGAATCCTCTAATTTCAAGCCTGCCTCCACGGCAAAGTTATTATTAATAACAGACGCATCCACATCATCTAAGAATCGCGGTGTATTGCCAGCAGCCACTGCTTCAAACTTTAAGTTCTTCGGATTGGTTGCAATTTTATTTAATGCACCGTTTCCATCAAAATCCTCAACTAACGTAATCAAACCCGCTTCTTGTAAAAGTAATAAGGCACGTCCAAAGTTCGTTCCTTCATTTGGTACAGCAATTGTTGCACCTTCTGGCAGTTCCTCAAGCTTCTTATATTCTTTTGAATACAACCCCATTGGAGCAATAACTGTCGCACCGATTGCTTCTAAATCCAACTTTTGCTTTTTAATAGTTTCGTCAAAATAAGAAACCGTTTGAAAGGAATTGGCATCAATCTCCCCTTCTGCTAATGCTAGATTCGGCTGGATATAATCATTAAATTTAACGAGCTCGATCTTCAACCCTTCTTCTTTAGCGATATCAACGATATAATCCCATGTTCGTGTATCCCCGCTACTAACACCAACTTTCACTGTTTTTTCGCCGTCTGCACTGCCTTTTACATCGTTTTTTCCACATGCTGACAAAACAGCAAGCGTTAGAATTAAGATCGCTATTAATAATTTTTTCATTTTTTATTCCCCCAATTATCTTCTTCTGATTTTTTTGGACACGATATTTCCAGTTGATTGCAGTAATTGAACGATAACCACAAGCGCAAAAACCGTAACAATCATCGTCATCGTATCGAACCTTTGATACCCATAACTTAAAGCAAGGTCACCAACTCCACCCGCTCCAACCGCACCAGCCATCGCTGAAGCACCGACAAGACCGATTGTTGCTGTTGTAAACGTAAGGACCAATGAGCTAAGTCCTTCTGGAATTAAAAAGCGAAAAATAATTTGCCATGTCGTCGCTCCCATTGCTTCTGCCGCTTCGATAATTCCTTTGTCTACTTCCAAAAGGGAATTTTCCACTAGTCGCGCAATATAAGGCGCCGCATAAAATATCAAGGGGACAATCGCTGCATTTGTCCCAATTGCCGTACCGACTACGAATCTAGTAAACGGAATCAGAGCAACTAGTAAAATAATGAACGGTATAGACCTTAATATATTAATAACTGGGTTCAATACATTGAATACCCACTTATTCTCCAATATATGACCATTCCTAGTTATGACGAGTAAGATTCCCAGTGGAAGTCCTATCACAACTGAAAATAAGAGAGAGAAGGCAACCATATAAAGCGTATCACCAAATCCAGTTAACAGTTGATCTGCCGTAATTTCCATGCCCCATAATGTGTTATTCATGTACACTTACCTCCTGCACGAGAATATTTTCGGCTTGAATATAATCGTATGCCTTCTTAATCTCGCTTTCTTCTCCTGTCACTTCCATAATCAAATTACCAAACGGCGTTTCCTGGATTTCCGAAATATTTGCCGATAAAACATTTAAATCGATATCAAATTTTTTTGCAATTGTTGATAATAATGGTTTGCTTGAATTCACCCCAATAAAATTAATTTTCCAGATAACCGGATTTCCTTCCGACTGTTTTTTAAAACTCTGCGGAATTTCGTCATGAATCACTGTTCGGACAAAGTTTTGGGCAATCTCTGTTTGCGGCTTAGCAAATACGTCAAACACAGAACCTTGCTCAACAATTCTGCCACCTTCCATGACTGCCACTTTATTACAAATTTCGCGAATGACCGACATTTCATGGGTAATCAGCAAGATCGTGATGTTGTATTCCCGATTTACTTTCTTTAACAGTTGCAAAACAGCACTTGTCGTTTGTGGATCGAGCGCTGATGTCGCTTCATCGCATAGGAGAATCGAAGGATTGGTTGCTAGGGCACGTGCAATACCGATTCGCTGCTTTTGCCCGCCAGACAATTGCTCTGGATAATTTTTGGCTTTTCCCAAAAGGCCGACGAATTCCAATAATTCATTTACCCGGGTATGAATTTCTTTTGCAGGGGTACCCGATAAGATCAGCGGCATCGCAACATTATCAAAAACCGTCTTCGAATTAAGCAAATTAAAATGTTGGAAAATCATCCCGATTTTCTTCTTCTCCGCTCGTAAATCTTTCGGCTTTAACGAAGTCAATGCTTTGCCATTTACCAAAATTCGCCCTTCTGACGGACGCTCTAGTAAATTGACTAATCGGATCAGCGTACTTTTACCAGCACCACTGTAGCCGACAACACCGAAAATATCGCCTTTCTCAACGACTAAATCGATCCCTTTCAAAGCTTCAACGGTTTGTTTCTTCGATTCATACATCTTTTTCACATTTTGAAATTCAATCATCTGCTCTCCCCCATGTTGTTCCTATTATAAGTTGTAACACGAAAAAGCCTCTTCCATCATTAGACAGAAGAGGCTTACTTAGACAAATAAAAGATTACACTTCTATGAATTATCTAGCAAAGGCTTCTTCTTATCTATCAAACTTTCGTCCGTTGGAATTAGCACAGTATTTTTACAAAAGTAAAAACCTGTTGCCGAGGTATCATAGGGCCAAGTCCCTCCACATCTCTTGATAAGAATTTATCCATATATAATTTTATTTTCTATACTATATAACTTAATATTTAAAATGTCAATTAAATTCTAAAAAATCTGTGTGTTATGACTATGAAGTTACCCCATAGTGAAAGGGTCTGACCACATTTACTATAACCGTTTATCTCTGACATATTAAACGAGGGATAGAATTTGAGGGCAGACCCTTTTTAGATAATCTTGTCTTAATGTAGTTTTAAAAAAAAGAATCGTTAGTTCGGCAATCTCCTATCTAATCCAATACAAAATAGTGCTTATGAAAACAAGCCCCCCGCCTCAAAGCATCAGGGATACTTGATTCGCAACCAAGCAAGACAATTAGATTTTTCAAACACTAAGGAACTTACTTCACCTTTTTGTCGATCGTATATAAAAATGAGTTAAGCAAAACGAGTTTTTTCATTTTGATCAAAATTTATTACAAAGATTCCAGATCATTCTGGACACCCTCTAGATACTGCTATACCTAGCACATCATTAGAAGTTTTATGTTCGAGAAGATTTAGATTTATCAGACCTACTTCTTTTGTCAAAAATCGAGTCATAGATAGAAATAATCCAGTTTACAATTGGATCGAACAATCTTGGTAATTTTACAATCACATACGAGACAACAATTGCCACTATTAAACTGCCTACTACGTCAAACGGATAATGAAGCCCCGCCCAAATGCGGGAAAAGCCAGTTAATAGGGCTAAAATAAATAGAGGGATACCAATTTTTTTATACCGATACCACATAGCAATTGCAATCGTAAAAGCGCCTGTTGAATGATCACTAGGAAAAGAAGAGTCCGCAGCATGAGGAATCAAAGTCTGGACGTGATGTGTGACAAATGGACGCGGCTCATAGTATATCTGAGCAATAAGAACATTTACAACTAACGCAATAACTCCTGTTCCACCGGCATATAATACTGCCCGTTTCATAGGTTTTCCACCAAAGATCCATAGAACCAAAAGTACCAAAGCCAAAATGTAAATCGCTTTATTTGTTATAAAGACCATAAGATTATCCAATGCATAACTATGACCAGATAAATTATGGATGCTTTTAAATAATTCGTAATTCATACAATCATCTCTTTCTTTGATTTCCTTAAATAGGTGGAAACTGTTTTATATAAATAGGGGCGGACAGTTTATTTATGGGATCACGGTCCCACGCCCCCGTTACACCACAGAGTATAAAGTCCATATTGTTTGAACGGCCGGTGAAGAAGGTCGAGACATTATAGTGCTACGTTAGGTAAGTTATAAAAATATTGTAGGAAATATAATTAGGAAAGGAGCACTAGCTCTTTCGCAGTCCATAATATAAACAATAGCTTTCCTAATTTGATGAGAAATCTATATGAATTACACATACCGATAGTCATTTACCTTCTAGATTATATGGATTTTCCTTTCATATCGATATCTCTTTGCCTCTTTCTTCTTCTATTGAAAACAACTTTTGATAGGATAATACTAATTTCATATATGAGAATTAAAGGTACAGCTACAGAAATATGAGAAATAAACTCAGGCGGTGAGATCATAGAAGCAATAATCACCAAAATGAAATAAGCATATTTTCTTAACTTTGTTAAGCTATGTGGGTTAAGAACACCAATTGATGTTAAAAACATCATGACGAGAGGTAATTCGAAAGCAATCCCAAATGGCAAAGTGGTTTTTATTAAAAAGTCAAAGTATTTTTCAGCTGTAAAAGAAGTAACCATCATATCCTTACCTAAGTTTATAAGAAAATTCAAAAGGTTAGGAAACACGAAATAATAGCCGAACCCTAATCCAGCAATAAAAAGGATGAATAATCCCGGTATATACGCAAGAGTTACTCGTCTTTCTTGCGGCTGTAAACCAGGCTTTACAAACATCCATAATTGGTAAGCGACAATTGGAGTGGTCCCAGCAAAAGCGAAAACACAAGCAATATGGAAGAAAATCCACATAATATCGCCTGGTCCTAAAATAAGTAACGGATCATCGAAACTCCCCATAAAAAATAAATATATTTTTTTCACAAAAAAAAGCCCTATTATCAAAAACACTAAGAATGATAAAGCAGAAATAATGATCCTTCTTCGCAACTCCTCCAAATGTTCAATTACATTAAGGGTTTTATCATCCAAAATAAAGTGCCACGCCTTTCTGAAGCCACCATATAAAGTATCTTATAAGCGGTCAAATAGTTTATTGAACTGCTTTATCTCCTACATAAATAGGAATTTTGTTAATGATTAATTATCCTTTATGAGATGCGTGAAAAATAACATGTGCGAATTTCTCTCAACTTTCAAAATCAAGAGTTTCCCATCATAAAAGTCCTAACTTACCTATGGAATCAAGTCTTCAAGTCGGAATTTAGTCTTTATGAACTCCTTGGTTAGTAACCAGTAACAGAATGACTTATTGAATTGATTTTTTCATGTTCTTCGTATACACCTGTTCCATCGTCAACTTCTAATTCAGCATCCTTAAAGATGCCAGGTGCTTATTATGTGCAATTTTCTACCTTTCCATTTCGGGTTTACTTTGTTTTTTCGCTAAAACAGTATTCTCTTGTTGTTCACTCAACTCTAGCTGTTTCAAGTGCTTGTAATCGATTGAAAATGTTAGATTTACTAATCTTGAGTTTTCCTTGGTGGAAGAAATTTGAATATTAGTGGATTTTTCGTGCATTGTATACGCAATCATTGAATTTGTTTTTTTTACCTATTCATGTTCACTACTGACAATCCCATTTACCATCAATTTTCTGGCTCTTCACAACACCGTAAAAATATGTATATTCTTAACCTTTTTCTGACCTTACTGGGTTAATCATCTTTTTCACAGGCAACTAGGCGTTGACCTATTAAGATCTTTATTGTCTTCGCCAACACAAGGACGTCATCTAAGTCAAGTCTAGACACCTATATTCGTTAAAAAAAGAATCTTAAATGGAATTCTCTTTTTGCCACTTCAACAATTTTCATTGAGTAACCCATATTATTCCTTGAAATACAAAAGTCTGACCCATGATTCCTTAGCGAACTAACGCAATGAAATCAGACAAACTTACCACCCTATTCTTTTTTTTCTTGACTAGTGGGCCTTTCATTGTCCTGTGACAAAAACGCTTTTAAAGCTTGTTTGTTTTTCTCATAATCAATTTTTAGGACGGATCCTACGTTCACCCGTTCATTAACATAAGAATCTTTAATAGGTATTCTTAAGCTTTCCATTTGTTTAGATTTCCCTGCAATCAAACCTTTCCCGATTGCAAAAATGGTTCCTATATCTACATTTGTATCAATGTACGGATCCGCAACTCCAAGTATCTTTGGCAGGTTCACAACACTTTGCATAGAGGCAGCCTGTTCCTTAATCTTAGACAACGCTTCTTGTTGCCTTTCCACTCGCCCAAAATCACTTAAGCGATCTTGACGAAAACGAACATATCCTAGCAATTCCTTACCATGCAAAATTTGTTTACCTGGATGTAATGTCATTCCAATTCCATAAGACATTTCATATGGAATCTCAACCTCTATCCCGTCAGGTGCGATAATATCTACAATTTTCGAAAAGCCGTTAAAATCAACAACAGCATAGTAATTAATATCAACATCAAAATTTTGCTTAATCGTTTGTCTTACAAGTTCTGGTCCGCCAAACGCAAAAGCGGCATTCATTTTTTGCTTGCCGTGATTTGGAATATCAACATACGTGTCTCTCATTATAGATGCGATTTTCAAACTATGAGATTTTTGATTATAATGAGCAATCATTAACGCATCAGAACGTGCTTGTTCATCACCTCTAGCGTCAGATCCTATTAACAGAATATTAATTTCACCAAATTGAGGCTCCTTCCCTTGAAACGGATCAAACATTGTTCCATCATTCTTATACATCCCATCGCTCGCCTCAGATAATCCTTTATTATACTGATAAACACAATAAAAGATCACGATGATTAATAGCGAAATCAACAGGAAAAGGTTTCTTTTCCATTTATTTTTAGTCCTATTTCTTTTCTTCATATATAAAATCACCATTCACTTAAATTAAATCTTTTACCTAAAAATGTTGTTTAAAATTAACCTTTTTAGTAGATTCAGGTTATTTTTCAAACTAAATTGTTAGAACTGCATGTTAAACAAATTAGATATGTTACGCCTCATTTTTTTATCGATAGTGCATTTGTTACAAGTTGCACAGCGATTGCGTCGTCTAAATAGCCAATCGGAAATATATAATCTGGAATAACATCTACGGACAAAATGAAATATAGAAGTGCACTTCCAATTATGACGAGTTCACCCGGAGTCCCCTTCATCATGCTGAATTTCTCATACATATTCTTCAAATGATTAATAAACGGACCTATGCTCCCAACTTTCTGAAGCTTCTCTTCAAAGCTATTAAGAATCGTTTCTTTCCCTTCTTCCGTTTGTGTATATTGTTCATAATTAGCTAATTTCTGTTCCACACTTGTGATTGTAAAATTATTAATATTTATATCAGAGGATTCGAGAAATTTTTGAATGCTGTCAACAGAAATATGGATATCTGAATCTAGCTTTTCCTGCCTCTGCTCAATATCATAGCCTGCAGCTACAAATAGCTCAGTGATTGGCACATTAAGGATGTCTGCAAATTTTCGTAGATGTTCGGGAGTTGCTTTTCGCTTACCGTTTATGATCCTTGAGATTGTAGCTGTATCGATTTCAGTGAGCTCACTAAGTTTCCGCATTGATAATGAACGTTCCTTTAATAATTCTTTTAGCACAAACCCTAGATTACTTTTTTTTCCTTCAGTCATACTCTCACGTCCTCTCTCGAATTTATTAAATTCTTATAGTTAAAATGAACTAAACATACTCCTTATTAACATTCACAGTATTTCGGTATTGAACTTAAATATTCTATATAAATAACGTAAGTTGTGGAGAAGTAGGTACTACAAACAGCAACAGCTCTTGGAAGTTGCAAAGCTTCCTATAATAGAATCCTTAAAGAACTATTAAACTCTAATCAATATATGGTGACTTTGACAAATCGCCAATGAAAAATGTACATTTTTTTAAAAAATTTTACAAATAGTATGGACGGGTCTTTACTCAGATGACTTACATATTTTCATTCCTGCTGAACATATATTTTTTTGTTCGTATATTTACACTTAATACTAATCCTAAAGCAATCATATTCGTTAATAGCGCACTTCCTCCATAACTCAAAAACGGTAGGGCGATTCCAGTAATCGGCATTAAACCGATGGTCATTGAAATGTTTTGAAAGATTTGAAAAGTGATTAACCCAATAACCCCAGCACATATGTATGAACCAAACACATGATTCGATTGTAAAGCAATAACGGTGATTCGATAAATCAGAATAAAGTACAAACTTATTAAGATAGCGGAGCCAATAAAACCAAATTCCTCGCCAATGACAGAGAAGATAAAATCCGTATGTGCTTCGGGTACCCTTCCACTCTGGACTTGTGTTCCCTGATTAAATCCACTCCCTGCCATACGTCCTGATCCAATTCCTAAAATGGCTTGAGTTAGTTGATATCCATAGCTTGAAGCAAATTCTTGTGGGCTCAGCCAACCATAGATTCTCTCCAATTGATGGGGTTTAATAACTTTTGAAAAAACGTCAAAAAAGTGGTTGTGTAAATAGACAAGAAACGCAATTAAAACCGTAAAACAAGAAGCTAAGAGAGCAATCATTTTGAATGATATTCCTGAAGCAAGAATTAAACTGAAAGCGATGGCAGCAATAACGAGTGCTGAACCTAGATCAGGCTGTACCAATATTAAATAGAACGGAACTATCGTAAGCATAGCAATTTTTATTGTCGTTAGAATACTCTCTGTGAAGGATAGCCCTCGATTTGCAAACCGATGTAAAATGGTTGCTAAATAGATAAGTAAAAACACTTTCATAAACTCTGACGGCTGTAGCTCAAAAAAGCCAAAGCTAATCCATCTAGTAGCTCCGTTTTTAAACGTTCCGAAAAAGTGAACGAGAATCAATAAACTAATCCCTACAAAATACAAAGGGGCAGCCAATTTTTCTAGTAATTCAAAATCGAATTTCGCTACCACCACCATTACCACTGCGCCAACGAAATACCAAATCACTTGTCTTTTTACAAAATACAAAGGGTCCTGTGTTTCATATTGGCCTGATCCACTATACACAGCTAGTAAGCTATAAATAAATATACAGAATAAAGTAAATAACAATATATAATCAAGCTGTTGTTCATTTTTTATCAACGAATTTTCACCACTCCTACGATATATTAACTCGACTCTTCACCATTTGTTTCCAAGGAAGTGTTTCCATTTTTCATATGCACTGGTTGACCAAATTGTTAAAGTGAGCGTTGATACTAGAGTATCGTTTTGGGATGTGGTCTCACATAAATTATTGGTTAATTTTTTTCATCAAATTCCTTTTGGGTAGTAAAAGCCAGCTTTTCTTCAGACATACTCCATCGTCCTTACTATTATTTATTAATCGATGCGTAATACTGAATACAAACTATAATAATTCACAATTGTACGGAGCGATTGAATTTAAATGGTTTATGTAACCCAACGAAGGGGGGGATAAATAATAATTACAAGCAGTAACAGAATTGTTTACCAAAGCCATTGAAAAAAATTGTACAGTGTCCCCTTAGAAAAATACGTGTTATCAGGGAATATACATTACTGTTGACTTTTTGTCAACAGTAGAATTATGTTGTCAAAAGTGTTTTTTCAATATTATAAATGCCCATTTTAACTTGAATGCTGTATTGACATATAGCTCATTTGAATCATTTATATACGTCTATAGTGACTTTAAGTGTGTTGGCTGTAAGTAACTCTCATTGAATTACACAAAGTTTTTCAACTTGTTTTTATAAGGCAGGTGTATAGAAAAATGCTTATCAATCCTCTTAACATACTGTACATCTATTTGTAAAAGAGCATGTGAGTTTATTGATCACTCTACCTTTCTGGCACTAAGACATTTTTCTAAACTTCACAGCCCCTGTTAATCATTTGCCTCCACTAAAAAAATGCTGAAAAAGCAAGCACCAAAATAATGACTCCACTCAAGATCGTTCCAAATTGACCTAATGTAAATGAACCAATTCGGACATCTGCTAATTTGTATCCTAGCCTAACGCCTACCCAAACGCTTATGAAGCTGCCAATTGCAGCTGTTAAGGAAATGGCAAGCGGTGAAAATCCAAGTAATCCTGCACCTAAGCCATTCGTCAATGCATTGGCTGATAATGCAATACCTAGAATCACAGCCTCCCCCCAACCAATTTCACCAGACTGATCGCAATCGGCTACTTCAGGGTTTTTAAGAATGTTTTTTATACTTTTGGACTGTTTATTTGGCTCAGAAACTACCGCCGATGCTCCTTTATTACGTGGTGTCGCCAATAGTATGATTCGAACACCAATAATAACTAATAAAAGCGCTCCTATAATGACAGGGAACATACCTGGCAGGATATTTGAGAGCCACATTCCAAATGTAATTCCCGCTATACTCATGAGAAAACAAATCACAGCTATCAAAAAGTTTGCACCTAACCCTACTCGAATCTTTCGAATACCATAAGAAATTCCTACTCCTAAATTATCTATACTTGATGAAACGGCAAATGCCATAATGATTAGCCAAGGCATAGTAAAAACACCCCTTATTTTTTTTACATTATATTGTTTATATTGACAAAAATTGCCTGTACGATTTAAAACTGTTGATAAAAAATCAACAGTTGGTAAAACCCATAAAGGAGTGAATATCATTGATAAAAGAAGAGATGCAAAATCTTGGTACCTTAATTACAACATTGTTAAAGGCACGTTCACTTTCTATATAATAAATAAGTAACAGAAGGACGACCGTCATAGGCCGTCCTTCTTTAAATTAAAGCTGATTATTAAATGAAGATTACTGACTATAAGCCCATGTTTAAGGTGAATTGGTTTCATTCTCTTGGTTCGTCCAGATAATAAAAAAAGGAGCTGCTGATTGGCTCCTGGGATTTAAGTTATGTATCCGTAATATTACTTATTGAGGTTAATCTCAGCAATGTCCACCATGCTCATGATGGTACAGGTATCCATCATATCCACACTGTAGCCATAATTTCCAACGATTTGTCTATCCATTTTATCTCCCCCCTAAATTGCTTCAAAATTAGGGTATGTGTCCATGTTCCATGAGAAGTAGACATTTGCCTATTTGTAACTGTAAGCTTGGTTGATATTTTATTTGAAGGATTATCATAACCTCTCATTGTAACAAGGGATTACGAGAGTTTTATGATAAGAAGCGTGAAGAAGGAAAGCCCTTTAAAATAGCTGTGATAGCATGTGCCAATAAACGATTACATTGGATTTATGCACTTTTCAAAAGCAAATCATATTTCCAGGATCTAGCCTAGTCATAAACTATAACTAAACAGTCCAAACTTTTTCAAACACAGCACCTTGGAATGTTATTTGGCATACACAAATTTAGTATAAACGACTTGAAGAAATCCAACAGGCATTTGAAAATAGAAAAGAACGTCCGTTTATATCAAAGGTATCAAGTGATTCTTCTTCATTTACAGGGTCATATGAATCGTGAAATTGCCAAGAGTGTAAACCTTAACGAGAATACAATCAGTACCTATATTAAAAAGTACCAGAAACTTGACATCGATGGTTTAAACCTAGGTTATTCTCCTGGTGCACCTCGTCGTTTGACATACGAGCAAGAGGCGCAGGTGAAGGAAATTGTCTTAAATCAAACGCCTGCAGAAGTCGGGCTAAAAACCGATATGAATTGGACCAGTCCATTATTACGCGAATGGATTCAACGCGAATTTGATGTTCGTTATTGGGATCGTGGTGTACTTCCCCTTCTCCATCGCTTGGGATTTAGCCACACGCGTCCAACCTACACGCTAGCGAAAGCAGATCCAATCAAGCAGGAGGCTTTTCGAGATACATTTCGTGACCTAAAAAAACTAGAAAATGGCGAAATTGATACCATTCTCTTTCAAGATGAATCAACGATCCGGGATTATCTGGCCATCGGGTATACCTGGTTTCCGAAAGGGCAACAGCGTAAAATTCCCACATTCGGCCAACATCAAAGCGTGAAATTGTTAGGAGTACTAGATTATGAAACAGGTTCTCTTTTTGTATGCAAGATCGATTGTTTGACGCCCAAACCTTCCTTTGCTTTCTAGAAAACATTTTAAAGGAAAAACACGCCAAACTGATTCAACCTTCTTTAGACGAGCATAAAGAACGCCTGGCGCTTCTCTTTTTACCGCCTTACAGTCCCCCCGAATCTAAACCTGATTGAAGGCCTATGGAAGTGGTTAAAAACGTCTGTGGTTTACAATGTATTTTATGAGTCTGTACAGGACATTCGTAAAAATGTTCAAGCCTTTATTGCAGAGATGAACGAGACCCCTAAAAAGGTCATTGATCGACTGTGCGTGAAACTATAAATTGTTTAATGCATTTCATATAGTAAGCACTTTTCAAGTAATTCATATTGGATTAGTTGTCATTAAAAGTGATTTAACTATACTTTCTATTCCTAATATTGTAAATATCATTCCACTTTAGAAATTTAGCATCTAAACAGATTCATTTAGAAACTGACACTTCATTTCAACAAAAAAGACGTCCTCCTCAAATATGGAAGAACAGTCTTTTTTTTCCTAAAAAATCTTCTGGCGATCTCTTTCATCTTTTAGTATTTCTACCGCTTCTCTAAACCGCTGGGAATGAACGATTTCTCTTTCTCGCAAATAACGTAAGGAGTCATTTAAATCTGTATCATCAGACATATCAATGATCCATTGATAGGTGGCTCTTGCCTTCTCTTCAGCTGCTATATCCTCATAGAGATCCGCAATCGGGTCTCCTTTTGCTTGAAAATATGTAGCGGAGAAAGGAGCTCCTGCTGCGTTATTGTAGAATAGCGCGCTATCATGTTGGACATAATGCTCACCAAGACCTGCTTCCTTTAATGCTTGAGGCTTCGCGTCCTTCGTTAGTTTATAAATCATCGTTGCAATCATTTCCAGATGGGCAAATTCCTCTGTACCAATATCTGTTAACAGTCCAATGACTTTATCAGGAATCGTATATCGCTGATTTAAGTAGCGGAGGGCAGCAGCAAGCTCACCATCTGCCCCGCCATATTGCTCCACTAAATACTTAGCCAGCGTTGGATTACACGTACTTACTTTCACTGGATATTGCAGTTTTTTTTCATAAATCCACACGATTTCCTCACCTCTCTGTGGAAAAGGTGCGGGGCCTTCCACGATCAGCTCCGCACCGCCACCTTCATTAGGTAATGCAATTCTAGTACTTGAACTTTTTCCATCGTAGAACTTTGAAACAGATGCTTATATATGTTTTCTGCTTAAACTTGCCATGGCCAAGGTCCGCTCCATGCCCAGTAATCCTGCTGATGATTCACACTTCCTTTCTGTAAAGGACCAAAGGACTCTTCGAATTTCAGTTTAATTTGTTTGCTGTACAAGGCAAAGTGATTATATTGTTGAATCGCATTCTGATCAGTGGGATGTGTATCTAGGTATAGCACCAATTCATCAATGACAAAATCGATGGCTTGAATCTCCTCTAATTGCTGATAATACTCAATCGGCATCGTATTAGCCATGACCGCTATCTCCTCCCCGCTTATAAGGATTGTCATAATAATCGTAGAAGACCTTCCATAGCGTCCCCTTTCTCAATGCCTCTTGCGGTGTGAACTGTTCAAGATTTGGCGGTTGAAAACCTAAATACAAATTAGGTGGCGTACTGTAATACTTTTCTCCGATTGGCGGACAAGGATCGAATAAACCGCGAAAAGGAACATACGATTTTATCGGCGTAAACCTCTCTCGTTGTTGATCCATTTCTACACCTCACATTATTTTCTCTATTGAATATATGCGCTGTAGGAAAAAGATATCCCGCTAAAAACAAATGGAGAGATGAATGGCAAGAAATGGCGCACTATTGAGAGGAGCCAAAACCTCACTATTTTCTAAGCAATTTGGCTACAAAACTACATCACTACTTCGTTTCCCCTTTTCGAAGCGCTCGTCTGTAGTATAATAAGCAAAGCTTAGCTTTAGGAGGTTTTTGCTTTGAATCAAACAAAGCCGTTTATGTATGCTATGGACAATAAACGATATCATACTTGGAATTATCATTTGCGAAAGCATTTTGGTCATAAAGTTTTTAAAGTAGCACTTGATGGCGGTTTTGACTGCCCAAACCGTGATGGTACAGTTGCATATGGCGGTTGCACATTTTGTAGTGCAGCGGGTTCAGGTGATTTCGCCGGAGATCGGGTTGAGCCGCTCGATGTTCAATTTAAGAAAATCAGTGGAAAAATGCATCAAAAATGGAAAGATGGCAAATACATGGCCTATTTCCAGGCTTATACGAACACCCACGCCCCAGTTAGTGAATTACGAGAAAAATACGAAAGCGTGCTGAATCAGGAGGGTGTCGTCGGATTATCCATCGCGACGAGACCTGATTGCCTTCCTGATGATGTTGTCGACTATTTAGCCGAGCTGAACGAACGAACCTATTTATGGGTCGAGCTTGGGCTACAAACTGTCCATGAACGAACAGCGTTACTTATTAACCGAGCTCATGATTACAAAATGTATCAAGAGGGCGTCGCTAAGCTTAGAAAACATGGGATTCGCGTTTGTTCGCACATCATTAACGGACTACCACTTGAAAGCTATGACATGATGATGGAAACAGCTCGCGAAGTAGCGAAATTGGACGTTCAAGGCATCAAGATACACTTACTTCATCTACTTAAAGGAACGCCAATGGTCAAACAATATGAAAAAGGGATGCTCGAATTTTTAACACAAGAAGATTATGTGAACCTTGTTGTCGATCAGTTGGAGATACTCCCTCCGGAAATGATCGTTCACAGAATTACTGGTGACGGTCCGATCGATTTGATGATTGGGCCAATGTGGAGCGTGAATAAATGGGATGTATTAAACTCGATTGATGCAGAGCTAAAACGCCGGGATAGCTGGCAAGGGAAACTTTATCAAATAATTGAAAAGGAATGAAGTATTTTGGATTTGACCCGTAAATCCTAAATTCGACGCATAATGGGGGTTTATCACCTGTTAAGAGTGGGATAAATTTTACTATGATATGGAAGTGAAAAACGGTGAAACTTATGAAGATTCTTCCCTTCGCTCGGTTTCTGCTTCAGACGGCACTTGAACCAGGAGATATTGTAATCGATGGGACTTGTGGCAACGGACATGATACAGCTTTTCTGGCTAATATCGTTGGTAAAACCGGACATGTGTACGGATTCGATATTCAAAAGGAAGCGATTGTGAATACGACTGAGAAATTACGAGAAGAAGATCTACTGCAACAGTGTACGCTTATCCAAACAGGGCATGAGCATGTAAAAGCATATGTGTCAGAGCAACAGTATGGCCAAATTAAAGCTGCTATCTTTAATTTGGGGTATCTTCCAGGTGGCGACAAATCAATTGTCACCGCTGCCGAGTCGACCATTGCTGCGATTGAACAACTACTTGAAATCATGGCACCTAAAGGAGTCATCGTCCTAGTTATCTATCACGGACACATAGGCGGAGCGATTGAACGAGACGCCGTACTAGATTATGCCACGTCGCTCCCCCAGGACAAAGCTCATGTTCTACAATACGGATTCATCAATCAGGTGAATCAGCCGCCGTTTATTGTTGCGATTGAAAAAATAAAGTAATATCTTAAAGGATGAGAGTCCCCCTAAAGTGCCAGACCCTACACTCTAATATTGTGTAAGGTCTGGCACTTTATTTATGGGCGATTTCCATATTTCTGAAACTTCCATCACCCGCCATCGTATATAAAAAATAATACCAAAAGGAGAGATCAACATGTATGAAGCACCTGGTGACATTATATTTCGAATCGGACCAATTTTATTTATAGTTGCTTTTGTTATTATTTTTGGAATTATAATTTTTGCAGTGATTAAGGGGATTTCGACTTGGAGCAGCAATAACGATGCCCCTAAATTAACGGTCCGAGCTAAGGTTGTTACAAAAAGAACAAGCATACATGGTGGAGGAGAAACGCGCGCATATAATCATTACTACATCACATTTGAAGTTGATAGTGGAGATCGAATGGAATTCCATGTGAAGGACCTTGAATATGGTCAGCTGATAGAGGGCGACATTGGTGATTTGCAATTTCAAGGCACAAGGTATCTTGGGTTTACACGAATCAGGTAAAACTAGATGGATGGGATCAGTACAAACGGGATAAAAAACGAGGTTGGCTCGATTAAAACCAACCTCGTTTACATCTTATTCTGGTAACTCTTCATAAGCAAGTTTCTTTATGATTTGCTCATGGCTAGGGTATTCTTCGAGTAACTCACGCTGCGTAAATAACTCGAAATCTTGATAATCAAACCCAGGGGAAACCATGCAACTTACTAGTGAATAATCTGCAGTCTCAGCTACGTCTGACCCAAATATAGCTCCCTTTGGAACAACGGCTTGCAAAACTTCCCCCTGTTCCACATTAAGACCAAGCCTCACTATTTCGTACTCTCCATTTGGATGGATGATATGTATATTCAAGGGATCTCCAGTATGAAAATACCATACTTCATCAGACTTCAAGCGATGAAAATGAGAAGGGTTTCCACTACGAAGTAAGAAATAAATGCTTGTATAATACGGTCTTTTTGTAGTATGTTCAGTAACCAGTTCTCCCTCTGCCATGAGCATTTCTTTAAAATACCCTCCTTCTTTATGAGGGGTCATTGCTAAGTTTTCGATCCAATATTCTGCGTTTTTCATAGTTACTCAAACTCCTAATTCTTTGTATTCTTCCAAAACAAACAAGACAAGGAGGTTATCCCAAATGGTCTGACCTCACATTCGAAATATCGTTTAATAGGTCATGTATGCATCAGATAAACGATGTTTAGGCACCTATTCTTTTTCCATAGATTAAAGGACATATCCGAGCGTCTTTAATCTGGTTTCCACAAAACCTAGCGCATATTGAAATACATCATCGCGCTCCGGTTCATTAAATATTTCATGATATAAACGCGGCCATTCTTTGTATTGTTTTTCACTACCAAGATTATAATTAAACCATTCACGAACTGGGCGTTTATCGACGACTCGGTCATCGCCGCCCTGCATGAGCAAAAGCGGAATATCCTGAAAGTCAGGGATATCTTCAAAGGCTTCTTTCATGTTTTTCGTAAGTTCGCGGTACCATCTGACCGAAACTTTCGTCACGTATAACGAATCGTTTAAGTCTGACTCCCTTACTTCCTCATTTCTAGTGGCAAGCTCAGGTGATAAGCCAGATTCCACTCGGAAGGTCGGATACGTAACATTCAACCCTAACGAAATTGCAGTCATTAGCTTGGATGGGTGTTTAACTAAACCTAAACAAGGGGAAGAAAGAATGACCCCCGCCAAATCCACTTCATCCTGCTGAAGTAATCTAATCGCGATTAATCCGCCCATACTATGTCCGAGTAAAAAAACGGGCAGTGAATATTGATACGCTTCCTCAATCCAGCTTTTTACTTCTATTAAATATTGATCAAAGGATTCAATATGTCCTCTAAATGCACGGGTTGTCATACCCTGTCCTGGAAGATCTCCCATAATCACATGGTAACCGGCGGACCGCCACATTTGCGATAGCCATTTATAACGCCCGTGATGCTCCATGGCACCATGAACGATGACGATGACTCCTTTTGGGGTAACGTCTGCCTCCCATTTCCACATATGAAAATCTCCTCCTACTATATCTCTAGTTGCTAAATCTTCATTCACACTTTGCTATTCTTTATTTTATCCCGGATCAACAGACTATCATACCTTCATCTTAAATTAAATGTACGAACAATTATCAAGTCTTCTGGCATGATCATTGAACCTTATTATAACGAAATATCGCATATTATTGTATAGTAAAAATAATACCTAAAAAACATCTAAACGGAAAGGATATGGTTCAAAGATGATTCTTTACGCTTATAAAGGAAAAAAGCCGGAAATATCAGCCAGTGCCTACCTCGCCGATAACGCTGTTGTAACGGGCGATGTAAAAATCGGTGAAGAGTCAACCATCTGGTTCAATTCTGTGATTCGCGGCGACGTAGCGCCAACTATCATTGGAAACAAAGTAAATATTCAAGACAACAGCGTTCTTCACCAAAGCCCGAACAACCCGCTTATCATTGAAGATGAAGTCACAGTCGGTCATCAAGTCACGCTACATAGCTGCAAAATCCGCAAAGGAGCACTCATTGGGATGGGATCAATTATTCTAGATGAAGCGGAAATCGGCGAAGGAGCTTTCATCGGTGCTGGAAGTCTCGTGCCCCAAGGGAAAGTGATTCCACCAAATACACTCGCTTTCGGACGTCCCGCCAAAGTCGTCCGTGAGCTGAACGATGCAGATCGGGAAGACATGAAACGCATCGTCCGTGAATATGCTGAAAAAGGACAGTACTACAAGAATGAGAAGCGGATTGAAGAATAAAGTGAAACTTCAATCAGTGAGGGGGTCTTCATCCCCCACTGATTGTTAGTCCCGTTCTACTGTCGCTAGATCTTCGCTTTCGCTTCGATCAAACGACAGTACGAACCCGATTGATTCAACTAAACCGCTGAAGAGCATAGCGGTAAGTTTCACTGTATCTCACCAATCGGGCTTTTACGGGCAGTTATCCCCCACCTACGCTTTCTCGACTCCTCTAAGCCTTGAGGTCAGGGTTTTACTGCCCGTTAATGCGGGATAAAAAATCTTATTTCAACGACTCTAAGCACTGGAGTCGTTTTTATTTTATATTCATATCCAAGCAAAGTTGCTTCTCTAGAATTAGTCTATGGTCCAACAGCTCTCGAGGTTCTCCTTCCCATTTACTCACCACTTCTCCTGATTTACCCACCAATCTCAGGAATTGTGTTTCAGATTTCCCACACAAAAAAAGAAATCCACAATGTGGATTCCTCTTTTTACTATTATTGAGCTTGTTCTTTCAATGTTGCTGCTTTGTCTGTACGTTCCCAAGGAAGATCAACGTCTGTACGGCCGAAATGTCCGTATGCTGCCGTTTGCTTGTAAATTGGGCGGCGCAGGTCAAGCATTTTGATAATACCAGCAGGACGAAGGTCGAAGTTAGCACGAACTAAGTCTACTAATACATCTTCAGATACTGTTCCTGTTCCGAATGTATCGATCGCAATTGACACTGGTTTCGCTACACCGATTGCATAAGCCAATTGAACTTCTGCTTTATCAGCAAGACCAGCTGCTACGATGTTTTTCGCAACATAACGAGCCGCATAGGCTGCAGAGCGATCCACCTTCGTTGCATCCTTACCTGAGAATGCGCCACCACCGTGACGAGCGTAACCGCCGTATGTGTCAACGATAATCTTACGTCCTGTAAGACCCGCATCTCCTTGAGGTCCACCAATAACGAAGCGGCCTGTTGGATTAATGAAGTACTTTGTTTCAGCATCGATCAAGTCAGCTGGAACAACCGCTTTAATCACGTGTTCTTTCAGGTCAGCTTGAATTTGCTCTAGCGTAGTGTCTTCGTCATGCTGTGTAGAGATAACAATTGTATCAACACGAGCCGGTTGATTGTTCTCATCATATTCGATCGTTACTTGCGTTTTTCCATCTGGGCGCAAGTAAGCTAATGTGCCGTCTTTACGAACAGCAGTCAAACGGTGGGAAAGTTTATGCGCCAATGAAATCGGAAGTGGCATAAGCTCTTCTGTTTCATTACAAGCAAATCCGAACATTAAACCTTGGTCCCCTGCACCGATTGCTTCGATTTCAGCATCGCTCATCGTACCTTCACGCGATTCAAGTGCTTGATCAACACCTAAAGCGATATCTGCTGATTGCTCATCAATTGAACTTAAAACAGCGCATGTCTCAGCATCAAAGCCGAATTTCGCACGAGTGTAGCCAATCCCAGCAATAGTATCGCGAACAATACGCGGAATGTCTACATATGCGGAAGTTGTGATTTCACCAGCTACTAGTACAAGACCAGTAGTTACCGAAGTTTCACACGCAACACGCGCGTTTGCATCCTTTTCCAGGATAGCATCTAAAATTGAATCTGAAATCTGATCACAAATCTTATCCGGATGGCCTTCTGTAACAGACTCAGAAGTAAAAAGACGACGTTTTGTTGACATCTTAATTCCTCCTAATTATTGAAATTATGTGTTAGGTACGCAGACGGAGGCTTTTACCCCATCCATCTCATCCACCTTTTTTGTTTTGACGGAGCTCGTTCCCTTATCGGTTTCTATAATAGATGCAGATCTTCTCAGCGTTGTTCATCAGTGTTCCCGAAAAACATAAAAACCTTCCCCGTCATTGAGGAAAGGTTTATTGACTGAATCTATCCTTTCACTCTTATCGTTCAAGGGTTTTTTACCTTGCTCAGGTTAGCACCAACGCCAAAATTATTAAAAGACAATTACTTTTATCTGCAATCAATCTTTCGCAAACTTTCTACACTTCGGCAGGTTGCTGGGTTTCTTAGGGCCTGTCCCTCCACCAACTCGGGATAAGAGAATCCGTACAATTTAAAATAATAACGTACTACAAGGAATAGTGTCAAGATTTTTTTCCTTAATAATAGTTTCATTATAGGTTGATTGATTCTATGAATATCGTCTATCTCTTGAATAAAATACCTATTTCAGAAAAAAATGTGTTAAATACTATAATTAGTATAGACTAATAAAGTCAATGTGTTATACTATTTCTATAAATAAGGGTGAAGGAAGGTATCTCATATATGAATACTGTGGGCATTTCAAATGAGTTACATCAATTATTAGCTGGATCAAATGTAAACGTACAGCTTTCTGTTCCTCAATTAGTTGAGAAAGTTCTTAAACGAAATGAAGGAGTTCTTACATCAACGGGCGCAGTTCGTGCAGAAACAGGCAAATATACAGGACGCTCTCCTAAAGATAAATATATAGTGGAAGAATTAGTGTTCAAAGACAAAATCGACTGGGGTCCGGTGAATCAACCTATTTCTGAAGATACTTTTGCAAACCTTTACAATAAAGTAATAAGCTATTTAAAACAAAAAGAAGAGATTTTTGTATTCAAAGGATTTGCTGGTGCAAATGTACAGCACCGACTTCCTATTCAGGTTATCAACGAGTATGCTTGGCACAACTTGTTCGCCCATCAATTGTTTGTGCGTCCGACTGATGAAGATTTACTCGGTCACCAAGCAGAATTTACGGTCATTTCCGCTCCTAACTTCAAAGCGGACCCTGCAGTAGATGGAACGAAATCAGAAACGTTCATCATCATTTCATTTGAACGACGTACCGTATTAATCGGTGGAACTGAATATGCTGGAGAAATGAAGAAATCAATTTTCTCTGTCATGAATTACGTGCTCCCCGAAGCAGGAATTCTTCCGATGCACTGTTCAGCAAACGTCGGCAGAGAGGGTGATGTTGCTTTGTTCTTCGGTTTGTCTGGGACAGGTAAAACCACTTTATCCGCTGACCCAAGCCGGAAATTAATTGGTGACGACGAGCACGGCTGGTCTTCTAGCGGCGTTTTCAACATCGAAGGCGGTTGTTATGCCAAAACCATCAATCTTTCACGCGAAAAAGAACCGCAAATTTTCGACGCCATTCGCTTTGGTGCTGTGTTGGAAAATGTAGTTGTGAATCCAGACACACGTGTAGCTGATTATGATGATGCTACATTAACGGAAAATACACGTGCCGCTTACCAGCTACAAGGAATCGGTAATATCGTTAATCCGAGTGTTGCCGGTCACCCGAATACTATCATTTTCTTAACGGCAGATGCCTCTGGCGTGTTGCCTCCAATCTCGAAGCTTTCGAAAGAACAAGCCATGTACCATTTCTTAAGTGGCTACACAAGTAAATTGGCTGGAACAGAACGGGGTGTTACAACACCAGAAGCAACATTCTCAACATGCTTCGGATCGCCATTCCTACCATTACCAGCGACACACTATGCAGAAATGCTCGGCAAAAAAATCGATGAGAACAACTCTAGAGTCTTCCTAGTAAACACAGGATGGACAGGCGGAGAATATGGGACAGGAAGCCGAATGAAGCTCGCTTACACGCGCGCGATGATTCAAGCTGCCCTTGAAGGCGAATTGAATCATATCGAAACCGTTCACGACGATATCTTCGGTCTTGAAATCCCCCTTCATGTATCAGGGGTTCCAGACGAAGTCCTTCAACCAATTAAAACTTGGTCAAACCAAGCAGCCTACACAGAAAAAGCAACCGAACTTGCCGAGAAATTCAAAGTCAATTTCAAAAAATTCGCCAACGTTTCTGATACGATCAAGAATCTTGGCGGGCCGACTATTTGACTTTGATATAAAGTGAAACTTCAATCAGTGGGGGTTTTCTTCATCCCCACTGATTGTTAGTCCCGTTCTAGTGTTGCTAAATCTTCGATAAAGAGACACTACGAACCCGATTCAATGAATCACAGACTAAGTGCGCCGCGTCCTGCGGCAACGTCTGTGTGACCCACATCCTGTGGGCCTCAATTAAACCGCTGAAAGAACACAGCGGTAAGTTTCACTGTATCTCACCAATCGGGCTTTTACGGGCAGTTGTCCCCCACCTATACGCTTCTTCGATTCCCTCTAAGCCTTGAGGTGGGGGTCTTACTGCCCGTTAATGCGGGATAAAATTGAAAGACTAAACACGCTTGGATTTATAAATCTAAGCGTGTTTAGTCTTTCAATTCCACCACCACAATTTCAACAAGGATATAACAAAATCCCATTCCGATTAGTTGAATGCATACACCAAGTAAGTTCTTAATTTTGTTCTAGGGTAGTTAGTAGGCTTTATTCATTTCCAAATAATTAGCATAAGCAAAAGAAGGACGATCATCATTTCTAGGTCTACCCCTACAAACAAAAAATCGAGATAAACTCCCCTCTTTTTCCTTTTATTAATAATTGAATATATAATCTCATTTTTAGTTAATTTTTATTATTTCTAAACATATAATTCAACAAGGAAATCTTTAGAGATTTCCTAAACTTTAAGGAGGGGTAATTATGAAAACAAGAAGTACCTTAAATGCATTAATCGGTGTCTGGTTTATTATCGCACCTTGGGTTTTTGATTTTTCAGATCAAACAGGAGCTTTGTGGTTAAGTGTAGTTTTCGGAATCATTCAGATTATCGCAGCATGGTGGGGGTATGACAAACCTGGTTGGAATTCGTGGCAAAACTGGGTTTCAGTAATTACGGGCGTCTGGTTTGTCATTTTCCCATATATCTACTCAATAGCAAATGAAGCGGTTTGGTCAAGCGTGATTCTTGGTTTATTCACGATTCTATTTAGCTTATGGAACTTGGGATCCAATTCAAACTCCAAAGCTGTAGACTAAATAGTATCCAATAACCATCAACATTTTCATACCTTTTCTATAAGCAGGAAAAACACGCTTGGATTACATTTTAAGCGTGTTTTTCTTTTTCTTTATGCATTCAAACACATCATTATATTAACCAAGTAAATCCAATAATTATTCCAAA
The DNA here is from genome assembly GCF_053653995.1 of Peribacillus sp. JNUCC 23. Next base: position 3,932,542 of record NZ_CM132202.1, read on the forward strand.
GAAAATCTAATCAGAGCATTATTTATCCATTAGCGTTTGATTAAACTTTTTTAACAGTTGCCCAAAGTTTTGACCTTCCTCGTCAGACCAATCGTTTAGCAATTCTTCCAACTTGTCCAATCGTGCTTGTTTGTATTGGCTCAATTCCTTTAATCCCAAATCCGTAATCTGATAGAAGTATGATCTACCATCCTTGGGATCAGGGACCTTGCACACATACCCTTTTTGCTCCATAGATGCAGTTTGTCTGCTTACTGTGGAAATATCCAAATGCAATTTATTCGCCAAGATTTTCACTCCAGAGGATCCTTCTGAAGATAATTGATGCAACAGAAGATAGGCAGATTTGTCTAAATTCCTTAAATCAGATGTCATCGATTTGACAAGGCGAGCCAGAACCGCCATTTCAAGCTCAATGGTTTCCAGTGCATGCATATTCATTTCTTTACCACCTTATTATTATCCTTCTATATAAACCATGATACCCTACCGTAAACATCTGTAAAAGAAGGATTGACTTCCTAAAATTTAATTGTATGATACAAGTATATACTCGTATCAACCTTTTATTAAAGTGACTAATACAAGCTCTGGAAGGAGTCATTAAGTTGAGGCTTTAAAGATGCGCTCCCTTTTCATGACTGATATTTAGGAGGACTCATATGAAAGCACATGAAATTATGAATCGTCATGTTTACAAGGTTTTCGAAAGCGATACCATCCGTTCCGTTATCAAGAAATTTATTGAGCACCACATAAGCGGTCTTCCAGTCATCAATGACAAAAATGAAATCATCGCGTATATAAGTGATGGTGATATTATGAGACATATTGGCAAGCATAAGGATATCTTTGTAGACTCCTTCTATTATGTGAACGTGTTAAAAGGGGATGACGATGAATTTGAGGAAAGGGCAAAGAAAATACTTGATTTAAACGTATTAAATATTGCAAAGAAAAAGGTGATCACAGTTGACTATCATGAAGATATTGAAAATATTGCAGCTCTTTTAGGAAAAAAGCGGATAAAAAAGTTACCGGTCGTCCGTAACGGGGGATTGGCTGGAATCATTAGCCGCGGGGATGTCATCCGTCACTCTTTTCATACACTCCTTTAAGTCTTTCAATATAAACAATAAGGATACAGCTTAATTTCTTCAGGAAAAACAAAACCCAGGGATCCTATTCCTTGGGTTTTGCATTACTTTCCCCCGCTCTCTTTATGAAGGGATCCGTTAGATACATTTTTCTAAAATTTCAACGCGATTCCCCCAAGGGTCCTCGATATAAATTCTGTTCACTCCTGGATAATCGGTATCAACTATAAAAGGAATGTTATTTTCAGACAAATGGATTTTCAGAGCCTCTATATGTTTTACCTCGAATGCTGGATGCGCTTTTTTGGCAGGAGAGAATGGTTCTTCAATACCAATATGAAGATGATAGTTGCCAAATCCAAACCACACTCCACCTCGTATTTTCATTGGCTCAGGTTGTTCGATTTCTTCAAAACCTAAAATTCCCACAAAAAACTTTCTTGCTACGTCCTCAGAACCTGGTGGTGCAGCTAATTGAACATGATGAATGCCTGTAAAGCTAAAAGACATCGCTTTCCCCTCCTTACCCTTTTAGTTACACTACAATTATATTCCATAATGATTATTAGAGGATGTTCAAGAAGTCCGGTAAAATAGCTGTCGAATTTCTTCGTCGCTCTGTCTCTCCTCGAACTTCTTGACTCTTTTTATCCTCCTTTTTGAACACGCTCTATTATGATAATTTTATCACATAGCACGTATTAACACTTCATCGTTTCAAGCCAAAAAAAGAGGCACTTTGCCTCTTTTCAATTACACATACTGTTACGCCCACCACATATCTCCTGAAGAATCACGAATCAAAACGTCATTTAAGTTTTTTACTGCACGCGAGAAGCCTTCTTCAATGGACATGATCGCATCTTCATGTTCAATGCTAACAACGTAATCATAGTTATATGTACGAAGTGCACTCATCATATCTGACCATTCCTGCATGCTGTGGCCACAGCCGACACTTCGGAACGTCCATGCTCGTGATTGTACGTTTCCGTATGGCTGCATATCTGTCAATCCGTACATATTGACATTGTCTTGATCGATGTACGTATCTTTTGCATGAAAATGGTGAATGGCACCAGCTTTACCAAGGATTTTTATCGCAGCAACTGGATCAATTCCTTGCCACCACATATGACTAGGGTCTAAGTTCGCACCGATTGCATCACATGTTGCTTCACGTAGTTTTAGCATCGTATATGGCGTGTGAACAAGGAAGCCACCGTGCAATTCAAGACCAATTTTCACATGATGTTGTGTAGCCAGTTCACCGATTTCTTTCCAATATGGAATCAATTTGTTTTCCCATTGCCATGTTAACACATCCCCATATTCCGCAGGCCAAGGAACGACGGGCCAGTTCGGCTGTTTTGCTTCGTCGCTGTCACCAGCAGTACCAGAAAAAGCGTTAACGACTGGAACCTGAAGAAGAGACGCTAGTTTAATCGTTTTACGTAAAACAGTATCCGACTCTTCGGCAAAGGCTTTGTCTGGTGTGAGTGGATTGCCATGACAGCTAAATGCACTGATCGTTAAACCGCGTGATGTGACAGCTTCTAAATAGTCATTTCGCTTCTGCTCATTTTCTAAAAGCTCATCAAGTGGGCAATGGGCATTCCCTGGATAGCAGCCTGTACCGATTTCAACTGCATCAAGCCCTGAAGCTTTCACGTGATCAAGCATTTCCTCAAATGATTTATTTGCAAATAATACAGTAAATACGCCTAATTTCATTTCAATTACACTCCCTGTTCCAATGAAATAATTTTTTTTGTTTCCTGTGACTCAAGTGCCGCTAGAATAACCTTTAGTGATTTCAAACCTTCTTCACCCGTGATGAGTGGTTCTTTATTTTCCAAAATGCACTCAACAAAATGGTCGATGACATGAGAATTTATCTGGCCACCATCTTCATTCGTTTGAATTTTATCAAGCTTATGATGAATCACTTTGCCATCCCGATATTCTTCAATTAACGAATAGTCTGGATCAGCTTCTAAACGTAAGGTTCCATTTTCTCCGTAGATAACTGTAGAATTGTCATCGCCAGACACATATGCCCAGCTTGCTGTAAGAGTACCGATAATCCCACTTTCTGTTCGTAAAATACAGACGGCATTGTCATCCACTTCTGTATTCTTCTTCGCAGTCGTTTCAATAAATGCGCCTACTTCTGTAAACTCTCCCAGTAAATAACGCATTAAATCTGATTTGTGGACGCCAAGGTCACCCATTGCTCCGATAAAAGCCTGTTCTTTGTTAAAGAACCAGCTATCTGCACCATCCACACTCCATGCCTCTGGACCTGGATGACCAAATGTTGTTTTAAAACTGTGAATCTTCCCGAGCTTGCCGCTGTCAATAATTTGTTTGGCCGTTTGATGGGAAGCTACAAAACGTTGGTTATGTGCGATCATCAGCGTTTTTTCATTTATATTCGCAGCATTAATCATCGCAACTGCTTCGTTCTTTGACGTTGCCATCGGCTTTTCACAAAGCACGTGTTTTCCCGCATTCAACGCATCAATGGAAACAGGTGCATGTAAATAGTTAGGTAGACAGACGCTGATTGCATCGATTTCTTCCAGCTTCAATACCTCTTTATAGTCGGTAAATGCTTTAGCACTGTATTGCGTGGCCATTTTTTCACAACGATCTGCGACAATGTCACAAACCGCGACGATTTCTACCTTTTTATTAGCATAATACTCTGGTAAATGACGAAATTTCGCTATACTTCCACAGCCGATAACACCTACTTTTAACGTACTCATCAACTAATCCTCCTAGCTTTTCTCGTTATTAACCAATTTCTTACGATAACAAAGGCGGCTGTTCACATGTACTTTCCAGCAAATAATGGCGCCCGTCTTCAGATGAGCGGTGAATTCCATGCATAATTTCAAGCACATGTAAGGCCATATTGCCATTTGCACGTGGTTGTTTCCCTACTTCAATTGCTTTAGCCATATCAGCAAGTCCGATGCCACGCAAATTATCATGAGCGTCTCCATCAGGCTTCATTTCTTGCCACTCTTCTTCACCATGTCTTTTCACTAGAAGTGGCTGATTAAAATGATTCGGATCAGGCAGGCTGATTGTACCGCCTTCTCCATAAATTTCAATGAACGGTGTCCGCGCCGCTGATACATCAAAGCTTGTTGTAATTGTCGCGGTCGCTCCGTTTACGAAATCGAGAATGCCAGACACATGTGTTGGGACCTGAACCGTTATTTTTTCTCCATTTTTCTTCGGGCTTGTAATCGTTCGTTCTGGAAACGTAATACGTGTAGATCCAGTGATTCTGTTGACTGGCCCTAATAAGCTAACTAGTGCGGTTATGTAATATGGACCCATATCGAACATCGGACCACCGCCTACATGATAAAAAATTTCAGGATTCGGGTGCCACGATTCCGGCCCACGTGACATCATAAAGGCCGATGCGCCTATCGGTTTTCCAATCACACCTTCTTCGATTAACTTACCGGCCAATTGAATACTTCCGCCTAGAAAAGTATCTGGAGCAGATCCTATAGTGACTTGTTTGAGACGGGCTTCATTCATGATTCTCTTGCCATCATCAAATGTAATCGCGAGCGGCTTCTCTGTATACACATGCTTTTCATTTTCGATTGCTTTTAGCGCTACCGCTGCATGAGCGTGTGGAACCGTCAAATTTAATACGATATCAATATCCGGCGAAGCCATCATTTCATCCACACTACTCATATGTTGGATGCCATATTTTACAGCAGCCGCTTTTGCTTTTTCAATATCCAAATCCGTACATGCCATAATAGTAAATTCAGGAAAACGACGGCTGTTTTCTAAGTAAATGCTACTAATATTCCCACAACCAATGATGCCTACGTTTAACGCCATACTTTCGTCCCCTTTTTATTTATTCAGAAGATAAGGAAGTTTCTTTTTCAGATACCTAATACTGATTTCCATGCTTTCAAATGGTGTGGTTCGGCTTAGATCCTGTTCGATCACCCACCACTGAACACCAACTTCTTCTCCTATAGTGAGCACCGCTTCAATATCAACCCCGCCAGTTCCCAGCTCTGCAAAAAATTGTTCTCCATCTGTCGTCATATCTTTCAAATGAACGAGTGGAGTTCGATTTTTATAGCGGTTAAGCCACTCTACCGGCTTTTCCCCAGCCTTTGTCAGCCAGTATATGTCGGGTTCTGCTTTCACATAGTCTGCGTTTGTATCATCAAAAATCGCCTCCAGTGCCATTCTTCCGTCCGACATGCGTTCTAGTTCAAAATCATGATTATGATAGCAAAGGGTAATGCCCTCACGCAGACACGTTTCACCCGCCTCATCTAGCCATGGAATCAGCGTATTATAATCTTCTTCACTTCGTTGATCCGGCATTAAATACGGGCAAACTATATAGGTACTTCCTAATATCTTCTGATCTTCAATCACTTGTGCCAAGTTATGTTTCAACTCGACAAGCGGAACATGGCTAGATGCAGCTTTCAGTCCTAGATCATCCAATAACACACGGACTTCTGTCGCAGTCAATCCTCCAAGTCCAGCAAATTCAACGCCAGCAAAGCCTAGTTCTGCAACTTTTTTCAATGTACCAGCAAAGTCTTTTTCACTTTCCTCACGCAATGAATACATTTGAACTGCTATTGGAATCACTGTCATCTTTATCCCCATTTCTACTATTTTATTAGGTGGATAGACTTTCATGAAAAGAGTTTAGATTTTATTTCTTCATTGAAAACGGATTCATTTTTTCATAGTTTTCAGTTATACTACTTTTAGTGAAACGTTTCGATAAACGATAAAAAAAATATAAAAATACTTATATCTCATTACTAAAGCTATCGATACGATTCTATGAGTTATTATAAGTCTTCAGGTAACCGTTTTCAATGGTTTATTAGAAAATTGCCATTATTTATTTAAACACAGGAATAGTAGTCGTTCAATCCATCACGAATGCCTTTTTCCTATGAGATATACATTGAAACTTTTCAGCTAATCAAATACGATATAATACCGTTAAGGAAAAGATAGGGGACGTTATCGTGGTAAGTATTAAAGATATCGCGAAACATGCCGGTGTCTCGATTTCAACCGTATCCTATGCATTAAATGGGAGCTCTAAAATAACGGAAGCTACTTCAGCACGAATTCGGGAAATTGCAAAGGAATTGAACTATGTTCCAAATGCCGCCGCGCGCTCATTAAAAAAACGCGAAACAAAAATCATCGGTGCCTTTTTAATGTCCGATTACAGTGGTAATTTTTTTGGACCGCTTCTGCAAGGTATCAATGCTACACTTAACAGCACTGATTATGAACTAATCGTCTGCAACGGGATGAAATCTCATCGTTTCCTACCAGAACAAGTAATAGATGGCGCCATCGTTCTTGATTGGAGTTTTTCAGATGAAGAATTAATTAAATATGCTGACATAGGGTGTAAACTAGTCGTCTTAGATCGAGAACTTGAACACCAAAACATTAATCAAGTGATTCTGGATAATACAACCGGATCCGCTTTAGCCGTTCACTATTTGCTTGAAAAAGGCCACCGAAAGCTTTATATCGTTACAGGTCCTGATATTTCTTATGATGCCCATCAACGTCTGCAAGCTGTTAGAACAGCGGTAAAACAATGTGATGATATTCACTATCAGGAAATTAAAGGGGATTTTTCTAAACTTTCGGGCGCACGCGCAGCAGATCAAATCGTCAAAGAGTACAAAGAACCTGTTGCTGTTTTCTGTTTAAATGATGAAATGGCCATTGGCATGTATGATTATCTGTCAACAACAACGTATCAAATTGGAAAACACATACATATTATTGGCTTTGATAATATCGAAATGTCCCAATACATCATGCCAAATTTAGCTACAATTGATTATTCCAAACATAAATGGGGAGCGCTTTGTGCTGGTAATCTAGTAAAACTTATTGCCAATGAGCCGGTTACAAACGAGACAATTGATGTGTCGTTAATTAAGCGAGGATCTGTTCAGTAAGGATAAGTGTTTTCTTTTATAATATGTACGTTAATGATTCCAATTTCGATTTGGGATCATTATTTTTTTAACTAAATAGTCTTATATCGTTTAATCTGGTTTCTTTTCTGAAAACAATAAGATCAATGTTGCAATTGGTCCAAGCAGCAAAGATAATAAAAACCAATTTAAACCAGTCCTGTTTTTACCTTGCGCTAATCCTGCATTAATAAGGGCAAGTGTTCCCCAACCAACAAAATATTGATTGTCCATTCTATTTCACCTCAGTAATCCTTGAATTCTCTTTTTCTACTCACCTTTAGATGGCTATTTGTCATTTCTTTGAGCTTATGACGCACATTCTAATTATAGGGGGATGTTCAAAAAGTCCGGTAAAAAAGCTTGTGAATTGCTTCAAACCTCTGTCTCCACGGTCCTCTCGGGAAGCACTCCTCGAACTTCTCGGCTCTTTTTATCCTCCTTTTTGAACATGCACTTGTATACACATCTTCCTAATTTCCATATCATTCAGACAGCAATTGGACAGTCTGACAATCAAAATGTAGACATCACTTATCTGAAGCGATTGATTCCCTACTTTTCTTTATATTACCATATTATTCTAAACATTCCTTATGATCATGGATACCATTCCAAACGAATTGTTTTTAAACTTTTGAATGGCTGTTGATTTACGATTCATCCTCTACTATACTTGACGGTATTGAAGGAATAGGAGGAAACCCCAATGTTTGATTTTTCTACTTTAGGAGCGTTTATTGCAGTCGTAATTGGGCTCTTTTTAATTCCAGGTCCGGCTGTTCTTCTTACAGCCACTCGCACTGTTCAAGGTGGGCGTAAAGCAGGCGTAATTGCAGGTATTGGACTCGCGACTGGCGATTTGATTCATACTATATTTGCCGCGGTTGGACTTTCCGCCATTTTGATGACATCTGCACTTGCTTTTAATATTGTGAAGTTTGCAGGTGCTGCTTACTTAATTTATCTCGGCATTCGTGCGATATTAGAAAAGCCATCTGATCCTAAACTGCCAAAGGTTTCCCCAATATCGTCTTTAAGTACGTATGGTCAGGCCATTTTAACAGAAGTTCTTAACCCAAAAACAGCTCTCTTCTTTCTAGCATTTTTGCCACAGTTCGTTCACCCTGAACAAGGGACATCTGTTCTCCAATTCTTGTTTCTCGGCCTAATCTTTGTATTCTTAGGTGTGATCTATACGACACTTATCGCCTTTTGCATCCGTCCACTCGGGCGGCTTGTTAAACGGATATCTTGGCTCGGCCGCTTTAGCGGTAAAATCGTCGGAGCCATCTATCTCGGACTCGGTTTAAAAGTGGCGTTTCAAAGTCGCTAATTCGAATTGAAACTCATCAAAAAAACAAACAGTGAGTTAAATATAGATAATGACAATTAACTCTTGAGTTAAAAAGCCTGTATCATGATTACCAAGTAATTATGATACAGGCTTTTTATATTTCTATGCCCTCTTGTTTGGTATTACAGCTTTTCTTACCAACATAGCATCATTTTATTAATTTTCTATTTTTGTCCTTTTGGAAATCATATGTATAGATTTTATATCCTTCATTGGCTCCGTCGGTGTTAAATAAAGTGAAACTTCCATCAGTGGGGGCTTTTTCATCCCCACTGATGGTTAGTCCCGTTCTACTGTCGCTAAATCTTCGATAAAGCGACAGTACGAACCCGATTGGTTCAACTAAACCGCTGAAGAGCACAGCGGTAGTTTCACTGTATCTCACCAATCGGGGATTTACAGGCTGTTTATCCCCCACCTATTTATTTCTTGATTCTCTCACAAAAATTGAGGTGGGGGTTTTACAGCCTGTTAAGCCGGGATAAATTGATGCTAAAGTATTTTCCTCTATTTAAAATTTCCCTACTCCCTTACATTCCTTTAGTTCTCCATTGCGAGATACTTCAATAGTTTCAAGCAACCTAATACAATAGCTTTAGGGGCAATATGCCAAGCAGGAATTATTTCAGCAGTCATTGGGGCACCATATTTTTTATATTTATTACGTTCTGAACGAAAAAAGGCATAAGAAAGGCGATCAATTATGACAACATTATCAGCAGAACAACTTTCTCTCTTACGGATCAACTCAAATCCTTGATACTATCAGTTTAGAAGTTCCTAAAGGTAAGATTAGCGTTATTATTGGGTCCAATGGTTGTGGTAAATCAACCATTTTACCTCAAGGTCCGAGGCCCCAGAAGATGTAACCGTCAAAGATCTATGTTACTACGGTAGACATCCACATAAAGGTTTATTTTCTAGACAAACTCCGGAAGATCATTCAATTGTAGAACGTGCATTATCGGCAACAAAAATGACTGATTTTGCAAATCGTACATTGGATCAATGATCCGGGAGATAAAGGAAAATAGCGTGGATTTCAATGGCCTTAGCTCAAGATACAGATCTTTTATTAGTAGATAAACCAACAACCTATTTAAATCTAGCGCACCAAATTGAAATATTAGAATTACTGCGTGACTTAAACATCACTCTCGGTCGAACGATAGTTATGGTTTTACATGATTTAAATCAAGCAGCGCAATACGCTGATCATCTCATTAGCATTGTTAAGGGGAAAATTTATCAAGAGAGGCCGTCCCAAAAAGGATTTACCACCAACATGATTAAAGAAGTCTTCGGACTAGAGCGCTGTCTTATTGAAAATCCTGTTGATCAAACACCCCTTTGCGTTCCTATTGGCCGATCATTAAGATCCATGATACATACAAAAACCGTTGCCTTTAAGATGCAACGGTCCCTTTTTATTAGAAGCATTCATATGTACAAATGAATTTTTCTGTCTAACTATTGATGATCAGATTGTACAAAGTTTGCTTCATCCCCATAGAGTTTTGCTTATCATTTACTGCTTTTTCATTCATTTACATGTTGCTAAAATGATATTACAAATCGATATCAACACCCATTAATTGTTCATACATCCCACTTTGCTCTTCTAAAAAGATATTCGTTTCTCTTCTATCCTTATAAAAGTCACTCCAGATATATGTTTTTGTAAAAGCACTCTCGGTTATTACATGGCTACTATGCTCCCATTTCCATCTTTGCTTTTCTTTCCTGATTCTCTTTTGTCATTTTTTCATAAAATTCCTTGTTAATTGGGTACTTCTTCATCGCGATCAATGCAATGATATGAGCAATTAGCGGTGCACCAAAGTACAGTCCTAATATAGACCAGTATAGTGTTGGAGTGACTTCCATCCCTGCTGTATAATGTGCAGCTCCAAGTACAGCTCCTAATAATAAACCACTTAGAGAACTAACCATTTTATCCACAAACGAGAACGCAGTGGCAATCATGCTAGGAATGAAACGTCCGTTTTTCCAAAGCTCATAATCGGCTACATCAGCAATCATTGGAATCTGATTCGTATCAGCCATTCTCTCGGCTAAACGGAAGAAAGAGATTAAAACAACCGCTAGAATAACAGAGCCCGCATCAAATGGTCGAATGACTAAAAGGATGGCCGCAGCAACAATGCTGAGAATTTGACCAATCACAAATGATTTTTTTAATCCTAAATAGACAGCTAAGCCAACACCGATAAAGGCACCTGCTAAACTAACAAAGGTTGCAGGTCCGTTGACGATTGCCTGAAATTCCGCACCACCCATCACAATCATAAAGAAGTAAGCCGTTGCTGAACTTTGAATGGAAGTCGCAATTTTCGTTGAAGACCCCGCAACAATCAGCATTTGAAGCGCTTTATTACCTTTAATAATAGAAATGAAATCTTTTATTTTAATCTGATTTTCCTTTTTAGTCATATCCTTTACTTCGTAGTAATTTTCATTATCCTTTTTCCAGATACCAGCCATTGCAATGATCGTGAATAAAGTGGTAAACCCTGCAATCATAAAAGCAAAGTTTCTAAATGAAGAAGGATCCTCTACCCCACCAAAATAATTTAAAATGATCATACCAAAGGAGAAAATAAGAATATCGAGTCCAGTCATGATAACCTGGTCAATTCCGCTTACTAGTGGGCGTTGCTTTGGATTATTCGTTAAAACATTTTGAGCACTCTTTGTACAAATCGTAGAACAAGTATAGCCAACGTTCCAAATGACGTAACAAACTGCAATCCATGTATACATGGCGATGTTACTATCTAATTGAAGCCCCCAATAGAGCCCAACCGTAGAAATGTTCATAATGATCATGCCCACAAACATATAAGGTCTGAATTTACCAAAACGAGTATTCGTTTTATCGATCATTAATCCAATCATTGGATCGATAAATGCATCAAAAATACGAGAAAATGTCATCATTCCACCGACGATAATAGCTGACAGCCCTAAGCTATCTGTACAATAATAGATAAAAAACATAAGGTACATAAAGTATTGAGCATTTGTTGCTGAATTGTTAAAAGCAAAAGCGACAAGCTGCCATGGTTTGGCGTTATTATATTGAATTTCACTAGCAATTGAACGATTTGCCATAGGATTTCCTCCTAAAAAAATGAGATTAAAATATTTAATATGGGTACATCATAATATGATAAAAGCGTTTTCACATCTACTATTGTTGGTTATTATGCAAAATCGAAGCTATAATGTTCCCGCTTACAAAATAAAAAATCGCAATCGTCATACTTATCGATATATACAAAAAATAATTTGAACGTTAAGATGGTGTGATAATGAAATGAGAGTTTAGATAAAGGGGAAACGATGGAGAACTTACTAAATGAATTAACGGAAAAGTGTTGGATGATCAAAAGTGCTTTTAAAATGGATGTTGAAGTCATGGATGAACAATTCAGAACCATTCTACACATCTCAGATGACACAGAACCCCTCATCATGACAGAAACAAGGAAGGGGATGTATGCTCATTTTCAAAAAGCACTGATGAAGGCAAAGAAACATAGTTTTTGTTTTCAAACAGATTCCTTTTCCCTTTCCTATTTCGCCATAGCTCTTATCACCCATGAAACGGATAAGGGGATGGTCATAGTAGGTCCTTTTTTAAAAGAACGGGTAACAGATTCTTTCATTTGGCGTGTAATCAAGGAAAACCATTTGGAAAGTAGTTCGTTCAAATCTTTGGAATGCTATTATAAATCCATTGCTTATATAGGAGAATCATACTTAGCTTTAGGAGATGTTTTAGTGAATATCTATGGACATCCTCCTATAAAATCTCAAATAATCACAATGGTAAGCAATGAAGGAGACAATCCTAAAGAGCTTCAACCACAAGAATTTGATGAAGATGATTTTGATATTAAACTAAGATATGAGATTGAGAAAAAACTTTTACACTTTATTGAGGTAGGGAATACAGAAAAGGCACTGGAAACATTCGTAGAATTTTCGGGAGATTTCTTATACAGGGTGCCTGGAAATCCTTTAAGAGCAAGAAAAAACATTGCTTTCAGCTACAGTAGCATACTTCGGTTGGCAGCCAATAAGGGTGGCGTAGCTCCACAATATTTGCATGGAATTTCAGAACTGTTTGCCATAAAGATTGAGGAAACCATCACCATATCTGAAATAGATCTGTTGGAAGTGGCTATGACAGAAGAATATTGTAATGCTGTGAGAAGCTTTGCAATGAAAGGACATAGTTCGGTGGTCAAACAGGTGCTCATGTATCTCAATCTTCATTTTAGTGAACCGATCAATCTACAATCAGTAGCAGATGAACTTGGGTTTAATCGGACCTATATAGCAAAGAAATTTAAAGATGAGATGAATATGACGGTCATTGATTATATTCAAAAGAAAAGAATCGATGAAGCAGTCTTTCTCATTGAACAGGGACAATCATCAATCACGGATATTAGCTATATGGTAGGATTTAGCAGCTATAATTATTTCTGTAAAGTATTTAAGGAAGTAAAAGGAATGACAGCAACGGAGTTTAAGAGCGGCAAAAGAGTAGACGTATGAAAGACTCATATGTCTACTCTTTTAAAAGTGGGAAATGCATTTTTGGTTAGAGACTTTCGCCAAGTCATACCATTATTGGCTTATATAAAAGTTTGATCATTTTCTACCTGTGTGCTCAACAATCGCGCCCTTTAATGGAATAACTAAAACATGATGAGAACTTTTAAAACAACTTAAATCTACTTTCACTAAATCTCCCATTAATTTAAGTAAAATGTGTACCAAACGTATTTTAGTAACAGGATTTTAATAATAAGTCCAATATTTAACGTAGAAGTCGAAAACCTTTATATGATTTCATTTTATTTCTTCGCTGAATGATTAAAGGGAGCAAGTAAAACCAATAAAGACTCTGCTAATTGTAAAATCACCATCATCAATTATTTGAATTAGCATTAGTATATGGGTGACACAACGAAAAAAGAGGCCGTCCATTTTTGGACAGCCCCCTTTCCGCTAATTATAAAATTTCTAGTAAAACTCTTTATCATTACATTGGTTATCATCTTTGCTTCAGAGGAGGTATCTCCAAAATGAAGCGACTTTCAATCCTTAAAAACTATGAGAATACTGCAATTTTACGTGCGATAGATTCTGTTAAACGAGATGCTACTTTTGGAACAGCCCATTTAATGATTGGTGTTAACACCGCACCCGATAATCCGCCTGCATGGACTTCCACGGTACAAGTCATTGTTGTTTTACCATTAACATCTTCTGCAGTAAAGTGACCGCTCCCTGTAAAATTATCTGATAAACCTTTTAGTGCAAACTTAATATTTGAAGGTTCATTCCATTCGGTAATATCTACCTGCGCTTTTATTGTTTTTTTAATACCTTTCACATTACCTTCAAATGTCCAAATAGATTGATTGTCATTTATGATTTCATGTTCTTTATAGGCTGGTACTGTTGTTGCCCATTTTTCAAGATCACTGACATATTCCCAAACTGCTTGTACATCTATTGGAATTTCTACTGTATGTGTTCCCGTTGCCATTATGATCCCCACTTCCACTATGTATGAATTGTAAATTTACATCTCTACAAAATAATTATTACATAAAAAGCATAAACTTACATCTTATAATATTAATACTTTCAAATATTTTACGGCAATCACTATTCAACAATCTGGCCCGATTGCTGAACAAGGAAAAATCCTGCATATCAATACAGGACTTTTAATCAAACTTTTTACAAAGTATCGAACTTTATTTTAAAGCCACAACCATTTCTATCAATGAATGGATCGTGTCCAACTTTTTATCCCACTCTCAACAGGCAGTAAGCCCCCCACCTTAAGATTCCAGGAAACAAAAGAAGCTAGATGGGGGATGCCCCCACTCATAGAAGTTTCCCTTTACCCTTGAACACCAGCCCAAAAAATATTCCAAGTAATCTGTTGTACTTTTTCATACGCCTGGCTGTTTTCATATAATAACTGGACATCGAGACCGTCTAATAGCGTGGCATACGCCATCGCACATTCTTCGGGACTTAGACGACAGGTATGCTTGGAAAAGCAAGCTGCAACCTCTTCTTTAAGAATGGCCAAATATAAACGGAATTGGGAGATGACATAGTCATAAACCTCCAATGGCGTAAAAGATGACAAAACAAGCATAAATGAAGCATTGGGATTCGTTAAAAAACGATTTTTATGTTCCGTTAAAAAGTTATACAACTGATGTTCGAGAGGTTCTTCTGCATGATCTTTAAAATAGCTCTGAACAAACAATCGTTCTTCTTGTACAACATCTTGATAAACTTCCAAAAAGAGTTCCTTTTTGGTTGAATAGTGATAGGAAAGAGATTGCTTCCGAATTCCGGTTTCTTCCGCAATTTGGGCCATCTTCGTTCCCTCATATCCATATTGGTTAAAATGTTTAATCGCTATCTTTTTTATCTGTTCTTTGCTCATCTTTTTACCTCCATAAGTCAAAATAAAGTGAAACTTCCATCAGTGGGGGGCATCCCCCACTGATGGTTAGTTGAACCAATCGGGGATTTACAGGCTGTTTATCCCCCACCTATTTATTTCTTGATTCTCTCACAAAAATTGAGGTGGGGGTTTTACAGCCTGTTAAACCGGGAGAAAATGGGAGAGAGTCATAGTTCTAGGCTAATTCTCTCTTCTTTTTCATTTGTAAAACGAAAGTAGCATGAACAAGATATAGGAGTAAATATAAGACATAGGTAATGAGCGCTACATAGAATACAGCCTCATAGGAAAAGGTTTTTGCCACTATACCAAGTAAAATAGAGCCTCCGCCGATTCCTAAATCATAAAAATTAAAAAAGGATCCGATCGCATTTTCATGGTCATGTTCTTCCACTAGGTTCAAGCATACAGTTTGAAGAGCAGGAAAAATGGCTCCGAATCCCATGCCATATAGAAAACCAGCCAAGAGAAACACAATCTCATTCTGGGCCGCGATAAGGACAATAAAACCAGCAATGCTAATCACTCCAGCAGGGATTAATACAGAAGCAGGTCCTAGGTTGTCAAACATTTTACCAGAAACCAATCTTACAAGAAGACCTGCAATCGCTACAATGAAGAAAAACCATGCGACATTTTCAAATCCTTTATCGATTGCGTATAAAGTAGTGAATGACATGATTCCACCAGAGCTTATTCCTGTCATAAAAATGAGAATCGATGGAAATAGCACACGTTTTTCGATCAACTTGACTGTAGTGGTTGGAACTTCTACCGTTCTTAATTCATTTGCCATGTTAGGTTTTCGAGAAATGAAAATCGTTGTTAATAGGGCCAGTAAAATGAATGCCGTACAACTCATAAATAAACTTCCGAAATGATTGTTACCTAGGATACTAACCCCCATTAACGGTCCAATCGACATGGCCATCGTCTCTCCCACACCGAAATACCCCATACCTTCTCCTCGACGATCCTCAGGAATATTTTCAGCTGCGATGGTCGTAAAATAGGTAGTAGCTAAGCCAAAACCAAAGCCATGAATCACCCGGACAAAAATCATCATCCCAATACCTGACGAAAGGTAGTATACTCCAGAAGATAGAGCACATATTGCGATGCCGATAATTAATAAATATTTTTTATCCATTTTGGTAGCGAGCACACCTGCAAAAGGCCGAATGAGAATCGCTGAAAACACAAATATTCCTGTCACTAATCCAATTTGTGTAGCGTCTCCACCAATACGGGAAACAAATAAAGGCAAGGTCGGAAGCAACATCTCGAACGCCCCAAATAATAAAGCATTGGCCAACATAACAAAAATAAAAGAACGGCTCCATAGTTTTACCTTTGAAGTTTGTTTTGTAATAACAGGCATATGAATCCCCCACACTATAAATTATATCTAGAAGATATGGAATTCATTATATCTGACCTGAGTCAGTTTGTAAATTAAATCCAGAAGATTCATAGGTGTTTTTAAAAATATTTACAGGTAGTTTGAAAAACCGAAATCAAAACCAAGCGTTTTTAAAATCAAGATGCTATACAAAAAGATCACAAAATTTTCCTCTTATTTCATCATAAACATCTAATTCTGACACTGTTATGCTTAAAAAGTCTTCGTTTGTCTCATAAACTGTCACTTTAGGAGATATTTTGAACATACAACTATAAAACCCAGCTACTTCACATGAGAAGATTAGCTGGGTTTTATAGTTGGAGTCAAGGACATTTTCAGTATAGTAGTTGAGCCGCTCTACACTTTCGATTGTTTTGCGAACTACAATCGAATAAAGCGTTTACTATCTATCGTTACTCATTAGAACCCTTTTAACCATATTATTCTTTTATTACAAGCTTAAGCGGAGCAGGTATAATTTTCTCAACTTTTTTTCCACTTAACACATCACGTCCAGCATCAACTGCAAGTTTGCCAATTAATTCTGGTTGTTGAGCCACTGTTGCCTCAAGCTTTCCTGCTTTAATTGCATTTAGGGCATCTTCATTTCCATCAAAGCCAATCACCATAATATCTCTACCTGAACTATTGATTGCTTCAATGGCACCTAATGCCATTTCATCATTATGTGCAAATACAGCTTTTATCGTTGGATTTGCTTGAATGATGTTTTCCATAACTGTTAACCCTTTTGTCCGGTCGAAATCTGCTGATTGTTTAGCGATTACCTGAAGATTCGTATCCGCAATCATATGGAATCCCTTCCCTCTTTCTCGAGTTGCCGAAGCACCAGGTACTCCTTCAAGTTCCGCTACTACAGCATCTTTTCCAAGCTTTTCAACCATATATTCAGCTGCCATTTCGCCACCCTTACTATTATCTGAAGCAACCAAGGTTACGACATCGCCTTTATCTGAAGAGCGATCGAGCGTGATAACAGGAATGCCAATTGCATTTGCAGATTGAACAGCTGATGATATGGCAGCTGAATCAGTCGGGTTAATCAACAGTACATCAACACCTTGCTGAATTAAATCCTCAACATCATTGCTTTGCTTGGCAGTATCATTTTGTGCATCCACCACTTTCACGTCCATACCTAGAGCTTTCGCTTCTTTCACGACACCATCCTTTAAAGATACGAAAAACGGATTGTTTAAAGTCGATATCGAAAGTCCTATTTTAATATCAGTTGTTTTTTCTTTTTTTGCAGGCTTTGCCCAGTTAGGCGGTTCCATTGAACACGCACTTAAGAGCAAGAGTGTTAGTGATAGAAATACGACCAATAATTTTTTCAAAATAACCACTCCTTATGCTGTTTTCTTACGATCCAGTAATACTGCGATTATAATGACGACCCCTTTAACAACCATTTGATAGAAGGATGAAACCCCAAGCATATTCAAGCCATTATTTAATGTCCCAATAATCAAAGCACCAATCAATGTGCCAAATATTCTTCCTTTACCACCCGTTAAGCTCGTCCCACCAAGAACGACTGCTGCAATTGCATCCAGTTCATAGGAAGTACCCGCAGTTGGCTGGGCAGAATTCAAGCGTGATGTCAAAATCGCACCGGCCAGTGCTGCTAATAATCCGGAAAGTCCGTAAATCATGACTTTTACTCGTGGCACCTTAATGCCTGAAATTAAAGAAGCTTTTTCATTGCCTCCAATCGCATATGTTTTTCGGCCAAATGGCGTTTTATGCAAAATTATATACAGCACGGCAAAGGTGACCATCATCGTAATTGCAGGTACAGGGATGCCTATGAAATAGCCTTTACCGAATAATTGAAATAAGACATTCTCTCCAAGCCCTGTAATTGGGTTTCCACCTGTGTAGACAAGCGTCAATCCCCTAAAGATAGTCATCGTTGCAAGCGTAGCAATAAATGGCGCCATTTTACCTTTTGTGATTAATAACCCATTGACCATCCCCATCATTCCACCAAGTAGACAGCCAATGATGATTGCAATCATTGGATCCATACCAGAAACAATCATACCAGCCGTTAAGGCACTTGAAAGAGCAAGGATCGCGCCGACTGATAAATCAATGCCACCTGTTAAAATAACGAAGGTCATACCAAACGCAATTAAGGCATTGATCGACACTTGACGAAGAAGGTTTAATAAGTTTAAAGGTTCAAGAAAGTTTGGATTTAGTATCGAAACAATGACAAACAACAATAGCAATCCAAGTAGTGGACCTAATTTTTGCGTCATTGTACTAAGATAATTCGTTTTTAGGGGCTGAGTCCCTTCATTCACTGATTTCATGTTCCAGTCCTCCTGTTGCTAATGTCATAATTTTTTCTTGAGTAGCTTCTGCTCTAGCTAATTCACCACTTATTTTACCTTCATGAACAACGAGGATTCGATCGCTCATTCCAAGCACTTCTGGCAATTCAGAGGAAACCATAATAATCGCAACGCCTCTGCTTGTCAGTTCATTCATCAATTGATAAATTTCCCGCTTCGCACCAACGTCGACCCCTCTCGTCGGTTCATCTAAAATTAACACTTTCGGACCAATTCCTACCCATTTAGCAATGACGACTTTTTGCTGATTACCTCCAGACAAGTTGCCCACTCTCGTTTCTGCAGACTGTGTCTTAACTGTTAACCGCTTGATCAACATATTAACAAAATCCAATTCACTTTTTTCATTAATAATGCCTTTGGGCGCAAAGCTGTACAGAGTTGGCAATACCATGTTTTCTTTTATCGAAAAATCAAGGATTAATCCCTCGTCTTTCCGATCTTCTGTAATAAAGCCAATCCCTAATCGTACGGCCTGTTCAGGTTTCTTAATGACCGCTCTTTCACCATTCAACCAGATCTCACCGATATCCAGCTTGTCGAGACCAAAGATCGCGCGCATAATTTCTGTACGACCTGCTCCCATTAACCCTGAGAAGCCAACGATTTCTCCCGATCGAACGGAAAAGCTAACATCCTGAAACACCCCTGCCTTAGAGATTCCTTTCACCTCTAACACTGTTTCGCCAATCTTTGAATCTCGTTTGGGAAAACGATCAGTCAGCTCCCTACCAACCATTTTCTTTACAACCTCATCAAAGCTTGTCTCAGGAATCGCTTTCGTATCGACTGTTTTACCGTCTCGCATGACGGTAATTCGATCGCAAATAGCGAAAATTTCTTCCATCCTGTGGGAAATATAAACGATTGATACGCCATCTTTCTTTAATGCTGCAATCACTTGGAACAGTTTTTCGATTTCTCTTTCTGTTAAAGCAGCTGTCGGTTCATCCATAATAATGATTTTGGCATCTGTCATTAACGCTTTTGCGATTTCAATCATTTGCTGCTCGCCAACGGAACATGCCCCTGCTTCTTTATCTAATGGAATCGAAACGGCCAGTTTATCAAATTGTTCTTTTGCTAACGTTTTCATTTCTTTCGTTTTCAGTAATCCGAAAGCTGATTTTAATTCCTTGCCAATAAATAAATTATCAAGGACAGTCATTTCGGGCCAAATGTTCAACTCTTGATGAATGAAGGTTATTCCAGCTCGCTCGGCTTCTTTCGGGCTAGCAAAATACGTTTCTTTTCCATCAATTATTATGCTACCTTTATCGAGTGAATGAAGTCCTGTCAACACATTCATTAACGTTGATTTTCCAGCGCCATTTTCCCCCATGAGAGCATGAACTTCTCCAGCAACAAGTTCAAAGTCAACACCAGTAAGAACTTGATTCGTTCCAAATGCTTTATAGATGTTTTCCATTGAAATTTTCATTTACCACACCTCTTTTTAGAAAAATACACCGGATTGTAAAATACAATTCGCAAATGGCGTCACTTCTCCTGTGCGAATGATTACTTTAGCCTGTTTTGTTAATACCTTAAATTCCACATGTGTAACCCGTTCCACATTCGTTTCATGAAAGGTTTTATTCAAATAATCAAAGGTTTCTGGATTTCCGTCCACCATTTCAGAGGCCATGATCACTTTTTCAATGACCATGTCCTCTCTTATCACATCAACAACTTCCTTAAAAGATGGGGTCCCCTGTTTTAACGCTAGGTCGACCTTCACTACCCCATCTGGAACCGGCAAGCCGGCGTCTGCTATTACAATCATATCCGTATGACCGAGGTCACTTAAAATCTTTGAAATGTGGCTGTTTAAAATTCCTGACTTTTTCAAATTACAGACTCCCTTCGACAGCAGCTCTTGTTGGCATGCCACCTTGAGCGCCAAACTTCGTAACCGAAAGAGAGGCTGCTCTGTTCGCAAACCGAACACTATCACTAAACCCTTTGCCTTCCGCTAATGCAACAGCAAAGGCAGCATTAAACGTATCTCCCGCACCAGTCGTATCCACAACTTCCACTTGATAAGATGGAATGAGAACTTCCTTTTCCCCATCATGATACCGCACACCATTTTTTCCTTCTGTGATGAAAACCTTATTTGGATATTGCTTTAAGGCTGCATGAATATCATCACTCCCAAATAGTACGGCTGCTTCAAGTTCATTCGGCGTAATATAAGTGGCTCTTTCTATGACCTTTTGGCTTAATGGTCTCGCAGGAGCAGGATTTAATAGAAGTGGAATCCCCAGGCTGTGACATGTTTCGCTCACATACTCGACTGTTTCTTCTGGAATCTCTTGTTGAATGAGAACGATATCAGATTCTCGAATAACCTCTAGCTTCTGTTCGATATACTCCGCCGTTACCATGTCGTTTGCACCTTTGACAACGATAATACTGTTGTCTCCCTCAGCAAGCGTTATGTGTGCGGTTCCGCTTTCCATATCTGTAACCCGTTCCACACATTGCGTTAGCACATTGTTTTTTGAGAAATTCTTAATAATCTCTTTCCCAAAATCATCATCGCCAACCCGGCCAATCATTGTCACTTCTGCTCCAAGGCGGCTAGCCGCTACTGCTTGGTTGGCCCCTTTTCCTCCTGGCACTGTTTTGAAAGACTCCCCAAGAATCGTTTCTCCTTTATCAGGTCGTTTCTGCGCTGTTACGACCAAGTCCATCGATGAACTGCCGATTACTGTTATTTTAACCATTTTTCTCAACCTTCCTTGTCGTCTGCCTTTCGATAAACATTACAGGCATTTGGATGTTTTTTTCAAAATGTGTTTCCTTATTGATCAATCTTATAAGCAGTTTTGCCGCTTCCTTTCCCATATCATACGCAGGCTGCCTAATCGTGGATAGCGGTGGAAATAGCAGTCTGCTTAGTGGGATGTCATCAAATCCGATCAGTTGCAAGTCCTCTGGGATTGCTTTTCCCAATCGTAATGCTTCATGCATAACCGCAGCCGCAACCACATCGTTACTCGCAAGTATACCGTCTGTATCAGGGTACTTCCCAAATAATTCCTTCGCCCACATCTCTGCGTCTGAAAAAGAAAATGAACTAGTCTCTATCACAGAAAAATCTACGTTTTCTGCACGAAGCTCTGCTATTGCTCCGTTGAATCGATCTTGTGCAGTTTGTAATTGTGCAGGTCCTTTAAGAATAGTAATCCGTTTGCTCCCTCGTTTCACTAACTCCGAGGCAGCTATTCGTCCACCTTCGATTCCATCTGCAAAGACAGATGGATGGTCATTAAAAGTCCTGTCAAGGAAAACCACCGGTGATGAAAGATTATCATAATGGCTACGACCTGTAAGATTCGTTGCCGTAATGATACCTGTTACATTATTTTGTTTAAATGTTTGTATATAATCTATTTCTTTCGGATATTTCTCGTCTATATTGCCGATGATTAATTGATAGCCTTGCTCTTGTATCTCATCCTCGATCCCTCGTGCAAGCTCAGGAAAGAATGGATTTCGAATATCCGGGAGCAATAAACCAATCAATCTAGATTTCTTTTTAAAAAGTGATCGAGCGACTTCATTTGGTTTATAGCTCAGCTGCCCAATGGCTTCGATTACCAGTTTTCTAGTATTTTCATGAACATACCCATTATTATTTAGCACTCTTGAAACAGTCGCTACCGAGACTCCTGCTTGTTTAGCGACATCCTTTATTGTTGCCATTTAGCTTCACCTCATATGTAACCGATTACACATTTAATTTATCATAGTTATTTTGAAAATACAACTATCGGCTCTCTTTTTAGAAAGATAATTTATTGAATTTTACTTCCAAAAATATTATAGATGAGATCGAGATCAAAGGGTCAAATCACGCAATCTGATAGTCCTCTGATTTCGTTAAAAACCGCTTTCAATAGAGAGCTTCCAAACTCTCTATTCCTAAATATTAAGATTCATATATCAATGACAGTTTGTGAAGGATGCAGTGCAGAGTGGGAAGCTGCCAAAATATTTGTTGAAAATGTTGAAGAGTAATTTGCAGTACGCTTCAGACACAAACTGTGCAGTAAAAAGGACATGGATTTTCCATGCCAATAGTTGTGTTTTTTTATCTGCTAGCCCCAATATTGCTGATACTGAGGTACGTAAGGAGTTTGTTGGTATTGCGGAATATTATATTGCGGCTGTTGATATTGTTGATCTACATAGTGATGTGGTGTATGTTCCTTTACTTTGTTGCAATTCGTGTATGGACCTATATATGTTGTTGGTTTAACTGGTGCAACTGCTTTTTTCCATTGATTTTCATCGATGCAATAAGTATGCGACATGACGTTTGCAGGAGTAAATTTTAAGAGGTCAGACCCTAAGATTACTTCTGGGGTTGGTGCATCAAAAATTGCCAAAAGATGAGTGTCATCAAGTGTAGCTACTTCATAATGCCACCAACCTTGTGGAACGTTTGCCACTTGTCCTGGTGTAATAGTGTAATTGAGAAGTTGTTTTGTGAATGGGTTCAGTATCGATACAGTAGCAGCACCAGAAATACAATAGACTAACTCAGCTGCATTTTGGTGATAGTGCGGTTCTACGACATTATTAGTACTTAGGAAAATGTCTAGCAGAGACACATTTTCCAATGTATTCAACTGTTGCACACCTAATACGTTAATATAGTTGTTGTTATCTTTTTTGAACAAGGGACTTTTATTTACGTCAAAAGTGTATTGAGTTGATGGAGATGTGTAATCCATATATGAAACCATAAATTTTTTCCACCTTTACATTAGATATAAACAAACCTTCTAGGCATTTTATGTACGCACAATTAGTTTGGTGTACGTAGTTATTAAAAACTTATTAGTATGCAGTTCGACTATACTATGCAGTAAATCAGAGTGAATGTTAGGGATTCTTGCATTAACTTGTCTCGCTTGCACAATAAGAACGGATATCATAAAGACAAGACAGTCGTGCTTTTTCATTAAAGCACCCGGTTAACCATCCATGCAGCGGAAATATCACTGCTGCACTACAGAGATTGAAAATATTGTGAACTGTCCATATTGGTTCTTATCCAGTCAATCCATAGCTCAATAAATTCTGGCTCACTCCATTTTTTAACGAATGAGAAGGGTCTTCTTAGGTATTGTCTTTTTTCGAAGTTATAGAAGTTTATTTTCATGGTAGTTGAATAAAAAAATGCTTTACTCTTAAGTAGTAAAGCAATCGTTTTAAGGGGAATTTCGGATTAAATACATACATTCTATAGTTATATTATGAACTTCAATTTTTTCCTTTTAGAGTCTACTACCACTTTCGATACGGTTCACCGTAATGGATAAAACTGCAAAAAAAGCCAACTAATATAGGATTTGATTAGATACAAGAATCAAATTTGTAATAAAAGCTCCCCTTCCATAATCATTTCCTAATAAGAAATCAAAAGGGATTTAAAAGGGTTATCATACATGGACAATTTCTTGTAATCAATCGTTTTTTAATTCCGAAGACAATAATAATCTCATTCACCAAAACCTGATGTTAGTTTTCATCATTTCAAAAAAAAGGACCTGAGAACTCCCCCACATGCAAGGCAACGAATTTCACTCTCTAACTTTAAACCATAATGGAGATTGATCCTTTGGGTCTCCATTATAATTGATCATTATTTCTTCTCCCTTATGAATATCTTTCCTTGCATAGAAGTCTATCGATTGGTTTTTAATGTTAGTTATATACCCAGCATTAGGAGTGTAAGAGTGATTGTATAATGAACCATATCCTAAAGCGAGAGCTTTATCCTCTTCCCACCAGAAAACATAGTTCAGGAGAATACTATCCCTCATTACCTTCCATTCTTTTTTAGGAATAACAATCACTGGCGCTTCCTCAATTAATTCGTCATTCTTAATATTACGGTTTGCAAATATCCCTCGACCATACTTCCCCGTATTTCTCATAACGATTGGTCCCACAGTATTTCCTCCTTTATGCCAAATCCTTCAGATGCTCGCGAAGATATCTATTCCGATTTGAAATATATCGTAGGATAAGTTCTGGCTCATTATCAAACATATCGATCGACTTCTTTTTATATGGATCTAAAGTTATATAAGGGCGTATTTGCCTGTGCAGATTTGTAATGATTGGTTCTAACGCCTCAATTGTAAACGCAGTTTCCAAAATTTCTTCAAAGATAAGACGGTATTGATCACGGAATACCTTTACATCAAGAAGACGTGCAGTGAGTGTATTATAGCCTTCTATAGGAACATAATCGTATTCCATCATTTCCCCATCCCAATCCCTGCCCCATGTTGCATCATAATCCCAGGGAATCATCTCGAACAATCCATTTTCACCATTTCGATATAGTGCATAATTGTGAATGAAACCATCAAAGTTTTGTGTACAAACCACACCACATAGCCACAACAAATATTTTTTTACATCCATGTTTTTTGCAATTTCTTCACCAAAATCGTTCCTTGAAATTGTATTAATTTTATATATGAGCATTTCTAAATCAAGGTCATCCTCAGCTTTCCCTAATTTCCGGTCATACCCGGATAGCAAAGATGATTTTGGTTTACGTTTCGGAGTTAATAAGGAAAAATTAGCATGATAATTCGTTGCGTAAAAGATTGGACCATACGAAAGCTGTCTTTTTTGCAAAAACCATTCATCTACCGATTCAAGCTGTAAATAAATGCCCATAGGCTTTCCATTAAGTTCGATGACAACATGCTTACAATCAGGAGAAACACTCCCAATATTTCGAAAAAAATCAAAGGATAACTTGTTTCGAATTAATGAGGGATCGCGATATTCAGCATTCAGATGAACTTCGCGCCCTTTAAATTCTTCATTATATGTTCCAAAGTCGATTCTATACGATTTCTTTGGGAAATTACGTATGTGATCTCCTCGATAAGTAATACCAATATCGTATGGAGTGTTGTCTACTACTAGTCTGGCAGGATGAGACTCCTCATCCCAAACGTTATCTTCCAGTTCTTCAAGGTGCCTAGATTCAATAAAAATACTGATTGTAGGAATATTATGTTGCATAACATCATACCTTCTTTTTTACATTCCATCTTATGAGGAAGGGAGTACATTTGATAATAAAATAAAATACATAAAATAGAACAAAGACATAGGACAAATAAAATAAGATTTCATAATATACACTACCTTATATTTTAAGGAGTTTTAGCGAAAGGTGGTTTTATAAATGGGAAGAGCCGAAATTTTAGAATTAATTGAACAAGCAGAAAAAACAGGACTGGATGAATTCTTAACTCGAAATCCAGTAGCAAAAGGGACCGGCACTGGTAGTACTGGTACTGGTGGCACTGGCAAAGGTGGTACTGGCACTGGTGGCACTGGCAAAGGTGGCACTGGCAAAGGTGGCACTGGCAAAGGTGGCACTGGCAAAGGTGGCACTGGCAAAGGTGGCACTGGCAAAGGTGGCACTGGCAAAGGTGGCACTGGCAAAGGTGGCACTGGCAAAGGAAAAGGGAAGGGGAAAGGGAAATAAGGGTAAAGATAACCTTACCCCAGCTGTCGAGAAATTCACGGCAGCTGTTTTTTTATTTGCTTAAAATCTATACTTTTATAGCCTTAGTATTACGAATATCATAGAAAACTCGCCCTTACTCTTGGTACGGGTCACTGTAGCCTCTAACTGCGAATCTAAAAAAAAGAACCTTAAATCCATAGATTTCAAAGGTTCTGTGTTTTATTTCCAATGATATTCTATTATTTTATCTCTGTTTTTCAATCATTGCCTTTTCAATCTCTTCATCGATGAAAATGTTGCTTATACTTGTTCATGTAACATCTTTATTTCTACATCCAAAGTTAACTATAGACTAGCTCTTTTTCGCGTAGGCCAAGCGCTTCTGCTGTTGATGTATGAATTTCATGCAAAAGCTCTGGATTCTCCATTAGTGACACACCATAAGAAGGAATCATTTCTTTGATTTTTTGTTCCCACTCATGCATATGTTGCGGGAAGCATTTATTCATTACCTCAAGCATAACGTGAACAGCAGTAGAAGCACCTGGAGAAGCTCCTAGTAATGCTGCAATCGAGCCATCGGCTGCAGTAATAACTTCGGTACCGAATTGAAGCGTTCCTTTGCCGCCTTCAACAGTATCTTTGATCACTTGTACACGTTGGCCCGCTACTACTAAATCCCAATCCTCAGATCTTGCGGTCGGGATAAACTCTCGTAACTCTTCCATGCGCTGTTCTTTCGATAACATCACTTGCTGGATCAAGTATTTTGTCAATGCCATCTCTTTTGCGCCTGCTGCCAACATAGTTAAGAGATTATTCGGTTTTATGGAAGTTACTAAATCGAACATTGAACCTGTTTTTAAAAACTTTGGTGAGAAGCCGGCAAATGGTCCAAATAGCAACGATTTTTTATTGTCGATAAAACGTGTATCAAGATGCGGAACAGACATTGGTGGAGCGCCAACTTTAGCTTTTCCGTATACTTTTGCATGGTGTTTGGCAACAACTTCTGGATTATTACACGCCATGAAAATTCCGCTTACTGGGAATCCGCCAATATGTTTCCCTTCAGGAATACCAGACTTTTGCAGTAAATGCAGACTTCCTCCCCCGCCTCCGATAAAGACGAATTTTGCAGTATGGCGTTCGACGCTACCACTATCAACATTACGTACTTTTACTTCCCATAGGCCATCACTCGTACGTTTCATATTATCAACACTATGTTTAAATTTGATATCGACGTTTTTAGTCTTTAAGTGGTCAAACAACATGTGCGTTAAAGCACCAAAGTTGACATCCGTTCCAGAGTTGATTTTTGTTGCCGCTATCGCTTCATTCGATGGACGGTCTTGCATAATTAGCGGAATCCATTCCATCAGTTTTGCTGGATCATCAGAAAACTCCATCCCTTGGAAAAGAGGATTGTTTGACAGCGCTTCAAAACGATTCTTTAAGAAAGTTACATTTTTATCTCCTTGTACCATACTCATATGGGGCAATGGCATGATAAAGTCCTGCGGATTTTTTATCAGCTTGCTGTTTACAAGATAAGACCAAAACTGCATGGAAACCTGAAATTGTTCATTAATTTTTATGGCTTTACTAATATCTACAGATCCGTCCGGTTTTTCAACCGTGTAGTTAAGCTCGCACAATGCCGCATGCCCCGTTCCCGCATTATTCCATTCGTTAGAGCTTTCCTCTCCTGCATTTTCTAGCTTCTCAAACACTTTAATTTCCCATTCCGGTACTAATTCTTTCAAGAATGTCCCTAAAGTCGCACTCATGATTCCGGCGCCAATTAAAATGACGTCTGTTTTAGTTTCACTACTGCTCATTTTTATCAACCTTTTCCCCTAAAATTAGCCTAGAAGATGTAAGCGCCACACCAAGCTAAGACGCGAACTAGCCACACATCTTTTCTGCCTCAATTATTATCATATATAGTGTATCATAATTATTTTTATTATATGATAATTTAAAATTATTTAAAAGATCGTAAAAAGTGAGAAGTCCGTTTACAAGGTCTAGGAAACATATATAAACTACAGCCTTAACCCAGTCACATTCTAACAGTATTTAAAAGTCTTGCTTTAACAAAGAATACATATATAAATCATAAAATTTACCGCAAGCAAACTCATAATTTCTCAATAACCCTTCTCTAATAAAGCCTTGCTTTTCTGCTAACTTTTGTGACGGTGTATTAGGCGGTTCAATTAACGCTTCTATCCTTTGCAATTTCAAATGTTCGAATCCGTACCTTATTACAGCTTCCAACGCCTCACTTGCTATTCCTTTCTCCCAATAACTTTTACTTAACTCATAGCCAATTTCAGTTCGATAATGTTGGGAGATCATGTTAAGAAAGCCGCAACTACCAATCACCTCATCTTCCCCTTTTAAAGTAATTCCCCATCTTATTCCAGTCTTTTCATTTAATATCGATTGATACCATGATATCTCGCTTAAGGCATCGCTTATTGTTTTAAAAGGTTCTAAACCATAATATTTCATTACTTCTTTATCAGACATATATTTCAAGATACTGTTGGCGTCGCCTTTTTCAACTTTTCTTAATACTAATCTATTAGTTTCAAGTACCGGAAAGGTTTCAATATCTTTGGTCATAATAAGTCACCCCCTATATAATTCTTCAGTTCATTTTTTATCGTTTTCTAGTAAATAAGCTTTTTTTAATAAACTACTGCGTTAACATAATAAGAAAAGGCGATCACAAAGACAGCCACGTTTTTAAAGCACTCCTTTTGTTCCATAAAAAATAAGAGTTCCTATATTTCTTTAGTCTTATAATTAAAAATTCTAAGCAATGCAATAACAATTAATAAAATGCCAATGAAGAGAAAACTATTGAAAAAAATTTTCAAACCAATTGTTGGAGATTTTGATATAAAACTACTTAATCCCAAGTACAAAACCCCAATACACGATAGGATATATGAAAATATTTTATCTTTACGTCTGAGAAAAATATACGCCAAAAGGATGATAAGATATGTACCACCAAGTAGCATAAGCAAAGGAAATGTAGGCACAAATTTAGCTGCATATACAAAATAGTCAATTGGCAAAATATCATTTACGTTTTCCACTGGCCCATTCTTCATCTGAGAAAAAATCGCTGTATATTTCCATTCCCAAGTGTCTTCTAATATTCCACTCCCTTCATACAAAGTAGCCCCAGTTGAAAATATTAAAAGCATTAAAGCAAAACCAAGTTGGAGAATAATCCTAAAAGACATTTTCTTCACCTCGAATCTATTTCTTGTTTTTCCGTCATTATACTTTCAAGCAAAATTATACGAATAGTGATAGTGTACTATTGCAAGCTCTAAAACTGTTTTTTCATCAAGACCACTAATTAAACCAAAAGTGTAAGGCGTTATTTTATAATCCTCAAGAAGGTATTTTAACTCATCTCTTAGGTCTCCATTTTATTAAATCCTCCCGAAAATATATGGTTATATGTCAATGTTTCAATACCAATTGTTTGAATTCCTTCTTAAAGTAACCTGCCCCGTTAGTGCAATAAAAAAGGGATTGCCGCAGCACCCCTGATTTTCAACTCTTGCACCCGTTAGTTAAAGAAATCATACCCTTACTTATTTTCTCAAATATACGAAACTGTCGCTTCTTTCTACTTGAAAACTTAAATCATTCTTAACATTAAGCATATTATTACCATATTTAAATGATATACCATATCCATTATTCTCAGGATACCCATATAAATAGCAGACCACTTTTCCATCTTTTAAAAATACAATTTGATTCATACCTTCATTGACAGTTTCGCTAATAGTATCCCATTTATAACCTACCGTTTCATATATAGTATCTTTCGGGGTATATGGTTCAAAGGAATATACTACATCCCAGTCAAACGGTGTTACATCTAATAAATTTATTGTTTCAACGGAATGTCCTATTGATAATACTTCTTCTTTTAACAACTCTTCGTTTACATCCCATAAGTCCTTCTTTAATAGATTTATTATGATAGCTATACATGTTATACCGAAAGTAATAATCACTAATGTCTTTTTAGATTTCATATCTACTCCCCTTGAACAGCAATCTTCCTAACGACAATCCCCTATTCCATCATAACAAATATTCCCAATATATATATAGATTCTTATTGAAATAATCTGCCCCCATTACTTGAACAAGAACTATAACTTTTATGTACGTTATCAATCACTGTATCGCTACATAATTTTATGTTTGAAATGTAATGATAATAACAAAAACACAGGAGGTAATTACATGAGAAAGCTGCTGCTTAGTTTATTGGGAACATTGTTTCTTTGCACTAACTGTGTATATCCACTAAAAGGATTAAATACAGCATATGCCGAACCTAAACCGATTCCCTCATATGCTAAGTGGGGTGTTTTTGCAACAAAGAAAACTCAAGAAAAGTATCCGAATGCCCGAATTCTTGATTATCTCCATATCGGAAGAATAAGTGAACCCCAGTCCTCAACTGAGAAGTTCAAATTATGGTTAAAAGATAACGGAAGAGAATTCGGTGTATTAATAAATATTCAATATGACAATGAGACAGGCAGAGTCATTAACGTTACTTTTAAGGAGACATCTAATTAATAATCCGATTACTTAAACCTTGGTTTTGAAATGTAAATGCTTCAATTTCCCCTGCTAGCACAATTGGGAAGTTGTTGCCGCCTCCCCTTATCACGCTAGGACACCCGTTAGTTGAACGATGGTTTCTAATCCCAAATATTTAACTTTACTTTTTTAGTTTAAAAACAATAAAATCAGCACATCTAAAATCTTCTTCAAATGAAGGATATTTTTTTAGCATCACTTTTGATGGCTTCGGTTCTACTATGCTTTCTAAAATAAAACCCGTTTTGATTAAAGTGTTTATATAACTTGTTAATGTTCTATGGAAGAATAACATTTGTTCTTTATCACCTAACCTTTGTTCATACGCACCTTCATAAAAATATTTATCTACGTTCCAATGCAACTTTTTACCGTCTTTTGTTCTCTCCCAACCACTTTCTGGAGTAACAAAACATGGGTGTAAAATCGAAAAAATAAAACAGCCTCCCTCTACTAATAACCGATACATTTCTTGAAATGCTTTTTCGTAATTTGCCAGGTCTTGAATAACCATATTGGATACTATTAAATCGAAACTTTTATCTTCTAAAAAATTCAAGTCCTCACAATTCCCCTGCTTATAATCAATTAACAATCCATTTGGAGTTTTCTCTTTAGCAATTTCTATCATTCTTAGTGAATAATCCACAGCAGTTACAATAGCTTCGGACTTGGCTAAAATTCGACTCAAATACCCTTCACCACACCCAGCATCTAAAATCTTTTTATTATTTACCGTTTCCATAAGTGTTAATAAAGTTGGATTTAAAAAAACTTCTTTATGAAGGTCTCCTTGTTCGGCATGATTTGCTGAATATGTATCCTCGAAACGATCCCACCTTTTAATTGCTTCTTCTGTACCCACATTTAGTTTCATTTTAAAGCCTCCCTGTTCTTTTGCTTTAAAATCATTTCCTTTACTTCTATAGTCTTCTTCATACAGATAGGTAAGGATTTGGGTTATCACTTCTTGTTTGTACGACTTTCACTACCTATAGCGTTCCAGCTAATTCAATTCTACGGATGTTGCTTTTTTAACAAGATTGACTCAAGAACTAACAAGCGTATTTTCAGTTAATACTTTCCCAAGAACTTGATAAAAATAAGTATTTGGCCATTGAATATCACAAATTTCCTCCCAAGATGCTTCGACAATGAGAACATTTGGATTAGGTCTGTCAATGATTTGAATATGAGAAGGAATATTTTCTACAGCCGCATCTCCTGCCATTGCCCAATAAATCTTGGATACCTTCACACTTAATCCATTTTGTTCATCTAAGAAAATAGGCGAAAAACTATGTTTATTTATATACACTAAATCTTCGATAATGGCACTTGCGGTTGGAAGCATTCCCGCTCCAGGCCCTTGGAGGCTAATGTTGCCTACAATATCTCCATCAATGGAGACTGCATTTTGCACGCCTTCGATTTGATAAAATGGATGTGTTTCATTGACCAGTACAGGTTTGACTGAGCATACGATCCCTTTTTCTGTCTTTTCCATAGAAGCTACATGTTTAAATCGATACCCAAATGCTGAAAAAAGCTCAATTTGCTCAGGTGTGATTGATTGAATCCCTTGTCGAATCGATTCCTCCCAATTCGGGTTCTCTCCAAAAGCTAGCTCACTTAAAATCACTGCTTTGTAAAAGGCATCATATCCTTCAATATCATTTGTTGGATCAGCTTCTGCATAACCTTTTTCTTGTGCTAGTTTTAACGCTGTTTCAAATGGACAGCCGTCTTCTCGCATCTTTGTCAAAATAAAATTCGAAGTCCCATTAAGAATCCCTTGCACTTTTTGGATATTATTTACGTTTAACAATTGTCGTAGAGTTTGGATAATCGGAATTCCTCCTGCGACTGTTGCCTCAAATCCTAAAGTAACCCCTTTTTCCTTGGCTATCTGTTTTAATTGAGTTCCATGATAAGCAAACATTTCTTTGTTTGCTGTTATAACATGACATCCTCTGTTCATCGCTTGCTGCAAGTACGTAAAGCTAGGCTCTTGACCAACGATCGCATCAATGACAACATCTAGCTGCTCAAGTGTAATAATCTTGTTAAAATCATCGGTTAACAGAACATCAGAATCTAGTGTATGATGTTTTTCTATATTTTTAACAAGTATGGCAACCACTTTTACCTCTTTCCTAAAAATACGCTTAAGCTTTTCCTGATGTGTTTGAATCGTTTTATAAACACCCTTCCCCACTGTACCGTAACCTAATAATGCAATATGTAAAGCTGTCATGTATATCTCCCCTTGTCCTATTTATCGATGACTTTAATTGAACATAAAACATTAATGAGCGTCTGCTCTAAAACCCTACGATAAAAAAGGTTCAGGTTCTAAAAACTACATCACCTTATGAAGGTGGGTAGCTGCGCTGATTTTGCGAAGCCCCGCCCCTTTTCCACAGAAAAAACTCCCCACTGCATATGGACAGAAGGGGAGTTTGAATGTTTATATTCAAGATTTATCCACCTTCTTATCTACGGAATGGTTACCATTCCTCTGAATTTGGCACCGGGCATGATATGCTGGTTGCCGAGGCTTCGCAGGGTCAGTCCCTCCGCCTCTCTTGATAAGAAAAGTTAAAATTATTAAACTATTTATAATAATATAATACTTTAAATATTTATCGTCAATAGCGTAAAATGAAACTTCAGAAAAAACAATGAATATGAAAAGGGTGAAATCAACGCAATTTCACCCTCTATATGTACTGTTCATGACATTAATTGTATTCTAAACGGAATCCGTTACTCTAAAGCCTACTTGTTTAATTGGTTGAATTCAATGACACCAACTGATAGGTGATTTCAGTTTGGTTGTTTGTCCAAGAAACTTTTTGAATGATAGCTATCCCATTCGTTTCACTTTCGATCGTTTTGCGAACTTCAATTGGAATATCGATTGGGTATAGGCGATAGCCGTCTTTCGTTAAACGGAAAAGATTTTCTTCCTCTCTGCTTTCACGGCCTTTTGTCACGATCATCGTGTTTAACTCCATTGGCATTCCCAAAGCATAAACCTCCCTTCCTTTACTTACTTTTTAGCACATTGCTTTCTCGTTTGGTTTTTCATCCACTGTGTTAGATCACAAACGACTTTTCGGTTGATATTCGGCGGGAAATAGTGGGTAAATTCGTCAAAATACCAACTCCAAACAGGCTTGTCTTTTTCCTTCAATGTTTTCTCCAGCCTGTAGGCGTGTTCAATCGACACGTTATTGTCTTTTTCACCGTGAATAATCAGAACTGGTGCAACTAGTTCATCTACTGCAAACAGTGGTGTGCGGTATTTATATTCGTTTGGAACTTTACTCGGCGTACCACCAATAACACGTTTCATCATGCGACGTAGGTCTACACGTTCCACATAAGTTAGAAACATATCAGACACTCCGCCCCATGTGACAACGGAGGCAGCTGATTTACAATAAATTGCCGTCCAAAGGGCCATAATTCCTCCTCGTGAAAACCCGAAAATATGAATATTCTCGGGTTTCACACGTTTGTGCTGTTCGAGTAATATAAAGCCACTGATCCCATCAGCACGGTCTTCGCCTGCAAAATCTTCATCCCCTTCTCCGCCTTGATTCCCCCGATAATACGGTGCAAACACAATGAAGCCTTCTGCTGCAAATTGCACAATACGACTCGGGCGTACTTTGCCGACATTTTTAATGCCTCCTCGTAAATATAAGAAACCATCATACATTTGATCATCATCTGGCTCAGCAAGAAGCCCCTTCACCTTCAAGCCTTGTGAAAGATACGTTACGATAAACAGACGAATATTCGGATGCGGTGATGGAAACCGCTGCTTCGTTATTATTATGCCATCCTCCATCATACATCCCCCTTTCATAAAACTCGTTTTCCTTTATTGTAAATCAACTCCCCCATTTTATCCTGCATTAACGGGTAGTATATAGACTTTTTTAAGAGGTAGTAAGGCAACCCATCTCCTTTTTACAGAAACAGGAAAAGTATTAGTTGAGATTAACTGTCGGTAAAAGCCCGATTGGTGTGATACAGTGAAACTTACCGATGCGTAAGTAAAGGTTTAGTTCCACAACATGAGGAGCAAACAGACCAAGACATGAGGACGTGGTGTACTTAGTGTGTAATTCATTGAGTCGGGTTCGTACTGTCGCTTTATCGAAGCGGAGTGAAGCTTCCTTCCAAAAGCGTTCTTCATTCCATCTTTCAGGTTTTTGAAAGCATAATCTCCCTTTTGATTAAATAAATCAAAAAGGAGATTATGACAAAAGAGGTTCGTTCCTTTAAAAGTTAATCTTCTTTTTTGGGATGTTCCCTCTATTCACGCAGCCATGCGTTTGCAAGCATTATAGCCCCTTTTGCTGCTTCTGTGTCTGCGAATTCGTTAAGCATCACAAAGTCATGAATGATACCCTGGAAGCGTACTGCAGTTACCTTTACACTAGCTTCGCGAAGCTTATTGGCGTATGCCTCTCCTTCATCGCGCAAAACGTCGGCTTCTGCCGTGATAACTAAAGCTTCAGGAAGCCCCTTTAATTGTTCTGTTGTTGCCCGAAGTGGAGATGCAGTTATTTCTGCTCTCTGCTGTGGATCGGATGTATACTGATCCCAGAACCATTGCATCCCATCCATACGCAGAAAATATCCGGTAGCAAATTGTTTGTATGAATCCGTATCAAATGAAGCATCCGTTACAGGATAGAAAAGTAATTGCTTGCGAATAGCTGGACCTTTTCGTTCTTTGGCCATTAGCGTAATAGCTGCCGACATATTTCCTCCAACACTGTCACCTGCTACTGTAATATTACTTGAATCCATCCCGTAATTATCGCCTTCTTTAGCAATCCATTCCAAAGCCGTATAGACCTCTTCTATAGCAATCGGATATTTGGCTTCTGGCGAAAGACTGTAATTAGTGAACACGACCGCTGATTGTGATCCAACAGCAAGTTCCCGAACTAAACGATCATGTGTATGTGCGTTTCCGAAAACCCAGCCTGCACCATGCGTATATAAAATGACAGGGAGATTTTCTGAGGCATCTTCAGGGCGCAATATTTTAATGGATACAGGTCCAGTTGTCTCTC
Organism: Peribacillus sp. JNUCC 23; assembly: GCF_053653995.1. The sequence goes on from NZ_CM132202.1 coordinate 3,968,644, forward strand.
CCTCAATGACAAGCTCTTCTACTTCAACCGGCTGCTTTTTAACCTCTCCGGACTGTACTTCATCTACTGTTTCCCTGCCCTTCTCTGGACCAAGATCAAACAGGTACGGCGGGTTAGCCGTGTCCTCTACGAATTTTTGTGCAGCAGGCTCCAATACCACTTTTCTATTTTGATTTTGTGTCATCTTTAACTCCTCCTAAAGTTTTATTAGTTTTCATTTTATATTTCACTAAATTTAACCGCACATAACATGCCCAGAACGAGCTTCATGTAAGGTCGACCAAAACTCGGCGAATTCGTTACAAGGGACAACAAAATACTCATATGCAACGTCTTACCACCATTTAGCTTAACAGTCACACCACTTCGATCCGATCAGACTCTCAATCCCGAAGGTTAGCAAACCTGTGCTAAGGAAAGTACCACTATCCCTAATACAGTTAGCAAAGAAGGAGAGATATAGGTATAAACAATCGAATATCCACCAAGCAAGAAAAAGGTGATTGATAATCCAAGTGCCACTTCGCGCTTCTTAAAAAGAGCCTGCTGTTGAAAAGGAGGTACAGGTTGCTCCTCATCTCTACCCACAATAGAAGGAAATATAACCACCATTGTAATGAATCTAGGCAGAGCGATTCCTCCAAATGCATCTGCCATCTTCCAAAAGATACCGATAATTAATCAAGATTTTTAAGGTGTGAAAGTTGAGTGTATAATAATGAAAATCGTACTAGATCGTTGTTAATGATGACAGTTATTCGTTTCCCTAAAGCACCCATGAATTTCACCCAAATGTGAAGAACCATAAATTCCACTTCATTTATGTCCGAAAGCTGACCATAAATCAAAAGGAATGATGTGAAAAAGAGACTGATTGTACGTATCTCTCGGCGAAAAGCAACACTTACAACCTGCCTCTCTACTACTTTCTAATGAAAGTACACGCACAGTTATTATTCCAAAAAAACGTAAATAAGAACAATACGATTCGTTTTCAGTCGAACCGTTACTCCTTTCCGATAGGAACTTATGGATCGCAATTATGCTGGTTTTATGAAGTGGCGCGATCCTTTTTTCTCTCTCTTATAGGCATTCACACATTTTTCACTTCTGCATACGTTATTCTAGGTGAATGACCTACGAATTAGGAGGAATGGAAGATGAAACATTGGGTAAAAGCAGGATTCATGATTACATTGGCCTGTTTATTAATCCTCGCTCTTAGTGCATGTGGCAAGGAAGATCTGACAAAGGTGCGTGTCGCAGAGGTGACTCGATCGATTTTCTATGCACCGCAATATGTAGCGATTGAAAAGGGATTTTTTGAAGAAGAAGGACTAAGCATCGACTTAAAAACGACAGCTGGCGGCGATAAAACGATGACTGCTTTATTATCGGATGGCGCGGATGTTGCCCTTGTCGGGTCTGAAACATCAATTTACGTGAACGCTCAAGGTGCAAATGATCCAATTGTGAATTTTGCCCAACTTACCCAGACCGATGGAACGTTCCTCGTTTCTCGTGAGAAAATCGATGACTTTTCTTGGGATATGCTAAAAGGGTCTACCTTCCTTGGTCAGCGTAAAGGTGGCATGCCACAAATGGCTGGTGAGTTTGTACTCAAGAAGCATGGCATCGACCCTCACAATGATCTGACACTTATCCAGAACATTGATTTTGCCAATGTTGCTACAGCTTTCGCTTCAGGTACAGGTGATTATGTACAACTATTTGAACCGACTGCCAGCCTGTTTGAAAAAGAAGGAAAAGGCCATATTGTCGCTTCATTCGGAACGGAATCAGGGCATATTCCTTACACAACATTCATGACCAAAGCGAGTTATATAGAAGAGAAGGGCGAAACGGTCGAGAAGTTCACCCGTGCTGTAAAAAAAGCACAAGATTGGGTGCAGGAACATAGCAGTCAAGAAGTAGCCGAAGTAATTCAACCGTATTTTGAAGACACAGATCTTACATTAATTGGAACCGTTGTGGATCGTTATAAAGCACAAGGCTCCTATGCAACAGACCCGATTTTAGATGAAGAAGAGTGGAATAACTTGCAGAATATTATGGATGCAGCAGGTGAGCTTCCAAGTAGATTAGCTTATGAAGACTTAGTGAACACATCATTTGCCGAAAAGGTATCGAAGTAATCATGGACTTTCTAACGATTAATCGTGTTGATCATACGTACTTTTCGAAACAAACGGCAACACAGGCACTACAAAATATTCATTTATCGATCGAGAAAGGGGAGTTTATCTCCTTTCTTGGCCCAAGTGGCTGTGGAAAAACAACCCTGTTATCTATTATTGCTGGTCTATTTCCACCAACAGCTGGCACCGTTTTGCTGGAAGGGCAGCCCGTGCTTTCACGGGATGAGCTTCAAATAGGCTATATGCTACAGCAAGATTACTTATTTCCGTGGAAAACGATTGAGCAAAACGTAACACTGGGGTTAAAGTTATTGAAACATGATAAAGAAACTTCTCTGTCAACAGCGATGAAGCTCCTTCAAGATGTCGGCTTACCTAATGTAGAACATCAATATCCAAGGGAGTTGTCAGGTGGAATGAGACAGCGGGCAGCGCTAGCAAGAACACTCGCCGTTGATCCAAAGATCCTATTGCTAGACGAACCATTCTCTGCGCTCGATTATCAAACGAAACTGAAGCTTGAAGACCTCGTTTCTGAAACATTGAAGGCATATGGTAAAACAGCTGTGTTGGTTACACATGATATCGGCGAATCGATTGCTATGAGCGACCGTATTTACTTGTTTGCGGCCCGCCCTGGCAGAATTCACAAAGTATTTGAAGTCCCTAATGAACTTAGATCGTTAACTCCTTTTCAAGCCCGTAACCATCCAAGCTACTCCTCCCTATTTCAAACTATTTGGAAGGAGCTTGAGAGCCTTGAACATTAATGCACTCCACACCCAATACAAAGCAGCACTCGTCAAAGAGAGACGGTGGGTCCGTTTGTATCAACTCCTCATCTTCCTTGCTTTTTTTTCAGGATGGGAGATTGCTTCAAGATTCAAGTGGATAGATCAACTCATTTTCAGCTCACCGTCAAAGATTTGGATCCTGTTTCTTACAAAAATAAGTGATGGCACTTTGTTTAACCATCTAAGCATAACCCTATTCGAAACAGTACTTGGATTTATCATTGGTACTTTGCTTGGAACATTACTTGCCGCGATTCTTTGGTGGTCGCCATTTCTTTCAAGAGTTCTTGATCCTTATCTTGTCATCTTAAATGCGATGCCGAAGGTCGCTCTTGGACCGATCTTAATCGTAGCACTCGGACCAGGCTTCACTTCTATTATCACAATGGGAGCGATTATATCCGTCATTATCACGACCATCGTCGTCTACACCGCATTTAAAGGTGTTGATCCGAACTACCTATTAGTGCTCCAAACATTTGGCGCCAACCGCTTTCAAACGTTTAAAGAAGCTGTACTACCTGCATCCTTTCCAACCATCATCTCGACATTGAAAGTAAATGTGGGTCTTTCCTGGGTTGGCGTCATCGTCGGCGAATTCCTTGTTTCTTCAAAAGGACTTGGCTATTTGATAATTTATGGATTCCAAGTATTTAATTTCAACCTTGTCCTCTTGTCGCTCATGATTATCGCTGTCTGTGCCACAGTGATGTACCAGCTTGTTGAACTGCTTGAAAAATCATTAATTAAGCATGACCGCTGAAATGATAAGGCGCTTTAAAAGGGCCTAGCCTCGCAGTATTAGTAGTTGCGGGATCTGGACCCTTAGCCTTATTTATCAGATTTACAATCCGGTAGAATGTTTCGCAGTCGCTCGATACTTAACGGAATAACCTCATCTCGCATGATAAAACTAAAGCGAGAGTCCGTTTCTAGATGATCTGGAAGTTGATCCAATAATACGGGTCCCTCCGTTTCCAAATAATCGTCTTTTTCAACTAACTCAGTAAGTTCAGCAAAGTAAATCGACTTAATAAACGGTCCACTTACTGCATGTACACGATATTGTCCAAGAAAAAGCAAACTGGCCACCTTCCCGCCTGTTTCCTCATACACCTCACGTACCGCTGCCTCCTCAATCGTTTCTCCCTTTTCCCGCTTCCCACCCGGAAATTCAAGTCCCCTAACTTTATGCCGTGTTACAACCCATTGCTTGTTCCAGTGTGTTAAAACAAGCACATGCCAAGCATCACCAAATTCCTCTTTACAGGAAAAATCAACTTGATGTCCATGATTATCAAAAAATTTTTTCATACTTTCTCCCTGTTTCCCCACCTAAAAAATTAGGTAGAAAGGTTTATTTAAGTAGAAAAGAAGTGTTACATAACAATCTTTTCCTCTTTTATTATATTATGTATGTAAATGACCAAAAAGGAGTCGATGCAATGAAGCTAAAATCATTAGCCATCCCTTTCTTCGCACTAGTAGTACTTTTAAGTGGCTGTGGCCAAAAAGCTACACCCGTTTCTGAAACCGGAAAATCAGAAACCAAACCAAACACTGAACAATCTGCACCAAAAGAAGAATCCCTTACTCTTGAGGAAGTATTTGAAAAAACCATTGTAGCAAGTAAAGAATTGAAGAGTTTAACTGTGAAAATGGAGACTGATCAAACCATTACTTCAAGTAGTGATTCAGAACCAATGGATATTACTTCAACCATTGACATGGATGTCATTCAAAACCCAATCTCCCTCTATCAAGTCATATCCATCAATATGCCAGGTGAAGAATCAGTGAAAACAGAAAGTTATTTCACTAAAGAAGGTTTCTTTACGTATGAACCAACACAAGGAACTTGGATGAAGCTACCTGACGAAATGTCAACAGAACTTCTTAAAGCATCGGAACAGCAAGGCGATCCTGCTGCCGAACTGAAAAAAATGCAAGAATATATTGAAGACTTCACATTTGAACAAGACGATTCTTCTTATATTTTATCACTAAATGCTTCAGCTGAAAAATTCAATGCGTTCATGCAAGAACAACTTTCACAGAGCTTTGGTCAAGAATTAGGACTTGATTTACAAAATGTAGATGTTACTGGATTAAAGTATTCCTATACGATTGACAAGAAAACCTTCAATCCTACAACAATGAGCATGGATATGACATTCAAGACTACTGAAGGCAGTGAAGAAGTGACACTCGAACAAAAAACAAACGCAACCTTTAGTAATTATAACGGCGTGAAGGATATTACGATCCCTGAAGAAGTGCTTAAATCCGCACAAGAAATTGACCTTCCACAATAAGTTGAACCAATCGGGCTTTTACGGGCAGTTGTCCTCCTCCTATGCTTCTTCGATTCCTCTAAACCTTGAGGTAGGGGTCTTACTGCCCGTTAATGCGGGATAAAAGAAAAAAGGGTCTAACCTCGCACTCGTCATACAGTTTTATTTAACTGTATGACGAGTGTGAGGACTGACCCTTTTCTAATATGATACTTGTTCTTTTTCAATTGAATGGATTATTGTTTTCAATTTTTACTCTTGGATGATGAAGGCTACATTTTAGCTATCGGTCTCTTAACGTGCCTCGGATGCAAATTTTCTTATTTCCTTGACTCGAATTTTCAAATAAGGTATCCATTACAGGTCCTTCCCTGTTTCTCTAGGAAAAGAAGATAATATCTCCATATTCGCAATATGATTTCTCGCATCGGTATCTCCAAGTTTATAAATCAACTCGTACACTTCATGAAGCGTCTTATCATAAGCATCATTTCCTGGATCATGATGATACTCTAAAAACGGGATGTGCGCACGGTAAAAGTTCCCGATTTCTGTAGAATAATTTTGATCAAAATATTCACGAAGCTGCTTGATTTCATCATCAGTTGCTTCAATTTTATAATTCCAAGGCGAACTTTCACTATCCTGAAAGATTTGTCCATTCGGCAGCCAAATATAATACGTCTTTCGATCCTCACCCACTGTAATCCCCCCTATAATAGTATTATTTTCCCTTTCATCACTCTGCTTCATACATCACTTATTCTTCCATTAAATACAATTAACGTGTAAAATAATTGATTAAGTATCTTTAATTAGGAAAGTCATATACTAAACATGATTTAAAACTTGAAAAAGAGGTGAAAAAATGAAACTCATTGAGGATTTGTACAACCTATACCGTGATAAATTGTCTGGGGATGAAGAAGATATCGATATGCTAACCTTTGCCGTCCTTGAACAGCTTGATCGGAAGGAGATATTCAACTTACTTGAAGAAATGGACGATCAGGAAATTAATAACCTCCTTGGTATTTACATTATTGAATCACTTAAAGGCAAATTTGCACATGATAGCATGAATAATGCCAAAGTTACCCATTATCACCCTCGTAATATTCATTGAAAGCATTTTATACATAGACTACAGCCTTCATTCGATCGTGAGGGCTTTTTCATGTGCCCTCCTCTAAAAAAAGGGCTGTCCCATGAGGAAAGGGTCACACCTTGCAACGACTATCTACAGATTATAGTTAGTATTTTACTACCATATACTGTGTATAGAGTACGAGGTCTGACCCTTCCTGAGACATCTTCTTTAGGCGAGACTTCAAAGAACTATATTATTTCTTCAAATAAGCACGAAGCATCCATGTATGTTTATCGAAGCTTTTTTGAATCCCTACAAACATATCGCCTGTCACTTGGTCCGCGTTTTCTTCTGCCAATTTAATGGCTTTTGAATATTCTTGTGACAATTGCTCAAAATCATTAATGATTGTTTGTATCATCGCTTCTGTTTTTTCTTTTTCAGTCGCTTCTTTAATTGTTGCTAGATCAAGTTGTTCCTTAAGCGTCGCTACAGGCTTTGCACCTAACGCCAGCAATCTTTCCGCAAGCTCATCCATATGAGCTGTAACTTCGTTATATAGTTCTTCCAATTTTACATGCAAAGAGAAGAAATGTGGACCGTCTACATACCAGTGATAATTATGCAATTTTGTATATAACACACTTAAGTTTGCGATTTCTTGATTCACCAGTTCAACCAATTGGTCCACTTTACGGTTTTCACCTTGTTTATATTCAACAATATTATTTTTTGCCATCGTTATCACCCTCCTATTAACTATAATTCCCTCTCTACTTAAGTTAAAACATGTATTTTTTCCTAATGAGCCAAGGTTTAATGTAGGATTTTCCTGTATAATAAAAGTAAAATACTTGTAAAGGAGTATACAGGTGAAAACGATTATAATTATTAGCATTATTATTGTCCTTGTAATCTTAGCGCTATCTGTTTTTACCATTAATAAAGGATACGATTATAAACATACAATTGATCCATCACCAGATCCCGATGAGAATAAAGCAAACAAAACTTCAAATGACAAGCAATAAGAAAAGAGCGTCTCAAAAGCATAGGGTCAGAACCCGCAACAACTAAATGCAGTATAAACACATACTGTATAGTGCGAGGTCTGACCCTTATGAGATACCCTTTTCTTCTTTTTCATCGTTTTAGTTTTAGATCAGATGCTCATGGATGTCTTTTAACCGAAAACTTTATGAAGATCCTCTTTACTTTGTGATAACCAGAAATTCATTAATTTCTTCGCGCCTTCTAGGTCATGAAGTTTCGCTTGACCGCATTGTTTTTCATTTGCTGCAGGAATTTCTGTAATTTGTACAGCATCCTTCATTGTGTCTTCAAGTACATCAATGATCTCAGTAACAGTCGGGTCTCCGCTTACGACTAGGTAGTACCCAGTCTGGCAACCCATTGGCGAAATATCGATAATATCGAAGTGATCATATTTCTCTGAATGCTCACGAAGATTGAAGGCAAGCAGATGCTCTAACGTATGAATCACATCCGGCTTCATTGCCTGTTTATTAGGCTGGCAAAAACGAATGTCAAATTTATTGACTACTCCATCTGTCCCTACTTTATGTACCCCACAGTGACGTACATAAGGTGCTTTCACGGCATTATGATCTAATTCAAAGCTCTCTACTGAAGGCATTGTATCACTCCTCTTCCCATTTATATGTATATACTACATCTAATCCCGATTTATTTCATCTATTTAAACTGAATTAGAAGGAAAATGATTTCCAGCATCTTTTTGAATGAAAATATGATATATTGTTACCAATATATATTCTATAGAATGAAGGCTGATTCTTATGTTAAAAAAAATATTAATTTTCGGAATCCAATTTTACCAAAAGGTTATTTCTCCTTTAAAACCACCTACCTGCCGCTTCTATCCTACATGCTCACATTACGGATTAGAAGCAATTAAACGGTTCGGCCCCATTAAGGGTAGCTGGCTTACCATAAGAAGAATCTCTAAATGTCATCCATTTCACCCAGGCGGCATTGACCCAGTTCCTGATAAACCTTGCAAACATCGACCTTAAAATTTTTTTCTTGCACTTTTAGCTTAATTAAGGTACGATACATAAGTCAAATCGGAATGATTTCGTTTATATCCATTTTTATTAAACCGTAATGGTTTCGTTTAATAAACAAAAACTGATAGTGGGGAGAAAGACAAATGAAAAAAAAGCTAAGTATCGCAATCTTATTTATATTTGCCACCTTTTTGGCTGGCTGTAGTTCAGCGACTACTAAGCAAGAGGCGCAAACAGACGATGGCAAAGAAAAGTTAATGGTTTACACAACTGTCTATGCCCTAGAGGATTTTACTAAAAAAATTGGTGGCGATTTTGTAGACGTAAAAACGGTCTATCCACCAGGAACAGACGAACATAGCTTTGAACCATCTCAAAAAGATATCATTGGAATGGCACAATCTGATCTCTTTTTCTACATTGGACATAACTTAGAAGGCTTTGTCAATAAGTCGAAATCGATTCTTGAAGATGAAGGCACAAAAGTTGTCGCAGTAGGTGAAAAAGTCGAAATAGCGCATGATGATGAAGCTACTACTGAAGAACATAGTCATGAACATGACGGTGAAGCTGCCACTGAGGAACATGAGCATGAGCACGACGGTGAAGCTGCTACTGAGGAACATGAGCATGAGCATGGTGGCGTAGATCCACATCTTTGGATTGATCCTGTCTATGCTGCACAAATGGCTGAAATTATTAAAGATGAGCTTTCTGAACAAATGCCTGCTAAAGCAGATTACTTCCAAAAACAATATGAAGCATTATTAACAAAATTAACGAATTTAGATAGTCAATTTTCTGAAACGATCTCTACAGCAAAAACAAAGAAACTTATCGTATCACATGCAGCCTACGGCTATTGGGAAAAGCGTTACGGTCTTGAACAAATCAGCGTATCTGGCATTTCAGCAAGTGAACCTTCACAAAAACAACTGGAAAACATCGTGAAAACTGCAAAAGACAATGGAATTCAATACATCATTTATGAACAAAACATCTCATCCAAGCTAACAAAAATTATCCAAGATGAACTTGGAGCAAAATCATTGCAGCTCCATAATTTATCTGTACTCACTGACAATGATATCAGCAACAAAGAAGATTATTTCAGCATAATGGATAAAAACCTTGAAACGTTAAAAACAGCTTTAAATTAAATGGAGAAGGATGTCCGTTCTTTCCTCACAACTACTACATACAGTTTAAAAGAAGTGTAAGTGACACGATACTGTATGATGAGTGCGAGGTTAGACCATTAGGGCATCTTTTTTATTTTTATAAACCCTTACCTTCATTCCCTCCCTTTGAACCAATGTTAAAAAGGCAACCCCATATGCAGAGCTTGCCTTTGTTTTGTATGAAGGACATGGGGACGGGTCTTCGCGACTTACTCATATAGCCAATCAACTTAACAGGTATACTTATTTTATCGAGATTGAATCCGAAATTTAGGCTCTGCACCGCCATCATTGTAATGAGGTGAGTGTAGCGTGCTTCATGATCTATCCTTCATAGTATCTGGTGGTGTTCTAACGTTAGATTGGTTTTGTATGGTTGTTAGCACCAGTTAGCGTTCCACTTCATCCAAACTGCATTTTTTCTTTAACCAAACAATTTCATTTTCCGCAAGTCTTGTGATCTCTTTAACGACATTCTCTGGCAGGCCGCGTCTTAGTAAAATTTCCGCAATTAGATAAGGCTTTGTCATCAGATCATCTCCCATACAGATTCTGGATGCTTATTACCTTCATTATAACTGAGAAATTCTATGAAAAAAACAGTCAGCCGCCTATTTTATGGAACCTTCAAAAAGGAATACAAGAAGTGAACATATATCTCACTTCTTGCCCAACATTTCTAATAGTACGTGTGCAAAAAGGAGGATAAAAAGAGCCGAAAAGTTCGTCGACCGGACTTTTTGAACAATCTCTATTGCGATTTAAATAATTGCTGATGAACCGTCATGGCTCTCAAGTTCTGTTCATTCACTTCAAAACCAATTCCCACACCATCTGGAACCGTTATAAATCCATTCTCCACAACGATTTCTGGATTAACAATATCATACTCCCAGTAACGTGTAGATGACGATACATCACCTGGAATTGTAAATCCGTTAAGCGAGGCAAGCGCAATATTATGAGCTTTCGAAATGCCAAATTCAATCATTCCACCGCACCAAACCGGAATGTCTTTTTCTACACACAGATTATGAATGTTGACAGCCTCCACCCATCCACCAACGCGTGACATCTTAATACTAATCACTTTACCACTCCCAAGCATTAAGGCTTGTTTAGCGTCATGAAACGAGCAGATGCTTTCATCAAGGCAAATTGGCGTTTGGATTTCTTTTTGTAAAATTGCATGTTCTACTAAATCATCATGTCCGAGTGGTTGTTCGATCATTTGCAAGTTGAATTCATCTAGCCTTTTCAAATGCTCAATATCTCCAAGGGAATACGAAGAATTCGCATCGGCCATAAGCGGAATGTCTGGATAATGACGCCGGATTTCCGATAATACTTCAACATCCGTAGATCGTTGAATCTTTATTTTATAGCGCTGATAACCGATTACAGCAAATTCTTCAATCTGCTTAAGCGCCTTCTTCACATCATCAGCTGCAATGACAACTCCTGCCGCAACCGTTTTCCTCATCCCTCCGAATAATTGGCCCAGGTACATTTCCCGTTGCTTTGCATATAAGTCCCAAATGGCTTGTCCAAGACCGGATTTCGCCATTGAATTTCTTCGAATACCAGCCCATAATGTTTCAAGTTCTTTAGGGTGATTCATTGGGTTGCCTAGCACAAGTGGAATTAAAAAATCCTCTAATATATGCAAACATGTCTTAATCGTTTCTTCTGTATACCAAGGGCTTGAAAACGGAACAGCTTCACCATAGCCGATTCTGCCATCGCTATCTTGGACTTCAATCACAATTGCTTCCCGTTTTGTCACCGTCTCTAAATGAGTCATGAATGGTCGCTTTAAAGGAGCAGAAATAAGAGAGATAGAAATCGAGGAGATGTTCATAAACTAGTCCTCCAATCGCTTTCTCAATTCTCTTCTCAACAATTTATTCGAAGCGTTCCGCGGCAGTCCTTCGCAAAAGATAATTCGTTTTGGTACCTTATAGGATGCTAAGCGTGTTAAACAATATTCAATAACCTTCTGCTCAGTCAGCTCACTACCCGGTTTACTAACAACAAAGGCAACAACAATTTGGCCCCACGCTTCATCAGACACTCCTGTGACACCTGCTTCAAACACGTCTGGATGACTGCCTACTACTGCTTCAATTTCAGCAGGGTACACATTTTCACCGCCGGAAATGATTAAATCTGACCGACGATCCAAGACAAACAGAAAGCCCTCTTCATCCACATAACCGATATCACCTGTATACAGCCAGCCATTCTTGATGGCTTCGTCCGTTGCTTCTTTTCGGTTCAAATAACCTTTAGTTACATTCGGTCCTTTTACAACAATTTCACCAGGTTGATTCGGCTCTGCTTCAAGTCCATCCTTTTCAATTCGCAATTGCGATGGAAACAATGTTTTCCCAGCTGAACCAATTTTCTGTAGACTATCCTCAGGTGAAAGGGTGACAATTTGCGAACTCGTTTCCGTCATGCCATATGTTTGATAGACAGGGATCCCTTTTTCCTTGCACTCCAAAAGCATATGCTTAGGTGCCGGACCACCGCCAAGCAACATACAGCGGAAAGTGGCTGGATACTTATCTCCTCCAAGGTCAGTAAGCATCCTGTTTAACATAGCCGTTACAACCGAAATAATTGTCACACCATTTCCCATGATCATTTGATTGGCCTCTGCTTCATTAAATTTCTCAACGAGCACAACCTTCATGCCATAAATGACGTTTCGCATGAAGATGGAAAGCCCGCTAATGTGAAAAATGGGGACCGCGCAATACCAGCTATCTCGTTCTGTCAATCCAAGGTTCAAAACAGAGCCTATTGCACTCCACCAATGGTTCCCAAAAGTTTGAATGACACCCTTTGGATTCCCAGTCGTTCCCGATGTATACATGATGGTCGCAATATCACTCAAATCAAATTCTTCTAAAATAAGCACGCCTTCTACTCCACTAATAAAAGCCAACGCCTCTTTTTCAATAATGGGCAATTCCTGCATGGAAGATTGAATCACATTTAGTTTTTCAAAAAAAGCTTGTTCAGAGACAAGCAATTTTGCTTCACTATCACGAAGCTGCCAAATGAGTTCAGCCGCAGTTAAACGGGTATTGAGCATAACAATCTTCACACCAAGATAAAAAAGAGCATGAATGATTATGACACTATCCTTGTGATTCCGGATTAATACAGCACAAGAATCTCCCCGTTTTAGATTTTGAGTAGCAAGCTTTGCCGCCATCTCTTCCGCTTGCAAATCAAGCTCGCGAAAAGTAAGAACCTTTCCTTCAAATTCAACAGCTGGTCGATGTGGCGACAGCATAGCTCGTTTCTTCAGCCAATTGGGTAGTCTTTCCTTTGTATTCATGGTGATCTCTTCTTTCTGTAATCAAAATTTAGCCCCCTTTTTGTATAAAGGACATGGGAACGGTCGCGACTTACTACTATAACCAATCTACTTAGCAGGATACTCATCTTATCGAGAAAGCATCCACAATCCCGGCTCCACACCGCCACCATTGTGATTAGGCGAGTGTAACGTTCTTAATGATAGATCCTTCAAAGTAACTGGTGGCATTTTAACACCATTTAGGTTTTGTATATAAAAACAGCTCGACGAGAAAATCCGCCAAGCTGCCGTGTCCATTTGTATTAAGGAAAACGTGGGAATTGACCAAAGTCAGGTTTACGTTTTTCTTTGAAAGCATCGCGACCTTCTTTTGCTTCGTCTGTTGTGTAATACAGAAGTGTAGCGTCGCCAGCAAATTGCTGAAGGCCTGCAAGACCATCCGTGTCCGCGTTAAATGCAGCTTTTAAGAAACGAAGAGCGGTCGGACTCTTTTCAAGCATTTCCTCACACCATTGTACCGTTTCAGCTTCTAATTGCTCTAACGGTACAACTGTATTGACTAAGCCCATGTCCAATGCTTCCTGTGCGCCATATTGACGGCACAGGTACCAGATTTCACGCGCTTTCTTATGCCCTACAATCCGTGCTAAGTAGCCAGACCCATAACCCGCGTCAAAGCTTCCTACCGTTGGTCCTGTTTGTCCGAATACCGCATTGTCAGCAGCAATCGTTAAGTCACAGACGATGTGTAACACATGTCCTCCACCAATCGCGTAACCTGCCACCATAGCAACAACTGGTTTAGGAATCGTACGAATTAAGCGTTGTAGATCTAATACATTTAAACGTGGAATATCATCGTCGCCAACATACCCACCATGTCCACGTACTTTTTGGTCACCGCCTGAACAGAAAGCTTTGCCGCCTTCACCTGTTAATATAATAACGCCAATGCTAGAGTCATCACGCGCTCTTGCAAATGCATCGATCATTTCAGACACTGTTTTCGGTGTAAAAGCGTTATGTACATGTGGTCGGTTAATCGATACTTTAGCAATTCCATTATATTTTTGGAATAAAATTTCTTGATATTCACGAATTGTTTCCCACTGAATTGTCATGTTATATCCTCCTTTATTGTTTTGCTAAAAACTCACTTACTATCTTACCAAACTTCTCTTCATCTTCCACATGAATTGCATGACCAGCATCATTTATTATCTGCCATTCGCAATCTTTAATGAGTGATTGCATCAATCTCGCTATGTCACAAAATTTATTATCCAACTCACCTGTGAGAAGAAGAATTGGCATAGATAAGTTTTCAAGCTGATTCCACCAGGAAGGCTGATTCCCTGTCCCCATTCCAAGTAAACTGTTACAAAGACCCAGTTCCGTATTCGCGAGCCGCTCTCTTCTCACAGCCTTTTGCTTCTCCTGAGACATTTTCTTCTGTGAATCGAAAAGGGGGATATTCTCCCAGTCATCGACAAAAGCCGAAATGCCCTTTTCGACAATTTTATCCGCTAACTTTGCATCTTGGATTCTACGCTCTTGTCGTGCAGCCTCTGTCTTCAGTCCCGGAGAAGCACTTTCAAGTATCAGTGACTGTACAAGTTCAGGAAATAAGCAAGCAAAACTTAGCGCCAGCCTTCCGCCCATTGAATAGCCAAGCACATGAGTTTTTTGAATCGAAAGCTTTTCTAAGATTTCTCGAATATCCTTCGCCGCTTCCAGCATAGTATATCGCTCAGCATTATGAGGAGATTCTGTAGCACCATGACCAATGATATCCACCATAATCAGCTGATACTTCTTCTGTATCGGCCAAAGAAATCTCCATGTTTCAAGGCTACCTGTAAACCCATGTAAAAGGAGCAGAGGTTCCCCATGTCCTATGATGTCTATATGATACTCGACACTTCGACAGACAAGTTTCACTGTATTTCTCCGTTTAAAGCAGCTGCTATTTCCCGGGAAACAAAACTCCACAAATTACGATGGTTTAAAACATTCGTCTCACGATTTGTCGGAATCTCGATAATCTTTAATCCAGGTATTGAAAATGATGCAGGAAAGACCTCGTTAAATTCATCCCAATCCTTTATCTTTCGATACGTTGCGTTATACAGACGAGCCGTGTGTGAAAAATCCAGACCATGCGGCGTACCGAATAATACTTCGAAATATTCTTTTTCCGAAGCTTGCGATAAGAAAGAGAATATCCCGCCCCCATCATTATTAATCACTAAAATGGTCAAATTTTGGCCTTGAAGCTTTCCGGCAAGCAAACCATTCATATCGTGGAAAAAGCTTAAATCACCGATCGCAAGTACGGTCTTTTCTTTAACCGTACTCACACCAAGAGCGGTCGAAACAATGCCATCAATTCCATTTGCACCCCGGTTTGCATAGATTTCTATGTTTTTATTATTTGCAAAGAAAAACGTATCTACATCTCGAATAGGCATACTGTTTCCGACAAATAAATGAGAGTGCTCGGGCATAAGCTCATTCAATTGGTAAAATAGCTTTCCTTCATCCAACTCTTCTTCATTAACGATGCTTCGGAGCGCATGTTTTGTCGCTTCATTAACCTTAACCCAGCGTTGCAACCAGTCTTGGTCACCGTTTTCAGGCAGCCTATCTGCAATATCTCGGCAAAAGCGTTCTTCTGCACTGTACACCATACGCGTTACAAGACCGCTTGGGTCCCGATAGCCTGCTCCACCATCAATGACAAAGGACTCGGCCTTCTGTTTTTTTAACCATAACAGCAAAGGCTTCGACACAGGCATTGCTCCAAATCGGAGGATGACATCTGGATGAAAAGCATCCATCACATGCTCATCACGCAAAAATGTATCATAACAGTCTATCACATTTGAAAACGAATGTTGACCGCTTCGCAACTGTGAAAGTGGATCGGCAAGAATGGGATATCCTAGTTTTCTGCCAAGCTTTGTAACAGCCTCTTTTATGCCATCATTCTTCATCTCTCCGCATATAATCAGCCCTCGTTTAGCTTGCCCAATTTCTTGTGCTATCGCATCCAATTGGTTCATTGATAATGTCAAGGTACCAGGTTCAATCGCTACAGTAGCTTGTTTCTCCTGACGATAATTTCTCGCTTCTGCCAAATTCGGAATAAGCGGTTCTCGCAGAGGGAAATTCAAATGAACCGGACCAGCTGGCTCATTAGCAGCAGTCGCTACAGCTCTTGCACAAACCGTTCGCGCATAACGCACCATGCTCATACTGCTTTCTGGAAGTGCCATCTCGACAAACCACTTCACGTGATTACCATACATTCCGATTTGATCGATTGTCTGCGGTGCACCGACATCCCTCAGTTCATGCGGTCTATCAGCCGTTAAGACAATCAGTGGAATCCGAGAGTAGAACGCTTCTACTATCGCAGGATAATAATTAGCGGTTGCCGTTCCTGATGTACAAAGCATCGCTACCGGCTTTTTCATTGCTTTTGCAAGCCCTAACGCAAAAAAGGCAGCAGAGCGCTCATCCACATTAATATGAATCTTTATCTCTGGATGCTCCGCCAAAAGCAAGGCCAATGGCGTGGAACGTGAACCTGGACTAATGACTACGTCCTTTATTTGATTTTGAGCTAATTCATCGACAAAAGCCGTCGCATACGCAGTTAACGCATCACGATCATTCATGAAGGTTCCCTCCTAAAGCACTTAACATCGGATTAAATTTTATTCCTGTTTCTTCGTATTCACCTTCAGGCGTAGAGTCTTCCAGTACTCCACAACCAGCAAATAAGGAGGCTTCATTACCTTGAATGAGCGCTGAACGTATGCCCACCGCAAACTCGCCATTTCCATAAGAATCAGACCAGCCAATTGGCGATGCATAAAAGCCACGCTCCAGTTCTTCGTTCTCACGGATCCATGCAACGGCCTGTTCTGTCGGAAGTCCCCCCATTGCAGGTGTTGGGTGAAGCTTGCCTATTACGTCGAAAATAGACACATCCGCATCGCATTCTCCGCTAACTGGTGTATACAAATGCTGAATATGCCTATTTTTCATAACTGTCGGATCTTTAGGTACTTCAAGCTTTTTACAAACCAAACTTAGTGCATCCTTAATCATGGAAACGACATATTGATGTTCAAGGAGGTTTTTTTGATCATGTAGCAGCTCATGTTCCAACTTCCTATCCTTTTTTGCATCTTTCCCACGAGCAATTGAGCCAGCAAGACAGGCAGAGAATAATTCATTTCCGTGTTTTTTTACGAGACGCTCAGGGGTTGCACCAATAAAGCAATCCCCTGCCGATTCTAAACAAAAAATAAAACTTCCTGCTTGTTCCTTTTGAAGCCGCCGAAGAACAGCAACTGTTTCAATTCGTTTCTTAAACACAATCCGTAATTCTCTTGCTAGAACAACTTTGTCCAATTCCGAATGCTTCATATGTGAAACGGCTTCTGCAACAATTCTCTTCCAACCCTCAGGATTATCCTCGATTTGTTCCAAATACTCATTTACGCCTACAGCCACATTCGTCAAACGATTTCTAATCTCATTTTCCCATTCATTTATCAGATCTATGAAGAGATTTGCTTGATCTTCCGATGTGCAAACAATATTGGTCGTTAAATATGCTTGTCCCTTCACAATGGATAGCATGAAGGCAGGAATATAAAACAAACTATCACCAAATTGATCCCAAAGCAGGGAATCCGTTTTATTATAATCAAAAGAATATCCACCAAACACTAACGGACCTGTACCCACTACTCCAGTAACACCTGCTTTAACGGCATTTTTCTGAAGATCAGTCCAGTTCGCTTCAATTCTTCTCACTCTTAAAGCATCCGCCTTCACTTGGATTTTTTCCACTATACCTAAACCAGCAATGGTCAGTTCTTTTTCAGGATCCTGCCAGTAAAAGCGTTCTCCTGCATACCGTTCTCTTCCAGCTTGATAAAATGAAAGGGGGTCTAAATCATCGATTTTCCTTACTACACTGAACAAGACTTTTTGCTTTTGCTGTTTCGCTTTTTGCACAGCTTGCTGAAGTCCATAAAACCATTCAGTTTCATGTGAGATAGCCAAAAAAAATCCCCCTTAATGTCAACATTTTAAAAGCATACAAACCTATTTAAAGATACACCTCATTTCGACTCAATGTCAATTATTGCGGTCTTTATTCATCGTTCTATGACAACTTTTTTCCTATTAATATATTCTCTTTTAAAAACAAACAAACGTTATTGTTAAGAAAATCACAAATAGACATTGACACACTTAATTTGTTTTCCTACACTTATTCTGTACCAATATTTGATTCGTGATTACAAATGCAAGCTAACTTAAGAGGAGAAGTGTAATGTCTATACAATCTAATTCCGTTTCACCCCAACAAGAAAAACGCAGCTGGAAGATTTGGTGGGAACTGATTCGTCCACATACGTTGACAGCAGCGTTTGTCCCTGTACTAATTGGTACCTTGCTCTCTTTAATAGCAGAGGAAGTAAACTGGATCCTATTTGCAGCAATGCTAATTGCCAGCCTATTAATTCAAGCAGCTACTAATTTATTTAATGAATACTATGACTTTAAACGCGGTCTAGATACCGCTGAATCAGTTGGCATTGGTGGCGGAATCGTTCGCCATGGAATGACGCCGAAGTTGATTATGAATTTGGCACTCAGCTTTTATGCAATTGCTCTTTTGCTTGGCGTGTATATCTGTGCTGTGTCCTCATGGTGGCTTGCTGCAGTTGGTTTAATCTGCATGCTTATCGGTTACTTGTATACAGGCGGGCCCATCCCTATTTCATCTACACCATTTGGTGAACTTTTTTCAGGATTTTTCATGGGCTACGTCATTATACTCATTGCTTATTTCATCCAAACTGGTCATGTTTCAAGCACAGTTGCAATCGTATCAGTACCTAGCCTCATTCTAGTCGGCTTAATTAATATGTCTAATAACCTACGTGACCATGATGGTGACAAAGCAAACGGTCGACGCACGCTGCCAATTTTACTAGGACGTGAAAAAGGTTTGCGATTCATGGTTATCATGTTTGCTATTGCCTACCTATGGGTTATTGTAATTGTTGCATTAGGAGTTGTAACACCATGGATTCTGCTAACTCTATTAAGCATCCCTAAGGCTGCAAAAGCAACAAAAGGCTTTGTTGGCAAAACCATTCCGATTGAAATGATGCCCGCCATGAAAGCAACTGCTCAAACAAACACCATTTTCGGCTTGCTTCTATCTATAGGATTATTGATTAGCTATTTTGTTTAATGAAAAATTGGATGTCAAAAAGGGTCTGACCTCGCACACTAAATCAGTATGTAGTGTTTCTTACACTTATCCTTTACTGCATTTAGTTTTTGCTGGGGCTGACCCTTTGCTTTTGGGACATCCTTTTTTGTTCTTATCAAATGGTTAAAGAAGTGATCAATCCCCTCTTTCTTCATGCCCCTCAACGTTTCTACTAACATCTATTCGGGTAATGTTACATATACGATCCAAAAAAATCTCCTAAGGAGTGAAATAAAATGGCTACTACTAAACAAATTCAAAATTTAAAGGAAAAATTACTTTTAGAAAAAGAACAACTCCAACAACAAATTAAAAGGAATGAAGAAACCTTAGTAAAGGTGGGGCAAAGAGAATCCGTAGATGAACTATCTTCTTATGATAACCACCCAGCAGATATGGGTACTGAACTTTTTGATAAAGAAAGAATTTCGGCGTTGAATGATCATGCTAAATCCCAAATTGAGAAAACTAATGCTGCCCTTGAAGCTATAAATGAAGGAAATTATGGTTATTGTAAAGTTTGTGGTAACACCATTTCTCTGGAACGACTCGAAGCAGTTCCAGCCACATTACATTGTTTTGAACACGCTCAAACACAAAACACTATTTCAGCACGACCGGTAGAAGAAGAAGTACTTATCCCATCTTTAGGAAACCACTTCGAAAATCGCCGCCTTGGAAATGAAATCACTGACAAAGAAGATAGCTTTGCTGAGGTTGCCCGTTTTGGAACTTCGGAGACACCTTCCGACTACAGTGGCGACTATGAGAGTTATGATACTATTTATGATAATGAAGAGGAAACAGAAGGCTTTACAGAAGAATATGAAGCATATATAGGAAATGATGTACAAGGAAAGAACAGAAATGTTTATCCTAATAAAAAGCAATAAATGCTAGATGGATAAAGGACTCCCCATCTATTAAGTAAATAAGTAATGAGGTAGTAGGACCATTCTAAAAAAGTCAAATAAAAAAGATGCATACGTAGATGTATGCACCTTTTCTATATGACCCCTACGGGATTCGAACCCGTGTTACCGCCGTGAAAGGGCGGTGTCTTAACCGCTTGACCAAGGGGCCAAATGGCGGAGAAGGAGGGATTTGAACCCTCGCGCCGGTTACCCGACCTACACCCTTAGCAGGGGCGCCTCTTCAGCCTCTTGAGTACTTCCCCATGGCTCCGCAGGTAGGACTCGAACCTACGACCGTTCGGTTAACAGCCGAATGCTCTACCACTGAGCTACTGCGGAATGGTGGGCCTAAATGGACTCGAACCATCGACCTCACGCTTATCAGGCGTGCGCTCTAACCAGCTGAGCTATAGGCCCATTCTTTGGAGCGGGTGAAGAGAATCGAACTCTCATCATCAGCTTGGAAGGCTGAGGTTTTACCACTAAACTACACCCGCGTAAATGGGGCGACTGATGGGAATCGAACCCACGAATGCCTGAACCACAATCAGGTGCGTTAACCACTTCGCCACAACCGCCATAAAACATATTGAATAATAATGGTGGCTCAGGACGGAATCGAACCGCCGACACAAGGATTTTCAGTCCTTTGCTCTACCGACTGAGCTACTGAGCCATATTAAATTTGATAACTTAAATAAAGATTATAGTTATCTTTCGTGCTCTAACTACTGAGCAACTAAGCCAATTAATTTATATCAAAAGTAAGTTTAACTATTGAATAAAAATGGCGGTCCGGACGGGACTCGAACCCGCGACCTCCTGCGTGACAGGCAGGCATTCTAACCAACTGAACTACCGGACCAGATTGCGGGGACAGGATTTGAACCTGCGACCTTCGGGTTATGAGCCCGACGAGCTACCGAACTGCTCCACCCCGCGATAATAAGAATGATAAAATTTATTTTGAAAATGGAGGAGGTAGAGGGATTCGAACCCCCGCGGGATTTGACTCCCCTGTCGGTTTTCAAGACCGATCCCTTCAGCCAAACTTGGGTATACCTCCAAATAGCATACATGGTGGACCTTGTAGGACTCGAACCTACGACCGGACGGTTATGAGCCGTCTGCTCTAACCAACTGAGCTAAAGGTCCTTATATTTTGGTAGCGGCGGAGGGAGTCGAACCCACGACCTTTCGGGTATGAACCGAATGCTCTAGCCAGCTGAGCTACACCGCCAAAATAATATAAGTTTGAATAAATGGTGGAGCCTAGCGGGATCGAACCGCTGACCTCCTGCGTGCAAGGCAGGCGCTCTCCCAGCTGAGCTAAGGCCCCATAATAAATGGTTAGATGTTCATGGTCGGGAAGACAGGATTCGAACCTGCGACCCCTTGGTCCCAAACCAAGTGCTCTACCAAGCTGAGCTACTTCCCGTCTATATATGGCGCGCCCGAAAGGAGTCGAACCCATAACCTTCTGATCCGTAGTCAGACGCTCTATCCAATTGAGCTACGGGCGCATATATATTTAAAATGGTGCCGAGGACCGGAATCGAACCGGTACGGTAGTCACCTACCGCAGGATTTTAAGTCCTGTGCGTCTGCCAGTTCCGCCACCCCGGCACATACGAAAAGTGGAGCGGAAGACGGGATTCGAACCCGCGACCCCAACCTTGGCAAGGTTGTATTCTACCACTGAACTACTTCCGCATGATAAAGTGCGGGTGAAGGGACTTGAACCCCCACGCCTTGCGGCGCCAGATCCTAAGTCTGGTGCGTCTGCCAATTCCGCCACACCCGCATAATAATATAATGGTGAGCCATGCAGGATTCGAACCTGCGACCCTCTGATTAAAAGTCAGATGCTCTACCAACTGAGCTAATGGCTCGTACTACTCAAATAATCTGTGAATGAAACTGGTGCCGGCAAGAGGACTTGAACCCCCAACCTACTGATTACAAGTCAGTTGCTCTACCAGTTGAGCTACACCGGCAAGTGAAAATGGTGGAGGATGACGGGATCGAACCGCCGACCCTCTGCTTGTAAGGCAGATGCTCTCCCAGCTGAGCTAATCCTCCGTTATGAATAATGCTTGGCGGCGTCCTACTCTCACAGGGGGAGACCCCCAACTACCATCGGCGCTAAAGAGCTTAACTTCCGTGTTCGAAATGGGAACGGGTGTGACCTCTTTGCTATCGCCACCAAACATTTTCAATAAGACATTTATTATTATAATGCCTTTTTGAAATTTTGCAAGAAGAAATTTTCATTCCTTCAAAACTAGATAATAAGAAGGGTTTTTGCTTTTCCAAGAACAATAAGGTTAAGTCCTCGATCGATTAGTATCAGTCAGCTCCACATGTCGCCACGCTTCCACCTCTGACCTATCAACCTGATCATCTTTCAGGGATCTTACTAGCTTACGCTATGGGAAATCTCATCTTGAGGGGGGCTTCATGCTTAGATGCTTTCAGCATTTATCCCGTCCGCACGTAGCTACCCAGCGATGCTCTTGGCAGAACAACTGGTACACCAGCGGTGCGTCCATCCCGGTCCTCTCGTACTAAGGACAGCTCCTCTCAAATTTCCTGCGCCCACGACGGATAGGGACCGAACTGTCTCACGACGTTCTGAACCCAGCTCGCGTACCGCTTTAATGGGCGAACAGCCCAACCCTTGGGACCGACTACAGCCCCAGGATGCGATGAGCCGACATCGAGGTGCCAAACCTCCCCGTCGATGTGGACTCTTGGGGGAGATAAGCCTGTTATCCCCGGGGTAGCTTTTATCCGTTGAGCGATGGCCCTTCCATGCGGAACCACCGGATCACTAAGCCCGACTTTCGTCCCTGCTCGACTTGTAGGTCTCGCAGTCAAGCTCCCTTGTGCCTTTACACTCTACGAATGATTTCCAACCATTCTGAGGGAACCTTTGGGCGCCTCCGTTACATTTTAGGAGGCGACCGCCCCAGTCAAACTGCCCGCCTGACACTGTCTCCCGCCCCGATAAGGGGCGCGGGTTAGAATTTCAATACAGCCAGGGTAGTATCCCACCGACGCCTCGACCGAAGCTAGCGCTCCGGCTTCACAGGCTCCTACCTATCCTGTACAAGCTGTACCAAAATTCAATATCAGGCTGCAGTAAAGCTCCACGGGGTCTTTCCGTCCTGTCGCGGGTAACCTGCATCTTCACAGGTACTATAATTTCACCGAGTCTCTCGTTGAGACAGTGCCCAGATCGTTACGCCTTTCGTGCGGGTCGGAACTTACCCGACAAGGAATTTCGCTACCTTAGGACCGTTATAGTTACGGCCGCCGTTTACTGGGGCTTCAATTCAAAGCTTCGCCTTGCGGCTAACCTCTCCTCTTAACCTTCCAGCACCGGGCAGGCGTCAGCCCCTATACTTCGCCTTGCGGCTTCGCAGAGACCTGTGTTTTTGCTAAACAGTCGCCTGGGCCTATTCACTGCGGCTTTTCCGGGCTATTCACCCTAAAAAGCACCCCTTCTCCCGAAGTTACGGGGTCATTTTGCCGAGTTCCTTAACGAGAGTTCTCTCGCACACCTTAGGATTCTCTCCTCGCCTACCTGTGTCGGTTTGCGGTACGGGCACCCTACATCTCACTAGAGGCTTTTCTTGGCAGCGTGGAATCAGGAACTTCGGTACTATATTTCCCTCGCCATCACAGCTCCGCCTTAATGGAAACGGGATTTTCCTCGTTTCCGGCCTAACTGCTTGGACGCGCATATCCAACAGCGCGCTTACCCTATCCTTCTGCGTCCCCCCATCGCTCAAACGATGTATAGGTGGTACAGGAATATCAACCTGTTGTCCATCGCCTACGCTTTTCAGCCTCGGCTTAGGTCCCGACTAACCCTGAGCGGACGAGCCTTCCTCAGGAAACCTTAGGCATTCGGTGGAAGGGATTCTCACCCTTCTTTCGCTACTCATACCGGCATTCTCACTTCTAAGCGCTCCACCAGTCCTTCCGGTCTAGCTTCAACGCCCTTAGAACGCTCTCCTACCACGGATACCATACGGTATCCATCCACAGCTTCGGTGTTACGTTTAGCCCCGGTACATTTTCGGCGCAGAGTCACTCGACCAGTGAGCTATTACGCACTCTTTAAATGATGGCTGCTTCTGAGCCAACATCCTGGTTGTCTAAGCAACTCCACATCCTTTTCCACTTAACGTAAACTTGGGGACCTTAGCTGGTGGTCTGGGCTGTTTCCCTCTTGACTACGGATCTTATCACTCGCAGTCTGACTCCCGAGAATAAGTATTTGGCATTCGGAGTTTGACTGAATTCGGTAACCCGTTGGGGGCCCCTAGTCCAATCAGTGCTCTACCTCCAATACTCTCATCTCGAGGCTAGCCCTAAAGCTATTTCGGAGAGAACCAGCTATCTCCAGGTTCGATTGGAATTTCTCCGCTACCCACACCTCATCCCCGCACTTTTCAACGTACGTGGGTTCGGGCCTCCATTCAGTGTTACCTGAACTTCACCCTGGACATGGGTAGATCACCTGGTTTCGGGTCTACGACCTCATACTCATGCGCCCTATTCAGACTCGCTTTCGCTGCGGCTCCGTCTTATCAACTTAACCTTGCATGAAATCGTAACTCGCCGGTTCATTCTACAAAAGGCACGCTATCACCCATTAACGGGCTCTAACTACTTGTAGGCACACGGTTTCAGGATCTATTTCACTCCCCTTCCGGGGTGCTTTTCACCTTTCCCTCACGGTACTGGTTCACTATCGGTCACTAGGTAGTATTTAGCCTTGGGAGATGGTCCTCCCTGCTTCCGACGGGATTTCTCGTGTCCCGCCGTACTCAGGATCCACTCAGGAGGGAACGAAGTTTCAGCTACAGGGTTTTTACCTTCTTTGACGGATCTTTCCAGATCACTTCACTTACCCCGTTCCTTTGTAACTCCATGTTGAGTGTCCTACAACCCCAAGAGGCAAGCCTCTTGGTTTGGGCTATCTTCCGTTTCGCTCGCCGCTACTCAGGAAATCGCGTTTGCTTTCTCTTCCTCCGGGTACTTAGATGTTTCAGTTCCCCGGGTCTGCCTTCAGTACCCTATGTATTCAGGTAAAGATACTGTTCCATTACGAACAGTGGGTTTCCCCATTCGGAAATCTCCGGATCAAAGCTTACTTACAGCTCCCCGAAGCATATCGGTGTTAGTCCCGTCCTTCATCGGCTCCTAGTGCCAAGGCATCCACCGTGCGCCCTTTCTAACTTAACCATATGGTGGCTGATAAACGAAAAATTTATCAAACAACCTAGTTGTTAAAAGGTCTTACTTGATGTCTTGAAAAATTAATGCAAAAATTTGCCTTCTATCTATTATCTAGTTTTCAAAGAACGATTCGGTAACGAATAAGCAAAAAACTAATCTGTTGCTTTCATTTACCATGATTGATTGAATGAATTACTCATTCAAAACTGAACAAAACAAAAGCGCCCGTTATATTCCTTAGAAAGGAGGTGATCCAGCCGCACCTTCCGATACGGCTACCTTGTTACGACTTCACCCCAATCATCTGTCCCACCTTAGGCGGCTGGCTCCTTGCGGTTACCTCACCGACTTCGGGTGTTACAAACTCTCGTGGTGTGACGGGCGGTGTGTACAAGGCCCGGGAACGTATTCACCGTGGCATGCTGATCCACGATTACTAGCGATTCCGGCTTCATGTAGGCGAGTTGCAGCCTACAATCCGAACTGAGAATGGCTTTATGAGATTCGCTTACCCTCGCGGGTTTGCAGCTCTTTGTACCATCCATTGTAGCACGTGTGTAGCCCAGGTCATAAGGGGCATGATGATTTGACGTCATCCCCACCTTCCTCCGGTTTGTCACCGGCAGTCACCTTAGAGTGCCCAACTAAATGCTGGCAACTAAGATCAAGGGTTGCGCTCGTTGCGGGACTTAACCCAACATCTCACGACACGAGCTGACGACAACCATGCACCACCTGTCACTTTTGTCCCCGAAGGGAAGTCCCTATCTCTAGGGAGGGCAAAAGGATGTCAAGACCTGGTAAGGTTCTTCGCGTTGCTTCGAATTAAACCACATGCTCCACCGCTTGTGCGGGCCCCCGTCAATTCCTTTGAGTTTCAGCCTTGCGGCCGTACTCCCCAGGCGGAGTGCTTAATGCGTTAGCTGCAGCACTAAAGGGCGGAAACCCTCTAACACTTAGCACTCATCGTTTACGGCGTGGACTACCAGGGTATCTAATCCTGTTCGCTCCCCACGCTTTCGCGCCTCAGTGTCAGTTACAGACCAGAAAGTCGCCTTCGCCACTGGTGTTCCTCCAAATCTCTACGCATTTCACCGCTACACTTGGAATTCCACTTTCCTCTTCTGCACTCAAGTTCCCCAGTTTCCAATGACCCTCCACGGTTGAGCCGTGGGCTTTCACATCAGACTTAAGGAACCACCTGCGCGCGCTTTACGCCCAATAATTCCGGACAACGCTTGCCACCTACGTATTACCGCGGCTGCTGGCACGTAGTTAGCCGTGGCTTTCTGGTTAGGTACCGTCAAGGTACCAGCAGTTACTCTGGTACTTGTTCTTCCCTAACAACAGAACTTTACGACCCGAAGGCCTTCTTCGTTCACGCGGCGTTGCTCCGTCAGACTTTCGTCCATTGCGGAAGATTCCCTACTGCTGCCTCCCGTAGGAGTCTGGGCCGTGTCTCAGTCCCAGTGTGGCCGATCACCCTCTCAGGTCGGCTACGCATCGTGGCCTTGGTGAGCCATTACCTCACCAACTAGCTAATGCGCCGCGGGCCCATCTGTAAGTGACAGCCGAAACCGTCTTTCCATCTCTTCTCATGCGAGAAAAGAAATTATCCGGTATTAGCTCCGGTTTCCCGAAGTTATCCCAGTCTTACAGGTAGGTTGCCCACGTGTTACTCACCCGTCCGCCGCTAAATCAAGGGAGCAAGCTCCCTATCATTCGCTCGACTTGCATGTATTAGGCACGCCGCCAGCGTTCGTCCTGAGCCAGGATCAAACTCTCCAAAAAGTGTTTGACTTGCTCATTTGTTGTTATAGTGTGTACTCACTTCAATTAAAACGTTGGCGCTTTGTTTTGTTCAGTTTTCAAAGAGCAATACTTGCCGTTCCTCTCAGAAGCGACTTCTATAATTTATCACAAGCTCGCATACCGTGTCAACAATTATTTTGAAAAGTTTTTTCATATTAACTGCTGTCGGCGTTCGTTACTAGCTTAGCGACAAGAAATAATATATCACGGTAAAAACATGATTGCAATACTTTTTTAATCTTTTTCAAAAAAAAGATTACATCACTTATTAATCACTTTTTATATTTAACCATCTCTCTTATTTATTTTCAATTCATTTCTTCATAAATAGTAAAGAATTCACTACGAGTTCGATTCGTCTATTCTTTTATAAGCCTAGTGCTGACGGAATAATTCATTTATCTCCACATATAACTTATTACTCCTTTTGTTTGAGATGGAACAGTTGAAAGAGAGACTTCGACTACGAACTCTACCTTCACTCTTATTTTTTCGTGAGTGGCTCTTGTTTTCAAATAGTAAAAAAAAGCAGTGACACTACACTGCTTTTTTTCGTGAAGATAAATAGGTTGGAGTACGTTAGCTTTATTAAATACCCCCCATAAAAGATGATGACATTTAAACACTGTCGTTTTCTAAGTCGAACGCTCTTTGTTTTTTTTACCGTCATTCAGAAAGTAAATTAATCCTGCAAAGATGATAACCCCACCAATTATTTGTGTGAGTACAACCGTTTCATCAAGAATAAAGTAAGCAAGAATAGTTGCACCAACCGGTTCTAACAAAATAGCCATTGAAATAGTTGTTGTACTGAGCCATTTTAGTGACCAATTTAGCAGAGAATGCCCTAGTAGATTTGGGAAAATAGCTAATAGGATAAATAGAATCCAGTCTGTTGCCGGATATGGACCGAGTGGTTCTCCTTTTGCTAGTACATAAATAAATAAAGTAACCATGCTTATACCGTATACAACAAAGGTGTATGTAATAGAGGAGATTCTTTTTCTTACGGTTTGTCCTACTAATAAATAGGCCGTTATTAAAGCACAGGCTATAAGTGCGAGCATATCACCAAACAAGGCCATTCCACTAATCTTGAAATCTCCCCAGCTAATAACAAGGCTTCCACCAATTGCGATTACACTACTTAAGATCGCTCGCACTGAAAACCGTTCCTTAAAAAAGAAATAGGCGCCAACGAAAGCAAATAGCGGTTGAAGTGTTACAAGAACCGTCGAACTAGCTACGGATGTGTAATTTAACGATTCGAACCATAAGATAAAATGAAACGCTAGAAATATTCCAGCGATACTAGAAAGTAGCCAGTCTTTTTTATTTATACGTTTCAGTTCGTGACGATATTTCACCAGAAAGAACGGTAGCATGATTACTACCGTGAAAAATAATCGATAAAACGCAATAACTCCTGATGGTGCTGAGGCTAATTTGACAAATATAGCTGACAATGAAATAGATGTTACTGCAAGTAATAATACAAAATAAGGGTTTATTTTAGGTTGAAGCATAGTAATT
Source organism: Peribacillus sp. JNUCC 23 (assembly GCF_053653995.1). The sequence continues at coordinate 3,997,369 of NZ_CM132202.1, forward strand.
CCTCTTTTCAGACTTATAATAGAAAGTAATACTGTTAGATTGTACGCTTTTTTAACAATTAGAGGACCTATACGTTTAAGAAACCTTGTATAGGGTATAGCCCACCAAATACATAGTAACAGAAAATTTCATATGAATGGTGATGATATGGCCATGGATTGGTTTTTAAATTTAAGTTCAGAAGCACAAATTTTAGTAAAGCTCGGGGTATCGGCTTTACTGGGCTTAGTAATCGGTTTAGAACGGGAAATTAAACGAAAACCTGTTGGCTTGAAGACGAGCCTAGTTATCTCCATTATCAGCTGTTTGCTTACGGTTGTCTCGATTGAGTCGGCTTATACGTTTACAGGCAGCGATCACGTGAATATTACGATGGATCCACTTAGACTTGCAGCACAAATTGTTTCAGGCATTGGTTTTATCGGGGCAGGAGTCATTCTCAGACGCGATAATAATAGTATTTCCGGGTTAACCACCGCTGCAATTATTTGGGGGGCAGCAGGGATTGGGATAGCAGTTGGCGCAGGATTCTTTATCGAAGCAACTGCAGGTGTCATTTTATTAATCATTAGTGTCGAACTTATCCCTTGGCTAGTTTCCTTAATAGGACCAAAACAGTTTCGGCAAAAGGAAATTATGTTAAAATTGATGATTCCAAACAAATATGATATCTCCACCGTCATGAAAAAAATTAAAGAGGATAATATTTTCGTTAAAAATATTCGTATTAACGATCTTGAAGACGATCTTCATTATGTCCAACTTCTAGTCCTAGTAGATACAAAACGAAAAACGACTGACGTCTATTATTTTGTGTCGACATTTGAAGAAATCACAAAAGTAGAAATTGAAAACTTATGATTGAATAAGGAAAAGCGGCTGTCCTAAACAAATGGACAGAACCCGCATCTTTAAGAACATCCGCTTTTCCTTATACTGAAATATATTCTACTTCTATCCGAAATGGTTTTCCTACTTCTTCTTCTACGTAAAATTGCGCAATATCGACTCTCTCAATTGGAGTTGCTTCTGGCAAGGTTTTCCCTTCGTCTGCCGCCATGTCTATCGCAATGGCCAATAAATCCTGGGCTGCCTCTCTTGCATCCTCTAGATCATTTCCAGCTGTAGAAGCCGATAATCCCACTGCTTTCAGATCCGGAAAAACCACATGAATTGTATAATCTTCTTTCATCACTCTTGCTTCATAATAATAAATCACTGGATATTGTGTCATAATTATCTCCCTTCAACGCTCTAGTTCATTATTGTAGCAAAATAAACTTACCACAACATACTTGATATTGATTTTTTTCTCAAATAGCTTTTCTTCTTTACTTATGATACCATTTATCTTTATTAAATAGAGGAAGTGACTGTTCATGATTAATATTACAATCCCTACAGCAGATCTAACCATTAAACAGCGTAAACAAATCGTAGAAGGGGACGAGCCAATCATTCCTGATATTTACGGTTTTATTGACTTTCACCTGATTCCAAGAGATAAAGGTGGAATCTTTACGTTCTTTAACAACGAGGGACAATTACTTTTCGTTGGGAAAGCTAGAAAGCTACGCCAAAGAATCAAGAAGCACTTCGAAGATTCCGTTTCACCGATCAAACTGCATAGAAACGAAGTATCCAGAATTGAGATTTGCTATGTGGAAGATCCGACGGACCGTGAAATTTATGAAACGTATATCATTAATAAACTTGAAGCGACGTATAATGTAGATAAAGTTTTTTTTAGATAAAATGGATAAAAGCTGATTGCACTTGCACTCAGCTTTTTTTGATATAATCAATTATTAACTTACTTTAGAAACGGCGGGTTACCTTTGTTTGGTTTATTAATTTCTTGAAATATATTTGATTCTTCTTTTTTAACAGTTTCATTTTCAGAAGATGGCACAGTGGGATTCTGAGTAGCAAAGGTCGCCATCATCTGTTTAAATTGCCCGACTGTAAGCGGCTTGGCATCATCATTTAACTCATAGCCCAATTGCCCATTCGGTTCAATCGTTCCTATTTTAATATCATGATAATTCGTGAGTCCTTTATTGCGCATCTGCATTTCTAATTGGTCCACCGTAAGTCGAAGCTTCTTTAAGTTATCCACTTTCACCATTCCATTTTCAATGACGACCCGAGACTTTCCAGTTAAAAATTTTTCTAAACCATTAAATTTAACTTGAAGATATTCTATTATTACAAGTGTCACAACAAACACTCCACCCACAATGATCGCTTTTATTACGCTATGCTCAACAATCGGATGAGCAATAATGGTTCCGATCGAAACCATGACCATCGTCTGGGATAATGTCATATGCGCAACTGATTTTCGGCCCATTACCCTCAATAGTAGTATACCAGTTATCACCAGAACGACCGCTTCCCAAACAATTATTAGATTCATGTATGTCCCCTACCTGTCAGATTCACGGATAGTGATATGATAACCATGTTAAGAATTACTATACTGTTCATTACTGGAACAGCCTATCCTAACCCAAAGAGTCAGACGCTTTTTAGGATATACTCATCCACTAATATTGTTAAAAATCAAATGGTTCGATAAACTTCATCTGGATTTGGACCTCTACGACGACCTTTATTTAATCCATCAATTTTCTTCATATTGCTTTCTAAAGGGAAAGTCTTAAAGTGCTTGTTCAAAAAGGATGATAAAAAGAGCCAAGAAGTTCTGCGAGCGATAGTCTCGAGGACCAGAGAGACAGAGCTTTGATTCAATTCGTAAGCTTTTTTTACCGGACTTTTTGAACATCCTCTTAAAGCGAAAAATCTAGCAATGGAAATATAAAAGCCTATGAAATCGAGATGATTTTTCACTAAATTTTTCAGATTTCTTCCTCAAAACCCTTTACATGGGTGATTCAATTCAACTTAGTTCCAGTAAGATAAACACAAAGAAATTTTTCTAGTAAAAACCCATTGACTTTTTCAGAAAAATAGATAAAATTATAAATATACTTTAACGGGGGCTTAGCTCAGCTGGGAGAGCGTTTGGCTGGCAGCCAAAAGGTCAGCGGTTCGATCCCGCTAGTCTCCATAATAAAAGAGAACAAATGCTCAATCTCATGGTAAACAAGAGATTGGGCATTTTTTTGCTATTTATCTGCTTCAACCTAAAAGATCACAAATTGACCACTAAAAAAAATCATTTCTCCACCAATTACATTCATCATCTGCTTTTTAACTTGTATAATAGAAGAAGATGGAAGGAGGGGTCACTTTGAGCAAAAAGGAAATAACGAAAAAACAGTTTGTTTTTCTTGAACACGAACTAAAGTACCTTGAAACTGGAGGTATTATCTCCAAGAAAGATCAAGAGAAAATTTTAAATTCCTATGATGTAAGGGTTGGATTAAATTTCATTACTATTTTATTAGCTATCGGGGCACTTCTTTTAGGTCTAGGTATATTAACCTTCGTAGCAAGCAACTGGATTTATATAAGTAAAGGTGGAAAATTGCTGATTATTATCGCGTGTCTAATTGGGGTGAATTTCACAGGGGTAAAATGGCAGACACGCTTTCCGAAAACAGCAAGAAGTTTGCATTATGTCGGTATTTTGATATTTGGAGCAGGTATTTTTCTAATTGAACAGATGTTTAACATCAGTATTAATTTTAACAGCTCCTTTTTATTATGGGCCATCGGAGCGATATTCATTGGCCACTATTTAAAGGATATCGCCATACTTCTTTTCACTTCCGCCCTGCTTTTCATTTATCTAAACGGAAGTATATTCCTTGATGAAACGTCCTATCCGCTTGCCATTCTTGTGTTTTTACCAGCTTTATACGTCCTATTAAAAAAATTCGATTACCCTAAGCTCTTGACCTTTTTGATTAACGCTTTAGCCATCAATACCATCGCCTTATTCCTAATAGAATTTATACCGAAGTTCATTTTTCACAAATCGGATACAGTCATCCTTGCCACCCTGTTTATACTGGGCATAGTACTGGTATATATTCCAGTTCCATCTAAGTTACAAAGAACCACACATATACAGGGGCATCTTTTGCACGGGATTACAGCTATATTTCTTACCTTTGAATTTTCTTTATGGTTCCCTTTAGCTTATTTTATTTTTCTTCTTTACCTCATCCATAAAGGAAGTTTGACTAGTATTGTCATAATATGTGCGTTGATTTTTAGATATTATCTTGACTCCTTTGACTTCCTACCGAAATCACTTACCTTTATCATCGGCGGTATGATTCTGATCGGTTTTGGCTTCTTTTTTGAAAAACAACGAAAAAAAGGAGGAGATCGTATTGAAGAATAAGCGACTTTTTCAACCACTCATCGTATTTTTCATTCCGGTCTTGATTTTATTAGTTTTGGCGACTCCTCCCGTCTGGACGACTTTGACCGGAGAAGAAATCAAACTACAAACCGCTCCAGTCGATCCGACAGATTTATTCAGAGGTAACTATGTCGATTTACATTATGAGATAGAATCCCTTAAACTGTCACAGCTAGATGACTCGATTGTATCCGATTTCAAAAGGAAGAATATTGGTGATTACAAAAAAGTGTATGTACGGCTAAAACAAGATAGCGATGGCCTATACAAGGTCGACCTTGTAACAAAAGAAAAACCTAGCAACGGCATGTATCTAAACGGAAAATTAGAAATTCCATACGAATTAAAAAAAGCTGCAACTATTCAAGTGAGATATGGTCTAGACAATTATTACGCTTCTGAAGAAAAGGCAAAAGAAATGGAAACTGCCGCCACTATTAAACCTGCAGTAGCTTTGGTAAAAGTGAAAAATGGGCATGCAGTATTGACGAAGATTACTGTTGAGTGATTGAACAAATTTCCAAATTGGATAATACTCGTTATCACTCCCTAATTTAACACCTAATATAAGGTGAATGATTGATGATATATGATCATTCATTATGAAAATCCTGAAAGTCAACTACTCCATTCATTGTAACTAGCAAAAAGAGCATCGGATTCGATGCTCTTTTTGTCCTTAATACTAGATGAACCTTGATTACAGCAAAACCCTAACTGGACTGATTATCCCACATTAGATGAATATCTCCCTGTACATTAAGCTTTTACTTAATAATCCTTTTAGCACCGATATATCGTTCCTTCCAGTATTTATCACTCATTTTAACAATCTTTACACCTTTTGTAGTACTCCCAACAAATGTACCGTCCCCATTATAGATGGCTACAAAAGAAACGATTCCTTTTTTCCCTGTAGCGTAGAACACCAAATCACCTGTTTTTAAGTCTTTTTGCTGAACAGCTTTCCCAGTTTGATACTGTTTTTCACTTGTTCTCGGAATCTTCATTTCAGTCGCTGCATCTTTATAAACAAATTGAGTAAACCCGCTTGCATCAAATCCTTCGGGAGTTGTCCCACCATATTTAAAAGGACTTCCCACATAATTTTCTGCTACAGCCGCAACTTCATCGCCATAATTGATAGATGCTGATGCATTAGCTGGTCCAAAAATAAACGCTACGATCAATATCACAAGTGGTAATGCTGCAATAAGCCATTTTGACGAAAACTCATCCTTTTTCCTCCCCTGGCTGAAACCGAAACACAATATTAAACGACCACCCGCTAAAGCAGGTGGATTTAGACCAAGCATCTATAAATTAAACCTTAGCATTTTTTAAAATAGTAACGAGCATTTCCCTGTTCGGATAATCAGACCCCTTGAATTGATTCATCACAATCTCAATATCATACCCAACTCTAACAATAGAAGTCTGAAAACCACCCTCGTTAATATCAAGAATCATATAAGACGCTTTATCCAAACCATCAAACGGCAAGCCAACACTGCCGATGTTAATGATACATTTCCCGTTAATATAGCGGATATACGGTTTGTGGATATGTGCATAAACATAAATATCCGCGTCCGCTCCCATCATTTTTGCAACAAGAGTTTCTTCACTTTCATGCGGTAGTACCACTTCGAACAAATCATTTGGTGTAGCATGGAAAGCATGAATATTTATCCCCTCATATTGCAGCTTCAACTCAGTTGGTAGGCTATTAAGATACTCGATGCTTTCATTATCCAAGTTGGAAACAATCCACTCTCGCTCTTTATTCATCATTTCTAAAGCAGGATCTGGCACTTCTCCTTCCCTAACACCACGAACAACCCATTCATCCGCATTTCCTTTGATCACATCTGTATGTAATGTTCGAACAAGGTCCAAAGAACGTTGCGGTTCTGGCCCTCGGTAACAAATATCACCAAGAACAAAAACCTTATCAACGTTTCTATCCTTTACGTCATCTAAAACCGCGTCTAAAGCAGTTGCATTCCCATGAATATCTGAAATGAATGCCAGTTTCATCTTGAAACCCCTCCTCTTATTTGTTGAAAATAGGTTCACTTTATTGCTTCTTTTGTACGATAATTCCTAGTTTTCACTTATCGTTCTAAAAAAAGAACACACCTTTAGTGTACCTATTCGTCCGATCATCATCAATTCTTACATCAACCAAGCCTTTAATTCTAAAGGTATTATTTACTTTCAGATTCGACCTTTACTGTCTTTCCACTGATGAAATAGTTTGAAAGGATATATATTTTCGGTAAAAAATGAACCTTTAACTTAGGTTTCAACTAACAAATCCTTGTGATATAAACACAAGGATTTGTTGTAATCAACTCTTATATTTAATTCTAATACTTTTTCCGCTTATTCGGTAAGGAGCTTATTTTCAACGTTACTATCTTTTGATGATAATTTCAGTTTAGCGTTAGATAAAGAATTTTCCTCAATTTGATAGGCCGGTGCATTGGTTCCCGAGTTAGAAGTGTCTATTCCAGAAATGGCTGTTTTCGTTTTAATCACATTACCTTTGATGGTTGCTCCGAAGACGTTTGTTGTTTTTTGGTTTCCATATGGACCTATTTTAATCAATGGGGTATTTGTGGTATTACTTTCTGCTAGAACAGTACTGTTAAACAGTTTAAAATTTTTGGCGCCTACTATATAAACAGCTGCTCCATACCCGATATTTTCCGTTAATTCAAACACTGAGTGATTGATGGTGACATCTGGTTTGCCATAAAGATTATTAACAGAAAGCAAATTGCTTTTATCCCTAATCGAGCAGTGATTTAAAATATACTTGCCCTTACGATTGATTGAAATTCCTCCTGCTTCAAAGGAACAGTTATTATAGGTTCCGGCTGGAAGAACCGTTCCTTGTCGATTGTTATCTTCCACCGTCAGACGATTATAGATGCTCTCGTTATTTCCCGTTCCATTAATAATGGATTGTCCATTTGTATTCCCTTTGATATTCACATCTTGCAAATGAATAGACTTATCGCCAAAGTAAAGAATTCCTGGACGAACTCCATTATGTTCGATGGATACGTTATTTACTTTTTGATTTTCCTCATTTCCAACACTTAAGCTCGCATCAACAAGTATTGAATTACTAAATTCAATACTTCCCCCAAGCATTTTGACTTCACTGTTTGTGAATTTGTTATGATCCACAATCGCATTTTGTGAATATAAAGTTAGACCAGAACCATTAAACGTATTATCTTTTACGACTACTTTTCCTCTGAAGCCTTTATGGGCATGAACTCCAACACTTCCTTTAATAGACTGTACAAAGGAATTCCCTTCAATAATGGCATTTTCACCGTACGCTAAAACGATCTGGATTTTGTTATCCGTGAAAGTATTTTCTTTAATGATTGTGTTTTTACCCGGAAAAAAACCCGGTTCAATATCAATTCCACTTTGCGGAGCCGTTCCATTTGTATGATGGATATGATTATTGACGATTTCCACGCCGTCTGAACCAACTAAGCTAATTCCCTGTCTTCTGTTATAGCCAATATCCGAATTTTTTATCGTAATATTTTTTGAAATATCAACAGTCATTCGGTTTACTTTAACGCCTTTTGTGGAAGATGCTTCAAAAACAGCACGGAAATAATCCGCTCCATCAGGAATAACTGATTCACCCGAATAGAACCTTACCTGTTTATCAGCTTTAATAAAACTTCCATCTTTTCGATAATAGTACACATTCACTTTGCTTCCGGACGCAATTCCTTGTGGCAGCCAGAAGTGAATAGTATTGTATGTATCGTATGCTTGATTGTCAAAATGGGTCACTTTTCGATCATTCGTTCGAATCTTGCCGTCTGTTGCAACCGGTTTACCGTTATCATCGATTCCGCCTTTTTCCAAATGAGTTTCCAAAATCATTGAGCCTGTGACAGTTGTACCAGTTACGATGATTCCATCTCCAGTAAATTTCTCCAACTTCACACCATCAACCACAACATTTTCCGCACCCGCTATTTCAATGCCAGATCCCCATTCATGCGTCCCTGCAGTGTCAATTCCTTTTTGTGAATAATCGTGTGAATCGCGGTCACCAAGGAACGTGCCCCCTGTTATCTTTACATTTTTCACATTAGGACCAACGTAAAGAACCGAATAAATTTCCCATTGGTTCACTTCTTTTTGCAAAACTGTTTGATCATTGAAAACGAGATCCATGTCACTTACCATATTAATTCTCGCTTTCGAATCAGCAGCTTTGGATCCTTTCGCAATTAAGTATGTTCCATCTGGAATCTCAAACGTTTTATAACCGTTTTCTTTTGCCCATTGTAGAGCTGAGTTAATCCCATTTGTTGTTTCCAGAGAGTGGGTGCCATCATTGTAAACACCCCACCGACTTAATTCTAATTGATAAACATCTGATTGTTCCTTAGCATTAGCTATCGGGATAAAGGAAGTCATGATCAATGCCCATACGACAACAAATGATCCCAATCTTTTCTTCATAAACACGCACCTCGTAAACATTATTATAAAAATCATTGCATAAGGATCTCCCTTAAAATCTTTAAATCGATAGGTGTATGTTGTTGAATTATGTAATCTTTCTTATTCCTACCTGTAAAACCGTACGCGCAATAAGCCGTCTGCTTCCCTTGTTTCATTTCTTCTCATCTTTTATCATTTCCATACATGTCATTGCTGGGTTTAGTTCTCAGACTCTTTGGAGGGTGTCAACTGCTCTCCTTGACTGCCTCCAAAGAGTCTAAAACACTTCGAGATGATGAGAAGATAAAAGGATCCAGAGCTTGTCAGCACTGAATCCTTTCATTCAATCCGAATTTATATTGTCTACTTTAGGGTCGCAACGCACAGGCACAGAAATTAAGGTACAATGTACTCTCAATCTTCCTCTTCTCCAACATTTTCATTCCTGTGATTACTTTCACAAAGCACTCCATTGCCTCTTTTATAAGTTAAAACCAAATAAATGGAAAGTAGGGGGTGGAAAATGTGTGTATTAATCAATTTTCTTGGTTCAATAAGGTAAATTTTCATTTGTGCTTAAAGGTGTTCAATATTATTATAGGGATAAAGATAGACTTCAGATAAACAAAATGAAGTTACCTCGAAAAAAAATCGTTATTCTCCGTTACCAGGCAACCTCTTTCCGAATCAAGTTTGTATAGGTCCAAATTGTTTAAAAACAGCTAAATTACTAACTTCAATCCAAGTAATGTTATTATCAATAACTGTACCACCAGAGGTATTAGGAAATGTAGGAGAATTCGAACCCGAAGTACCATTATTTTGAGCTTGATAGACATGATCCCCATAATATACTAGGGTATCTTTTGTGTAATTTGTAGAGGGTGTCCAAGTTTTATTACTGACATAACCAGCTGTTGTACATATCCAGCCTATAAACCCACCAGGAACCGGGTTTGAGTTTTTAATTACTTGACCTAACTTATATAATCCAGAGACAGGTGCAGTACTAGATTTATAGTAAGGATCCGCCACTCCATTAATAATATTATTATGCTTAATTGTGGTAGGATTAAATTCCTTATAAAGAGTATTAATATTCGTAAAAATATTATTTTTGATAGTGACTCTCGTACTCCTTATATTTTCAGGAAAATACATATCGACTAGTCTCTTGTTAGAATTACTTGAGAGCTCATTACCGTCCAATAAAAACTCATTCCCATTATAAGAAGGTTCTAATCTGAAAATTTCAAAAACGCTGGTACTGCTTGGGTAATTAATAATGCTCCGTTTTATAGTAAGATCAGTAGCACCATTCAACCTAAAGCCATAACCATCTAATCCAATTATTTTGCTGTCAGTGATTGATACAGATTTACAAAAGTTAATATTAAATAAAGTAGATGTTAGGTTAAATTTACAATTATCAATATAATATTCGTGATTTGTTCCACCGTTAACACCAAGATTAATAGTAATACAATTATCAAATATACAATTTGAAATATTACCTGATGGTAACACGAGTTCTTTAGTTACATCTGCGAATATAAGGCCGTCTAAAACCCAACCGTTTTTATTCCCATTATAAACAATAAACCCAATATCCCCCTTAAAGGTACAATTCGAAAGTGATTGAGGCTCACCGTTAAAGGTTATTGTGGAAGAATTATTTGAATTATTATCAATAAAGGTACAGTTATTGACTTTTACCAAATACTTTTTTACTTTACTTATACTCAATTTTGAGTTTTTAAATATACAATTATCAATTAGATTTTCCTTATCTCTTCCGTCCTCGGATACCGCATTAATTCTACATTGATAAAAAGTATTATTTGCTGAATAAACTTCACCATAAAAATTCACATCACCTCTTTCTATTGTATTATTAGCAACAGTTATTCTTTCACATCCTGTTGATATGGAAAGTGTTGGACCTGACAACGCTCCAGAAAGTCTATTGTTTGTTATTCGTACATTTCTAGCAGATTTCATCACTATATCGTAGCTACGGTTACCGTAGAAGTAATTACTATCTATAAAGATGTATTGATTACCCGCATACCCATCCTCAATGTCAATTCCCCCCTGTGGAGGTGTACCCTCTATATGATGAATTTGGTTATCTCTAATATAAACAAACTTACCTTGTATACTTAGTCCTTGTCTTCTACAATGATGCAAATTGCACTTTTCTATAAAGGTTTGATAAGGGAATTTAGGAGAACGTAGTGTCATAGTAACATTAGCGGGAATACCTGATTGATTGAAAACCAACCTTGCATAGCTTGAATCTTCTGGGACAGGTACATCATCATAGAATTCAATTCCTTTATAATAATAGACAAGTGAGTTATCTTTCTTATAAAAAGCTACATCAAAATTAGAAACTGTAATGTCTGTACCGAATCCTCCATAACCATCACCATATAGCCCAAAATATTTATTATTTCTTATATACTCTAGATCCATACTTATTGTATCTTTGAACCTTATCTTCGAGGTGCTTTCTTCTAATGCTCCTGTATTTGGATTAATTGAACCCTTTTCAAAAGATGCTGAAGTAATATAAAATCCTGGGATTTGCCCATAGGATGAAGCAGTATTAATTGCATCACCTGTAGTATTGAGGATTTCAACATTATCAATAGAAATGAAATGTGACCCTCCTCCTACACTTACTCCTACACCAAATTCATGATTACCAACACCGCTAACATAATTATGCGTATATCGGTCACCTTCTATTTTACCGTTTGTAATTCTTGAATATTTTTGCTCTTTAGTAAATCCCAATATTACATAACTCGGTAATTCATTATCCCTTACCCTTAAGATAGATCCTCCAAGATTCAAAGTCATAAAACTAAGTGGTTCTATTGGAACGTTTTCATCTACAAGATAGATTCCTTTAGGTAAAATAACTTCTACGTATCCGTTTTGTGATGCCCACTCTATCGCATTATTAATCCCTTGGGACGTTTTTTGCGAAGTTACTTTATCAGTAAAATCGCTAACATCATTTCTTACTCCCCATCTGTCTAAATCAAGTACATAAGAAGCAAAGCCACTTCCTCTCTCCCTCATTATATCTGATAGGCTTTTAGTCGAATTAACATATACTGCCTTACCAACAGTTATAGGGTAAACATATTCATTATCATATTTAACCTTTTTAATTTTCCCTTCCATACTAATGCTCCTTATATTGAATTCAGCTAATCCATGTACCACCATATAACGTAGCGGTTTTCCCATTCCCACTAAGATCTGGAATAACTGTTCCCGAAAACTGTTGAGTAAGGTCATAATGGGCGATTAAATTTATACCGTTATATAACTTTATATCATAGATGATTCCTTTCAAATGTTCTTTTCCGGAACTATTAGAAAATATATTAATGTCATCAGTAACAGGCGACTGCAATAGTGCTCTAATTGTAGTTTTGCTATTTGAAGTGATATTTGGTGTATTATTAGTTTTCAAAGTTCCATTTATATATATGGCGCTCCAAGCACCAAACCAATCATTGCCTGCTGAATTTCGTGCAAGATAGCCATTTGAAGCACCATTTCTAGCGTCTAAATAGTAGTTCCACTTTCCTGGTGCCGGATCAATGCTACATGTTAATTCAATTGAATCAAATGTGAGTGATTTTAATTTAATAAAATCACTTGTCCCATTCATTGATATAGCAAAGGTTCCCAATGTTTTAGCTTCAATACTTCTACCAATTGATTTATTTCCAGTATCGTCCCGAGATTTTACAATAAATGTGTATGATGTTGAAGGATCTAATCCAGTCACTTCAAATGTGGTCCCCATTACCACCCCCAAAAGTGTTGTCCCAAAGTATATTGAATAATCTTTAACATCCTCTGATTGACTTGCTGTCCAGTTTAGCGTTAAGCTCGTCCTATCCAATTTTGAAACAAATAAATTAGTAATGTCCTCCGGCGGATGCTCATCTATAATTATTACTAATTCTTCGCCACCGATAACCCAATCCTCAAAGGTAATAATAGAACTTTTTGATGTCCACTTCGATTTAGCACCATCGTACGTTAATAAATTATTATGTGAAGGAAGTTTTGTAATTAAATCTACGTCGCCTAAATCCCCAAGATTAACCACTATTATTCTCACCTCTTTCCTAGTCTACTTTTATGATATGTAATAACAGAAATATTGATCGAGCAATTAATCACTAACTTTGCCTATTTTCAGAAAATTTATCTATATTTTGTTTTTTTTAACACTCGGTGTAGCAATACCTAATAATAAATTTACCCATTGTTTATGATATTTCCTTCAGGAGAGAAATGGCATCCAGGATTTGCCTCGTATTAAATGTTCATGTGGAAACGATTATGGCTTGTTTGTAAGAGGATTTTTAAATATGAAGTCACTCATATCTCTATGGAGAACCGTTTTTTTGTGGAACTACATTTACATCATTGAACTTTTTTTGTATTGCATTAGCTAATCCCAACTAATTGAAACCTCACCTAATAGAAAGATGGATGTTTTGGATGCTATATGGATTTCGGGAATTCTAGGTTACCGGCTTTTTGAGAAACTGTGTTCCTCTAGTAGACATTCAAGAATTACATGACTTAACGACACTAAAAAACCTATTGGATACAATAGACCTTTATCAGTCACAGGAACTTTACACTATTTTCGAAAGCCAGTGATTATAGAACAACTCAAAGCAACCTGTTCCCTTTAATCAAAAAAGGAACAGGACTTTTTCTAACGTATTTTTCATCTACTCGGCCGAAAGACCCTTCGAAGAAATCCTTTTTCTTCGTTCAATTTCACTTATTCATCTGCTGCCATTTGATAAATTCAATGATTATTTTATAATCTTGAACATTCTCCTTATCAATCCCGGTTTCTTTTAACCTATGGATAAAATCAAGCCATTCTTCATCTACAGGTGACTCCTCATCCTCTAATTCTCCCTCAGTTTTAAATAGCACTTTGATATCCACCTACAAAAAACCCGCAATTTTTTCCAACACTTGAATAGATGGATTTTTATTTAGGCTTCGCTCAATATTGCTTAAATACAATTTAGAGATAAAGGCCTTCTCTGCGAGCTCAGATAATGTAAGACCTCTTTGCTTTCGAATTCTTAGAATGTGTTGTCACCAATCATTTATTTATACCTTATTTATCACTAAATGTTTAAAACCACACTACTTTCACTTTCGTTCAGTTGGAACCTATATGTAACTTGAAGATTAGCAATCCAATTGTTAATCTTCAAAGTAACTAATTTAAACCTGCACTCTTAAGTAACTTTTCACGCAACTGATGACTCTCGATATATCTTCATCTGGCATATTGGATCCTGATGGAAGGCAAATACCCGTTTTAAATAATTGTTCCGATACATTTTCACTTTTACTATGGACATAGTAAGAATCCCTCTCAAAAAGCGGTTGCATATGAAGTGGTTTCCAGACATGACGGGCTTCAATATTTTCTTCACCCAGAGATTGTAACAATGATTCTACTGAAATCCCCGCTTCTTTTTCATCGATCCTTAACGTTGTCAACCAACGATTCGAGCGGGTATTTTCCAATTGTGGCATAAAGCTAATCCCAGGAATATAGGCTAATTCTTGTTGATATCTTTCGAATATAGCCCTTCTTGCTTCTACCCTTTCATTCAATACTTCAAGTTGCGCCCTTCCAACACCAGCTAAAATATTACTCATGCGATAGTTATACCCGCTTTCGCTATGTTGGTAGTGAGGTGCAAAATCGCGAGCTTGTGTTGCCAGAAAGCGTGCTTTCTTTATAGATTCAACATCATTAGAAACAAGCATACCTCCGCCTGAGGTAGTAATAATTTTATTACCATTAAACGAATAAACACCAAACTTGCCAAATGTCCCGCTCGCTTTGCCTTTGTACGTTGAGCCAAGCGACTCCGCTGCATCTTCGATAATAGGGACATGATATTCATTACATAAAGATAGAATTTCATCCATTTTTGCACTTTGACCATATAAATTAACGACAATCACTGCTTTTGGCAGTTTTCCATCTCTTAAAGCATCTGATAATGCACGTTCCAATGCTTGTGGAGACATATTCCATGTTTCTGGCTCCGAATCAATAAAGACCGGTTCTGCCCCTTGATAAATAATTGGATTGGCGCTTGCAACAAAGGTAAGACTTGAGCAAAAGACTTTGTCTCCTGCTCTTACATCCAGTAGTCTTAACGCCAAATGAATAGCGGCGGTCCCTGAACTGACTGCCGCCGCATCATTCATCCCAACATATGATGCCAGCTCTTTTTCAAACGCATCGACATGTGGTCCAAGTGGTGCAATCCAGTTTGTATCAAAGGCATCTTTTATATAATTTTGTTCATTTCCACTCATATGAGGGGAGGATAAATAGATTCTTTTTTTATGATTCATTTAATACACCCCCAATAGCATTTTTTCGTACAGTTCTAGCTGGAACACCCACTGCCGTACAATTCGCTGGAATATCATGAATAACGGTTGCCCCAGCTCCAATAACAGACCATTCTCCAATTTGAACATTGGGAATCACAACAGCTCCTGCTCCTATATGCGCCCCTTCTTCTACCGTCACAGTACCTGTCAGTGTGACACTCGGAGAAATATGTACAAAATCGTGAATTGTATTTTCATGTTCTACAACTGCATTCGTGTTGATAATCGTATGATTACCTATTTTGGCATCAGCATTAATAACAGCAGATGCCATTACTACCGTACCTCTCCCAATTGTGGCACTCGAGCTAACCACCGCTTGACTGTGTATCAATGTGGCAAAACAATGATCTGCAAGGCCCAACTGGTCAGCAATTGATTTTCTAACTTGATTATTCCCGATCGCTATAACGAACGTTAATTCATCAAAAAAAACAATCATCTTTTGGGCTCCGATAATTGGTCCATAATACATGCCATTGACTACTTTGACATCTTCATATTGATCATCTAAATAGGCGACAATTTCATATTCAATGTTTGAAAAAATAATATCTTCAATGACCTTGCTATGCCCGCCTTTACCAATAATCGCAATGTTCATCCGTTCCCTCTTTTCACAAATGATTTTGTTCCTTTAAATTTATCCATCGTTACATGTCCGTCTTGGTTGATTCCTTCCGATTTAAAAACTTTGATGGCTGTTAATAACAGTATTTTCATATCAAGCAAGATTGATTGATTCTCTACATACCATACATCTAGCTTAAATTTTTCTTCCCATGTAATCGCGTTTCTGCCATTCACTTGAGCCCATCCTGTAATGCCAGGTCTTACATCATGCCGTTTCGCTTGTTCTTCTGTATATAACGGCAAGTACTCCATTAATAAAGGCCTCGGCCCTACTAAACTGATATTACCTTTCATCACATTCACAAGTTGCGGCAATTCATCCAAACTATATTTTCTAAGAAATTTCCCAAATGAAGTCAAGCGAATATGATCAGGCAATAACTGACCATTGCTATCCCTTGCATCTGTCATCGTACGGAACTTATATACATAAAAAGGTTTGCCGTACAATCCAGGTCTTTGCTGTTTGAAAAGAATAGGAGAACCTAATTTCAACCGGACCAAAATAGCTACAGACATGATTATTGAAAACAAAATGATGAATAATGATAAAGAAATCAACAAATCAAAAAGTCGTTTCATTTGTACCCATACTCCTCATCGAGATTAAGAGAATTCTTCCTTGATCTTAAGATATATCTCTAACATGATTGCCCCTAAATAACGAAGGAACCATTTTGTTTAAGGCTAACTACTATATCTTTTTCTCTATGTCCGTTTGCTTTGATCTATTCATAACAAACATCATTTGTTGTTTAATATCGTTTATTAATTCAGTAGCTTCTAGCCTTTCTGATTCTTGACCTTTTTTGTAAATATTTATTAAGATGTCTTGAAATTGCTGTTGAGTCAGTTTTTCGGAAATATTCATCAGCCCTACTTCCCTCCATAATCAAAAAAATTAAGAAAATTAAATCAAAAATAAAAGTCACTTATTCTATTCTTATTATTTTTTCATCGTAACAGTAATTTAGTTTAGAAAAATTCAAGATTTTACTTTACCACCCATTCCAATTAGTATACGATCTTCTTCCATGTACCCATTTGGATTATTAAATTGCCATCTCCATGAATCTTCACACATCTCTTCGATTCCTCTTTCAGCAGTCCATCCTAGTTCTAAACTGGCCTTAGTTGGATCTGCGTAGCATATCCCTATATCACCGGGACGGCGAGCCGTAATCTTATATGGGATATTCCTGCCCGATGCTTTTTCAAATGCATGGGCAATCTGCAATACACTATATCCATTTCCCGTACCAAGGTTGTATGCTCCTACACCTGTAGACACAAGTATCTTTTCAAGAGATTTCAAGTGACCGGTGGCAAGGTCAACGACATGTATATAGTCTCTGACCCCAGTACCATCCAAAGTTGAATAGTCATCTCCAAATACATTAAGCTCATCCAGCTTTCCAACAGCAACTTGCGAAATATAAGGCAGTAAATTGTTTGGAATACCATTCGGATCTTCACCAATGCGTCCGCTCTTATGTGCCCCAATCGGATTAAAATAACGTAAAAGAGCAACGCTCCAATCATGGTCAGACACATGCAGATCACGTAAGATTTCTTCAATCATCTGCTTTGTGCGTCCATATGGATTCGTTGCTCCTAGTGCAAACTCTTCATTTATAGGTACTCGTGTCGGCATTCCGTATACAGTCGCCGAAGAACTGAATACAAGCTTTTTAACCCCATGTTCTTTCATCACTTCACACAATCGAATTGTGCCGGTCATATTATTGTCATAATACCGGAGCGGCAGATTAACAGACTCGCCAACTGCCTTCAGTCCTGCAAAATGTATCACGGCCACAATTTCGTTTTCAGAAAAGATCGTGTTCAATGCCTCCGTGTCAAGCAAGTCAGCTTCGTAAAAGATGAAATCTTTTCCCGTAATCTCCCGAACACGATTTAACGCTTCTGGCTTGCTGTTTGAAAAATTATCTACCACTACGATTTCGTATCCGGCATTTAATAACTCCACGCATGTATGAGTGCCGATATATCCTGCTCCGCCTGTTACTAGAATTTTCATCTATTCTTCCCTCCCGGTTATTATTGATCTTTTTAATCGTTTGCTAAGGTCATTACTTTTTGGGCAATAAAAAGACACCTCAATTTGTTCATTGGGATGCACGGTTTACTAGCATTTATTATCATCTTTTTCTATAAAAAGGTTACGAAAGCTTGTTTCTTACCTTTTTAGCTTAGGTTTTTTCTATTCTCTGTTTCTCATCTACTAACTTCCCCTTCTATTTTATTAACCTCATTGCTTCTTTACTTCATCTGTTTGTGCATATACTACAAATGGTAATCTAACGAGGTCGTAGCACAAAGTAGTAGAAAACCTTTTCATGGATATCTTCTACTAAGAAATCATCAGATCAATTGTTGGGATTTAACTAGTCTTTTGACCAACTATACTTTGATAATTTTCACCAACTACAGAAGACTTTCTATCAACTAACCGTATGATAGGTTTACATATAGAATTGATGACATATGATGAAATAAGACAAAGTATGAGCAACCAGGCAAAGATTAAAATTGGATATTTAGGCAAAAAAGTCAGTTTCGGAAAAATCGACATATAAAAAAACATATGGGTCAACCATATGTTCGTCGAATGATCACCAAAAAAAGTGAATACCTTCTGTATGAACCTACTTTTATCTATAAGATTAAAGAAACATATAAAGGCAATGGCCGTAAAAGGGGCAATAATCATGGACTCATAAAGGGAATGAATAATTACCAACATTAAAATACCAATCAAGCAGAATGTATTCTTATAGAAAAGACTGTGAAATTTATTGTATAGCTTTGAATAAATCTTTTCCTTTGCAAAAATGGAACCCACAATGAATGGCAGTAAAGATGTACCAACTAACACACAAGCGTTTATAAACATATTTAGAGCCGTGTTATCACCAAAGTCAAAGACATGTTTTATGCGCTGAACATAACTCACCAAATAGATTACACCGGAAAGAAACAGCAGCATAATAGAATTATATTTCCTTACTAATTTGACAAGTAAAGGCGCCAAAAGCACAAGAATGATATATGTCTGTAAGAACCACCATGCACCATTATATGAGTTTGATAATACAAAGAAGTTAAGAAAAAATTCTCCTAAGCCACCTGGAAACGCTTCAGTCTTACCTACAAGAAACCCAACAGTAACAAATATCAGAAGCACTATCCAAAAATTAATCAGCAACTTGAAGATACGCATAAAATTCTTCATCACGTTGGACTTCTGTTCCACATTATGAGTCATAAACAAGCCATAGCCGCTTGCGAAGCAATATATTGGAACACATGCATCCCCGAATAATCCTATGTAGTAGATCAAAGGTACTCCATTAATAGTTGGAAAGGTTTCATATAACCCATTAATCTCTTTTCGACAAAATAGATGAAGAAGCAGCATAAATAAAATAGCTACTCCTTTTAGAATCCTCGTATCATTTTTCGAAATCTCCAAACACTTGCCCTCCTTTCCCTCTATGGTTCTTAATAAAGCCTACCTTCATCAAATAATACTATGATTAGAGTTAATTAGATTTATAAAGGGTCACCTTAGTTTTAGTTTTTCTTTTCATGCTCCTTTTGATTTGTCTCTAAGGGTACTTTTTACTTTTAATCTTGTCAATACGCCGCTTAAAATATTCTTAATATATTGGAATTCTTCATTTTTATAAAAAATCACAATGTATATGATATTAGGAATAATCAAGCAAATGATCCCTCTAACTACCAAAGATATAAAGCCATTTCCTATTACAACTGCATTACATATATATGTTGTTGCAAAACAGGTTACAAGTGTTAAAACAACAAAAAAGCCATACTTTACAAAATATGACTGAACAGGTTTTTTAAACACATTCTTATAAACTATGCATGGCTGAGTCCAAAATATAGTAGTAATTGTACTTATTGCTGTTCCGATAAATATTCCTGCCAAACCAAAATACCTCACCAAAACTAATGAAGAAATTAGATTTATACCCCCTTCAATCAATGGAACATACTGATCTTGGACAAATAATCCCGCTTTATCTTTAAAAGTGGCTATTGCTGTACGCATCCCTGTCAAATAGAAATTTATTAATATGACAATAAACACTGTCTTTGCTAAGAGGAATTCTTTCCCAAGCCACCAACTAATAAAAGGCTCTAATAAGTTATATAAAAATATTACACATAATGAAATTATCCAGAAATTCACTAGATAAACAATTTTAAAAATCGAATAGTTTTTATCATTGCTTTCGGTAGCAATTAAATTCCCTACACTGGCCCCTATTCCACCTAATACAGATCTTACTAAAGCCGATAGTTGCCCCATTATCATTGTATAGTTAGAATAAAGTCCTACAGTTGCAACACTTACAAAGGACGCTATAAGTATATTATCTGTTCCAAATACAAGAAAACCACCTATATTATGAAAAAATAATGCTTTTACATTTTGGATTATGTTATTTTTTGTACTTATATCTATAATGAATTTTTCTTTTGTTTTAATATATCGATATCTATTATTTACAATTCTACCGTTAATTATATTTTGAAGGATAAATATTAAAAGTTCGATAGCCAAGTAAAGTATGTAGTTTTCCGTTAAAACAAGAACTATTATCTTAGCTATTGTAGTAAACACTTGGAATATAACATCCATTCTGACTAATACATAGCCTTTTTGGTCTGCATTTATCAAGGACCACCTATGAGCATTTAAATACGAGATCATATTCTTCGCTACGAATAAGAAATATATTATAGTAATGTTTGATATAGAATGTCCATCTTTCATTAAATTCCCTAAAAAGGGATACAAACAAATACTTATAAGAAAAATAATTATAGCTAATAATCCATATACTTTTTTGTACAATTGAACTAATGCTATTACTTTTTCTCTGTCATCTTCTGCCAACGGTTTATATAAGTTGTAAACTATACTTAGACCTATTCCACCCTCAACCAATGCCATCATAGACAAAACATTAGTAAGTAGACCATTGATTCCTAAATAATCAACCCCTAAGCTATCCAAAAAAACCTTTCTGGATATAAAGCCCAATACAACAATAACCAATTGAGAAATTATACTTATAGATATATTTTTTATTGAATTTGTTGTTCTCATAATTATCCTCTTTACACCTCGGCCTTTGTCGCACCGCAAGTAGGTTAATAAATATTAAAGTATACTTACTATACTATCTTAGAAACAATCTCACTTTCATATTTTTCATCTATAATTTCCTCAACACATGTTCCATTATCAACTTCACCAATATACTTATTTTTCACTGGCTGCTTCTCTGTTGCCTTTTGTAAAAACCATTCATATTCTATATCAATATGCCCAATATCTATTGCTTGATATCCCAAAATTGATAAGTCATATGCTAATACTGTAGCAGTTGGACCAAGGGCAATTAGTATTAATTTTGATTTATCCTGCTTTTTTACTGCATTCAAAATTTCATTATATTTTGAAAACGCGTCTATTGGCGGGCAAATTATTCTTTCAATAGAACTAACATCGTTAAATAGATCATTACCGACACCCAATCTACTTTGCGCTCCTTCTACAATAACAACATCTCTTTTATTCCATATTTTTCTAAACTTCTTAAAACGCTCTTCTGCCTTACTCTTATCCTTAAGATCTATATACAGCCGCGTAACTTGCGTATCATAATACTCTTTTTTCATATCTATCATTTTGTAAATCCTACTACGATTCAAATTTAGATATTTTGTCCAATAATTCTCTGATTTCTCAGTACACCAATTCACACTTTCAAAAACATTTGGAATACACACCATATGTCTTTGCTGTTTACTCTTAACAATTTCGTTTAATCTCAACCTTAGTTCTTCAGAATGCGACTGGAACATCAAACTTTCTCCATACATTAATGCAAATTCACCATCGCCGTACCGACTTACTGAATATTTATTACTAACAATCTTATCCAGAGTCTCATCAGTTGTTTTTACTACTGGGGGAGGCAATATAAATGTTATTATTCTGTTATATGGAATTGTGATAGCATCTTTAATTTTAAGAGTTGCATAGTAGACTTTTAGTAACATTTTTTTCATACATGGCTCCTCTTTAATGAATTATTAATTATCAGTTTATAGAGTAATGGATGAATTTTAGCAGCAGTCAACAATATTTTCACAGTTTTCGGGTAATCTTCCAACCTTATTGTTTTATTAAAATATTTATTTAATATATCTATAACCGCATAATACTTTTCTTTATATTCTTTAAATTTCCCACTAGATGATATTAGGTTTAGAACAACCATTGAACTATTAGCTAGTTTTAGAGCTACTAAACTACTTAATTCTCGATAGTGCTCATTTATAAATTTATACATTTCATCATATATTAATACAGCATCAATACTTATATTCTTTATAGCCCTATCCATGGTGCTACTATCACGCTTTATATAATTATATTTCGGTTCCCCTATACAACAAACTTTTTCGCTCCTATGTATAACTTTGTAGGTAAATGCCGTATCTTCATACATTACACCAATTGGAAATCTAATATCCTTCAGTAGACTTCTTTTAAATAATTTTGTCCATACCACTTCATCATATAGTTCACCCTCAAGCATTGTTTTCATTGCTTGGTTTCTATCATGGATAGTTAACGGATGAGTGCCATTGATAACAGTTTTATTATTAAAATAAATTTTGCTTGTACAACTGGCTATATCACAGTCATTATTAATGCACATATTGTAAAGTAATTCATACATATCGGGTTCAATCCAATCATCACTATCAACAAAACCTATGTAATTCCCTGTCGCAATATCTAGTGCCATATTTCTTGCTGTTGCTTGCCCGCCATTTTCTTTATGTACTACTCTCACTCTACTATCCTGTTCAGCATACTCATCACAAATGTTCCCACAATTATCAGGTGATCCATCGTTTACCAATATAAGTTCAAAGTCTGTAAATGTTTGTTCTAATATCGAATCAATACATTTGTGTATATATGGTTCAACTTTATATACTGGAACAATAATGCTTATTTTAGGATTCATGATTTTCTCATTCCTTCCTATTTAATATAGTCGATTAATTTGTCTACTTCCTTCAAAGTATCCCCTTCAGTTTTTTGTAAATTTTGCATGAACTTATTCTGTTGTTTAGGATTATCAATTAGAGATTTGACTTGTTTATATAATTTTTCCTCATCACATTCAACAATTAAGCCATTATATCCATCTTTAATCTGCTCATATGCCCCTATAAAGTTTGTTGTTACAATAGGTTTGTGCAAGCATTTTGCCTCTGCTAGAGTAAGACAATAACCCTCATGCCTTGATGTTTGAACATAAATATCTGCTTTGGCTATATATGGGTAAGGATTTGATTTTGCTCCCAATAAAATAAAGTGATCTTTTAAATCATACTTGTCTATTAATATTTCATATTCTTTTCTATGATTGCCGTCACCAATGCAATACCATCTAACATCGTACCCATCTTTACGTAACTTCGATAAAACTTGAATTGCAATATCTTGCCCTTTTTCCTGTGAAAGCCTCCCAACTGTTACAATCTTTGTGCCATTATAGCCATCATCGAACTCTACAGCTTCATTTGACATTTTTTTAATTAAATCCTTTGGTACAATGTTTAGAAAAACATCTGCCTTAGTTTCAACTGTCGGTATCTTTTCTATCAAACGTTTTCTAGCCTCTTTTGAAACAACAAATATCTTATTGAACTTGTTGTATATTTTGTTATATAATCTTTCATTAATTAAATGTCTTGAAACATCAAAATGGACCCACGATATTTTCTTCGTTGCCTTTACTTTATTGGCTATATAGTAATCAATCGTCTCCGTTGGTCCTTGGTAAGCTATTGCAATATCATACGTATCCGTATTGTTAGGAACACTTTTAAAAACCTGCTTGTAATAAAAGTGTCTATTGTGGAATTTTTTAGATATGAAATAGGCAGATAAAAAAGAAAGTATTTTTGTATACTGCTTGTTTTTGTAATAATCATTAATGGTTTGTTGTGGTGGCTGCATGATTATAGGTTTAACTTCTTTAAACCAGGTAGCCTCTTCAACTTTTACCCAGTCTGGAATGTACTCTAAAAAGCCACCCTTTTTTTCTAATACTAAAACAGTAATGTCATAGTTTTCTTTTGGAATAACTGATAGCAGGGAAAGCAGTGATTTTTCTACGCCACCTATATTCATACTGCTAACCATAAATAATATTTTCTTCATTATTACTCCCTCCTATCAGTACATTAACTCCACTTTCCTTTAACATAGAAAATGCCCCAAGTAGCCACGGTACGGTACTTGAGACATTAACTAATACTATCTGCAATTTCATACAATTTTCCCATCTCATTTGTAGTATCTACAATTTCACTTTTCAGATTTTCTCTAAACTTATTTACCGAGTTTTTATCATCCAATAATTGTCTGATAGCATTATACATTTGTTGTTCATCAAAATTTACGATTAAACCTGTTTGATCATGAGCTATTTGCTCACTTGCTCCTGTGAAATTAGTACTAATAATCGGATTATCAAAACATCTTGCTTCCGCAAGTGTTATGCAATATCCTTCATGACGAGATGATTGAACATATATATTACACTGTTTCATAAATGGATAGGGGTTAGGGGTAGCGCCTAATAGTATATAGTCATTTTCGACATTATACTCTTTTATAAGCTTTTCATATCCTTCCCTTGCACTTCCATCACCAATACAATACCATCTAACGTTATAACCATCTTCTTTAAGTTTAGCTAATACCGGAATAGTTAAATCCTGACCTTTTTCTTTACTCAATCGTCCGACAGTAAGAATCCTAACTCCACTAAAATTATCTTCAAATCCGACCTCTTCATCTGCCATTTTCCTTACAAGTTCAGGTGACATAATATTAAAAAAATTGTCAATTTTATCTTTTAATTGTGGTAGTTTACCAATTACCTTCTCTTTTCCCTCTTTAGATACAACAAAAATCTTATCAAATTGACTATATATTTTAGATGCGAAATGTTGATTAAACCCTATTTTCGTAATGTCAAAATGTATCCATTGAACCTTTTTTTTAGCTGTTATTTTATTTGCAATAAAAAAGCTTATAAAGTCCATAGGGCCAGCATAAGCTACCGCAATATCATATTTTTTTTCAACCACTGGATGACCATTTAAAATATATTTAAAAAAGATACTTCTGTCTTTCATAGCCTTTGATAGTAAATGAGAGTATGTTATCTGAAAAGCCTTTACTATTTTACCTTTTTTGAGAAGATCCAAAGAAGAAATATGTGGTGGTCTGTTCAGTATATTTTTTATATCCTGATAACCTTTTAAGTATTTAACATGAACTCCACTGGGGATGGAATTTAAAAAACTACCATACTCTTCTAACATTAAAATGGTGATATCATACTTATCTTTTGGCATCTCTGAAATCATGTTAAGTAATGCTTTTTCAGTTCCACCAACATTCATGTTAATAATCATAAAAATGATTTTCTTTTTCATGATACCTCCCAGCTAGTACAGCCAAAGAGCTTATAACTCTCAATATATTTGTATTTTTATTTCTTTCTAATTCCTTAAAATTAACCTATGAATTTAATCTACTTTACACACTCTCTATCATTAAGTATACTTTTTTAATTTCTTCTTCAGTTCCTACATTCTCATTACTTAAGTTTTTACAAAAATGTTCCTTCAAGTTGTTGTTTTCTATGATTTCTTTGACCCCTTCATATACCGCTTCTGAATTCATGCTAACTATTAGACCATTTTCCCTATTCGTAATTTGGTTATGAACTACTGTAAAATTTGTTGCTACTATAGGTTTTTGTAATATTCTAGCCTCAGCTAGAGCTAATCCATAGCCTTCAAATCTTGATGGTTGTACATATATGTCGCACTGTTTTAAAAATACATAAGGATTTTGATATATTCCTAATAATATAAACGTATCCTGGAGTTGAAGTTCTTTAATCATATTTTCTAACTTACTTTTCAAACTTCCTTCACCAATAACATACCATTTGAACTTATATCCTTGCATTTTTAACTTATAACAAGCCTCGATTGCCATATCATATCCTTTTACATCAACTAACCTTCCAATTGTTAGTATCCTTAATCCATCAAAATTATCATCAAATCCACCATCATTTAATGCCATAGATTTAACTAATTTTGGCGAGACTATATCATAAATTACGCTAGTTTTCTCTTTTGCACTAGGCATTTCATTTATAAAGACTGATTTATTATGATCAGATACAGCTATTACTTCCTTATATTGTTTATAGTACTTTGTATCGAAGCTTTTATTATACGGTGCTATTTTATAATCAGTGTTTACCCAGCATACCTTTTTAGCAGCTTCCACTTTCTCTGCAACAAAGTAAGTTGGTGTGCCTTGACTATAAGCTATAGCTACATCGTATTTCTTATTTAATTTATCTGCACCCTGAGAAATCCATCTCCAGCTTATTTGGGCACTATGCATATTTTTTTTATTATTTGGATTTCTAAGAGATAAAGATGCCCTCAGCCTTATATATAACTCTTTAAAGTTTTTGTTCTTTATCAAATATTTTAAAGAGTTATGTTGCACCTTAATAAAATCAGGAACATCTAATATATTAACTTTCTTAGGTAATAGTGGTAAATATAGTCCGACGGGTGAGAACATTAACAGATCCACATCATATTTTTGATAATCCAATAATGTCAGTAACGACACTAAACTCTTTTCAGCTCCTCCACTATTCAAGGAATCTATGACAAATAATATTTTTTTCATAGTATATTCCTCACCTCATGATCTTTAGATAATACATCGCTCAAATACTTCTTAGAAAGTATAATCTTTTTCTTTAGTATGTCTTTACTCTCTTTATAGTCAACCTTTTCCAATATCTGATTTAATTTATAGTTTTCACTTATTAATCTTTCGCCAATCTTTAAATCGTCCAATAAATCTCTCATTCTTGTGTTAATAGCTTCAGTTCTATTAACTATAATAAAGTCTTTTTCGTAAATTACCGAAAAGACAGCCGCATGGAAAGAATTAGATATAATAAATTGGGCATTTCTAACAAGAGATACAAAAGTATCTGGTCCATTAAAGCTAAAATATCTATCAGCATATCTAATTTTACCGGGATTTACAGTATATATTTTATATCCTTTTTCTTTAGCAACTTCGGTAGCTAACTTTTTTATTAGATTACTATTATCAAAATCATATACTAATATGTACTTCTCTTTAAATTCTTTTATTCCAATTTTGTTCCAGTCTTCTTTATCCAATAAGAAAACTGGATCAACAACATTAACCGCCTTATTTATATCCAATTTTTTTAAAATTTCAACGCCACTTTTTTCTCTTACACCTATAGCATCTAATCTTTCTATTCTCTTTTTTACCATATGTGTGTACTCATCTGAAATTGTATCAGTAGCAAAACTTGCTGCGTAGGATACCTTTATTTTTTCATCGGGTACAAAGTCCAAATAGAATGCAGGATCTTTTCCATTCCTATGCAAAGTATTCCAAATTTGATCACTGCCACATATATATGCATCTGCATTAGGGATATTCTTCTTTAGCTCATCATTAGAAGAAAATCGTGTTTCAGTTACTTTCAAGTACTTGGTAGTGAAATTATCAAAAGCTCTTTTTCTCTTTAATCCAGGTATTCTAACTGGAACCTTTAATATTAAATACACTAACTTTGTTAGATTATTTTTTTCCCACGTAGGATTATCAATGCTTAATAGATTGTAGTGATTATTTAAATAATCTGGTTTGTAATCTATTATTTCAACCTCGTGACCACAGTTCATTAAGTATTTCATTAAACCATATGCTTGCAAGGAAGCACCATGATTATATACGTCATGGCATGTAATAGTACATATCTTCATATTGTCACTTCCTTTATCCTAACTTCTAGATATTCATTGAATCTATTAAACTATACAATTTACTTAATTCGTAATTATTACCATAATTTGTTTTCCTGCAATTCTTAATTAACTCATTTCTAATAGCAGGGTCCTCATACAATTTTTCAATCCCGTCTGCTATTCCTTCAACAGACAATCCGGTAATATATCCGTCAAATCCATCCTTCACCTGGCTTTTTGCAGTTGTATAATTCGTAATCATAACAGGCTTTGCAAGTATTTGAGCTTCTCCCACCGTAACGGCCTTTCCCTCGTATCTGGAAGGTTGTACGTATAGATCCGCTTCTTTTATATATGGATATGGATTAGTCTTTTTTCCTAACAATATAAAGCTATCTTCTAGTTTCGATGCTTTGATCAAGTCTTTGATTATAGCTTCATCTCCGCCATACCCTACTACATACCAGGCGATATCATCATAACCTTTACCTTTTAATTCTTTTAAAGCCTTGACAGCATGATCGATTCCTTTCGCATGAGATAACCTCGCTACTGTTACAACCTTGAATCGATTGTCATGAATCATAGGATTATCTACTTCTTCATCAGCCATTTTTCTAATAAACTCTGGAGAATTGATATTTTCTATGACAACAACCTTATTTTCTAATTCACGATATTTTGTTAAAAATGAATGTTTGCATGCTTCTGATACAGCTATAATATGATCAAACTGATTCCACATTTTAAGGTCCATCTTAATATTTGTCTCCACTGTAGAATAGTCTGTGTGAATCCATGCTATTTTCTTCTTGGCTTTAACCTTGTCAGCAATAAAATAATGCGGCCACAAATAACTGATGGCCACATCGTATTCTTTATCTATTTTCGGAAGAAACGGCAAAGCATACTTCCACATCAATTGCATCTGGTAATATCCCGGCTCTGCTATCCTTTTTACCCTTCCTGTGCGGTCAGCATTGATTTTAGATAAAACTCTGGAGAATGCGATACTATACTGTTTAGCTTTTAAGGTTTCACTAATTGACTTTCTAAAAGTTGTATATTGAGGAACTTCTTTTACTAAATTCACTTTATTAGGAATTAAACTTAAAAAATCACCTTGATGTCTATATAACATTAGGTCAACAGCATGGCTTTTGTAATCAAAATTTTCAAGCATGCTTATAAGACTTCTTTCCACTCCTCCAACTTCCATATCAAAAGAGGAAATTAATATACTTTTCATATATATTCCTCCATACTTACGTTTTATAAATATTCGTCAGTTTTGTAATACCTATTGGTAATGAATAACTATTTCTTTCAAAACCATCAATGATATTATTACTATCTTTCTTTTTTGTGCCAACCAATTCTACTATTTTATCAGCCCAAGCATCAGCCCCCTTAGCTAACGAAAGCTTTGAAATTAAACCTATTTTCAAATCTGCTTCAGGCTGTATGGCATCAGATACAATACAGGGTAAGCCGCTAGCTTGAGCTTCTAATAGTACGAGACCTAGACCCTCATAAATTGATGGGAAAACAAATATATCCATACTATGCAGCATTGTATGAATATCATTTCTTACTCCAACAAATCTAATATTGTCATATATTCCTTCCTTTTTAGCCTCTTCTTCTATCTGAGATCTTAGGACCCCATCTCCAACTAATAACAATTTGACGCGGTTGTCTTTTTTTATCATACTTTTCATGATATCTAATAGAAACCAATGGTTTTTAGCCTCCATAAATCTACCAATATGACCTATAACTACACTGTTTTCTAATCCTTCTTCAGCTTTAAATTTGTTCATTTCATTCCTTGGTTCTTTTAAAAACTTTGAGTAATCAATTAAATTAGGAAAGTATGAGTATTTAGGTTTGTTCATCCCTTGTTGCCCAAATAAATAACTGCCTGCTTCATTACTACATGCTAATAAATTTGTTGAAAAAGTATTGATAATGGTTTTCATAGATTGCATATAAGTTTTTCTAATGAGACTGTCGCTTCTATCTAATGTTGTATGTGCATGCGATATTCTCACTTTTACACCGGCTAATTTAGCAGCTATAGCAGCTATACCACAGTGAAATAACGTGTGGGAATGAACCACATCATATGGACCATACTTTTTTATTACATTGAGAATTTCTTTTATTGATTGGGTTTTTGATAACTTTATTACTCTTCCACCCAAGCTTTTTATTTCTTCATCATAGTCAGCATCTTGTTTACTGTATGAAATAAAATCAAAATAGACTTTATTCCTATCGATATTTCTATATATATTCATCAACATCGTTTCTGTTCCAGCTCTATTCATGGCTCCAACAACATGAAGTACTTTTATTGGTTTTGAATTATTCATTTATATCTCCCTCAAAAACTTTCTGGAAACTAAGAAAGAACCACCTGAATATTGGAAACCAAACAATATCGGGTAGTTATAGTAAAGATCCTCTTCAATTGGTACCTATAATCCCCTGAATGAAGCATGCTGCAATCAAACCAATAATAGTGAATCATTTTTGGAACTTCATGGTTTTCATTCAATGATATACACACCCATTACAAAGAATATTTATTACTTCAACCTTTAGTTATTTTCTGAATTTTGACTTTTCCATTTTATGAATTCAATCAAAGTTTTAAATTCCTGAATTTGATCTTTACCGATATCTGAACGCTTTAAATCATTAATAAAATCAATCCAATCATTGTCTGACTGTTGTGGTGCTTCCGTTTTAGATTCTTTCACTAATAATATTTTAAGATCCACTCCTAAAACATTCGCGAGCTTAGTTAAAACATCGATGGATGGGTTTGTATTGATGTTTCGCTCAATATTACTTAGGTATGATTTAGAAATCTTCGAACGTTCAGAAAGTTCCGTTAATGATAATCCCCTTTTTTTTCGTATTTCATAAATATTTTTCCCAATCATCCATTGCTACCCCGTTTACTACTTATTTGGAGAATAAAGTTAAACTGGACGTCTACTTGTATTCTTCACATAATCAATCGCCCTTAATTGTTCTTCTACTCTTAGACTATACCCAGACGGAAGACAAATGCCTGTTAGTTACCTCTATTAAATAAAATAAAGCTAATTTGCCGGTTAATTCATTTAGTTTTATATAATTATTAAAATAAATTGCCCAATACATCACTTTTATATAATATATTCAGGCTTATTACATTCTCATAAAAGTAAAAAATAAAATAAAGAACTAAAAGAGTATAATAGATAAATCGTTGATCCTTTTTAAAAAAGAGTTCAATTAGCCAAGAAATTAATATAAGTTGGTACAAATTAAAGTAAATAGAAAACCTGGCAAATATCCATTGCTGGGTTGAAATAATCATAAAGACTAAACCTAACAATGACATATTCACGATATAATCACTTTTGGGGAATATTTCCCTTAACCTATCCCTACCCAGGTAAGCAATCAAAAGAGGTGCTGCACTTACCGCAACTCTTATAACACTTGCTCCTCCTTCATTGAATTTTGAGTAATCACTGTATTGGGAATCCTCAATTGTTGAAAATAACAAAGACATAAATTGGTCAAATCCTAATACAATTAGTACCGAAGTTGCTAAAACAACTAATGTAGCTTTTGTCCAGGCTTTTATTCTAACCAAGAAATAAATTGGAAGAAGGATCAAAGCACTTTGATGGAAGGTTGATGCAAAAAGGATAATTACTGCGTATCTTTTAAAGTTGCCATTTAATAAATATTTGGTTGCCGTAAAAAAAATAGCAGCTGCGAGTACCTGTCGTATTCCATTCATCGAAACTAATTGCAAACCACCCGTTATGTACACAAATGTGCTCAACTCGAACAGTCTTGAATATTTATACAGTACCAGGACAATCAAAACATTTGTTATCAGTGCTGTAACGAAAATCAATGTCTGTGGATCTTCAGAGTACTTTTTCAAAATCATCTGAAGAATTCCGAAACCCATATCCTTTTGCGATACAATATAGTCCCAGGTGAAATCATTCTCTACATAGATATTTTTATAATTAAAGGTATCTCCAATATTTGTTCGTAATCCTGAAACTATAACTAAGCAAAGCATAACACCAAAGACTAATATTTTGTTCGGTTTAGGGTAAGAGAACAAACCTGCAGTCGTTACAGAAGAAGAACTGGCAAAGTATCTTCCGAAATACGATAAAATAAATACAATGGCAAGGTTAATCCATAGTATGGTCATGTAAGATATCCTTTCAACAGTAACTTTAGTCTTGTTTAAAAAGAACAAGAACTGTCAAAAGCAATAAATCCCTTACTATGCAGTCCTTGTTCTTTTTAAAATAAATAAATATAATAAAATGCCGAATGGAAATGCTAAAATGGTTAGTAGCTTTTGTGGTGTTTCTATAAATAGCCTTGAGTTTTTCAAGAGCAAATTACTGGATACGTAATGAACCGCTTGCCTGAATTTAAAAATCCATCCTCCAAAAGGTAATTTCATCAGTTCTTTCCGATAGAACGAAAATCCCATTGGATTTGTCCGGTATTGCTTTAACATATTCATTGATGATCCATCTGGAAGATATTCCACATAACACACAATCTCATTCATTAAAAGCATTTCATATTGCTTATCCAGCATATAATATTTATATGCCAAGCCAACAT
The DNA here is from genome assembly GCF_053653995.1 of Peribacillus sp. JNUCC 23. Next base: position 4,029,989 of record NZ_CM132202.1, read on the forward strand.
ATTTTTCTTGATTGAATATAGGATAGGGAAATTGTTTAGTTAACTCTGTACGATAGACGAGCTTCTTATCTCCCGTTGCCCCATATTTGTCATATAAATGAAATAAGGTGGAAGTCTGAACATCCTCTGGTAACTTCGAACCGATTATTTGGTTATCCCTAGTAGCATCAAGCGCAATGAGTCCGCTCACCTTTTCATTCCCAAATTCACTCCAAAAGGAAACGATTTTCTGAACGGCGTCATCTGCCAAATAATCGTCAGAGTCGATACAAACATTAAGTTCAGTTTCAATTTGTTCATATGCCGCATTATGGGCACCGTGCATTCCTTTGTTTTCTTGCCAATAATATTGGATTTCAATTTTCCTTTCATTCATCCAGCTATTTACTAATTCTTTCGTATTATCGGTCGAACCATCGTCTATAATAAGCCAAACAAAATCCTTACTCGATTGACGGATAAGACTTTGATAACAAGTATCAAGACAATAGGCTCTATTATAGGTTGGGGTAAATACAGTTAAAGTTTTCATAACGTTCACCCTGAAATCCCTAAATAAAAGTCTTTCATCTCTTGTGCTGTCTCTTTTATTGAATAGCCTTGTTTCAATAAAGAATTCGGTTCAATCTTTCTTTTGTTTGGATGATTTGCCGTTTTGTTCAATTGAGATGCCCAATTCCCCGTAAAATTAATGGGGAGATATTGAATGAGTTGAATGCCCAAATCAACTTCTTTTGAAATTTGATCCGATATCAGACAAGGTAAACCAGCTGCCTGTGCTTCAATAAGTGAAACAGGCAAACCTTCATGAAACGATGGAAAAACAAAAACATCAAAGGCTTGTAGAATTCGATTTATATCACTTCGTATTCCGATGAATTTCACTTTGCTATCTAGTTGCAACTTTGTTACTTTTTCTTGAATTTCTTTCTTTAATGGACCATCTCCAACCAAAACCAAGATGGAGTTTTTGTTATTCTTATAAAACTCCGCAAAGATATCTATCAAAAAAGAGTGGTTTTTTTGATGGGCAAACCTTCCAACATGTCCCAGGACGAATGTTTGAGCTTCAATGGCTAATTCTTCTCTAACCACATTCCTTATATCTGCCGAGAATGCAAATGGCTCATATTCAATCCCATTTTTTAGAAGTCTGGCGTTTCTTTCTTCACCTTCAAATAACCATTGAGCAGCTTTATTCGAACAGGCAAAGAAATTTGTGGCATTTTGGATGATAAATTTTCCGGCATACCATTTGTACATTTTCGCAGCAAAGCCGCCTTCACTTTGTGTATTATGACTATGTGAAATTCTTATGGGGATCCCGGCCTTTTTTGCTGAACGCAAGACAATTCCGCTCATTTTATCCATGTGAGCGTGAACCACTTTATAAGAAGAATGTTTTGAGAAAAATTCATCTAGTCCACTTTGATATTTGAAATGGCCAACATCAGTCAAATAATGAACTCTGTGTATGATTCCCCCAAGTTTTTCAATTTCATCATCAAATACACCTTCCTTGGATGTCAGAAAATCAAATTGAATTTTTGACCGGTCGATATTCCTGTACAAATTCATGATAAGTGTTTCTGCACCACCTCGGTTCATGTTCACAACAACATGTAGAATTCTTAATGGGCCGTCCACGCTAATTCCTCCTTTCCATCCATGTAATACTTATAAATTCCACTTTTAGCTTCCAAAACTTTTTTTGCACTATATTTCTCTTCAATCATTTTTCGGCTCTGGTTACCATATATAAGAAGCTTTTCGCTCTGTGTAGCCAGACTTTGAATTTTTTTGGCAAATGTATTTGCGTCATTATAAACCAGCCAACCATTATGACCATTATTAATTAATTCTCTGTGACCTCGGTTATCATTGGCTATTATCGGCAATCCACAGGCCATTGCTTCCATAATATTGACCGGTAGTCCTTCTCTTAAACTAGAAGCTACGGCAAGATCACTTATCTTCAATAAACTATCAATGTCTTTACGGAAACCCAGGAAATCTATCATTTCCGAAACACCTAATGTTGCGGCAAGTTTCTTGCATTCTTCCAATAAAGGTCCATCTCCTGCTAGAAGTAATTTGGCATTTGGCACTTCTTTTTTTAGTAAAGCAAGAGCCTGGATCAGTAATTGCTGGTTTTTGTTTCTATTAAACTCTGCTGCATAAAACATGAGAAAATCTTCCTCATTATAGCCATGCTTAGATCTTAACTCCTTTTTGTTTAACGATGTAATCGGATGGAAGCGTTCTGTATCAACACCGACACCATGAACATGTTTGATTATCTCGGCTTTAAAGTTTCTGTTGACAGCAATTTTATAGTCCTCGTTATTAATCGTGATAAGACAATCCGTCCACTTTGCAAGTGTTTTTTCAATTGGGTAATAGAGCATCCAATTGATCAATGGCGCCCCCTTACAAAAATGGAAGCCATGTGCTGTATACATTACTTTCGTTCCTTTTTTCCTGGTGTTTCGTGCTGCTAATCGGGACAACGCACCACCCATTGGCGTATGAGAATGAACGATTTGATACTGGTTCCTATCTATGATGGTTTTTAATTCTTTATATGCTGTGAAATTTTCCTTATTTATAGGTGACCGATGTATCGGAAGTTTAAACTTTTTATCGACAAACGGGAGATCCCTATCGCCCGCTGCGGCAATATGTACTTCCCAACCTTGTTCTTTAAACCACTTCAGAATCGGCAGATGAAAAGCTTCGAAGTGGTAATCGACGGTTGCACAAAATAAGATTTTTTTTTGCATTTTTTATCATCACCTATTATTTTGATTGAAGCTATTTAATCAATTCTTTTTCTAGAATGGAAGATAAATAAGTTAATAATTTTGGTCTTAAATCCTCACGTTGCAAGGCAAATTCAATCGTGGTTTGAATAAACCCCATTTTTTCGCCTACGTCATACCTGACACCTTCAAAATCATAGGCATAAACGGCTTCGTATTGATTTAATTTGGCAATCGCGTCCGTTAGTTGAATTTCACCACCGGCTCCAGCATCTTGCTTGCTTAATATTTCAAAGATCCTTGGACTCAAGATATAGCGGCCCATTATAGCCAAATTAGATGGTGCATCAGCTTGTGCTGGCTTTTCAACAAGCTGTTCTACACTATAAAAATGTTCTCCAATTTTGTTTCCTGCTACAATTCCATACCTTGAAACTTCATCATCAGGAACGGTTTGTACTCCTAAAATAGAAGCATTATATCGTTCGTATTGTTCAATCATCTGTTGAAGGCAAGGCTTCTCCGCTTGGACAATATCGTCTCCTAATAGCACGGCGAATGGTTCATTTCCTATAAACTTTCGTGCGCACCAAATCGCATGGCCCAATCCTTTAGGTTCTTTTTGACGAATATAATGGATATCCACTAGCTTTGAAGTCTTTTGTACTTCATTTAACAAATCAAATTTCCCTTTATCAAACAGGTTTTGTTCTAATTCAAACGAATGGTCAAAATGGTCTTCAATCGACCTTTTTCCTTTTCCGGTAACAATAATGATATCCTCAATACCTGATTCTATTGCCTCTTCCACAATGTATTGAATCGTCGGCTTATCGACAATTGGAAGCATTTCCTTTGGCATTGCTTTGGTTGCTGGTAGAAATCTTGTACCTAATCCAGCAGCTGGTATGATTGCTTTTCTTACCTTCATTATTAACTCTCCTTTAAATTGTCAGAAGTGATTGTGTGACGTGTTTGTTATTCGCTAAATGAATCAGCTTCTCCCGTAGAGTATCTTTATCTAAATCTGAAAAAGTCGAGATAATTTCTTCAATCTCCTGTAGAAAAAGTTCTGCTGTTTTTCCGATGTAGATTTTTGGGTAAACTTGCATTTCATGTACTTCATCTTCTTTTAATAATTCTTCGAAAAGTTTTTCACCTGGCCGAATACCAGTGAATTCAATCCCAATTTCTTCGATAGAGTTACCAGACAATTTGATTAAGTTTTTAGCTAAGTCCACTATTTTAATTGGATCTCCCATATCTAAAACAAATATTTCCCCTCCCTCTGCTAAAGCCCCCCCTTGAATTACTAATCTGGATGCTTCGGGAATGGTCATAAAATAGCGGACCATGTCAGGGTGAGTAACTGTTACCGGTCCACCTTTTTCAATTTGTTTTTTAAACATAGGTATGACACTGCCACGGCTTCCTAATACATTTCCGAATCTTACTGCAACAAACTTTGTGCGACTATTTTTGTCGAGGTTTTGGATAACCATTTCAGCTAGTCTTTTGGTTGCACCCATCACACTAGTAGGATTGACGGCTTTATCTGAAGAAATCATGACAAAAGTGCCTACTCCATGCCAGCTTGCTGCGTTAGCCACATTCATCGTACCTACTAAATTATTTTTCACCGCTTCTTCTGGATTACGTTCCATTAATGGTACGTGCTTATGGGCTGCAGCATGATACACGACATTGGGTTGGTATGTACCCATTACAGACATCATCTTCTTGGCATCCTGAAGATCAGCAATTTCTGTAATAAATTGAATAGTAGATTCACTGAATTTTTCCTTTAACTCCATTTCAATAGAGTATATGCTGTTTTCTCCATGTCCTAATAAAATTAGTTTTTCCGGATTAAAGTTTGAAATTTGTCGGCAAATCTCAGAACCAATTGATCCGCCAGCTCCCGTTACTAAGATTGTTTTTTGTGTAATATATTCTGAAATACTATTTATATCGAGTTCTACTTGTTCCCTGCCTAATAAATCTTCCACTTGAACATCTCGAAAATGATTGACAGATACCTTGCCAGTCATTAAATCTTCTAGCATAGGCAAAATTTGTGTTTTGGCCTTTGTTTTAGCACATTCGTTAAAAATCGTATTTAACTCTTTTTTGCTGAGTGACGGAATAGCAAGGACGATATTTTCAATATCCAATTTTCGGACAGTGTCTTCAATATTTTTAACGCCACCAATAACAGGAATACCCAATATATCAAGATTTTGTTTATTTGGATTATCATCAATAAAAGCTACAGGTAATAAATCAGCATCCTTATTTTTTAATAGTTGCCTAGCCACCATAGTTCCAGCGGATCCGGCTCCAACAATCATTGTTCTTGTTTTATGACTCGTGCTGTTAGAAAAGAAGTCACGCAACATTCTCCAGCAAAATCGTGATCCGCCAATTAGTAACATGTGCATGAGCCATGTTACGGCTAGCAGCCGGAAATAAATCTCCCCAAGTATGATTTTCTGGACAATCGCCGTCAATAGGACAGAATATGTTACTGTTTTTAAAATAATCAATAATTCTCCAATGCTTGCATACTCCCAAGCCTTTTTATATAAATTGAACATTAATGCAAAAACATGGTGACTCATTAATATCGTGACGGCACTTATGACAATCGAGAAAGTAATCACATGGAATGTAGCACTGACTAAAAAACGGCTAATAAAAATAGCCGTTAACACGATACAAGAATCAATTAAGAAAAATAAAGATAATCTCTGCTGATAGGTCATTCTCTCCACCCCTTTTTTAATTAATAACTTTTTTCGAGAGGTGTGAGTCATGGGTTAACATAAATCTTCTTCTCATAATCGCTTGGTGAATTAAATGACTAATCTCTTCTAATTGCTCCTTCGTCGTATCTTGTTTAATATACCGGACAGCTTTTTTTATTGATTTTGGAAATTCATCTAGATCCTTCATCCTTTTAGCTCCTTTAAAAATAAAGTTTTCAATTATAATTTCTCGTTTTAGAAACGTTATAATTGAAAACTTTATAATAATCAGGGCATTCAACCCCCCCTCACATCACACTTCCGACGACCGGCGTCTAAGGTTTTTTACACCCACAGCATGACCGAGTATCTCCTTTTATAACGGCAAGGAGACATCACCAAACTACATAATTCTATAAAGCGTCCATTTCGTTCTTAATAAAGAAAGTTTTATTCAAAAAAAATTATTTATTTACTACTTTTATTTTTTTGAAAAGATCGAAGTCTTTTTCATTTAAAATAGCCCCAATGAATTTCGCCTTAGCGAACCCTAATATTTTTTTTGCTTCAAGTGCTTCCTCATAGGTTGTTTTACCCCGAGCAATTACTAATATTACACCATCACATATATAAGCTAATAGCTTCGTATCCGTTACTTCTAAAACAGATGTAGAATCAATCAAAACTATATCATAGGATTTTGCTGCCCTTTTTATTAATTGATCCATCATTTGTGAACCGAGTAATTCAACTGGATTAGGAGGAATCGTCCCACTAGTTAATAAGTCTAGCCCGCCTATTCCCGTATTTACGATAGCATCCTCGATGGTTATTTTACCGTTTACAATATCTGTAACACCATTCGTATTTGAAACTTTAAAGATTGAATGGATGCCTGGGTTTCTCAAATTAGCATCAATTAATAGGACGCTTTTCTTCTGCAGAGCGATTGAGACAGCAAGGTTTGCTGCAGATGTTGACTTCCCTTCTCCCATACTTGGAGAAGTAATTAAAAAAGTGCGGCTATTCTGGTCAGAAGTTGAAAATTTCATATTTGTAATGATTGTTCTATATCGCTCAGCAATGATTGAATCAGGATTCGTATAAGCAATTAAATTTCTTTTTTTCGTTGTACTTCCATTTAATCGTTTATTTTGGTCCAATGGTTTCACCTCTCAAATCTAATACACCTTCCTTATTTTCCCGTTTGATATTTTTCTTATTCATTTTAGGAACTGAACCTAAAGCAAATAGTCCCAAAAGTTCTTCAACTTCCTGTTCTGACTGAATTGTATCGTCTAGGGAGTCCAATAAAAATACCAGCCCGATTCCTACTACTAGACCAAAAACAAAGAAAATGACAATTGTACGGTTTTGATTCTCATTAATTGGATAGGGATTTACTTTTGCTTCCGAAAGAAGACGAACACCATTAAAGTCTCTAATCTTTGGAATTTCTGCTTTAAATACTGATGCTGTAGTATTAGCAATTTGAGCAGCCAAGCTAGGATCAGTATCGACTACACTAATACTAGTTACTTGGGAGTTAGCAATGCTTTCAACAGTTATTTGCCCAGCAAGTGCCTCGGGTGACTTTGCAAGATCCAGTTCTTCAATGACTTTCCCCAAGATGACTGAATCCTTCATAATAACCTGAAGAGTATTCCGATTATCAGCATCTGCTTCCATAATTATCTTTGTAGAGGATCCATATAGCAAAGTCGTTGTGTAATGATGATAAAGCCCTCCAGCAAGGGTAGAGAGTACTGTTATAGCTACAATGATCCAAATGCGTTTCTTTAGTATTTTATATAATTCCTTTAAATCAATTTCCTTTGCTATTCTTTGTTCTGTCCTTTGTGGGATTTTGTTTAAATTCATAGGACCACCTTTTAGTACGTATTTTGGAACCGAACGAAAGCCTTAGTTATTACCGTTCCTTATAAAGAACACTATGGTTAAAAAAAATAGAATAAATAGTGTATCCACCCTTATTTTCTACAAATTTTTGTAAAATAAGCGTATATACCTATAAATTAATAGGATTATATACTTATAATATTTCTTTATAAAGAACGTGTCAACGGTTATTTAATTAATCATTACGTTTTTGAAATGGTGTTTTTACTTTAATGATAGAACTCCCATTTGTTTACCAAGCAAATGATTAAACATCCCCCTATTTTCTTTCGCTAATTGATGATATTCACCCATTTGAATAATTTCTCCCTGATCTATCACAATGACCTGATCGGCATTACGAATTGTAGATAAGCGATGAGCAATGACGATAATCGTCATCGTTCCCTTTAGTCTTTCTATAGCACTTTGAATTTTCGCTTCATTTTCCATATCTAATGCACTCGTCGCCTCATCTAATACTAGAATGGATGGTTTTCGTAATATGGCACGTGCAAGAACGATACGTTGCCTTTCTCCACCAGAAAGTCTAATACCACGATCACCAATGAGTGTATCAAGTTCTTGAGGGAGTTTTTTGACAAACTCAGCTGCAGAAGAGAATTCCAGCGCTTCCCATATTTGTTCTTCACTTGCGGTTGGTTCAATCATTAATAAGTTATCTCTTATCGTTGCATTAAAAAGAAAAGGATCTTGTGGAACATAACTTATCGAACGTCTTAGTGACAATAAATTATCAGTCGTTAATGTATTCCCATCAACTAGAACTTGACCCTTTTCCGGTTTATTTAGTCCCATTAACAAATCAATTAATGTACTTTTCCCTGCACCGGAAGGGCCTACGATGGCAGTCATATGATTCGCTGGAATTTTCATGGTAATATTTTCAAGCGCATAGGTAGACTGATTTTGATCATATCGAAAATAGACATTTTGACATTGCAGTCCTTCTTCAATTAGAATAGGTTCTACATTTGTATAGCTCTCTTCATTTAGCTCCTTCGCTTCCAGGCATTCATTTTGTAAGTCAATTAGAGCCTTAAATGAAGGAATTAATGAGCCTAATTGTTCCAAGTTCGACTGAATCCCACTAATTCTGGGCCATAGTCTTGCAAAAATAACGATAATTAACATTAATTGTGCAGATTGTGCTTGAAACATCTTAATAGAATAAAATACGAAACCAGCAATTAAAAAAGCAGAAACAATTTTATAGATAAGTTGAGAAATAGTTTTCAATTTAATTAATTCCATTACATTTTGTTCAATATTTAAACTTAAAGAACGAACCCAAGTTAAATGAGTTTTCTCTAACGTATTGCTTTTAATGTCCTTAATTCCATTAAAATGATCGGTTATACCTGCCAAATAAGCTTTTGATAACTCTACTGTTTGGTTACCAATCGTATTTGATTTTCTAATAAACGTCCGAGAAAAGAAGATAAGTGCAAATCCAAATAGTAAAACGGCTACGGTCATCTGTGCTGAAAGCCAAAATGCAAGGCTAATTTGTATGAAGGTAAAAACAAGTGAGGTAATGAACTGAAGAAACATGTTCGTTCCCCCAGCAACACGTGCTAATTCTGTTGTCATAGAGTTAATGATATCAGATTTTCTCTTTTTCAGAAAAAATCCCCAGTTAGCTTGAATGAGAGCCTTATATGTTTCATCTCGTAAATGTCGAATAAATCCTTGTTGAATCCTACCATTCAAGATCATTTGATTACGTTGAAAAAGGGCATGACCGATCATTAATAAAACATATATGGCTAGAATAAGAGTCAAACCTACATTTTCGGGAATTCCTTGAAATATATGATTGATGGAAGAAATAGGCGAAGCTTTTTCTAAACGAACATCTAACATACCCGAAAGACTAATTAAAGGAATTAACAGGAAAACACCAATTCCTTCAAATAAGCTAATTAACATCATCCCTATGAGATTAAAATATAGAACTCTTCCTGAAAAGGAATGAATTCTCTTTGTGAAATATAAAACATTTCTCATTTATGCGTCCTCCTACGACAACACGTGCTTCCTCGTTTTTCTCCAAGCCCATAAAAAAGGCCGTAAAGGAAAGTATAAAAAGTGAAGATATTTTGGTAATGGCAATGCCTCTGCATCCTCGGGATAGGGATGCAAAAAACTCATGATGAAGAAAAGCTTTTGCTGGTTGGACATTAATGAAAATAAATGACGTTTATGATACCTAGCTACATCCTCCGGAACAGGATCTGTATGTAAGTTCACCATGTTTTCTAAATAAAACACTGCCTCTTGAGCTAGCTGCCTTGGTCGAATCCCAGATACTAATGGTTTCATTTCTTTCCCTAATGAAGTTTCTAATAGCTGTGAAGTTAAAATAAGCGCTTGCCCTCCTACATGAAAATATTGATATTTTTTCAATAATTGAAGGAGCTTTGGATAATCAAGCTTTTGTTTTACTATTTGATGAATATCCACTAACCAGCGTAGTCGGGACCAGCCGTGACGAGCACCATGTGAAACAAGAAATAAAAATAAATCCTCTCTTCCCAAATAGGAGACGGAATCACTGGTAAAAGAACTAATTCTTTTCCGTTCCCACAATTCATTAAAGCTCGGTTCCTTCCCAGGACCAGGATTTAATCGCCAATGAACTTCGAGTTTAATGTTAGATTTAGGATGAAAAAATGTTATATGGTGATGTCTCCATTTCCAGTCGCTTAGTATCGTTTGAAAATAATCATCTTTTACATAACCTGTTTCTATTAGTAAATTTTCCACCTTTTCAAGATCATCTAAAGGAACAAGAACATCTAGATCGCTGGATGTACGAAGAGAAATATCTCCATAAAGATCCGCAGCCAGCACCGGACCCTTTAGTACTAGAAGATGTATGTGATTATTGGCAAATAGTTTACTTACTTGTTCTATTTCCGCACTTAAGTTAAGCATTAGAAAGGTGTTTTTTTTATAATTTTCATGAATAACCTGATAAACATCAGTTGGTATAAGGCTATTCAACTTTTTTAATTTAGTATTTAATAATGGATATAAACGATGATGCATCGCTAGTTCAAGAAAAAGGTTCCAATCAATATCTGTAGCCCATTCCAGGCTTTTTATATGAATGTCTATGTCATGTTCTGTCTTAATAATTTCAAGTAATAATTTTAATTCCTTAGGTATATGTTCCAAATTGAAGTTGAAATTGTTAGTCACATTCTTTCTCCTTTTACCTCTTCATTTACCAATTGTTTTCGCGAATTTACCAACAACAGTAAACCTATCCATTACTTCAAATCCTGTAATATAGTTAGGTCCGCTGCGAAGCCATGCATGGGCAATCATCTTTCCCGTCTCATCTTTCGCAGTTCCTAAATAAATAGTACTTTCAATTTGACGTCTTTCCAACATTTTCATTGCAGCGATAGCCTTAACAAGACACTGGCTTTCCCAAAACGTATAGCGGCTCATAATATTAACCGCTTGAGATACATGCTTAAGCACCTTTCTATTAGATTCATCTATACTTAAAGATGTCTCATTCATTTCCTCCCCTAGAAAAGGGGCAACCTTAGAAAACGGCATAAATTTGAGAATACGAGCCCATCCCAAATAAATAAAAGCTTCTGTAAATATAAGCGTTGTTTTCATATCTAGTGAGAACAATGTTTTGAACTTTTTCACCATATTCATTTAGACTTCCCTACTTCTTATCGAGAATAGAATACTAAATTACACTTCTTCGCCAAGCTTAAGTAAACCTTCCTCATTCAACAGTTCCAAAAAGGAAATGACCTGTTCCTCACATTCAGATTGCTCTACTTCATATTCAGACATTAACGCATTGATCAATTGAGTAACCGATATCGGCTTTTCAATACGATCCCATATGGCTCCACCCATTTCACCTAAATTGTAGTATTTTCCATTACGGACGCTCAACATAACCTTCTCTCCGCCCATGTCACTGACTATATTTCCTTTACCTTGTGCAATTAACTTATTTAATGATATAGCCTGTTTAATCATTACTTATTCTCCTTTATTTACAGTATTTAATATTAGGGATGCTAATTGAGGAGCACTAAATCCAGACACTGGTCGATGTAATTGATAAACATCAACTTTATTTAGGATAGATGCAGAGGTAGTAAAATGCCAGTCCATTAATCCTAAACGCGGGATAAGAAAATTACGATATGTATGACTGAATAAGGTGTGAAATCGTTCCAGTTTTTCGATTCGACGAATTTCTATCTCTGTATTCTCTGATTTTACTAGTTCAAACACACCTGCAAGAGGTAATGGATCGGCGAAGTATTGGGATTGAACGGGAACACAGAATTTAGTTTCCCTACCATATATAGAACGATATTGACTTGTTTCCATT